>LJHT01000085.1 GCA_001295905.1 beta proteobacterium AAP51 | reverse complement strand
CGGGCTGCCAGGCCGGCGGCGGCTGCGGCGTGGCCGTGCGCGCGATGACACCGCCGCCCAGGCAGACCTCACCGTCGTAGAGCACCGCGCTCTGGCCCGGCGTCACGGCCCATTGCGGCGTGCCGAAGTCCAGGCGCAGCACGCCGGCGGTCGGCAGGGCCAGGGTGCAGGGCGCATCGGCCTGGCGGTAGCGCGTCTTGGCGGCCAGGGCGCCGGGCGCGGGCGCTTGGCCGGCCACCCAGCTGAGGTCTTCGGCCTCGAGCCAGGGCGATTGCAGCCAGGGGTGCCCGTGCCCCTGCACCACGTGCAGCGTGTTGGCGGCCAGGTCCTTGTGCGCCACGTACCAGGGGGCGTGCTGGCCTTCGCCGGCGCTCTTGTCGGCCGGGCCGGTGGCCGCGGTCTCGAAGTTCTTGCCGCCTATGCCCAGGCCCTGGCGCTGGCCCAGCGTGTAGAAGCTCAGGCCCACGTGGCGGCCCACCTCGCGGCCCTGGTCGTCGCGCATCGGGCCGGGTTCCTGGCTGAGGTAGCGGTTCAGGAACTCGCGGAAGGGCCGTTCGCCGATGAAGCAGATGCCCGTGCTGTCCTTCTTCTTCGCGTTCGGCAGGCCGATCTCGTCGGCGATGCGCCGCACCTCGGTCTTGTGCAGTTCGCCCACGGGGAACAGCGTCTTGCTCAGCTGCGCCTGGTTCAGGCGGTGCAGGAAGTAGCTCTGGTCCTTGGCCGGGTCCAGGCCCTTCAGCAGCTGGAAGCTGCCCTGCACTTCACGCACGCGGGCGTAGTGGCCGGTGGCGATCTTCTCGGCGCCCAGGCGCAGCGCGTGGTCGAGGAAGGCCTTGAACTTGATCTCGGCATTGCACAGCACGTCGGGATTGGGCGTGCGGCCGGCGCTGTATTCGCGCAGGAATTCGGCGAAGACGCGGTCCTTGTAGTCGGCCGCGAAGTTGACGTGCTCGATCTCGATGCCCAGCACGTCGGCCACGGCCGCGGCGTCGACGAAGTCGATGTTCGACGAGCAGTACTCGCTGTCGTCGTCGTCTTCCCAGTTCTTCATGAAGATGCCCACGACCTCATGGCCCTGGGCCTTCAGCAGGTGGGCGCTGACGGCGGAATCGACCCCGCCGCTGAGCCCCACCACCACGCGCTGTTTGGCCATGCGCCGCATTATCCGGCGCGGCCGTGGTGCACGTTCAGCCGGCGTTCAGCACGAACTCAGCAAGTCAGGGCCGGCGAGCGCTTGCGGATGAGCTCGCGCGCGCGGTTCATGGCGTACTGCAGCGCTTCGTCGGCCGAGGGCCAGCGGTAGCCGCAGGCCAGGCTGTCGTCACGGAAAGCGACGCCGGCATCGATGGCGCCGCCCTGCATGCGCTTGACGACCATGGCGGCGATGTAGCCATCACCGCGGGTGGACTCGACGGCGCCCACGTAGATGCGGTAGTCGCCTTCGTGGCTTTCGTTGAATTGCATGGCAGCTCCTCAGGGCACGGTTCTTGTACTGAACGGCCGCGATGATCTGCCCGCCTTGTGGGGGTTCCCATCCCTCGGCGGAGGGAACCCCGCCTTCTGGGGGAGCGTGCGGCGCAGGCGCCTCAGGCGATGGGGCGCGTGCTGGCCTGCGCGAGGTAGAACCACTCGTGCCCCGGCTGTGCCTTCACGTCGGGGAAGACGATGTAGCCCGCCTGCGGTGCGCGCAGCTCGCTGCCATCGGCACGCACGGCGATGAGCTCGCCTTCGGCCAGCGGGTCGAAGCTGGTCCAGGGTTTCGCGAAGCGGTCGCCTTCGGCGTGGCGGTCCACCACCTCGGCGAGCTTCAGGCATTCGAAGGGACGCGCCGGCGGGGCCAGCGGCGTGTCGGTGTGGCCCAGCAGGGCCAGGGTCTGGCGGATGGCGTGGTAGGCCACGTGCTCGCCCTCGGGGTCGTCGTGCTGGCCGCATTCCAGCGTGACGCCATAGCCGCCCTGCGCGCGCATGTACTCGGTGGTGCCGACGCCGTAGCTCGGGTCTTCATGCACCGCGCCGGGCGTCAGGCCTTGCTGGCGGCGGCGCGCCACGCCGGCGGCGTAGGCGCTCATCCAGCCTTCGACGACGCGGCTCACGCCCACGTGCGCAGCCAGCCGCGCCTCGGCGGCAGCGTGGGCGAAGGGTTCGAGCGCGCCGTGGTTGTCGGCCGGCCCGCGCATCACGAAGGGCCGGCCGGGGCTGCGGAAGCTGTGCAGGTCGAGCAGCACGTCGTGCGCGGCCAGCAGCGGGCACAGCACGTTGGCGATGCGGTCTTCGAAGTCTTGCGGCGTGGCCGTGGGCTGCAGGCGGCGGTTGAGGTTGCGCTGGCCCATGCGTTGCACCTGGTTGTAGGCCAGCGGGTTGCACACCGGCACGAAGGTCACGGTGCCGCGCACGATTTCCAGTTCGCCGCGGTCCAGCTCTTCGATGACGCGGCGTATGCCCTTCGTGCCGGCCACTTCATTGCCATGCACGGCGCCGGTGACGATGAGCCGCGGGACGCTGGCCCCGCCTTCCAGGCCGGTGTAGCGGTGGCTGCGCAGGTGCCGGTTGCTGATCATCGGCCGGCCCCCACGCCCGGTTGCTCGCGGCTGCCGCACAGCAGCGTGTGCGCACGCGCATAACGCTCGTGGATGCCGAGGATCACGTCCTCGGGCAGGTCGAGCGCCGCCTGCTCGGGCCCGCCGGTCACGCCGGTGAACGCCAGCCAGTCGCGCAGCGGCTGCTTGTCCAGCGCGGTGATGCGGCCCTGCGCCAGTTCGTCGGCCAGCCAGAAGCGCGAGCTGTCGGGTGTGAGCACCTCGTCCATCAGCGTGAGCCGGCCGTCTTCGTCCAGGCCGAACTCGAATTTCGTGTCGGCGATGACGATGCCGCGCTGCGCCGCGTAGTCGCGCGCCTTGGTGTAGAGGGCGATGGCGGTGCGGCGCACCTCGGCCGCGCGTTCGGCGCCCAGCAGGTTTTCCAGCTGTTCGAAGCTGATGTTCTCGTCGTGGTCACCCACGGCGGCCTTGGTGGCGGGCGTGAAGATGGGCTCGGCCAGCGGCGTGCTCATCTGCAGCCCGGCCGGCAGCGGCTGGCCGCAGACGGTGCCGCTCTTGCTGTATTCCTTCCAGCCCGAGCCGGCCACGTAGCCGCGCACCACGGCTTCGCAGGGCAGGGGCTGCAGCCGCTTCACCAGCATGCTGCGGCCCTGCACCTGGGCCACTTCGTCAGCGGCCACCACGCTTTCGGGCGCCTCGCCGGTGAGGTGGTTGGGCACCACGTCCTTCAGCAGCTCGAACCAGAAGAGGGCCATGCCGGTGAGCAGCCGGCCCTTGCCGGGCACGGGGGCCTTCATCACCACGTCGAAGGCGCTGAGGCGGTCGCTGGCCACCATCAGCAGGCGGTCTGTGCCCACCGCGTAGAGGTCGCGCACCTTGCCGCGGGCGATGAGCGGCAGCGAGTGCAGGGTGGTGGTGGCCACGGCAGGGCCGAGGGCAGCAAGGGTGCTTGTGGTCATGGGGGGATGGGTGGGGATGGGCGGCAGTGAGCCGGCTATTTTCCCCCCGCCTGCTCAAGACCAGCGCGCCAACTGCCGGTGCAGCGCGCCGCCCAGGGCCGGCAGGCGCCAGGTGGTGGCGCAGGCCTCGTGCGGCGCATAACGCCGGCCCAGGCTGGTGAGCACGGCCACCAGGTAGTGCGCGCCGTCGGCCATCACGATGCCGGCGTCGGCGGCGTAGTTCTCGGTGGTGCCGGTCTTGTGGGCGAAGCTGGGAGCATCGGGCAGGCCGGGCACCCAGCCGGCGTGGCGGCGCAGGCCGCCGGAAGACAGCACCTCGTCCAGCTTCTGCCGCCGCAGCACCGCGTGCAGCTCGCCCCGCGCGGCGTCGCTGAGCAGGCGCATGCCGAAAGGCAGCCAGGGCGGGGGCGGTGCGGCGGCGTCCAGCAGCCACAGCAGGCGCACGGTGTCCCAGGCGGTCATGTGGATGTGGCCGACGCCGGCGCCGTCGGCATTGCGCCAGCCGCCATCGGGCTTCGTGCTGTTGAGCTGCAGCGTGCCCAGGCCCAGCTCGGCCAGGCGTTCGTTCAGCAGCGTGTGGGCGCCTGCGGCATGCAGCTGGGCCACGCAGGCATTGGTGGCCTCGTTGTCGCTGCGCGTGATCATCGGCACCAGCGCGTCGGGCCAGGCCTTGATGAGGCCGCGGTCCAGCGCCAGGCCCAGGCCCACGGCCACCAGCAGCTTCAGCAGTGAAGCGGGGTAGGGGGCGGGGAAGCGCAGGTTGTCGGCGGTGGCCGCGCTGCCAGCGTTGCCGTTGATGCCCACGGCGGCCCGCAAGGGCTGCCAGGGCAGCGCGGCCCAGTCGGCGCCCGGGGCCCAGGCGATGGAGCTGCCGTCGGCGCCCTGCAGGTCTTGCAGGTAGGTGATGTTCTGTACCGGGCCGGCCTCGCGCCCGATGTGCGCCACCACGCCCTGCGGGTGCTCGCGCGAGAAGAGCACGTTGGCCCAGCGCGGCGGTTCGTCGGGCGGGAAGGCCACCACGGCCAGGTCGATGCTGGGGTGCACGCCCACGGGGGCGCCGGCCTGGGCGCTGTCGGGCGTGGCGGCGAAGTCCTGGGCCAGCACGGCCTGGCGCAGGGTTTCGGCAAAGGCGTGGTGGGGTTGCATGGCGGGGTTTCCTTCGGCGCCGGTGCCGGAGCCCTCACGGGCCGGGCTTCTGAAAAAAACGGGGCCTCTCACGAGGCCCCATCGGCTTCTCTTCGGTGCAGGTTCAGAAGAACCGGTACTCCAGGTTCACCACGAAGGCGCGGCCGCGAGGGTCGGCCACGCGGGGCTCCCAGCTGCTGCCCGAACCGAAGTTGCTGTCGTAGGTGATGGCAAACGGCGGGTCTTTGTCGAACACGTTCTTCACCAGCCCGGTGATGCTGAGGTTCTTGATGCCGGTGTAGGTGGCGCTCAGGTTGTAGGTGGTGTAGGCCGCCACCTTGGCATTGAAGTCAGGCGGCGAGACGCGCCCCGAGGCCACGCCCGGCAGCACCTGGTTGTTGTAGCCGCTCTTGTAGACCTGGCTGAAGGTGCTGGCCCAGTCGCCGCGCTTGTAGCTCAGGCTGGCCGTGTGCTTCCAGCGCAGGCCCAGGTCGCCGGCAAAGCTGAACTGCCCGATTTCGCTGGGCCCGAAAGGTGCGCTGGCCAAGACGCGCGAGCGCTTCTTCAGCAGGTAGGTGCCTTCCAGGCCAGCCGTCCAGCGGGCGCCCAGCGCGCTGAAGCCGCCCTTGAGGCTGACCTCGACGCCCTCGGTTTCGGTCTCGCCCGCATTCAGCCAGCGCTGGTCGATCACCAGGCGGCCGGTGTTGTCGACGCCGAAGCGCTCGGGGAAGAGGTTCACGTTCTCCAGCAGGGTGCGCAGGGCCAGCAGCTGGATGGTGCCTTCGCGCTTGATGCTCCACCAGTCCATGCCGATGGAGATGTTGGGCGTGGGCTCGAACACGAAGCCGGCGCTGGCCATTTCGGCCTCTTCCGGCCCCAGGTCGGGTTTGCCGCCGCTGATGATGAGCGGCCGGATGGCCGCGCAACCGGGCCGCGTGGTGTCCACGCGGCCGCCGGGGCAGATGCGCGGGTCGGCGACATCGGCGCCGGTGTATTCCGCCGAGCTGAAGCCGTTGTACAGCTGGTTGAAAGTGGGCACGCGGAAGCCCGTGCTGTAAGAGGCGCGGAACAGCAGCGTGTCCAGCGCCTTCCAGCGCGCCGAGACCTTCGGGTTCGTGGTGCTGCCAAAGCCGTCGTAGTCGTCCTGGCGCGCCGACAGCGTGGTTTCCAGGTCCTTGGTGATGGGCACGATGACTTCGGCAAACACGGCCTTCACGTCGCGCTCCACGCCTTGCAGCGCGTTGCCGTCGTCGAAGGGCGCGGCCAGGATGACGCGGCGGTTGGCCGCCTCGCGTTCGTCGCCGTTGAACCTGTACTTCTCGGTGCGCAGGTCGACACCCACGGCCGCCAGCACGTCGCCGGCGGGCAGCTTGTACAGCGGCCCCGAGGCGGTGAAATCCACCTGCGTGAGCGTGAACTCGCCGCCATACAGCACGGTGCCGCGCGCCGAGGCGGCTTCCAGCTCGGCCAGGCCGGCGGCGCTTTGGGTCTGCCCAGGCAGCAGGAAGACGTTGATGCGACCCGTGTTCAGCGCCGGAATGATGCCGGGCCCGCCGTCCGAGGCGCCGGTGCCCGTGGTGCCGCGGAAGTAGTAACCGCCGCCCAGGGTCGACTTGCTCTCGCTCGTGGCCTGGGCGATACCGGCGCGGTAGTCCCAGCCGAACAGCGGGCCTTCGATGCCGGCGAACAGCCGGCGTGTTTCCGTGGTGGTGGTGATTTCGCGCGGGCCGCATTCCATGCAGCGCCAGCGGTAAGCCAGCGGCAGGTTCAGGCTGCGCTGCGCTTCCAGAGCCGGGAAAGCCGCCACCAGGCGGTTGAACACCGCGTCATAGGCGGCCGCCGAATCGGCGTTGCGCGGGAAGCGCAACTGCTGCGTGGTGGTGTTGGGTATGAGCTGCAGGTTCGAGAAGCGCTTGGCCGAATCGGCCTTCGAGCCTGTGGCTTCGGCGGTGATGAGATGACCGCCGCCCAGCTTGAACGCGCCCCGCGCCACGAAGGTGAGCGTGTCGATGGGCTGCTGCAGCACCGCGGCGCGGCCGGTGTCCCAGGCGCAGGCCAGGGCGGCCGAAGGCACATCCCACAGGCGCTCGTCGTAGGGGGCCATGCCGGGGATGGCGCCGCAACCCGGGCCGCCGGGCAGGTCCAGCACGTTGATGCCGCCGCTGTAGTTGGGCTGCGCCGTCGTGCCGTTGGGGTTCAGGGGCGTGCTGGCGGCGGTGGGAAACAGCGTGCCGGCCAGCGGGAAGATGGTGGCGTGCGGCGTGCCGCGCGTGTCGACGCTGAGGCCGCGGTTGGGTTGGAAGGTGTTGACGAAATCGCGCTGGTCGCCGCGCAGCGCCTTGTTGTCGCTGTAGGACAGCGAGGCCATGAAGTTGAAGCCGTCGGTGTCGAGGTTGCCCAGCCCGCCCAGCACGCTGGCGCGGTAGATCTCGCCGCCGCTCTTCTGCGGGATGTCGGCCACCGCCTGCACCGACAGACCGGTGTAATCGGTACGCAGGATGAAGTTGATGACGCCGCCCACGGCGTCGGTGCCGTAGGTGGACGAAGCGCCGTCCTTCAGCACTTCGATGCGCTGCACCGCCGACATCGGAATCTGGTTCAGGTCGACCGTGCCGCCGTTCAGGCCGTGGGCCGCCACGCGGCGGCCGTTCAGCAGGATGAGCGTGGCATTGCTGCCCTGGCCGCGCAGGTTGGCACTGCTGGCGCCGTTGTTGCCGCGCTGCGCACCGCCCACCACGTCGGCGTTGCTGGCCAGGTTGTCCAGGCCGCTGCCGTTGGTGGAGAGCTGAAGAATCAGTTGCTCGGCGCTGGTGATGCCTTCGCGGTCGAGCTCGGCCCGGGTGATCACCTGCACTGGCAGCGCGCCTTCCACCGCAATGCGCTTGATGCTGGACCCCGTGACCGTGATGCGCTGCGAGGGCGACGGCGCTTGCGCCAGGGCATGGGTTGCAAGGCCCAGCAAAGCCAGGCTGCCGACGACGGTCTTCAGTTTCATCCGTGGTTCCTCGAAGTCATTGCTCAAGCGCCCGGTCTTCGCGCGGGTCGGCTTGAATCACACCCTGCAACAGTGTTGCCGTCCAGGATAAGGCGGCCCATCGGTGATAACCAATGTTCCTGCGCCTCGCGCCCTCAACTGCGGGAGTTGCGGCGTCCGTACAACAGTGTCTGGTGCGGCCCCCGGTGCCGAGGCCTTGCCGAACCGTGTGAACATGGCGACCTTGAACCTCCGGCCACGCCCTTGACCCCTGCTGCCCCTTCTGCACCCCCGGCGACCGCCGCCCTGGTCAACCACCCCTGGCGCTGGATTCCGCCGCTGTACTTCGCCCAGGGCCTGCCCTATGTGGTGGTGATGACGCTGGCCGTGGTGATGTACAAGAACCTGGGCGTCAGCAACACCGACATCGCGCTGCTCACGAGCTGGCTCTACCTGCCCTGGGTCATCAAGCCGCTGTGGGGCCCGGTGGTCGATTTGCTGGGCACCAAGCGGCGCTGGATCGTCGGCCTGCAGTTCACCGTGGGCGCGCTGCTGGGCATGGTGGGGCTGGCAGTGCCCGCGCCCGCCTTCCTGCAGATGACACTGGTGCTCTTCTGGCTGCTGGCCTTCGCCTCGGCCACGCACGACATCGCTGCCGACGGCTTCTACATGCTGGCGCAGCCGCCCTCGCAGCAGGCCGCCTTCGTCGGCGTGCGCAGCACCTGCTACCGGCTGGCCATGATCGGCGGCCAGGGCGGGCTGGTCTATCTGGCCGGCCACCTGCAGAAGACCACGGGGCAGGTGGCCACCGCCTGGGCCTGGGTGTTCGGCCTGATGGCGGTGTTCTTCGTTGCCGTTGCGCTGTGGCACCACTTCGTGCTGCCACGCCCGGCCAGCGACCGGCCGGTGCCGCGCAGCCGCACCTTCTTCGCGGATTTCGCGGCCGTCTTCGTGGCCTTCTTCCGCCGCCCGGGCGTGCTGCGCATCCTCGTCTTCCTGCTGCTGTACCGCTTTGCCGAAGCGCAGCTGCTCAAGCTGGTGACGCCCTTCATGCTCGACCCGCGCGAAGCCGGCGGCCTGGGGCTGAGCACGCAGGACGTGGGCATCGCCTACGGCACCTTCGGCGTGGCTGCGCTCACCGTGGGCGGGCTGCTGGGCGGCTGGCTCATCAGCCGCGGCGGCCTGAAGAAGCTCTTGTGGCCGCTGGTGCTGTGCATGCACCTGCCCAACACCGTGTACATCGCGCTGGCCGTCTGGCAGCCGGCCGGGCTGGTGCCGGTGGCCGCGGCCATCGCCACCGAGCAGTTCGGCTACGGCCTGGGCTTCACGGCCTACATGGTCTACATGCTGATGATCGCCGGCGGCCACGACGGCCAGCCCGGCACCGATGGCGCCGGCGGCGAGAACCCGAACAAGACCGCGCACTACGCGCTGTGCACCGGCTTCATGGCGCTGGGCATGATGCTGCCGGGCATGTGGGCGGGCTGGCTGCAGGAGCAGCTGGGCTACACGAACTTCTTCATCTGGACCTGCGTGGCCACGATCCCCTCGTTCGCCGCCGTGCTGCTGCTGCGCATCGACCCGGCTTTCGGCCGGAAGGCCGAAGCGCCCTAGCCGTCAGCGCTTGCCCAGCAGCCCGCCCAGCATGCCGGCGAGGTCGGCACCGCCGCCCTGGCTTGCCGCGCCGCCGCCGGCACCGCCCATCAGCCCGCCCAGCAGGCTGCCCAGGTCGAGCTGGCCGTTCTGCAGGCCGGCCGGCAACTGGCCTTGCGGGCTGAGCTGGTCCACCACCTGCGGCAGCAGCTGCGACAGCATGCCCAGGCCCTGCTGGGGGTCGATGCCCAGCTGGCGGGCGAAGCCGGCCACGGTGTCGCCGCCCAGCGCCTGGCCCAGCGCGTCGGGTGAGACGGCCTGGTTCGGGCCGGTGGAGAGCCAGGAGTTCACCGCCTCGCCCAGGCCGCCTTGCTGCAGCTTCTGCAGCAGTGCCGGCAAACCACCCGCCTGGTTGACCAGGGCCAGGATGGCCTGCATGGGGTTGGCGCCTGCACCGCCCGCCTGGTTGCCGAGTGCGCCGACGACGGCATCTAACAAGCCCATGAATCGCTCCTGAAGTGTTGGGAAGTTCGGGGCTGCGGCGGTTGCCGCAGCCCGGCGCACTGTGCCTGAGCTTGCGGCTCTGTCAATCCAAGGCTTCGAAGGGCTGGGCCAGCCCCAGCCAGGCCAGCACGGCCAGGGGTGCGGTGTCGGCACGCAGCACGCGCGGGCCCAGGGCCACGGGCTGGAAACCGGCCTTGCGCGCCGCGGCTTCTTCTTCGGGCGTAAGGCCGCCTTCGGGGCCGCTGAGGGTGAGCACCGGGGTCTGGCCGGGCCCATCGCCTGAGGCATCGCCCGGCACGTCGGTCGACGCCATGAGCGCGGCCAGGGGCCGCGCATCGGCCTGCAGGCTGAGCAGCAGCCGCGCCTGGCCCCCGGCCGCTGGCAAGTCAGCCAGCCAGGCCAGCAGCTCTTGCACAGGCGCCACGGCCGGCACGCGCGCGCGGCCGCACTGTTCGCAGGCGGCTTCTGCAATGGCCTGCCAGTGCTGCTGCTTGCGCTGCGCACGTTCGCCCGCCAGGCGCAGCACCGAGCGCTGGCTCATCAGCGGTTGAACGCCCGCCACGCCCAGTTCGGTGGCCTTTTCCACCAGGGCGTCCATGCGTTCGTTGGCCGGCATGGCCAGGGCCAGCGTCACCGCGCGTGGCAGTTCGCGCTGCACGGGCTGCGCGCTGCCCAGCTGCACGCGCACTTCATGGCGGCCCACGGCCAGCACGGTGGCCGGCCAGTCGCAGCCGCTGCCATCGAAGAGCTGCAGCACATCACCGGGCTGCACACGCCGCACCTGGGCGTGGCGCGTGGGCCCGGGCGGCAGGCTGAATTCGGTGCCGCTGTGCAGCGGCTCGGGCACGAAGAGGCGCACGCTCAGCGGCCGTTGAAGGCGGTGGCCAGCGCTGCTTCCACCGCCAGGGCCACGGCCGCCAGCGCAGCGTCCTGCCCGCCCGGTGCGGCCAGCATCAGGCCCACGGGCAGCTCACCCGGGGCGTGGCAGGGCAGGCTGAAGGCGCAGCCATCGAGGAAGTTGATGAGCAGCGTGTTGCGCAAGAGCAGCCCGTTGGCGCGCGTGAAGGCGTCGTCGCTGGCTTCCAGCTCGGCGATGGCCGGCGCCACGATGGGCACGGTGGGGCACAGCAGCGCATCGAAGCCGGCCAGGCGCTGCGTGGTGCGTGCGATCCAGTCGCGCCGCTGCTGCAGCAGGGTGATGTAGTCGGCGGCGCTGGCGGCGCGGCCGATCTCGATGCGCCGCGCCACGCGGGGGTCGAAACGCTCGCGCTGCGTGGCCAGCGCTGTGCGGTGCACGGCATAGGCTTCCATCGCCGCGAAGCCGCCGCCGGCATTGAACTGCGCCACCTCGGCCAGTTCGTGCAGCGGCAGCGGCACGATGTGCGCGCCGGCTTGCGACAGCCGCTGCAGCGTGCGCTCGAAAGCCGCCGCCACGGCCGGCTGCAGCCCGTCCAGCACCACGGTCTGCGGCAGCGCCAGCCGCAGGCCCTGCAGCGGCCGGGGCCGCACGGTCAGCGGCGCGCCGGCCAGCACGCCATCCACCACCAGCGCATCGGCCACGCAGCGCGTCATGGCGCATACCGTGTCAAGCGTGAAGCTCAGCGGAAATGCACCTTCCAGCGGCGTGCGCGCCTGCGTGTTCTTGAAGCCCACCAGCCCGCACAGCGCCGCCGGCACGCGGATGGAGCCGCCGGTGTCCGAGCCCAGCGCCGCCACGGCCTGCCCCAGTGCCACCGACACCGCAGCGCCCGAAGAAGAGCCGCCGGGAATGCGCGCCAGCGCGGCATCACAGGGGTTGCGCGGCGTGCCGTGGTGCGGGTTCAGGCCCACGCCCGAGTAGGCGAACTCGGTCATGTTCGTCAGGCCTGTGATGGCGGCGCCTGCCTGCTTCAGGCGCTGCACGGCCTGGGCGTCCTGCGTGGCGGCGGGTGCATCCTGGCGCAGCACCGAGCCGGCCATCGTGGGGCGGCCGGCGATGTCGTAGAGGTCTTTCACCGTCACGGGCAGGCCGGCCAGTGGGCCCCGCTGCGCGGGCGCCTGGCCGGCGGCTAGGGCGGCATCGGCCGCTTGTGCTGCGGCCCGCGCCGCCTCCGGCAGCAGCGCGGTGTAGACGGCTTCAGCGGCCGGGCTGCCGGCTTCGGCCAGCACACGCTCGATCAGCGCCGCGTGGGCGCCAGGGGCCGTGAGGGCCGCGCGCAGCTCGGCGATGGGGGGCAAGAGCGCCATGGTGTCGGGCGTGGTGTCTGGGCTTGGGGCGGCGTCGGGGTCGGGGCCGGCCCGGGCTTCAGGCCTGCAGCGCCAGCGGGCGTGCCGCCGCCCGCGCCGGCAGCCCGTGGCGCGTGTGCTGCAGCGCCATCAGCACCAGGCGGCGCAGCGCTTCCCAGGGGTGGTGCGGCCACTCGGGGTGCTTCAGGCCCTTGGCGATGCCGTCGCAGATGCTGGCGGCTTCCAGCAGGTGGGCCAGCGTGTGGCCGGCCAGCAGCGGCAGCGCGCGTTCGAAGAGCTTCTCTTTCTGCCCCCAGGCGCGGGCTTCGCGCAGGGCCATCGGCAGCGGCTTGCCGTCGTCCAGCGCGGCACGTGCGCGGGCCAGGCCGCGCAGGTCGTCGGCCAGCATCCAGTGCACCAGCACGGCGGCTTCGCCTTCGTGGCGCAGGCCGTCCAGCACGCGCAGCGCGCGCGGCACGTTGCCCGTCCACACGGCTTCGCCGAGCTTGGCGGTGTCGAAGCGCGCCACGTTCAGCACGGCCGCTTCCACCTGCTCGAAGCTCAGCTCGCCGGGCGGATGCAGCAAGGCCAGCTTCTGCAGTTCCTGGTGGGCGGCCAGCAGGTTGCCTTCCACGCGGTCGGCGAAGAACGCCAGCGTGCGCTGGCCTTCTTCGCCTTCGCGCACACGCTGGCCCTGGCGCTTCAGGCGCTGCGCCAGCCAGGCGGGCAGTTGCTGGCGCTCCAGCGTTTCCACGCGCAGCAGCGCGCCGTGCTGGTCGAGCGCCGTGAACCAGGCCGCCTTCAGCTGCTGGTAGTCCAGCTTGGGCAGCGTCACCAGCGTCAGCACGTCGTCGTTCAGCGCTTCGCAATAGCGCTGCAGCATCTCGCTGCCTTCCTTGCCGGGCTTGCCCGAGGGAATGCGTATCTCGATGAGCTGCCTCTCGGCGAACAGGCTCATGGCCTGGGCGGCGCCGAGCACGCCGCTCCAGTCGAAGTGCGCGCCGCTGACGGTGAAGACCTGGCGCTCGGTGTAGCCCGCAGCGCGCGCCGCGGCGCGGATGGCGTCGCCGGCTTCCTGGGCCAGCAGCGGCTCATCGCCGTGGATGGTGTAGATCGGCTTCAGGCCCCGCGCCAGTTGGGCTTCCAGCTGATCGGGGCGGATCTGCATCGTTCAGACCTTCACGGCAGCCAGGCGGCGCAGCACCTGGCCCACCAGGTCGGCCTGCATCTCGCGGAAGAGCTCGGCTTCCTCGAATTCCTTGGCCAGAGCCGCGGTTTCGCTGTAGCTCATGTCGCGCTGCAGCAGCAGTTCCGAGCTCGGGATCAGCTCACGCCCCGCGGGCGTGTCGGCGCGGAAGCTGAGCTTCAGGCGCAGCTGCAGTTCACGCACCTGCGCGGCCGAGGTGCTGGCCACCACGCTGCGCTCGCGCTGGTCTTCCAGCGCGCGCAGCACCACTTGCGCACGTTCGGGGGCTTCCAGCACGCGCACCTGCAGGCGCAGCTGTTCGCGCAGCGCATCGGCCATGGGCGAGCGCGGCGCGAAGCCCAGCAGCGCGATGCTCTGGAACTGCAGCTCTGGTGGGCGGCGCAGCTGGAAGCCGCAGCCACCCAGCAGCGCTGCCGCGGGCAGGGCCAAGCCCAGGCCCACCCCGCGCAGCAGCCGGCGCCTAGACGACCACATTCACCAGCCGCCCGGGCACGATGACCACCTTCTTCGCCGCCTTGCCTTCGGCAAAACGCAGGAAGTCGGGGTGGGCCAGGGCCGTGGCCTCGATCAGCGCCCGGTCGGCCGTGGCCGGCACGCGCAGGCTGCCGCGCAGCTTGCCGCCCACCTGCAGCATCAGTTCGATCTCGTCCTGCACCAGCGCCGCCTCGTCCACCTGCGGCCAGGGCGCGCTCACCAGTTCACCGTGCTGCCGCGCGTAGCCCAGGTCTTCCCACAGCGCATGCGTGATGTGCGGCGCCGCCGGGTACAGCGTGCGCAGCAGCAGGCCGAAGGCTTCCTGCGCCACGGCGGCGTCGGCGGGGGTGTCGGCGAGCTTGGCGTCGTCGATGGCGTTGAGCATCTTCATCGCGCCCGAGATCACGGTGTTGTATTGCAGGCGGTCGAAGTCGCTGGTGATCTGGCGCAGCAGCAGGTGCATCTCGCGGCGCAGCGTCTTGCCTTCCGCGGTCGCGGCCGTGCCGGCGTCTGCAGGAGAAGCTGCGGCCGTGGCCAGCCGGGGTGCCAGCTTCACGCCGCTGTTCCACAGCCGGCGCAGGAAGCGGTAGCTGCCCTCGGCGCCGCTGTCGCTCCAGGCAGCGCTTTGGTCGGGCGGGCCTGCGAACATGGTGAACACGCGTGCGGTGTCGGCGCCGAACTTGGCGATGATGTCCTTGGGCTCGACGACGTTGTTCTTGCTCTTGGACATCTTCTCGATGCCGCCCAGCGCCACCGGCAGCCCGTCGGCCTTGGCCGTGGCCGAGACCGGCGCGCCGCGCTCGTCGTACTGCACCTCGACTTCACTCGGGTAGAACCAGCGTTTTTTGCCGCCGGCCTCTTCACGGTAGAAGCTTTCGTTGAGCAGCATGCCCTGCGTGAAGAGCTTGGTGAAGGGCTCGCTGAAGCTCACCAGGCCAAGATCACGCATGGCCTTGGTCCAGAAGCGCGCGTACAGCAAATGCAGCACCGCGTGCTCGATGCCGCCGATGTATTGGTCCATCGGCATCCAGTACTCGTTGCGCGCGTCCACCATGGCGTCGTCGCTGCCCGGGCAGGCATAGCGCATGTAGTACCACGCGCTGTCGACGAAGGTGTCCATGGTGTCGGTTTCGCGCTTCGCTTGTCTGCCGCACTTCGGGCAGGGCACGTTCAGGAAACTCTCGCACTTGTTCAGCGGGTTGCCGCTGCCATCGGGCACCAGGTCTTCGGGCAGCAGGACGGGCAGGTCCTGCTCGGGCACGGGCACGCTGCCGCAGTCATCGCAGTGGATGATGGGAATGGGCGTGCCCCAGTAGCGCTGGCGGCTGATGCCCCAGTCGCGCAGGCGCCAGGTGGTCTGCTTCTCGCCCAGGCCGCGCTCCACCAGCGCCGCGGCGATGACGTCCACCGCCACCTTGTGGCTGAGACCGCTGTAGTTCTCGCTGTTGACGGTGTGGCCGCGGGTCTTGTCGGCGTACCACTCCTGCCAGTGGTCGTAGCTGAAGGTCTCGCCGTCGATGGCCACCACCTGCAGCATCGGAATGCCGTACTTCTTCGCGAAGGCGAAGTCGCGTTCGTCGTGCGCGGGCACGCCCATCACGGCGCCGTCGCCATAGCCCATCAGCACGTAGTTGCCCACCCACACGGGCACGTCCTGGCCGGTGATGGGGTGCTGCACGTGCAGGCCCAGCGGCAGGCCGGCTTTATCTTTCAGCGCCAGCTCGGCTTCGGTGGTGCCACCTCGTCTGCACTCTTCGATGAAGGCCGCCACCTTGGGCTGCGTGGCGGCGGCCAGCAGCGCCAGCGGGTGTTCGGGGGCCACGGCGCAGAAGGTCACGCCCATCAGCGTGTCGATGCGCGTGGTGAAGACATGCAGCCGGCCGCCCTGCACGGGCTGGCCGTCGGCGTCGTGGATGCGGTGCGGGAAAGCGAAGCGCACGCCTTCGCTCTTGCCTATCCAGTGCTCTTGCATCAGGCGCACGCGCTCGGGCCAGCCGGCCAGGTAGTGCGGCGCGGCGGGGTCGTTCACGCCGCTGAGCAGTTCATCGGCGTACTGCGTGATGGCCAGGTAGTAGCCCGGGATCTCGCGCTTTTCCACGATGGCGCCGCTGCGCCAGCCGCGGCCGTCCACCACCTGTTCGTTGGCCAGCACCGTCTGGTCGATGGGGTCCCAGTTGACGATCTGCGTCTTCTTGTAGGCGATGCCCTTTTCCAGCATCTTCAGGAAGAACCACTGGTTCCACTTGTAGTAGCTGGCGTCGCAGGTGGCGAGCTCGCGGCTCCAGTCGAAGGCCAGGCCCAGCGGCTGCATCTGGGCCTTCATGTCGGCGATGTTGGCGCGGGTCCAGGCCGCAGGCGGCACGTGGTTGGCCATGGCGGCGTTTTCGGCCGGCAGGCCGAAGGCGTCCCAGCCCATGGGCATGAGGACGTTGTAGCCCTTCATGCGCAGGTAGCGCGCCATCATGTCGTTGATGGTGTAGTTGCGCACATGCCCCATGTGCAGCTTGCCGCTGGGGTAGGGCAGCATGCTGCAGGCGTAGAACTTGGGGCGCGAGGCGTCTTCGGTGACGGTGCTGGCACCGCTGGCCAACCAGTGCGCCTGCGCGGCCGCTTCCACCTCGGCGGGGACGTATTTTTCGTTCATGGGCCGATTCTACGAAGCGGCCTTGGTGCCTGGAGGGCGTTGACGGCAGGCTGCCGTGCAGCCCTCACCCTGCGCTACTTCGCGGCCGTGCTGCCCGCTTCGGTGACGAGCCCGATGCGGCTCAGCCCCGCGGCCTGCACCCAGCCCATCACCTCGGCCACGCGGCCATAGGGCACGCGGCTGTCGGCGCGCAGCTGCACTTCGGTGTTCGGGTCGCGCAGTGCGGCCTCGCTCGCGCTCTGGGTGATCAGCGCCTGGGCCTGCGCGGTTTCCAGCTTGCGTTCACCCAGGTAGAGGTTGCCTTCGGCGTCGATGGCCAGGGCCACGATGGCCTGCGCTTCGCTGGGGCCGCCCGCTTCGGCCTTGGGCAGTTCGAGCTTCAGGCTGCTGGCCATCAGCGGCGCGGTGATGATGAAGATGACCAGCAGCACCAGCATCACGTCGATGAGCGGTGTCATGTTGATCTCGCTCATCGGGCGTGAGCCGGGCTTGCCTTCTAGCCTTCCGAAGCTCATCTCAACGCCCTGCCGCTTCGATCAAGCTTCCCCCCGCGGAACCGGCTCCGCCGGGCCGCTGGGGGACGGCCCCCTCGGGGGGTACCGAGCGCAGCGAGGTCGGGGGCTCCATCATTTCCCTGAGGTCGTGCGCGAAGCCTTCGAGCTCGGCCTCGCAGGCTGCCACCCATTTGCCGAAGACGTTGTAGGCCAGCACCGCCGGCACGGCCACGGCAATGCCGGCGGCGGTGACGATGAGGGCCTCGCCGATGGGGCCGCTGACCTTGTCGATGGTGATGCCGCCGGCCGCCGCGATGGCCGCCAGCGCGTGGTAGATGCCCCAGACGGTGCCGAACAGCCCGACGAAAGGCGCGGTGCTGCCCACGCTGGCCAGCAGCACCTGGCCCCATTGCAGGTGGGCCAGGTTGCGGTGCAGCGCGTCGCGCAGCCGGCGCGTCAGCTGCGAACCGGCCTGCCCCGCACCTTCCAGCGTGCCGGCGGCGGGGCGGGCCGTCGCGGCATCCAGCAGGGCCACGAGGAGCTGTTCGCGGTCCAGCGCCTGCAGGCGCGCGCGGCCGTCCTCCAGCGTGGCGGCGTCCCAGAAAGCGGGCACCGCGCGCGCGATGTCGGCCTGCGCCCGGCGCAGCAGCCAGCCCTTCCAGAAGATCAGCACCCAGGCGGCCACCGACATCGCCAGCAGCAGCAGCGCCACCGCGCGGCCCACGCCGTCGCTGGCGTTCCAGTAAGTGCTCAGGCCTTCCATGGGGCTGGAGGTGGCCGGGCCAGCTAGGCCAGGCCGAGTACGTCGGCCATGCCGTAGAGCCCGGCTTGCCCCGCCGGCAAGGCCGCCAGGAAGCGCGCGGCGCGCAGGCTGCCATCGGCGTAGTTGGCGCGGCTGCTGCTCTTGTGGGCGATCTCGATGCGTTCGCCGGTGCCGCAGAACAGAACGGTGTGTTCGCCGACGATGTCGCCACCGCGCACGGTGGCAAAGCCGATGCTGCCCGGCGCGCGTTCGCCGGTGTGGCCATGGCGGGTGAACACGCCGTCGGCTTCCAGCGTGGTGCCGCGCGCGGCGGCCAGCACCTCGCCCATGGCCAGCGCGGTGCCGCTGGGGGCATCCACCTTGTGCTGGTGGTGGGCTTCCACCACCTCGATGTCGTAGCCCGGGCCCAGCGCCAGCGCGGCGTCGCGCAGCAGGCGCAGCATCACGTTCACGCCCACGCTCATGTTGGCCGAGAACACGGTGGCCTGCTGCGCCGCGTGGGCCGCGATCTCGGCTTTCTGCGCCGCCGTGAAGCCCGTGGTGCCGATGACCGCGCGCACGCCCAGTTCACGGCACACCGCCAGATGGGCCAGCGTGCCTTCGGGGCGGGTGAAGTCGATGAGCACCTGCGCGCCGGCCAGGCCGGTGTGCAGGTCGGCCGTGATGGCCACGCCGGTGGGCCGGCCCGCCGTCATGGCCGACAGGGCACCGGCGTCCTGGCCCAGGGCGGGGCTGCCCGGCACGTCGAGCGCGCCGCTCAGGCGCAGGCCGGGGCTGGCGAGCACGGCGTCGATGAGCATGCGGCCCATGCGGCCCCCGGCGCCGGCCACGGCGACGGTGATCGGTTTCTCGCCGGCCACGGCGACGGCAATCGGTTCATCGCCGGCGATGGCGACGGCGGTGCGGTGCTCGCCCGCCACCGTCAGCTCTTGTCCAGCGGCGGGTATTCGCGCACCGGGCCCATGGGCTCGGCGGCCGGCGCCTCGCGCCGCGGCGGGATGGGCAGTGCCGCGCGTTCGGCTTCGCTCAGCTCGAGCTTCGGTGCACGGATGTCGGTGAAGCGGCTGATGGAGGCCACGAACTCGCGTTCAGAGGGCAAATCCGGGGCCTCGATGCTCTTCACCACATCGCCCTCGAACACCACCACCACGCTGCGGCGCTGCGCTTCGGTGCCCGGGCGGCGCAGCGTGAAGATGTAGTCCCAGCGGTTGGCGTGGAAGGGGTCGGTGAGCAGCGGCGTGCCGAGCACGTCGCGCACCTGCAGCCGGCTCAGGCCGGGCTTGATGAGCGCGGCCTGCTCCTGGGTGATGGCATTGCCCTGCACGATGTCGATGCGGTAGGGCGTGATGATGCCGAACAGGCTGTCGGTGCGTTGCAGAGATTCGCAGCCCGTCAGCAGGCTGGCGCCGAGCACGGTGCACAGAAGAAAGATCGGGTGGCGCATGGGCGGCAACGCTGGCAACGCGGCTGGGCTGGCTATGATGTTTGCATTCTAGCGAGGGGTGTGTTTCGCGCCCGCGCCTGCCAGGGAGATGGTGATGACGCGCATGGACGAACTGAAGAGCAGCGGCCTGAAGGCCACGCTGCCGCGCATCAAGATACTTGAAGTCTTCCAGAACACCGCACGCCGCCACATGACGGCCGAAGACGTGTTCAAGGCCCTGCTCAACGAAGGTGCCGACATCGGCCTGGCCACCGTCTACCGCGTGCTGATGCAGTTCGAGCAGGCCGGCCTGCTGACGCGCAGCAACTTCGAAAGCGGCAAGGCCGTCTTCGAGCTGAACGAGGGCGAGCACCACGACCACCTGGTGTGCCTGGACTGCGGCCACGTGGAAGAGTTCTACGACGCCGAGATCGAACAGCGCCAGCGTGCCGTGACCATCTCTCGCGGCTTCGAGCTGCAGGAGCATTCGCTCTCGCTCTACGCCCGCTGCACCAAGGCCGGCTGCGAGCGCCGCCAGGCGAAGTAGCGCGCTGCCGGGCGGGCCGGCAGCGCGGCCTAGTCGGGGCTGCCCTGCTCCATCGCGGCCTGGTGGCGCTTGATGAAGTCCTGGTAGGTGTCGATGCCGCGCAGCTGCAGCACGGTGTTGCGCACGGCGGCTTCCACCAGCACCGCCAGGTTGCGGCCGGCGTCCACGGCAATCACCACCTTGCGCACCGGCAGGCCCAGCACGTCTTCGTTCAGCGGCTCGTAGGGAATGCGCTCGAACTCGCGCTCCATCGTTTCCTTGCGCACCAGGTGCACGATGAGCTTCAGCCGCATCTTGCGGCGCACCGCGGTCTCGCCGAAGATGGCTTTGATGTCCAGCAGGCCGATGCCGCGCACTTCCAGCAGGTTCTGCAGCAGTTCGGGGCAGCGGCCTTCCAGCGCCGTCTGGCTGATGCGGTAGATGTCCACCGCGTCGTCGGCCACCAGGCCGTGGCCGCGGCTGACGAGTTCCAGCCCCAGTTCGCTCTTGCCCAGGCCGCTTTCGCCGGTGAGCAGCACGCCCAGGCCCAGGATGTCCATGAACACGCCGTGGCGCGTGGTGCGCTCGGCGAAGTGCTGGCCCAGGTAGCCGCGCACCACGTCGATGACGTGGCCGGCCGATTCCCGCGTGACGAAGAGCGGGATCTCGGCGCGGTCGCACATGGCCACCAGGCGGTCGGGCGGCACCTGGTCGTCGGCGACGATGAGCACCGGCGGCTCCAGCGTGACGATGCGCGAGATGCGCCTTTCCTGGTCTTCGGCCGAGCTGGCCAGCAGGTAGGCCACCTCGCGCCGCCCGACGATCTGCACCCGGTAGGGGTGGATGTAGTTCAGGTAGCCCACGAGGTCGGCCGCGCTGCGCGCATCGAGCACGGCGGCGTCGTCGAAGCGCCGGTCGGGGTGGGCGTGGCCGGCGATCCACTCCCAGCGCAGCGTGGTGCGGTGGGCTTCGAACAGCGCCTCAGCGCTGATCGACGTGGGCTTCACGTCAAGCCACCGATTTCAGCGGTTCCCAGTCGGAAATGAGCTTGTGCACGCCGGCGGCTTCGGGTTCGGTCTTCAGGCGCTCGCGCAGTTCGCGGTCGCTCAGCATCTCGGCGATTTCCGACAGGATTTCCAGGTGCCGCTGCGTGGCAGCCTCGGGCACGAGCAGGAAGATCAGCAGCGCGACGGCTTCGTCGTCGGGCGCGTCGAAGGGGATGGGCTGCTGCACGCGCACCACGGCGGCCAGCGGGTTCTTCAGGCCCTTGATGCGGCCGTGCGGAATGGCCACCGCATGCCCCAGGCCGGTGGAGCCCAGACGTTCACGCGCGAAGAGGTTGTCGGTCACCGTGCTGCGCGCGATGGCGTGCTGGTTCTCGAACAGCAGACCGGCCTGCTCGAAGACGCGCTTCTTGCTGGTCGCATCCACATTCACCAGCACATTGCTGGCGGGCAGGATAGCAGCGAGACGGTTCATCAGGCCAGACCCGGTGCCACGGCCGCCAAGGCCGCCGCAGCACGCACGGGTGTTGCAAAAGGAGGGCGGATCATAGACCTCGCTTCCTGAACCCTGCCACGGAAGAGGGCCCTGAATCGGGTGGAATTCGCGGCGGATGCGGCGCTGCAGCAACACCGCCCCCACCATGCAAAACGGCCCGGGGCCGAAGCCCGGAGCCGTCCAGGACAAGGGGCCGGCATGGCCCCGCGCAACTTACAGGGCGGGCAGGTCCAGGCGTTTGGCGCTGGCGTGGTGGTGGTCCTGCACGCGGTCCTTGTGGCGCACCACCTGGCGATCGAGCTTGTCCATCAGCTGGTCGATGGCGGCGTACAGGTCTTCGTGCTGCTGCTCGCAGAAGATGTCGCGGCCCTTGACGTGCAGCGTCACCTCCGCCTTCTGACGCCGGTCCTTCTCCTTGTTCTTTTCCACGGTCAGCAAAACGGTCACATCCACGACTTGGTCGAAGTGCCGCGTCACGCGTTCCAGCTTGGTGAGCACGTACTCACGTAGAGCCGGGGTGACATCCAGGTGATGGCCGCTGATCGTCAAATTCATCGGAACCTCCTTTGCGAGGGTGGGCAAGATGCCGACGGCAACACCGCCGGCGCGGAGAAACGCAGGCCCGTGGAACGGGGGGTTGGGGGAGTGGGAGAGAGAGGAAAAGTGCAAGGCACGGGAAACCGAGAGGTCGGTGCGGCCCGGTGAAAAAGCGAACCGGCCGCGAACCCAGTGTGCGCCTCTTGGCCGGGCCTGACAAGCCGCCCCAGACCCTGTGGTGGCGTGCAATGTCACCGTTCCTGGCAAGGCGCTGTTGCGCCTTATGCTGGGCGCTGGCCGGCGGGCCCGCTGGCATCTGCCTTGCATGCCCGTGCCCATGACACCGAACGCCCCCTTGCTCGTCCGCAACGCCACGCTGCCCGACGGCCGGCAGGGGCAAGACCTGCTGGCCGAAGGCGGCCGCATCCGCGCGCTGGGGCCGGGGCTGCCGGCGCCAGCGGGCGCAGAGGTGATCGATGCCCGGGGCTGGCTGCTCAGCCCGCCGCTGGTGGATGCGCATTTCCACCTCGACAGCACCCTCAGCCACGGCCTGCCGCGCACCAACACCAGCGGCACGCTGCTCGAAGGCATACAGCTCTGGGGCGAACTCAAGCCGTTGCTCACCGAAGAGGCCACCGCCGAACGCGCCCTGCAGTACTGCGACTGGGCCGTGGCGCGCGGCCTGCTCGCCATCCGCACCCACGTGGACGTGTGCGACGAACGCCTGCTGGCCGTGCGCGCGCTGCTGCAGGTGCAGCGCCAGGTGGCGCCCTACCTCGACCTGCAGCTCGTGGCCTTTCCGCAAGACGGCCTGCTGCGTGCGCCCGGCGCGCTTTCGAACCTGCAGCGCGCGCTCGACCTGGGCGTGCAGGTGGTGGGCGGCATTCCGCACTTCGAGCGCACCATGGAAGAAGGCGCGCGCAGCGTGCAGATCCTGTGCGAACTGGCCGCCGCGCGCGGCCTGCGCGTGGACATGCATTGCGACGAGAGCGACGACCCGCTGTCGCGACACATCGAGACCCTGGCCTTCCACACCCAGCGCCTGGGCCTGCAGGGGCGCGTGACGGCCTCGCACGCCACCTCGATGCATTCGATGGACAACTACTACGTCAGCAAGCTGCTGCCGCTGCTGGCCGAGGCCGGTGTGGCGGTGGTGGCCAACCCGCTGATCAACATCACCCTGCAGGGCCGGCACGACACCTACCCCAAGCGCCGCGGCATGACGCGCGTGCCCGAGCTGCTGGCGGCCGGCGTGAACGTGGGCTTCGGGCACGACTGCGTGCTCGACCCCTGGTACCCGCTGGGTTCGGCCTGCATGCTGGAAGTGGCGGCCATGGGCCTGCACGTGGCGCAGATGACGTCTTCGGCCGGCCAGCGCGCCTGCTTCGACGCCGTGACGGTGAACAACGCGCGCATCCTGGGCCTGGAAGGCTATGGGCTGGAGGTGGGCTGCCGGGCTGATTTCGTGCTGCTGCAGGCGCGCAGCCCCGAAGAGGCGCTGCGCCTGCGCGCGCAGCGGCTGTGCGTGGTGCGCGCGGGCGCGGTGCTCTCGCGCATGGCCCCGGCCGTGGCCGAACTGGCGCTGCCGGGCCGGCCGGCAGCGGTGGATTTCACCCGTGGGCCGCACGCCACACCACCCCCTGCGCCCCCGGCCCGGCCCGAGCAGGCCCCGTCGCTAGAATGAACTCGACCCCCGGGGAGCGCCAGGGAAGAGCACAGGCCAACAGCGCACAGCGCAGCACACCATGAAACTCATCGGTTCACTCACCAGCCCCTACGTGCGCAAAGTGCGCGTCGTGATGGCCGAGAAGAAGCTCGACTGCGAGCTGGTGCTGGAAGACGTCTGGGGCAACGACAACATCGTCAAGAGCAACCCGCTGGGCAAGGTGCCCTGCCTGGTGCTGGATGGTGGCGAAGCCATCTTCGATTCCCGCGTCATCGTCGAGTACCTCGACACCCTCTCGCCCGTGGGCAAGCTCATCCCGCCTTCGGGCCGTGAGCGCACCGAGGTGCGCACCTGGGAAGCGCTGGCCGATGGCGTGCTGGATGCCGCCGTCTCGGCGCGCCTGGAAGCCACCTGGGACGGCCGCAGCGACGAACAGCGCTCGCCAGCCTGGATAGACCGCCAGATGCGCGCCGTGCACCAGGCACTGAAGTCCATGAGCCTGGGCCTGGGCGACAAGCCCTATTGCGCCGGCAACCACCTCACCCTGGCCGACGTGGCGGTGGGCTGCGCGCTGGGTTACCTCGATTTCCGCTTTGCGGCCATCGCCTGGCGCGACAGCCACCCCAACCTGCACAAGCTCTACGACAAGCTGGCCGCGCGGCCGAGCTTCGTCGATTCCGCACCCCCGGCGGCCTGAACCCCCGGCGGCTGGCCATGACGGCACTGCCCCTGCACACCCGGCTGCACAGCTACGAGCCGCGGGTGGGCCACGGCCTGCCGCACGACCCCTTCAACGCCATCGTGGGCCCGCGGCCCATCGGCTGGGTGAGCACGCGTGCGGCCTGCGGCACCTTGAACCTGGCGCCCTACAGCTTCTTCAACGCCTTCAACTACACGCCGCCGCTCATCGGCTTTTCCAGCACCAGCGAAAAAGACAGCCTGCGCAACGCGCGCGCCACTGGCGAGTTCGTCTGGAACCTGGTGACACGCCCGCTGGCCGAGGCCATGAACGCCACCTGCGCCGCCGTGCCGCCCGAGGTGGATGAATTCCAGCTCGCCGGTTTGACGCCGGTGCCCAGCGACGTGGTGGCCGTGCCGCGCGTGGGCGAAAGCCCGGTGGCCTTCGAGTGCAAGGTGACGCAGATCATCACCCTGCAAGGCGCCGACGGCAGCCCCGCCGGCGCCTGGCTGACGATGGGCGAGGTGGTGAAGGTGCACATCGCCCAGGCGCTGCTGGTGCAAGGCGTGTACGACACCGCCGGGGCGCAGCACATCCTGCGCGGCGGCGGCCCGGCCGACTACTTCGACGTGACGCCGGCGCAGCTGTTCAAGATGGCACGGCCTCGCTGAGGCTGTCGCTCCGCGAAGCCGGCGCGAAGCTGTCGCTCCTCGACAGCGGCCAATACAGCTCGTAAACCTTGTGCGGCCAGGGCGCCTGCCCGGCGATGGCGGCCAGCAGCGCGCCCGGCTGCACGAAAGCCAGCTCGTTGGCGAGCAGGCGCACGCTGTGGTCGGCGCGGCGGCGCACGATGTGGCTGGCGCTGATCTCGCGCGGGTGCTGCAGCCCGGCGGCCTGCACCAGTTCCTTCAGCGCTTCCAGCGTGTTGCGGTGGAAGCGGAACACGCGTTCCGTCTTGTCGTGCACCACCAGGGCCTTCTGGCGCTGCGGGTCTTGCGTCGTCACGCCCGTGGGGCAGGCGCCGGTGTGGCAGGTCTGGGCCTGGATGCAGCCCAGGGCGAACATGAAGCCGCGCGCCGCATTGCACCAGTCGGCGCCCAGCGCCATGGCGCGTGCGATGTCGAAGGCGCCTATCACCTTGCCGGCGCAGCCGATCTTCACGCGCTCGCGCAGGCCCAGGCCCGTCAGCGTGTTGTGCACCAGCAGCAGCCCTTCCTGCAGCGGCGCGCCCACGTGGTCGGTGAACTCCAGCGGCGCGGCGCCGGTGCCGCCTTCGGCGCCGTCCACCACGATGAAGTCGGGCGTGATGCCGGTCTCCAGCATCGCCTTGCACAGCGCGAACCACTCCCAGGGGTGGCCGATGCACAGCTTGAAGCCCGTGGGCTTGCCGCCCGACAGCGTGCGCAGCTTCGCGATGAAGTGCAGCATCTCCGCGGGCGTGCCGAAGGCGCTGTGGCTGGCCGGGCTGACGCAGTCCACACCCACCGGCACGCCGCGCGCCGCGGCGATCTCGGGCGTGACCTTGGGGCCCGGCAGCACGCCGCCGTGGCCGGGCTTGGCGCCCTGGCTGAGCTTCAGCTCGATCATCTTCACTTGCGCGTCGGTGGCGTTGGCCACGAACTTCGCTTCGCTGAAGCTGCCGTCGTCGTTGCGGCAGCCGAAGTAGCCGCTGCCGATCTCCCAGATGAGGTCGCCGCCGTGCACGCGGTGGTGCTGGCTGATGCTGCCCTCGCCGGTGTCGTGCGCGAAGCCGCCCTTCTTCGCGCCGCCGTTCAGCGCCAGGATGGCGTTGGCGCTCAAGGCGCCGAAGCTCATCGCCGAGATATTGAAGATGCTGGCCTCGTAGGGCTGGCTGCACTGGCTGCCGCCGATGAGCACGCGGAAGTCGTGCGTGGGCAGCACGGTGGGGCACATCGAATGGTTGATCCATTCGTAGCCCGAGGCATGCACGTCCAACTGCGTGCCGAAGGGGCGCTTGTCGGGTTCACCCTTGGCGCGCTGGTAGACCAGGCTGCGCTGCGTGCGCGAAAACGGCGCCGCCTCGTTATCGCTTTCCAGGAAGTACTGCCGCAGCTCGGGCCGCACGAATTCGAGCAGGAAGCGCAGGTGGCCGATGACGGGGTAGTTGCGCAGCACCGAATGGCGGCGCTGCCGCGTGTCGCGCCAGCCCAGTGCCAGCAGGAACAGGCACAGCAGTGCCATGAAGCCCCCGCTGCCGAAGGCCACGAAGGTGAAGCTGAAGAGCAGCAGCCCGATGGCGCTGAGCAGCCAGGCCGTGTAGCGCACCGGGAAGTGCTGGTCGATCCTGTTCAGCCACGCGTGCATGCTTGCCCTCTCTTGGCCACTCTCGCCGTCTGCCGGCGCGGGGGGCGCCGCCGCTGGGGGCCCTCCCGCCAGTCGCATGCTAGCCATGCCCGGCGGTTTCGGGCCCCAGAGATAGCCCGGCCTTGCCCCTCAACAGCCCGCATCGGGCGGCAGGCTGCTGGCTACAATCTGCCGCTTCAGCGCCGATTTGTTCCAGATTGCGGGCGCTCAACAAATGCCGCTAAAAGTCGACGCCCTGCCCGGTGTTCGCTGCATGCGGCACCGGGTTTTTGGTTTCTTGCGATGTCTCTCGGCCCCGTCACCCCGCAGCAGATGTTCTTCAGCGAGCCGCTGCCGCTGCAAAGCGGCGCCACGCTGCCCGAATACCAGCTCACCTATGAAACCTACGGCACGCTGAACGCCGAGCGCAGCAACGCCGTGCTCGTGTGCCACGCGCTCAACGCCAGCCACCACGTGGCCGGCCTGGACGAGCGCGGTGTGAAGGGCTGGTGGGACAACCTGGTCGGCCCCGGCAAGCCGCTGGACACGAACCGCTTCTTCGTCATCGGCGTGAACAACCCCGGCTCTTGTTTCGGCAGCACCGGGCCCATGCACCCCAACCCCACCTCGCCCGTGCCCGGGCGCGTGTGGGGCGCCGACTTTCCCGTGGTGACGGTGGAAGACTGGGTCGATGCCCAGGCCCGCCTGGTGCAGCGCCTGGGCATCACGCAGTTGGCCGCGGTGCTGGGCGGCAGCCTGGGCGGCATGCAGGCCCTGGCCTGGACGCTGCGTCACCCGCAGATGCTGCGCCACTGCATCGCGGTGGCCACCGCGCCCAACCTCAGCGCGCAGAACATCGCCTTCAACGAGGTGGCACGCCGCGCCATCGTCACCGACCCCGATTTCCACGGCGGCCACTTCTACGAACACGGCGTGCTGCCCAAGCGCGGCCTGCGCGTGGCGCGCATGGTGGGGCACATCACCTACCTGGCCGAAGACGCCATGGACACCAAGTTCGGCCGCGAGCTGCGCGCCGCCGTGCTGCGCTATTCCACGCAGGAGATCGAGTTCCAGATCGAGAGCTACCTGCGCCACCAGGGCGACAAGTTCGCCGAGTACTTCGACGCCAACACCTACCTGCTCATCACGCGCGCGCTCGACTACTTCGACCCCGCTGCCGCGCATGGCGGCGACCTCGCGCGCGCCTTCGCCGCGAACCCGGCCACGCTGGACAAGCGCTTCCTCATCGTGAGCTTCACCACCGACTGGCGCTTCGCGCCCGAACGCAGCCGCGAGATCGTCAAGGCGCTGGTGGACAACCGCATCGGCGTCAGCTACGCCGAGATCGACGCCCCGCATGGCCACGACGCCTTCCTGCTGGAAGACCCGCGCTACCACGCGGTGATGCGCCACTACTTCGAACGCATTGCGGGGGAGGTGCAGGCCGCTGTCCCCTCGGCGGACGAGGGGCTGCAATGAGTGAACGGAAAGACCTCGAGCTGATTGCCGACCTCGTGCCGGCCGGCAGCCGCGTGCTGGACCTCGGCTGCGGCAACGGCGAACTGCTGGCCCACCTGCGCGACCGCAAGGGCTGCACGGGCTACGGCATCGAGATTGCCGATGCCAACGTGCAGGCCTGCGTGCAACGCGGCATCGACGTCATCCAGCTCAACCTCGACGACGGCCTGGCGCTCTTTGGCGACCGCAGCTTCGACGTGGTGCTGCAGCTCGACACCCTGCAGCACCTGCGCAACACCGAGAAGATGTTGCGCGAAACCGCGCGCGTGGGCCGCATCGGCATCGTGAGCTTTCCGAACTTCGCGCACTGGCCCAACCGCCTGCAGGTGCTGACCGGCCGCATGCCGGTGACGCGCGTGCTGCCCTACCAGTGGTTCGACACGCCCAACATCCGCGTCGGCACCCATGCCGATTTCACCGTGCTGGCGCGCCGCTGCGGCCTGCAGGTGACCGACAGCTTCGGCCTGCAGAACGGCGAGGTGGTGCGCCGCTGGCCCAACCTGCTGGCCAGCGTGGCCGTGTTCAGGTTCGAGCAGGTGTGAAGGCAGGCCCGAAGCGCTGCTAGCCGCCGGCCGCCGGCAGGCTGACGGTGAAGGTGGAACCTGCGCCCGGCGCGCTTTGCACGGTGATGCGCCCGCCCATGGCTTCGGCCAGTTCGCGGCTGAGCGTCAGGCCCAGGCCGGTGCCCGCCACCGGGCCGCTTTGCGCGTCGAGCCGCTCGAAAGGCTCGAACAGGCGCGACTGCTGCAGCGCGCTGAGACCGGGGCCGCTGTCGCTCAGGCTGATGTGCACGCTGTCGGCCCCGCTGTGCACGCGCAGGCGCACCCAGCCCTGCGGCCGGTTGTACTTGATGGCGTTGCTGAGAAGGTTGCTCAGGATCTGCAGCACGCGTTTGCGGTCGGCGCGCAGCGCCAGGCCCGGCAGCGGCCCGGCTTCGTCCTGCACGGTCACGCCGGCTGCGGCGGCCGTGCCGGCCAGCAGGGTCAGCACCTCGTCCAGCAGCGGGCGCAGGGGCAGTTCTTCGGCAGCCATGGGCAGCTGGCCGGTCTGCGCGCTGCTGATGTCGAGCACATCGTCCATCAGGGCCAGCAGGTGGCGGCCGGCGCTCAGCACCTGCGCGATCCACTGGCGCTGGCGCTCGCCGTCGCCGGGCGACAGCTCCAGCAGCTGCGCGAAGCCCAGCACCGCGTTCAGCGGCGTGCGCAGCTCGTGGCTGACGCGGCTGAGGAACTGTGACTTCGCGACGTCGGCCGCCGCGGCGCGGTCGCGCTCGGCGCGTAGCGCGTCGGCCTGCTTGCGGCCGGTGATGTCGGTGTGCGTGCCCACCATGCGCAGCGGGCGGCCCTGCGCATCGCGCGAGAGCAGCATGCCGCGCGACAGGATCCACTTCCAGCTGCCGTCCTTGCACTGCACGCGGTGCTCGTTCACATAGGTGGGCGTGCGGCCAGCGAAGTGGTCTTCGCGCGCCTGGCGCATGCCGGGCAGGTCGTCGGGGTGGGTGCGGCCGTCCAGCGCGTCGGGCGTGTCGGGCAGTTCGTCGTCGGCAAAGCCGTACAAGGCCTTGCAGGCGGGCGACAGCTGCTCGCGGCCTTCCTGCACGTGCCAGTCCCACACGCCATCGCCGGTGCCCTCCAGCGCGCGTTTCCACAGCTCGCCGTTGGCCAGCAGCGCCAGCTCGGCGCGCTTGCGGTCGGTGATGTCGAACATCACGCCGATGCGCACCATGTACTCGCCCTGGCTCTCGGCAGGCACCGAGATCTGCTGCACCCAGCGCTCGGTGCCATCGCCGCGCACGATGCGGAACTCGGTGGCCAGCGGGCGCCGGGCCTCGGCCGCGGCACTGAGTTCGGCGTCCACGCGCGCGCGGTCTTCAGGGTGCCGGAAGTGCGCCAGCAGCCGCCGGTTCTGCACCGCGTCTTCGGGGTTCACGCCATAGAGCTGGCGCACGCCGTCGCTGATGAAGTCGATGTAGCGCACACCATCGGCCTGCAGCACCACGCGGTAGACCACGCCCGGCACCTGCGCCGTGATCTCGCGCAGCTCGCGTTCGCGGCGCTCCAGCGCGGCGCGGGCCTGCACGTGCTCGGTGATCTCTTCCACCGTGCCTTCGAAGAACAGCACGGCGCCGGTGGCGTCCCGCACCACGTGGGCGTTTTCGCGCACCCACAGCCGCCGGCCGCTGCCGCGGGCGCGCACCTCGGACTCCATCCCCACCACGCGGCCTTCGTTCGCCAGCAGCGCCGCGAATTCCTCGGAGCGACCGGGCTGCACGTACCAGCTCGGGGCGTGGCCGTTGACGATGGCCAGGTGCTGCGCTTCGCTGTCCAGCCCGTTCATGCGCACCAGCGCCGGGTTGCTGCGCAGGAGCACGCCGTCGGCACGCTTGCGGTAGGCGCCGATGGGCAGGAACTCGAACAGGCTCGTGAAGTCGTGTTCCATCGTGAGCCTGTTGCGCCGGCGGCCGGGGGCGTGGGGCCGGCGCTTCAGTCGAGCGTGACTTCGGTGTGCACGCTGCCGGCCCGGTCGGCCGTGGCCGTGAGCGCGATGCGCGTGCCGCGGGCGCCGTTGACCACCCATTCCACCACCGCGCGGTCGCCGGTGAGTTCACGCGTGGGCAGGAAGGCCTGCTGGCTGCTCTTGGGCGCGTGGCCTTCGAGATGGGCACCGACTTCGCGCTCCTTGCCGCTGACCAGCGTCACGCCGGCTGGCAGGTGGATGGTGAAGACGGTGCCGCGCGCGGTCTTGCGTTCCAGCGCGCGCTTGCTCACATAGCTGGGCAGGTAGCCGGCGTTGCCCACCGCGAAGCGCACGCGCCAGGTGTCGGTGCCGAGGGCGCGCACCTCGGTGCGCAGCAGTTCCAGCTTGGGCAGGCTCAGGGCCAGCTGCATCAGCCAGCCCGGGAAGCGGGCGGCCTCGCGCTCGCGCAGCGCGGGCGGCGGGTTGCGCCAGAAGTTCATCTTGTCCCAGCCGCCCAGCTCCACCATGCCCAGCTGCGGGTGGCGGTAGGGGTACCAGTTCACGTGGGCCTGGCCGCCGCAGTGCTCGTCGCTCCACTTCAGCAGCTTCAGGTCGTCTTCCACCGGGTGCTCGCGGTACCAGTCGATCCACTTGTAGTCGGTGATGCCGGCCTCCTTGTTCGGGGCCCAGATCTCCACCGTCCAGAACAGCGCGCCCAGGTGCTCGTAGATCCAGTCCTGCGTGCCGGTGATGACCTGCTTGGGGTGGTACTTGAAGTCGTGCCAGATGCTGATGGCCGGGTAGCCGGTGAGCTTCGCGCCGATGTCCGACAGGCGCTTGTACATCCACAGGTCTTCGGGCGTCATGTCGTCGTCGCTCTGCAGGCCCATGGGCCGCAGGATGACGCCGCTGTGCGTGTGGAAGCTGACCGCCGCGCCGATGTTGGGGTGGTGGGTGATGAAGTGCACCATGGCCCGCACCTCGGGCTCGCTGGTGGGGTAGGGGCCGGCGCCCACCTGCTCGAACTCCTGCCGCCAGTAGGCGGGGAAGTTGCGGTTGAAGTCCAGGCCTTCGCGGTCGGGGTTGGCGGTGATGTTCAGGCCGTCGTAGTTCTTCAGCGTGCCTTCGGGAATCAGGCGGTAGTACTCGCCGCCGAACTCGCCGGGCTCGCGCGCCACCATCAGTCGCGGGTCGGCCTCGTGCTTCTTGTAGCTGCCGTGGGGGTCGGGCACGCGCATCTGCAGCACGCGGCCGTCGCCATCCACGTCTTCCACCGTCAGGCCTTCGACGGGTTCTTCATTGAAGGGATAGGGCCGCGTGCCGCTGCGGATGTGGCGCGGCTTGTCGGCCAGCGCCAGTTCGGCGCCGTCGGGGTTCAGGCGCGGCACCATGTAGACCACGCGTGTGTCCAGCAGCTGCCGCACCTGCGCGTCGGTGTCGTAGCGGGCCAGCAGCTGGTGCAGCCAGTACAGGCAGGCGGTGCTGGCGGTCAGCTCGGCGGCGTGGATGTTGCCGTCCACCCAGAAGGCGGGCTTGTCGGTGTCGGCCCCGGTGGCGGTGTTCGTCAGCGTCAGCAGCCAGATGTCGCGGCCTTCGGTGCTCAGCCCCAGGCTGCTGAGCTGCACCAGGTGCGGCGCAGCGTTGGCATAGTCCTGCAGCAGGCGCGTGAGCTCGGCGTGGCGGTAGAACTGGTCGAAACGCGGGACGGGCAACGCGGGCATGGGGCAGACGGAAGTGGGCGGTGGCGGATGCTACTGCGGCCACTGTGTGCCCGCCGCGCACCTGCCCAGGCCTGGGCGCCTTTTTCCCCTTGCCGCCCTTCTTGCCGCTGTTGCCGCTGTTGCCGCTACTGTCCCTTGAACAGGCCCTGGAAGTGGCGCGAAACCGGCAGCGTCTCGGGCCGGCCGCGCAGCGTCAGGTGCATGTGCCCTTCGTCCACGCGCACCGCGCTGGCGATGTGGCGGTGGTTCACGATGACGCTGCGGTGCACCTGCCAGAACTGCTGTTCGTCCAGCTGCGTCAGCAGCTCCTTCAAAGGCGTGCGGATGAGCGCATCACCCCCGCCGGCGCCAGCGGCCGCGCCTGCCGCCTGAGCAGGCCCTTCGAACACCACGCGCGTGTAGCGGCTGTCGCTCTCGAAGTACACCACCTCTTCGGTGCGTATGAGCCGCACCTCGCGCCCCACGCTGGCCTGCAGCACCTGCAGCGGCGGCGCGCGGCGCGTCTGCGCGGCCAGCTGGGCCAGCAGGCCCTGCAGCACGGCCGGGTCGGGCAGCGCTGGCGTGGTGGGTGTGGCGGGTGCGGCAGGGGCCGGGGGCGCCAGGCGCTGGCGAAGCCGGGCCACGGTCTGGCCCAGACGCTCGGGGTCCACGGGCTTCATCAGGTAGTCCACCGCGCCGGTGTCGAAGGCGGCCAGGGCGTGGTCGCCATAGGCGGTGGCGAACACCACCGGCGCGCGGCCGTCGATGCGCCGCGCCACCTCGATGCCGCTCAGGCCGGGCATACGGATATCGAGAAAACACACCGCCGGTTCGTGTTCGAGAAAGGCGTCCCAGGCGTCGGCACCGTTGCTGGCCTCGGCCACGATGTGCAGCTCGGGCCAGGCCTGCTGCAGCGCCAGCCGCAGCTGCGCGCGCGGGGCTTCTTCGTCGTCGGCGATCAGGGCGGTCAGGGGGACGGTCGAGGGGACATTGAGAGATGCGTTCAGGCTCGTCATGGTCAGCGTGGGTTTGAGGCCAGCCAGGGAGGCGGGCCTCAGGGGGCGGAAAGGGTGGGAAAGCCGGGGCCCTGCCGCAATTCCACGCGGGCCACGCAGCCGCCGGTGTCGGCGCTGGCCAGGCTGAGCGTGGCGCCGGGGCCGTAGGCCTGCTGCAGGCGGGCGCGGCTGTTGCTCAGGCCCACGCCCTCGGGGGCGCCGGGGGCCAGGCCCGGGCCGGTGTCGGCCACGGTGATCCAGGCGCGGCCTGCTTCGGTGCCGGCCCGCACCTGCACCTGTGCCCCGTGCAGGCTGGCCTGCACGCCGTGTTCGACGGCGTTTTCCACCAGCGTGAGCAGCACGCCGGGCGGCATCTGCAGCTCGGCCGCCTCGGGGCTGATGTCGATGGCAAAGCGCAGGCGTTCACCCAGCCGCAGCTGCATCACCTGCAGGTAGCGGCCCACGGCCTCGGCCTCGTCGCCCAGGCGCAGCCGGGCCTGGTTGAACAGGGGCAGCGTGGTGCGCAGGAAGCCGGTCAGCGCGTCCAGCATGGGGGCGGCGCGGTCGTCCTTGGCCTGCACCCAGTGCTGCAGCGAGGCCAGGCTGTTGAAGAGGAAATGCGGCTGGATCTGCGCCGCCGCGAGCTGGCGCGCCATCTCCACGGCCTGCTGGCGTTCGGCCAGCTCGCGCAGGCGGCCGGCCACCTGCTCGCTGCGGTAGACCGCCAGGAACCACAGCAGCAGGCTGGCCGTCACCGCCAGCGCCCACACCGTGCCGAAGATCCAGATCTCGTGCTTCGGGTCGGCCCAGCGCGGCACCAGCGAAATGCCCAGACCGAAGACAAAGCCCAAGCCCATCAGTGCGAGGTTGAAGCGCGAGAGCAGGCAGCGTTCCGGGCGGCGCCACAGGCGGCGCGCCAGCGCCAGCACGCCCACGCTGCTGCCGGTCATCAAGGCAGCGAGCACCGCCGTCAAGCCTGCGGGTGCAACCTGCAGCAGCACGGCCGCCGCCAGGGCGATGTTGAGCAGCACCGTCACCACCAGCGTGCGCGAGGGGCGGTCTTGCGCGGCCAGGCGCAGTTCTTCCTCGGTGAACACGCGCACCGGGCCGGGGTTCCAGAGCTGGCTCCAGTCGATGGTTTCGCCATTCGCCGGGCCACGGGCTGCGCCGCCGGTGGCGGCGTTGCCGGGGCTGGCCAGCCTGGGCAGGCGGGGAAGGCGGAAGTTCATGTGTGGGGGCCCGCAGGGCGGGCGGTGGTGACGGTCAGGCAGGCGCGCGTGCCGGGCTGCAGGGCCTGCAGCGTGAGCGTGGCGCCGGCCCCGAAGTAGTGGTGCAGGCGCTGGCGGCAGTTCGCCAGGCCCACGCCTTCCTGCCAGTCGGGTGCCAGGCCCTGGCCGTCGTCGCTCACGCACAGCTGCCAGCCGCTGGCCGTGGCCACCGCCTGCACCTGCACGGTGCCGCCGTTCAAGGCCGGCGCGATGCCGTGCTCGACCGCGTTCTCCACCAGCGTCAGCAGCAGGCCCGGCGGCAGGGTGATGTCGGCGACGCCCGGCTCCAGCGTGGTGGTGTAGTGCAGCCGGCCGCCCAGGCGGGCCTGCATCGTGGCCAGGTAGTGGCCGGCCAGCGCCATCTCTTCGCCCAGGGTGACCTTGTCTCGCGCCAGCAGCTCGGTGCTGCCGCGCAGGAAGGCGCTGAGCGAACGCAGCAGCGGGCCGGCGCGCGGGTCGGCGGTGTCCACCCAGTGCTGCACGGCGGCCAGGGTGTTGAAGATGAAGTGCGGCTGCACCTGGGCGCGCAGCAGGCGCAGCTGGGCCTCGGCGGCCTGGCGGGCAGCGGCGTCGCGCTCCTGCACCAGCCGCACCTGGGCCAGCTCGCGGCGGTCGTGCTGGCTGCGCCACTGCGCCACGCCCCACACCAGCAGCAGGGTGGCGAGCAGGGCCACCAGCAGCACCGGCGTGGCGGCACGCGCGGCGGCCCACAGCGATTCAGCCAGCGTCTCGGGCTGCAGGCTGCCGCGCCGGGCCAGCCGGCCCACCAGGAAGCCCGTGAAAGCCCCGGCATAGCCCATCAGCAGGATGCCCACGCTGCGCTTGAGCAGCAGCGGCCCGGTGAACTTGTGCGGATGCAGCCACGCACCCACGCCCGCCAGCGGCAGGCCCAGCCAGACCAGCAGCGAACAAGCCAGCGCCAGCCCGAGCGGAAAGCCCGCGGCCACCAGCCCGGCCACGCTGCCGGCCACGGCGCCGGCCAGGCCCAGCAACAGGCCCAGGCTGCGGCGGCTGTAGAGCCAGGCGTCCACGCGCCGGGCCTGGGCCGCCACCTCGGGCGCCATGCGTGCGTAGTGCTTTTCGGCCCAGCCGAAGTACCAGCGCTGCAGCGCGTTCATCGCAGCCGGTGGCGCGGGTTCAGGCCGCCCGGCCGGTGGCGAGCCCGCAGCGTGCGGGCCCTCGGGCGGTGAGGTGAAGGGGGGCAGGGCGGCCATGGCGGCAGTGTAGGCAGGGCCGGGCCTGCCGCTGCGCGCGGGCTGCACCGGCGGCGGGCCGGGCGGGCGAATGGGGCTGACGGCGGGATGAGTGGCGGGATGAGCGGCGGCATGATGGCAGCGGCCCGGCCTTGCCGGGCGCCCAGATCAGGCGCCGACCGGCACCCCGTGCAGTGCCCCGCCCACGAACACGCGCAGCTCGCCCGGGGCGAAGGGCACCCAGGTCTCGTCGGCCGTCAGCGGCTCGGTGGCCACCACGGCAACGCGGTCGCTGGGGGTGGTGTGGGCGGCGAAGTCGACGCTCAGGTCTTCATCGGCCAGCGTGGCGGTGTTGAAGGGGTGGCGCCTCTGCACCGATTACAGCTTCGTGCTGCCGTGCGCCCACAGCGCCTGCCCATTGCTCAGCAGCACGTTGAAGCTGCCGTGCGCAGCGGGCTGCGGCAGCAACTCGCGCAGCGTGTGGGTGAGCTCATCCACCGTGGGCACACTGGCGTGGGCCTTGGCCAGTTCCTGCATCAGCCAGCAGAAGGCCCGTTCGCTGTCGGTATCGCCCACCGGGCGGAAGCTGCCGTGCAGGCGCGGCGCGTAGTTCTTCAGGTCGCCGTTGTGCGCAAACACCCAGTAGCGGCCCCAGAGCTCACGCACGAAGGGGTGGCAGTTCTGCAGCGCCACCTCGCCCACCGTGGCCTTGCGGATGTGCGCGATGACCACCTCGCTGCGGATGGGGTAGTGCTTGATCATCTGCGCCACCGGCGAGCAGGTGGCGCCGTCGCGGTCGATGAAGTGGCGCAGGCCGCGCTCTTCGAAGAAGGCGATGCCGAAGCCGTCCTTGTGCTCATCGGCCCGCGTGGCCAGGCCGGTGAAGCTGAACACCACGTCGGTGGGCGTGTTGGCGTTCATGCCCAGCAGCTGGCACATGGAGGGCTTGCGGGGTGGGCTTGTGCGGCGGGCTTCTTCGGCGGGCTTGGCGGCGCGGCTTCAGCGTGTCTGGCGGGCGCGCGTGACGGTGATGTTGGGCGAGGGCAGGCACTCGCCTGCACCCAGGAAGCCGGCCCAGGCCGTGCACGGCGCGTTGATCGCAGCCGTGAGCACGGCGTTGCCGCTGGTGACGCTGCCGAACACCGCATAGCCGCGCGCCTGCGGCGTGCGGTCCAGGAAGGTGTTGTTGTTCAGGTTCAGATAGAACTGCGAATTGGCCGAGTCGGGGGCGTTGGTGCGGGCCATCGCCACGGTGAGGCACTGGTTGGACAGGCCACCGTTGTCTTCCAGGGTGATGGGCGCATTGGTGGCCTTCAGCGGCGGCACCACGCCACCGGCCGTCATGGGCCCGGCATAACCGCCGCCTTGCAGCACGAAGGTGGGCGCATGGCGGTGGAAGACCGTGCCGTCGTAGAAGCCGGCGTTCACGTAGGTCAGGAAGTTGGCCACCGTCAGCGGCGCCCGTGCGGGATCCAGCGTGAGCACCACATCGCCACTGACACCGACGCCGTTGCTCAGCGTCAGGGTCACCTGCGGGGCATTGGCCGCAGGTGCCGGGTTGACGTTGGTGGGCGTGCACAGCGCCGCGGCGGGGGGTGGGGGCGGCGGCGGCGGAGGCGCAGGCGTGCCGGCATCGCCACCGCCGCCACCACAGGCGGCCAGCAGGGAAGTGGCCAGCAGCGTGGCGAAGAGCAGGCGTGTCTTGGCGAGGGGGTTCGGTTGCATGGCGCTTTCCGGGTTCATTCGAGGATGAGCTTGGTGATGCCGCTCAGCGTGAACAGCCGCGCGGGGTTCTGGGTTTCGTCCAGCACGCCGGCCAGGCGGCGCAGGATGCGGGGGCTCTTGCTGGCGCGCCAGACCACCAGGTCGGCCAGCCAGGGGTGGTGGTTCACATGGCCGGCGCGTTCGTACAGCACGAACTGCGGCAGCAGCTTGCGCAGGCCGTCTTCGTAGTGCTGCCGCACGGCAGCGTCGTCGACCGGCAGGCCGCGCAGCGCTTCGGCGGCCAGCAGCCCGCCTTCCAGCGCCTTGCCGATGCCTTCGCCAGTGAAGGCATAGGTGCTGCCCGCGGCCTCGCCCACCGCCAGCAGGCCCGGGCGCGACCATTTCGCGCCATTCAGCGAGAAGCGCAGCGGCGCGCCTTTCAGCGGGCCCAGCACTTCACCGCCCGCCATCAGCTCGGCCGCGGGTGGGTGCACTTCGCAGAAGGTCTCGAAGACCTCGCGCAGGTTCATGCCCTTGCGGCGGCCGCGCCCGGCTTCCATCAGGTGGCTTTCGGTGAGGCCGGCGCCGATGTTGAACACCCCGTCGGGCGCCGGGAAGATCCAGCCATACCCACCGCGCAACCGGCGGTGCCACACCACCTGCAGCTGCGCGATCTTGTCCGTCATGCCGGGGTGGCGCACATAGGCCCGCACGGCGGTGCCACTGGGCGTGTGGCGCTCGCACATGCCGGCGGCCGTGAGGGCCTGCGGCACCGCGCCGGTGGCCAGCACCGTCCAGCGCGCGCGGATCTCGTGCGGCGGCGTGCCGTCGGGGGCGTCACTGAGATGGAAGCGCCCGCCGGCCACGCGCTCGCCCTCGAACAGCGGGGCCTCGAAGCGCAGCGGCGTGAGCAGCCGCGCACCGGCGCGCTGCGCGGCGCGCACCAGCACGTGGTCGAGCACCTTGCGCGGCAGCACGCTCAGCGTGCCCGGCACGTCGACATGGCCACCGCGCGGCGCCACGCAGCGCACATGGGGCACCGGCTGGGCCAGCGCGGCCACCTCTTCATAGACACCCAGGCGCTTCAGTGCGGCGTGGGTGTCGGGGATGAGGCCGTCGCCACAGACCTTGTCGCGCGGGAAGTGGTGCTGGTCGACCAGCACCACATCGGCGCCGGTACGGGCCAGCGCCAGCGCGCAGGCGCTGCCGGCCGGGCCGGCACCGACCACCAGCACATCGGCTTGGGTGGGGAGTGGGGTGACCTCAGGCATGGCCCGTGCATTCTAGGCAGCGGCCCCGGCTGCCTTCGCCAAGACCGTGCCCCTGTTGGCGAGAGTGGTTTGTGTTACCTTCCGCCGCCCGTAAAAACAGGCCGAACAGGCCGGCCAGCGGCCGACGGTACGGCGCCTTTGCGGTGCCGTCTGGAGACCCGGACACCAGCGCCGGCGCTGGCGAGAACGGCGGCCGGCGAAGTTTCTGCTTCAATCGTCGCAGCCCGAAGAAGAACTGAGGAGTGCTTGCATGGCCTTGCTGATCGGTGTGCCCAAGGAGACGGCGCCCGGCGAAAAGCGCGCCGCTACCGTGCCCGAGGTGGTGGAAAAGCTCGTCAAGCTGGGCTTTTCGGTGGCGGTGGAAAGCGGTGCCGGCGACGCCGCCAACTGCAGCGACGAGGCCTACCGTGCTGCGGGCGCCGAGGTGCTGCCCGATTCGGCCACGCTGTTCCAGCGCGCCGACATCGTCTTCAAGGTGCGCCCGCCCAGCGCCGAGGAAGTGGCGCTGTTGCGCGAAGGCGCCATGCTCGTCGGCTTCGTCTGGCCGGCGCAGAACCCTGAATTGATGCAGCAGCTGGCCGCGAAGAAGGCCACGGTGCTGGCCATCGATGCACTGCCGCGGCAACTGAGCCGCGCGCAGAAGATGGACGCGCTGACCTCGCAGGCCGGCGTCAGCGGCTACCGCGCCGTCATCGAGGCGGCGAATGCGTTCGGGCGTTTCTTCAACGGCCAGATCACGGCCGCGGGCAAGGTGCCGCCGGCCAAGGTGTTCATCGCCGGCGCCGGCGTGGCGGGCCTGGCGGCCATCGGCACGGCGGCCAACCTGGGCGCCATCGTGCGCGCCAACGACACGCGCGCTGAAGTCGCAGACCAGGTGGTCTCGCTCGGCGGCGAGTTCGTGAAGGTCGATTACGAGGAAGAAGGCTCGGGCGGCGGCGGCTACGCCAAGGTCATGAGCGAGGGCTTCCAGGCCGCGCAGCGCGAGATGTACGCCAAGCAGGCGCGCGAGGTCGACATCATCATCACCACGGCGCTGATCCCGGGCAAGCCGGCGCCCAAGCTCATCACCGCCGAGATGGTGGCCACGATGAAGCCGGGCAGCGTCATCGTCGACATGGCTGCTGAACAAGGCGGCAACTGCGAACTCACCGTGCCGGGCCAGGCCGTGGTGCGGCATGGTGTCACCATCGTCGGCTACACCGACCTCGCCAGCCGCCTGGCCAAGCAGAGCAGCACGCTGTACGCCACCAACCTGCTGCGCCTGCTCGAGGAGCTGTGCAAGACGAAGGACGGCACCGTCAACGTCAACTTCGAAGACGATGCCATCCGCGGCCTGACGGTCATCAAGGAAGGCGCCATCACCTGGCCGGCGCCGCCGCCCAAGCTGCCGCCGGCGCCCCCGAAACCCAAGGCCGATGCGGCTGCACCGGCCGCGGCCAAGGCCTCCAAGGGCCACGGCCACGGTTCCGTGGAGCCGATGTCGGCCAAGACCCTGGCCATCGTGTTCGCGGTCGGTGCGGTGCTGTTCTGGTTCGTCGGTGCCTACGCGCCAGCCAGCTTCCTGCAGCACTTCACGGTGTTCGTGCTGGCCTGCTTCGTGGGCTACATGGTGGTGTGGAACGTCACGCCCAGCCTGCACACGCCGCTGATGAGCGTGACCAACGCCATCAGCTCCATCATCGCCATCGGCGCGCTGGTGCAGGTGGCGCCGCCGCTGGATGCCGCAGGGGCTGCCGACCGGCCCAACACCTTGATCTTGGTGTGCGCGGTCGTGGCGCTGGTGCTCACGGCCATCAACATGTTCGGCGGCTTCGCGGTGACGCGTCGCATGCTGGACATGTTCCGCAAGTGATGAACGGGCCCACAAGAACATGAGCGCAAGCCTCGCCACCGTCGCCTACATCGGCGCGATCATTCTTTTCATCATGAGCCTGGGCGGTCTCTCGAACCCCGAGACGGCGCGCCGCGGCAACTTCCTGGGCATGGCCGGCATGGCGCTGGCCGTCTTCGCCACCGTGCTGGGGCCGCGTGTCACGGCGGCGGGCATCCCGTGGATCGTGGGCGCGCTCGTCGTGGGCGGGGCCATCGGCCTCTACGCCGCGAAGAAGGTGCAGATGACACAGATGCCCGAGCTCGTGGCGCTGATGCACAGCCTGGTGGGCCTGGCGGCCTGCCTGGTGGGCTTCGCGAGCTATGTGGACACCTCCACCGTCTTCCCCACGCCGGTCGAGAAGACCATCCACGAGGTCGAGATCTACGTCGGCATCCTGATCGGCGCCGTCACCTTCTCGGGCTCCGTCGTGGCCTTCGGCAAGCTCTCGGGCCGCATCGGCGGCAAGCCGCTGCTGCTGCCGGGGCGCCACCTGCTGAACCTGGCGGGGCTGCTGGTGGTCGTCTACTTCGGCTACGCCTTCCTGCAGTCGCACGACGTGAATGCCGGCATGCTGCCGCTGCTGGTGATGACGGTCATCGCGCTGCTCTTCGGCATCCACATGGTGATGGCCATCGGCGGCGCCGACATGCCGGTGGTGGTGAGCATGCTCAACAGCTACTCGGGCTGGGCCGCGGCGGCCACGGGCTTCATGCTGAGCAACGACCTGCTCATCGTGACGGGCGCGCTGGTGGGCAGCTCCGGCGCCATCCTCAGCTACATCATGTGCCGCGCGATGAACCGCAACTTCATCAGCGTCATCGCGGGTGGCTTCGGCGGTGGTGCGCCGGCCCCGGCGGCCGCGGGTGGCGCGGCGGCGCAGCCAGCGGGCGAGGTGGTGCCGGTGAGTGCGGCCGAGACGGCCGAGCTGCTGAAGGAAGCCAAGAGCGTGATCATCGTGCCGGGCTACGGCATGGCGGTGGCGCAGGCGCAGCACACGGTGTTCGAGATCACCAAGCTGCTGCGCGACAAGGGCGTGAACATCCGCTTCGGCATCCACCCCGTGGCCGGCCGCATGCCGGGCCACATGAACGTGCTGCTGGCCGAGGCCAAGGTGCCCTACGACATCGTGCTGGAGATGGACGAGATCAACGACGACTTCCCGGAGACGGACGTCACCATGGTCATCGGCGCCAACGACATCGTGAACCCGGCCGCGCAGGACGACCCCACCAGCCCCATCGCCGGCATGCCGGTGCTCGAGGTGTGGAAGGCCAAGACCAGCATCGTGATGAAGCGCAGCATGGCCAGCGGCTACGCGGGGGTGGACAACCCGCTGTTCTACAAAGAGAACAACCGCATGCTGTTTGGTGATGCGAAGAAGATGCTGGACGAGGTGCTGGCGGCGCTGCGGGCCTGACGGCGCCCGCAGCGGCCAGGGCACGCGGGCTCGGGCCCCGATGCCATGATGCGATCGCATCAACGCATCTGACGCCCGCCATGCGCACCACACTCGACATCGACGACGACGTGCTCATCGCCGCCAAGGCCCACGCGGCGCGCGAGAAGCGCTCCCTGGGCGCGGTGATCTCCGACCTGGCGCGCGAGTCGCTGCAGCGCCCGGCCACGGCACCGGGCCAGGCCCGCGGCCCGCGCGGCGGGCGCTTTGCGGTGCTGCCGGCACGCAAGGAGGTGGTCACGACCGATCACGTGCAGCGGCGGCTGGACGCAGAGGGCGCCTGAGGCCTGCCGCGGCGCCGCCAGCATGCGCACGCTGCTCGACGACGCGCACGTGTTCTCGCGCCGCGCCAACGAGTGGCTGGATGCCGATGCGGCCGAGCCGCGGCGCATTGCCACTTGCCCCATCGTCGATAACGGCGTCTTGCGCGTGCTCAGCGCGCCGGCCTATTCGGCCACGCACCGCGTCACGCCGGGCCAGGTGGCCGAGGGCTTGCGCGCCATCACCGAGGCGGTGGACCATGCCTTCTGGCCCGACGAGGTGTCGGTGCTCGACGAGCAGGCCGTCGACTTCACGCGGCTGCATGGCCACCGCCAGATCATCGACGCCTACCTGCTGGCCCTGGCCGTGCGGCACGGCGGCGCGCTGGCGACCTTCGATGCCGCCGTGCCGCTGTCGGCGGTGCGTGGCGCGGCGAAGCGGCATCTGCTGGCGCTCTAGACGGCTTCGTTCGGGTCGCCCCCAGGCCGTCAGCCGTCGCCGTGCGGCGGCATCGTCATCAGCCACTCCGCCACCACCTGCACCTCGTCCTGCTCCGGTCCGAGTTCCAGCACGATGGGTGCGTACCCTGGCTGGTCGGACTCAGGCTGCAGCACGATGCGCGTGTGCCGCCAGCCGCCGGCCTCGTCGGCCACCTTCTCGCTGCGGTAGCGCTTGAGGGTGTAGCGGCCGCCCGTGTCGGGGTCGGCGATGCCGCGGTGCTGCACGACGACGATCTTGCCCTCGCGGGTGCCCGCGGGTGCGGCGCGGAACAGGTTCCACGAGCCGCCCGGGATGCGGCGGTTCATCGACTCGCCCTCCACCTGCGCGACGAACAGCCCCGGCGCGGGCGCCACCCAGTCGGGTAGCGCCACCCAGGCCTCGGCGCCCTCGTCCAGCGCCTGCCCCTCGCTGAACGCGCCGGCGGCAAAGCGCAGGCTCACCAGCGGCGCCGCCGGCACGCCGGCGCGGCGTTCGGCCTCGGAGACGAGCCGCAGCGGCCGCGCGGGCTCGGCGGCGGGTGGCGGCGCAGGTTGCGCCGCCGGTGCGGCCAGCCGGGAGCGGAGGTGCTCGGCCAGCGCCGCGTCCACGCAGTAGACGTAGCAGCCCTTCATGCCGCGCGACATCAGCGTGCGGTAGGTGTTCTTCACGATGCGCTCGGCCAGCACCGCGGCCTCGGCGGGCCTGTCGCGCGACATCTGGCGCAGGCCGCGCACCGACTGGTCGGACGAGGCCCGCTTCGAGGCGTCGACGACGATGCGGCCGTCGCGCAACGCCAGGTCGGGGCCGATGATCACGCCCACGACGTCCAGCTCCAGCCCCTGGCAGGTGTGGATGCAGCCCACCTGGTCCACCGAGCCCGGCGTGACGATCCACAGGCTGCCGTCCTTGTCGAGGTTCCAGCGGCGGCGGTAGCCGAAGGCGGGCATCTCGATGTCCCAGGCTGCCGGATCGCGCTTGCTCGGCCAGGCCCAGCAGTAGCCGGCCACCACGCGCGAGCGGTTGTTGCCGCGGTTGCGGCGCTCGATCACGGCGTGCAGTTGCGCCGGGTCGTCGAAGACGCGGAAGTCGAACTCGCGCGGGTCCAGTTGGGGGTGCGCCGTCTCGCGGATGCCCAGCAGGTCATCCAGCCACTGCAGGTAGCCGTCGGAGCCGTTGCAGCGGAACTGCGAGTCGAGCTGCAGTTCGGTGATCTCTGCGCCGGCCGCCTCGGCGTGGCGGCGCAGTTCGCCGCTGTGGCCGATGTCGTGCACGGTGACGACCTGGTCGTCGTCGACGAAGAACACCGTGCAGCGCGCGGCCTGGATCAGCTCGCGCACCTGGTTCTCGCCCAGGTTGCGGTACAGGCCGCTCTTGGCGTTGAGGCGGTGCGCCTCGTCGACGATGAGCGTGTCGTGCGTGTCCGCCGTCTCGTTCACGAAGGCGCCCGAGCCGCTGAAGAGGTTGCTGATGCGCGTCTTGGTGAAGGTACCCGTCAGGCGCGCCTCGTACACCGCGCGCGGCGCCGCGTTCTTCGACACGTAGCGCGCGTTGCGCCCGCGCGCCAGCAGCGCGGCGAGCAGGTTGATGGCCAGCACCGACTTGCCGGTGCCCGGCCCGCCGCGCACGATGAGCACCTGCTTGCGCGCGGCCGCGCGGGCATCGGCCGCCAGCACCGTCTCGAACACCAGCTTCTGCGCGTCGATCAGCACGAACTCGGGCTTGCCCTGCAGCAGGCCCTGCACGCTGTCGGCCAGCATCTTGCTGGGGCGGATGCGCCCGTTCTCCAGCGTGTACAGCGCACCACGGCGGTCGCCGTGCCGGATGTGGCGGCGGATGAACTCGGCCAGCCGCTCGCGCTCGCGCTTCAGGAACAGCGGCGCGCGCTCGATGTGTGCCTGGTAGTGCGGGTGGTCGATCTCGCCATCGCGCGGGTGGTTGTGCAGGTAGGCGCAGGGCTGCAGCGCCAGGCCGCTGTCCTGCACGCCAGTGTTGAAGTCCTGCAGGTATGCCGCGTACGACCAGGCCTGGTACGAGGGGTGCGGCCCTTCCTGTTCACCCGCGCGGCCGCCGCGCCGCGCCCAAACGATGGCGTCCTTCTCGCTGCGGCGCGACTCGCTCCACTGCTTGAGCTCGACGATCACCACCTTCTGGCGCCGCGTGTCGTCTTCGCCGGCGATGATGAAATCGATGCGGCGCGAGGTCTGCGGCAACTGGTACTCGATGCCGATGGCTGCGTCGTCCGGGATCTCCTCGTCCTGCAGCACCTTGCTCATCTCGAACAGCGAGTGCTTCCAGGCGTTCAGCTCCGACGGGCCCACGCCGCGGCCGGTGGCGGCGCGGAAGTGGCGCGACATCACGTCCTCGATGTCGTCGCGCAGCACGTGCTGCAGGAACTGGCGCTTGTCGGCCTGGTAGATGATCACCGGCAGCGCCTCGAGGCGGGGCTCACAGCTCGTCGTGCTTGCGGGCGCTGCCGCGGGCGCGTTCCACTGGGTACCTCAGCGCATTGCGCGCCAGCTTGTCGCGCGCGGCGGCCAGCAGGTCCACCTGCAGGGCCGACGACAGCTGCACCAGGTACAGCAGCACGTCAGCCATCTCGTCGGACACGGCTTGCAGCTTCTCAGGGGATAGGGCGCGGCTGTCATCCTCGCTGAGCCACTGAAACGGCTCCAGCAGTTCGCCGGCCTCGACCACCAGTGCCGATGCCAGGTTCTTGGGCGAATGGAAAGGGCCCCAGTCGCGCGCTTCGGCAAAGCGGCTTAGCGCGAGTGCGAGGTCGTCGATCGAGTCAGGCATCGTTCATCCTCGGTGCAGCCCCGGCACTCTGCGTGCTCGGCGCCGGAGTCGGGATTGTCAGGGCGTCCCGCCAGCGCGCCGCGACCCCAGCGTCCCGCTGGTAGCGCCCATCGCCATCGACGACTTCGCGCCCCCCGGCTTGAGGGGTGCGCCCGGCACGGCGCATGCCCTGCTGGCGCTGACGGCCCCCTCGGGGCCAGAATGGGCTGATCGTGCCGAGGGTTATGGTGCCCGCGCACGCCACCCACTTCAGCAGGTAGTTCCATGACATCACGCCTTGCCCGCCGCGCGCTGCGCACCCCCTTCGTTGCGGCCGTGGCCCTGCTGGCCGTGCTGACCACTACGGCGGCCACGCCCGCGCTGGCCGCGCCGGTGTGGCTGACCATCGGCGAGCAGGCCCATGCGGTGATGCAGCGCGTGGCGCCGCAGGTGCCCACGCTGGCCGCGCGGCAGGTGGCGGTGAACGTGCCGGTGCAGCGCGGCCGCGCGGCGCTGCGCCAGGCCAGCGAGACGGTGCGCGTGGTGGAAATCGACGAAGACATGATTCCCACGCTGTCGATGGCCGTGCACATGAAGCTGGCCAAGTGCGGCGGCTTCATGCAGCACGAGAGCCTGGCCGAGGCGCTGGCCGTGCTGCACCGCCTGGACGGCACGGCCGAGCCGCTGCTGGCCCCCAGCTACGCCATCGACAACCCGGCCGAGGTGAACGCGATGCTGCCGCAGTTGCAGGCCAGCAACCTGCTGTCCACCATCACGCAGCTGTCGAACTTCCAGAACCGCCGCTACAACAGCACGCACGGCGTGGCCGCCTCGAACTGGCTGTTCAGCCAATGGCAGGCGCTGAACCCGGGCAACCGCCGCACCGTGCGCGTGCGGCAGATCCCGCACACCTGGGCGCAGAAGTCGGTGGAGTTCGAGATCATCGGCACCGGCAACTCGGGCGAGACCGTCATCCTCGGCGCCCACCTCGACAGCATTGCCGGCAGCGGCATCGAGACCTCGCGCGCGCCCGGCGCCGACGATGACGCCAGCGGCGTGGCCGGCCTCACCGAGATCATCCGCGTGATGATGGCCAGCGGCTACCAGCCCAAGCGCAACATCCGCTTCATCGCCTATGCGGCCGAGGAAGTGGGGCTGCTGGGCTCGAAAGCCATCGTCACGCAGCAGGCGGCGCGGCGCGACCGGGTGGTGGGCGTGATGCAGCTCGACATGACTGCCTACCAGGGCAGCCCCACCGACCTGTGGATCTACACCGACTACACCAACGCGGCGCAGAACGCCTTCGTGGCCAACCTGGCCGCCACCTACCTGCCCACCCTGACGGTGGGCTACGACGCCTGCGGCTACGGCTGCAGCGACCACGCCGCCTGGCATGCCGGCGGCTTTGCGGTGAGCTTCCCCTTCGAAAGCTCGAACGCCACCTACAACCGCCTGATCCACACCGCCAGCGACACCACCGCCACCTTCGGCAACCAGGCCAACCACGCGCTGAAGTTCACGCAGCTGGCGCTGGCCTTCATGGTGGAACTGGCCAGCGACGGCACGCCGGCGGCGCGCAACGAAGCCGCTGCTGCCAAGGCGCCGCTGGAAGCCGCGCGGGTCAGCCGCAGCCGTTGAGCCCCGGCCCTGATGTGGGCGTGTGCATGTGCATGTGCGTGCGCGTGCCTGGCGGATCGGGGCCACGCCTGAATCAGCAACCCCGTCAGTAACCCCGCTTGCGTTCCACCAGGTTCGCCAGCGGCTGCCCCGCCAGCGCGGCGCGCACGTTGGCTGCCGCCACCTGGGCGGCGCTGCGCGGGTCGGTGGCGGCCGCGGCATGCGGCAGCAGCGTCACCTGCGGGTGCTGCCAGTAGGGGTGTGGCGCGGGCAGGGGTTCGGTGTGGAAGACATCCAGCACCGCATGGCCCACCTGGCCGCTGGCCAGCGCGGCCAGCAGCTCTTCATCGACCACATGTGCGCCACGCGCGAGGTTCACCACGCCGGCACCCCGCGGCAGCGCGGCGAAGAAGCCGGCGTTCAGCAGGCCGCGCGTGTCGGCCGTCAGCGGCAGCAGGTTGATGATGATCTGCGCCCGGGCCAGCAATGGTGCCAGCGCGCTGCCATCGCGGCGCCAGCCCGCGACGGGGTAGCCCTGCTGCGCGATGCGCGCCGCCGCCGTGCGCCCCATCTGGCCCTGGCCCAGCACCAGCACCGGCACTTCATCGGCCCGGCGTTGCGGCAAGGGCTGCCACAGGCCGGCCTGCTGCTGCCGGGCGTAGGTGAAGAAGCCGCGGTGCAGCGCCAGCACGGCCCAGAGCGCGGTTTCGGCCATGGCGGCGTTCATCGCGGGGTCGACCATGCGCGCCAGTGGCACCTCGGCGGGCAGCGTGGGGTCGGCCAGCAGGCGGTCGACGCCGGCCCACAGGCTCTGGATGAGTTTCAGCCGCGGCAGGCCCTGCAGGCTGCCGGGCGCCGGGTTGGCGACGATGGCGGCCTGCACCTCGTTCGCGCAGGCGCGGGCTTCGGCCGGGCTCAGGAGTTCGGCCTCGGGCAGCGCGGCCGCGAAGGCGGCGCGCCACTCGGCTTCTTCGCCGGGGTCGAAGCTGCCGCTGAGCAACAGCTTCATCGCACGCCTGGCTTCATTGCGCAGCCTCCAGCAGGCGCCGCAAGGCCGCGGCCACGGTGGCCTGCCGCACGGCGGCGCGGTCGCCGGGCAGCTGCAGGCGTTCGGCGTGCACGCGCGGCGCGGCGGCTGGCGCGCCTGCGGTGGCTTGCACGGCAGCATCCATGGGCGCACCGATGGCGGCACTCTCGGCAGCATGCACGGCTGCGTCCACCCCCGCGGCCACGCCCCAGGCCAGCCACACCGTGCCCACCGGCTTGCCCGGCACCGCGCCACCCGGCCCGGCAATGCCGGTGACGGCCACCGCCAGCTGCACCGGCGCGTGCTGCAGGGCGCCTTGGACCATGGCGCGCGCCACCTCTTCGCTGACGGCCCCATGCGCCGCGATCAAGGCCGCCGGCACGCCCAGCAGCGAGGTCTTGGCCTCGTTGCTGTAGGTGACGAAGCCGCGTTCGAACCACTCGCTGCTGCCCGCCAGCTCGGTGCAGGCGGCGGCGATCAAGCCGCCCGTGCAGCTTTCGGCCGTGGCCATGCGCCAGCCGCGTGCACGCAGCGCGGCGGCCAGCGCCTGCACGCGTTCGGGGGCGTTCATCGGCGCGTTCACCACGGCCAGAGCCGCCAGGCCACCGCCACCACCAGCAAGGTGCACAGCGCCGCCACGAGGTCGTCGAAGAGGATGCCCCAGCCCTGGCGCCAGCCGATGGCTTGCCCCGCCTGCAGCTTGTAGCGGCGGTCGGCCCAGCCCACGGGGCCGGGCTTGGCGGCATCGAAATAGCGGAACAGCAGGAAAGCCGCACCCTGCGCCCACCAGGGCGCGGGCATCAGCAGCCACAGCACGATCCAGAAGGCCACGATCTCGTCCCACACGATGGCGCCCGGGTCGGCCACCTGCAGGTGCTGCGCGGTGCGCGTGCAGGCCCACACGCCCACCAGCAGCGCCGCGACGATCAACCCCGCCCAGTGCACCGGGTTGAGCCATTGCGAGAGCACCAGGAAGCTCACCCAGCCCCACAGCGTGCCCACCGTGCCGGGCGCCTTGGGGCTGAGACCGCTGCCGAAGCCCAAGGCCAGCCAGCGTGCCGGGTGGCGCCACATGAAGCCGGCGGTGGGGCGGGCGATACCGCTCATTGGAAGTGGTCGAAGCTGCGCCAGGGGGTGGCGACCGCGGCACCTGAGGCATCCACCACGCGCAGGCCGGGCGCGGCTTCGATGTGGCCGCAGCAGGTGACGGCCGTGCCTGCGCGCTCGCCCGCCGCCAGCACCGCCGCGTGCAGGACGGCGGGCGCGGTGAACAGCAGCTCGTAGTCATCACCCCCCGCCAGCAGGCATTCGTGCTGCAGCGCCAGCGGCTGCGCGGCCAGCACGGCGCTGCGCGGCAGCGCGTCCACCTGTACCACGGCGCCCACGCCCGAGCGGCGCAGCACGTGGCCCAGGTCGCCCAGCAGGCCGTCGCTGATGTCGATGGCGCTGCTGGCCACGCCGCGCAGCGCCAGGCCCAGCGCCACGCGCGGCTGCGGGGTTTCCATCGCGCGGCGCACCGTCTCGAAGTCCGCACCGGGCAGGGCTTGCGTGCCGCGGAAGACCTCCAGCGCCAGCCGCGCATCACCCAGCGTGCGGCCGCTGACCCACAGCTCATCGCCGGGCCTGGCGCCGCTGCGCAGCAGGGCCTGGCCCACCGGCACCTGGCCGAAGACGGTGATGCAGATGTTCAGCGGCCCGGCGGTGGTGTCGCCGCCCACCAGTTCGATGCCGTGGGCGTCGGCCAGCGCGAACAGGCCGCGTGCGAAGGGCGCAACGAAGCTCTCATCGGCGCGCGGCAGCGCCAGCGCCAGCGTGCAGCCCAGGGGCTCGGCGCCGCAGGCCGCCAGGTCTGAGAGGTTCACCGCCAGCGCCTTGTGGCCCAGCCGTTCGGGTGCCACGGTGCTGAGGAAATGGCGGCCTTCCACCAGCATGTCGGTGCTGATGGCGAGCTGCTGGCCGGGCGCGGGCTGCAGCAGTGCGCAGTCGTCGCCCACGCCCAGCGCGACGGCAGGCCGGGCGCTGCGGCTGGCCCGTGTGAAGTGGCGCGCAATGAGTTCGAACTCGCCCATCACGTCGACCGCGGCGACCAAGCTTCCCGCCGCGGAACCGGCTTCGCCGGGCCGTTGGCGGAGCGGCCCCCTCGGGGGGTAGCGAGCGCGAGCGAGCTTGGGGACCTCATGACTTGCGCAGCAGGTTGGCCAGCTCCACCGCCGACTTCACGTTCATCTTCTCGAACACCCGCGCGCGGTGCACTTCCACCGTGCGCACGCTGATCTGCAGCTCATCGGCAATCAGCTTGTTGGGCCGGCCAGCCACCACCAGGCGCGCCACCTCGCGTTCACGCTCGGTCAGCTCGGCCAGGGCGCGCGCGGTGCCGTCCACACCACGGCGCGCCAGCAGGGCCTGCCCGCTGAGCTGCAGGGCCTGCTCGACGCGGTCGACCAGCGCGTTGTTGGAGAAAGGCTTCTCGACGAAATCGAAGGCGCCGCGCTTGACCGCCGCCACCGCGGTGGGCACATCGCCATGCCCGGTGAGGAAGATGACCGGCAGCGTGGGCAGCAGGCCGCGCTGCACCAGGGCTTCGAAGAGCACCAGGCCGCTGGTGCCGGGCATGCGCACGTCCAGCACCAGGCAGGAGGGCGCCGTAGGCCAGGGCTGGCCCCGCGTGGCGAGGAACTCCTCGAAAGCCTCGGCGCTGGCGAAACCTTCCGAGAGCAGGCGGCGCGAGCGCAGCAGCCAGGCCAGCGCGTCGCGCACGACGTCTTCGTCGTCCACGAGGTAGACCACCGGCAGGCCCAGCGTGGGGTCGAGTTGCAGCGTCAAGGCAGTTCGAGGCGTTCGAAGAAGGGTTCGCGTGTAGCCGCGAGTTTCGCCGCTTTTGGTGGTCACCCCACCACGCCGGCTGCAGCGCTGGGCGCGGCGGTTTCGGCGGGCACCGGGGCGGGCAGCGTGAAGCGGAATTCGGTGCCGCGCCCGTTCGGGCCCGGGCCGTGGTCCAGCGCGCCGCCGTGCTGTTCGATTACGGTGCGGCACAGGCTCAGGCCCAGGCCCATGCCCTCGGGCCGCGTGGTGAAGAAGGGCGTGAAGAGGCGCGCCGCCACCTCGGGCGTGATGCCCGGGCCTTGGTCGATGACCGACAGCGTCACCCAGCCCGGGTGCGTCTGGCGCACGCGCAGCGTGAGCACGCGCTCGGCCGGCGGCGTGTGGCCTTCCATGGCCTGGATGCCGTTGCGTGCCAGGTTCAGCAGCACCTGCTCGACCATGGTGCGGTCGCAGCGCACGCGCGGCGCCCTGGCGGGGCTGGCGCCATCGCCTGCAGCGCCTGGTGACCCTGCATTCGGCCCGGCATTCGGCCCGGTCGTGGGCAGGTCAAGCTCGATGCGCGTGCCGCTCTTGCGCGCCTGCAGGCGCGCCAGCGGCAGCACGGCTTCGAACAGGCGCTCGGCCGGCAGGTTCTCGTGCAGCTGCTCGCGGCGGCGCACGAAGTCGTGCACGCTCTTGATGACGCGGCCGGCGCGCTCGGCCTGCTCGGCAATGCGCTCCAGCGCGCCCTTCAGCAGCGTGGGCATCTCGGGGTCGGCCTGCATCTGCACGTCGCCCATCAGGTTCAGCGAGCCGCTGGCATAGCTGGCAATGGCGGCCAGCGGCTGGTTCAGCTCGTGGCTCAGCAGGCTGGCCATCTCGCCCACGGTGGCCAGGCGGGCGGTGGCCTGCAGGCGGTCTTGCTGCTGGCGCGACAGTTCTTCCACGCGGCGCTGTGCGCTGAGGTCGACCACCGCGCTCATCCACCCGGTGTGGCGGCCGGTGCCGTCCACCAGCGGGGCCTCGTAGATCATCACCGGGAAGCGTTCGCCGCTCTGGCGCATGAACACGGTTTCCCAGCCTTCGCGCGGGTCACGCGCCTCGCCGGCCGCGCCCGGGGCGCTGCGCAGTCGCAGGCGCTGGCGCTCCTGGTACTGGGCGATGAATTCGGGCGGCCAGTAGGGCGGCACGAAGGCCGCACCGCCGGGCCCGGGTGCGCCTGCCGCCGGCTCGCTGGGCCCGGCCAGCAGCTCCTCGGCGCTGAAGCCCACCATCGCGCAGAAGGCGGGGTTCACGTAGGTGATGACGCCGCGCAGGTCGCGCGCGCGCAGGCCGGTGGACAGCGAGTCTTCCATCGCCTTGCGAAAGGCCAGCGCCTCGGCCAGCGCGTTTTCGGCGAAGGCGCGGCGGCGCACGTCGCGCGCCAGCAGCAGCAGCAGGCCGAAGAGCGCCAGCGACAGGCCCAGCACCAGCGCCGTGGTCAGGTTGGGGATGAGACTGGGCCGGCCCGCGCCGCTGTCGGCGCGCAGCTGCAGCGCGGCGCCGGGTAGGTTCACCAGACGCTCGGCCATGTAGATGCCGACGCCGCGCGGCGTGCCGGCGCGTGCCAGCCGCGTGCCGTCGCCTTCGACCAGGCTGATCTCGTGGCTGCGCAGGTTGCGCGCATTGACGGCGGCTTCCAGGATGTCGCCCAGCGCCACGCTGCCCACCAGGTAGCCGGCCTCGCGGCCGCCCCGCAGCACGGGCACGCACAGGTCGATGGTTTCCAGGCCCAGGCCGCCCTGCAACGGCACGAAGTAGCTGCGCGAGAACGCGGGCGCCGCACTGCGCGTGGCGGCGGTGCAGGCCAGCTCGGCATCCAGCTGCTGGCTCTGGCGCGGCAGGTGGCCGAAGAGGCGCGGCGCGAAGGGCGTGTCGGCGGCTTCGGTCAGCGCCATCGAAGGCGTTCGCCACTCCACCCGCTTCAGCGCGCTGCGGCTGCGCAGCAGGGCTTCGGCGGCGGCGCGCGCCGGCTCCGGCGTGCCTTCCACCCAGGCCAGGGCCTGCAGCGTCTGCACCAGGCCGAGCATCTCGCGCCGCACCTCGGCCGCCGCCTCGGTGGCCACGCGGTCGGCTTCTTCCTGCGCCAGCGACTCTTCGTAGTTCAGCGTCAGCGCCACCAGCAGCGTCTGCGCCACCAGCAGCAGGGCTACCAGCGCGCCCCACAGCCCGGCGCGCCGCCAGCGGTGCGGCTGCGGGGCCAGGTGCCAGGGGGCGTGCGGTGGGGGCCGGTTCATGCAAGGCCAGTATTGGCGCCGCCGGGGCCCGGCTGCCTACGCAGTTTCGCGCATGGGCCCAGCGGCAGCAGCGCGGACACTGCGCTCCTACAATCCGCGCCCGCCCAGGCCAGCCGGCCCGGCTGCAGGAACTTCAGGAGCCCACAGCGATGTCCAGCCAAGAACAGAAGGCCGCCGAATTGAAGCAGGCCGCGCTTGAGTACCACGAGTTTCCGAAGCCCGGCAAGCTGGCCATCAGCGCCACCAAGCAGATGATCAACCAGCGCGACCTCGCGCTGGCCTACAGCCCCGGCGTAGCCTTCGCGTGCGAGGCCATCGTCGAAGACCCCGCCAACGCCTTCCGATACACCGCGCGCGGCAACCTGGTGGCCGTGGTCACCAACGGCACCGCGGTGCTGGGCCTGGGCGACATCGGGCCACTGGCTTCCAAGCCGGTGATGGAAGGCAAGGCGGTGCTGTTCAAGAAGTTCGCCGGCATCGATGTGTTCGACCTCGAGATCAACGAGAAGAACCTCGACAAGCTGGTCGACGTGATCGCCGCGCTGGAGCCCACCTTCGGCGGCATCAACCTCGAGGACATCAAGGCGCCGGACTGCTTCTACGTCGAGCGCAAGCTGCGCGAGCGCATGAAGATCCCCGTCTTCCACGACGACCAGCACGGCACCGCCATCGTGGTGGGCGCGGCGCTGCTCAACGCGCTGAAGGTGGTGGGCAAGCCCATCGGCGAGGTCAAGCTCGTCACCAGCGGCGCCGGCGCGGCCGCGCTGGCCTGCCTGGGCCTGCTGGTGAAGCTGGGCGTGAAGCGCGAGAACATCTGGGTCACCGACCTGGCAGGCGTGGTGTACGAAGGCCGCACCGAGCTGATGGACGAGGACAAGATCGTCTACGCCCAGCCCACGGCGGCGCGCAAGCTGGCCGAGGTGATTGAGGGCGCCGACGTCTTCCTGGGCCTGAGCGCGGCCGGCGTGCTGAAGCCCGAGATGGTGGCCAAGATGGCGCCGAACCCGCTGATCTTCGCGCTGGCCAACCCGTCGCCCGAGATCACGCCCGAAGCGGCCAAGGCCGCGCGCCCCGACGCCATCATCGCCACCGGCCGCACCGACTACCCGAACCAGGTCAACAACGTCCTGTGTTTCCCCTACATCTTCCGCGGCGCTCTCGACTGCGGCGCAACCACGGTGACCGACGCGATGGAAATCGCCGCCGTGCATGCCATCGCCGACCTGGCGCAGGCCGAGCAGAGCGAGGTGGTGGCCGCCGCCTACGCCGGTGCCACGCTGAGCTTCGGGCCCGAGTACCTGATCCCCAAGCCCTTCGACCACCGGCTGATGATGATGATCGCGCCGGCCGTGGCGCAGGCGGCGGTGGAATCGGGCGTGGCGCTGCGCCCCATCACCGATCTGGACGCCTACCGCGAGAAGCTCAAGGGTTTCGTCTACGCCTCGGGCACGACGATGAAGCCCATCTTCCAGGCCGCCAAGCGCGCCACGCACAAGCGCGTGGCCTATGCCGAGGGCGAGGAAGAGCGCGTGCTGCGCGCCGTGCAGGTGGTGGTGGACGAAGGGCTGGCGCGGCCCACGCTCATCGGCCGGCCGGCGGTGATTGCGCAGCGAATCGAGAAGTTCGGCCTGCGCCTGCAGGAAGGGCTGGATTACGACGTCGTCAACGTCGAGCAGGACGCGCGCTACCGCGACTTCTGGCAGACCTACCACCGGCTCACCGAACGCAAGGGCGTGAGCGTGCAGATGGCGAAGATCGAGATGCGCCGCCGCCTCACGCTGATCGGCGCCATGCTGCTGCGCAAGGGCGAGGTGGACGGCCTGCTCTGCGGCACCTGGGGCACCACGGCGCAGCACCTGCACTACATCGACCAGGTCATCGGCAAGCGCCAGGGCGGCAGCCCGAGCACGCCGCAGGACGTGCAGGTGTATGCCTGCATGAACGGGCTGATGCTGCCGAACCGGCAGCTCTTCATCGTCGACACCCATGTCAACGTCGATCCCACGGCCGAAGAGCTGTGCGAGATCACGGTGATGGCGGCCGAAGAGGTGCGGCGTTTCGGCATCGAACCCAAGGTGGCCCTGCTCAGCCATTCCAACTTCGGCACCCACGACACCGCCAGCGCCCAGAAGATGCGCCGCACCCTGGCCCTGCTGCGCGAGCAGGCGCCCTGGCTGGAAGTGGACGGCGAAATGCACGGCGACGTGGCGCTGGACCCCGCCGCCCGCGCCAAGCTCATGCCCAACAGCACGCTGCAGGGCGAAGCCAACCTGCTGGTGCTGCCCAACATCGACGCCGCCAACATCTCCTACAACCTGCTGAAGACGGCCTCGGGCGGCGGCATCGCCATCGGCCCGGTGCTGCTGGGCGCCGACAAGCCGGTGCATGTGCTCACCCCCTCGGCCACCGTGCGGCGCATCGTGAACATGACGGCGCTCACCGTCGCGGGCGTGACGCCGCCCCGCTGAGGCCGGCGCCCACGGGCGCACCAAGCTTGCGTGCCCGGCATGTGAGCGCCCACTGATAACCCTTTACGCTGCCCCATTCTTGGGCGGCGGCTTGAGTTTTTAGGGGGTTTCAGATAGCATTCTGGTTTGAATTTTCAGGGTAAACCCGTGTTTCCGACCGGTTTGGTCTCGTCGAGCGGTGGGCTGCGGCGGGCATTGCACAAGTGGGGGGCTGCCGTTGTGGTGGCTGCCGGCTTGGCAGCCGGTGCGGGGGTTGCCTCGGTGCAGGCCCGCACGCCCGACAACCCCGGGCAGCTGCCTCCGGTGGCGCTGGTCACTTTGCCGCCAGAGGCGCAGGCCACACACCGGCTCATCCTCGCGGGTGGGCCTTTTCCCTACACCAAGGACGGCACGGTGTTCCAGAACCGGGAACGTCTGCTGCCTTTGCACCCCCGCGGCTTCTACCGCGAGTACACGGTGAAGACGCCGGGTGCACGCAACCGCGGGGCACGGCGCATTGTTTGTGGTGGGCAGCCGCCCACCCAGCCTGAAGCCTGCTACTACACCAGCGACCATTACGCGAGTTTCCAACGCATCGCCCCATGAACGCCGGTAGCGCCAGTTTCGAAACCTTTACGCCCTTGCCCAGGAGGATCGCGACCATGGAGTTGCAGACCATCCGCTCGAACATCGTGCAGGCGATACGCGCCTACCGTGTCGACGACTTGATGAAGGCCGCCGAGACAGCCGGCCAGCACTTTCTCTACGCCAACCTGTCTTCGGCGCAGTCGAAGCAGGAAGTGCTGGACGGCATTGCCGAGGCCTTCACCTTCCCCGCGCACTTCGGCAAGAACCTCGACGCCCTGTACGACTGCATGACCGACCTCGTGCACAAGGCCGGCCAGCAGCCGGGCTTCGTGGTCGTGCTGGAGCAACTGCCCGACAACCCGCGCTTCGACCGTGAAGCGCGCGAGCAGCTGCTGGAGGTGTTCCGCGATGCGGCCGAGTTCTGGGGGGAGCGACGAATACCCTTCAGGTGCTTCTATTCTTTTCAGTAGCCCGCTCCCAAGAAACAGGGTCATGGGAGCGGGCTGCTGAAGAGGCCCCCGCAGCGACCGTCAAGCCGGCAGTCAAGGTGGTGCCGAAGAACGGCACGAATCCGAACTTCGGCATGAACATGCCGATGATGAGCAGCGCGTTTGATACCGCTGCTTGGCTCAGCGCAGCCTGACCCCCGGGGCTGGCATCGCTGAAAGACGGAGGGCTCCTGCGGGAGCCCTTTTTCACGCCCTGGCGCGGGCCAGCGCCAGGTATTCGGCCACCGGCACTTCCTCGGCGCGGCGCTGCAGGTCGAACTCGACCTGCAGGCCCTGCTGCTCGATCCAGCGGCCCAGCGTGGCGCGCAGGATCTTGCGGCGCTGCGAGAAGGCCAGCGCCACCAGGGCTCCCAGGCGTTCGGCGTCCACGCTGTCGTCGGCCGGCAGCGGCTCCATGCGCACGATGGCCGAGTCCACCCGCGGCGGCGGGTCGAAGGCCTCGGGCAGCACGTCCAGCACGTTCTCGATGCGGTAGCGCCACTGCAGCATCACGCTCAGGCGGCCGTAGTCCTTGCTGCCGGGGCTGGCGGCCATGCGGTCCACCACCTCCTTCTGCAGCATGAAGTGCTGGTCCTGCACCCGACCGCACACGCCCAGCAGGTGGAAGAGGATGGGCGTGCTGATGTTGTAGGGCAGGTTGCCCACCACGCGCAGCGGTTGCCCGGCGGCGTCGGCCAGCGCCGCGAAGTCGACGTTCAGCACATCGGCTTCGATCACGTTCAGCCCCGGCCGCTTGCGCAGCCGCGCTGCCAGGTCGCGGTCGAGCTCGATGACGGTGAGCGCCTCGCAGCGCTGCAGCAGCGGGAAGGTCATCGCGCCCAGGCCCGGCCCGATCTCCACCAGCGCCTGGCCGGGCTGCGGGCCGATGGTGCGCACGATGTCGTCGATGACGGCATCGTCGGTCAGGAAGTGCTGCCCGAAGCGCTTCCTGGCGACGTGGCTCACTGCGGCGGCTCGCGGTACTCGACGTAGGCGCGCGAGCGCAGCTCTTTCGTCCAGTCGGCATAAGCCTGGTCGAAACGCTGTTCGCGCAGCACGTTGCGCGCCTGGTCGCGCAGCTGCTTCAGTTCCACGGCCTGCGCGCGCCGTTCCAGCACCTGGATGAGGTGCACGCCGAAGCGCGAGACCACGGGTTCCGACAGGCCGTTGATGGGCAGCGCGTTCATGGCCTGCTCGAACTCGGGGACCATCATGCCGGGCGAGGCCCAGCCGAGGTCGCCGCCACCGGCTGCCGAGCCGTCCTCGCTGAACTCGCGGGCGATGTCCTCGAAGCTCTTGGCGCCGCTTTCGATCTGGCGCCGGTACTCCGCCAGGCGGCGCGCCGCCACCTCGGCCGTGAGCTGGGGCGAGGTGCGCAGCAGCACATGGCGTGCACGCGTCTGCTGCACTTCGCCCAGCACCACCTCCTTGCGCGACACCACCTTCAGCACGTGGAAGCCGGCGCCGGTGCGCAGCGGTTGCGCCGTCACTTCGCCAGGCTTCAAGGCCTTGGTGGCGGCGATGAAGGCGTCGGGCAGGCGCGAGGCCGGCCGCGGGCCAATGACGCCGCCCTGCGCGCGGTTGAGGTCTTCAGACACCTCGCGCGCCACGGCCTCGAAGGCCTCGCCGCCCTTCACGCGGGCCAGCGCCAGTTCGGCCACCGCCCGCCGTGCGGCCACGGTGGCGGCATCGGCGTCTTCGGACACCGTCACCAGAATCTGCGCGAGGTTGGTTTCCGCATCGGCATTGGCCGCGGCACGCTGCTCTTCCAGCAGCTTGTCGACGTCTTCGTCGCTGACGCGGATGCGCTGGTAGACCTCGCGCTCGCGCAGCCGCTCGATCATGATCTGCTCGCGCACGTTGGCGCGGAAGCGCAGGTAGTCGGTGCCCTCGGCGGCCAGGCGCTGGCGCAGCACCGGCAGCGTGATCTGGTTCTGCGTGGCGATGCTCTGGATGGCGCGGTCGACCTCGGTGTCGTCCACGCGCATGCCGCTTTCGCGCGCGGTGCTGATCATCACGCGCTCGTCGATGAGGGCGTCCAGCGCCAGCCGGCGCAGCTCGGGTTCGGGCGGCAGGCGCACGCCGCGCGCGGCCTCGGCCTGCGCGCGCTCGAGCCGGCGGTCGATTTCGCCTGCCGTGACGAGTTCCTGGTTCACGATGACGGCGATGTAGTCGCCATTGCGCAGGCGCTGGGCGTTGGCATCGCCGAAGGGGGCCAGGCTGCCGCCGAGAACGGCCGCCAGGCCGGCCAGCGCCAGGCCCAGGGCCTGGGGCGCGCGGTGCCGGCGGTAGGGGCGAGAAATGGGTTCAGTCATGGACGGGGGCAGTGGGCCGGTCAGCGGCGGGCGACGCGCCGCTGCGCTCTTCGCGCAGCAGGCGGTAACCGGGGATATTGTCCTTCAAGACCCTCAGCGGGTTGGAACCCAGGCGGGACAGGCCTACCAGCTCAAGTTGCAACATCAGCCGTGTGGTGGCTTCGCTGCGCCCGGTGGATAGGCGCTCGGCCACGAAGCGGCCGATCCAGCAGCCGGCGTCGTACTCGAAGCCCAGCACCGAATCGGTGATGCGGCTGTCCTTCAGGCTGTAGTTCACGCGGCCCACCGAGTACCAGGTGCCGCTGCACGGGGCCTGGCTGGCGCCGGCGCTACGGCTGCCGCTGCGGGCCGGGCCGTACAGGGGCCATTGCCAGCCCACTTCCATCTGTTCCGACAGGCCGCGCGCCAGGCGGTAGGTGGTGCCGATGGTGCGGAAGGGCCCGGGTGAAAAACGCACGCCGACGATGGAGCGCACCGAGCGCTGCAGGTCGGGGTTGTATTGCACGGCGCCGTCCAGCGTCCAGCCCGGCAGCACGCTGGTGCTGCCCAGCAGCAGCGCGTCGCTGAATCGCTGGTCCAGCGGCGGGCCGTCGGGTGAACCGTCGGCTGCGGCCGTCACCCGCTGGTTGCGGAACAGGTAGCGCTGCACCAGGCCCAGGCGCAGCGCCTCGGCGCCGGTGACGGCATCGACGAAGCGCGTGGTGACGCCGGCCGTCAGCTGGTGGGCGTCGCTGACGCGGTCGATGCCCGAGAACTGGTTGTCGGTGTAGATGGAGACGAAGTTGAAGTCCTTCGCCGCCGCGTCGTAGTTGGGCAGCTGGCTCTGCGCGCGGAAGGGCGTGCGCACGTACAGCAGGCGCGGCTCCAGCGTCTGCACCACGGGGCGGCCGAAGGCGGTGGTGTTGCGCTCCAGCTCGAAGCCGGCGTCCAGGCTCAGCGTCGGGATGACGCGCGAACTCTGCTGCCTCTGCTGCAGCACCGTCTGGCGGTAGGCCGCTGCGTTCAGGCTCAGGCGCGGCACCAGCCACCAGCCGGGTTCCCGCAAGGCATGGCTGATGTGGCCCAGCAGGTGCACCCGTTCACCGCCTTCGCGCCCGGCGCGGCTTTCGGTGCCGCTGGGCAAGGTGAAGCGGTTGTATTCGGTCTCCAGCGCCATGTCCCAGCCCTGGCGCTGCAACTGCAGGCGCAGGCCGACCTGCGGCGTGCGTTCGTAGGGGGAGATGACCGCAGCGTCCGAGCCCTGCAGCACCTGCCACTGCAGCGCGCGCACATAGGCCAGGCCCTGGGTGCTGCCCCACTGCAGTGGCTGCTCCAGCGCCAGCCGCGCGTGCAGCAGGCGCGCCGTGAGGCTGCGGCTGGCGTTGGGAAAGTCTTTCCACCAGTCGTCGTCAGACACGCGCACGAGGTCGGCGCTGTAGCGCAGGCCGCCTTGCAGGGCCCCCATGCTGCCGCGGTGCTGCCACTGCAGCGCCTGGCGCGAGCCGCCGGTGAGGCGGTCGTTGGGCAGCCAGTCGAGGTTGAGCGCGCCTTCGTCGCGCGGCTCCAGGTAGCGGAACTCGCTGTCCAGCCCCAGCCCGCGGCGGCTGATGAAGCGCGGGGTCAGCGTCGCATCGCGCTGCGGCGCGATGTTCCAGTACCAGGGCATCGAAATCTCGACGCCACTGCGGTTGTCGGTGTTGATGGAAGGCGGCAGCCAGCCCGATTTGCGCGCGTCTGACAGCGGAAAGCTCAGCGCGGGCAGGGCCAGGATGGGCACGTCCTGGAAGCGCAGCACCGCGCCCTGGGCCACGCCTTCGTTCTTCTCCAGGTCGATGCTGACGCGCTCGGTGCGCAGCACCCAGGCCGGCTCGGCGCCCGGCTGCGCGGGGTCGCGCGGGCAGCTGGTGTATTCGGCACGGGTGGCGGTGGAACGCGCGCTGTCGAGGAAATCCACCCGCTCAGCGCGGCCGCCGGCGCCGAGCTGCGTGAACTCGAACTCCGGGCGCAGGAAGTAGCCTTCGAAGCGCTGCACACGCAGCTGCAGCTCGGGCCCGCTGTAGATGGCGCCGCCGCGGGAGACACGCACGTTGCCGGTGGCGCCGGCCAGGTCTTGCGCGGTGTCGTAGGCCAGGCGGTCGGCTCGGATGACGGTACCGCCGCGGCGGAATTCCACCTTGCCTTCGGCCACGGTCTCCAGCTCGGGCTGGCTGCGGATGCGCTCGGCCCGCAGCACGATGGGCAGGCGCTGGGCGGCCTCGCCGCGGGGCAGCGGCAAAAGGCTGCGGCTGGCTTCCAGGGCGGCGCTGCCCAGCGGGGCGGAAGCGGCGGAAGCGGCGGGGGCGGCCGGAGCGGCCGAAGCGGCTTGTGCACGGGCGGCGCAGGCGCTGGCCAAAAGGCCCGCCGCCAGGGCCAGCGGGGTGATGCGCATCGGGTGCAAGGAGGGGGCAGCGGGCGCCGTGGCAGGCACGGCCGGTTCGTAGAATTCATTATCCATGAGGGTTCGGGCTCTCCAGTCTCGCCACGACCGCCCCTCTTGCCTGTCCCGCCCTTCTTGCCGCTTCCCCCGTTCCGCGGCCCTGCCCCGGCCCGTGCCGCCCAAGCTCCAGTCCCCGTCCCAGCCCATGCCAACAGCCTCGTCCGTTCAGGCCTCCTTGAGAGCCCAGCTGCAGGCCTTGCTGCAGTTCCAGGCCGCCACGCCGGCCGCGGGCCTGCCGCCTGAAGACAGCGCAGCGCAAGCCCAGGCCCTGGGCGCGTTTGCGCGCTGGTGCCAGCAGCACCCGCGTGGCCGGGCGTGGGCCGCTGCCGACGAAGCCGCCTGGGCGCGGGTGGCGCAGGCGCTGCTGAACAGCGCCCAGGCGCAGCCCCGGGTGGCCTTGCAGCCGGGTGGCCGGGCCGGCCCGCTGCTGCACGACGTGGCCTTGTTGTTGCGCCCCGGTGGCGCTCACGAAGACGAAGCGCAGGAGCTGGACGAAGCCATCCGCTGGTGGCAAGGCGCCCGCCGTGCCGGCTTGCCGGTGGATGCCGATTTCGGCGAATGCTGGCGAGCGCTGGAATGGCTGGCGCTGCAGCAGCACCTGCTCCAGTTGGCCGCCAGCGAACCCGCTCTGGGAGACGGCCAGGAAGACGGCCAAGAAAAAGCCGCCCTGCTGGCGGCTGTGGCAAAGGTGGCCTTGCGTTACGGCCCCTTGAAGCCGCTGCTGCGGCTCTTGCCGGCGCAGCCCGGCGCCGACGTGGGCGCGGGCTACACCTTCTGAAGCCAGGGGCACGGCCGCAAGGCCGCGCCCGGCTTCGTCACTTCGGCATCACGACGGTGTCGATGACGTGGATGACGCCGTTGCTGGCCTCGATGTCGGTCTTCACGACCTTGGCGTTGTTGACGGTCACGCCGCCGGTCGTGCCGATGGTCAGCGAGCCGCCCTGCACGGTCTTCACCATGCCGGCCTTCACGTCCTTGGCCATCACCTTGCCCGGCACCACGTGGTAGGTGAGCACGGCGGTGAGCTTGGCCTTGTCCTTCAGCAGGGCGTCGAGGTCGGCCTTGGGGATCTTCGCGAAGGCTTCGTCGGTGGGGGCGAACACCGTGAAGGGGCCCTTGCCCTTCAGCGTCTCGACCAGGCCGGCGGCCTGCAGCGCGGTAGCCAGCGTCTTGAAGCTGCCGGCGGCGACGGCGGTGTCGACGATGTCTTTGGCCTGCACGGCGAAGGCGGTGGCGGCCAGAGCGGCGGCGATGACGAACTTTTTCATGGTGGAACTGCTTTCAGTGGTGGAGGAAAGAACGGGGTTGAGAGAAGCCGACACGCGTTCAGGGCGCCGGCAGGATGACGCGGTCGATGACGTGGATGACGCCGTTGCTGGTGAGCATGTCGGTGGTGGTGATGTTGGCGCGGCGGCCGCGGGCATCGATGATGGCCAGCGAGCTGTTCACCGTGAAGGTGCCGCCCTGCACCGTGGTGATGGCAGGGCCCACCGGCACGCCTGCGCGCAGCACGCGGGCTGGCAGCACGTGGTAGGTCAGCACCGAAGTGAGCAGCGGGGTGTTCGCCAGCAGTGCTTCCTTCGTGATGCCCAGTTCGGTCAGCAGGGCGGCGAAGGCGGCGTTGGTGGGCGCGAACACCGTGAACGGGCCGGTTCCCGACAGCGTGCCTTGCAGGTTGGCCGCCACCACCGCTTCCACGAGGATGCTGAACTCGGGCGCCGAGGCGATGGCCGTTTCAACGATGTTGCGGTTGGGCGGCAGCAGCACCTTGTCGATGACGTGGATGACGCCGTTGCTGGTGCGCAGGTCGGTGGCGGTGATGTTGGCGGTGCGGTTGCGCCCGTCGGTCACCACCAGCCCGGCGGTCCGGCTGTCGATCTTGAAGATGCCACCGGCCAGCGGCGTGATGGCCTGGCCCACCGGCACGGCGGCGCGCAGCACCTGGCCGTTCAGCACGTGGTACTGCAGCACGGCCGTGAGCAGCGGCACATCGGCCAGCAGGGCTTCCTTGGTGATGCCCAGCTCGGTCAGCAGCGCAGTGAAGGCGGCGTTGGTGGGCGCGAACACCGTGAACGGCCCGGTACCCGCCAGCGTGCCTTGCAGGTTGGCCGCGACCACCGCCTCGGCCAGCACGCTGAACTGCGGCAGCGCCAGCGCGGTCTGCACGATGTTGCGCGAAGTGGGCAGCGTGATGTTGTTCGGCAGGATCACGCGGTCGATGACGTGGATGACGCCGTTGCTGCCCAGCACGTCGGTCGCGGTGATGTTGGCCGTGCGGCTGCGCCGGTCGGTGATGGCCAGCGTCGAGCCCACGGTGAAGGTGTCGCCGTTGACGGTGGTGATGGCCGGACCCACGGGCACGGTGGCGCGCAGCACGCGGCCGGGCACCACGTGGTAGGTGAGCACCTTGGTCAGCAGGTCGGTGTCGGCGAACAGCGCTTCCTTGCTGGTGCCCAGTTCGGTCAGCAGCGCGGCGAAGGCGGCGTTGGTGGGCGCAAACACGGTGAACGGCCCTGCGCCTGACAGCGTGCCTTGCAGGTTGGCGGCCACCACGGCTTCCACCAGCAGGCTGAATTCAGGCGCCGATGCGATGGCGGTTTCCACCACGTTGCGGTTGGCCGGCAGGATCACCTTGTCGACGACGTGAATCACGCCGTTGGCGGCGCGGATGTCGGTGGTGGTGATGTTGGCGGTGCGGTTGCGCCCGTCGGTGATGACCAGCGCGCCGGCATTGCTTTCCACCTTGAAGATGCCGCCGGCAAGCGGGGTGATGGGGCGGCCCAGCGGCACGTCGGCGCGCAGCACCTGGCTGCCCAGCACGTGGTACTGCAGCACGGCCGTGAGCAGCGGGCGGTCGGCCAGCAGCTGCGCCTTGGTGATGCCCAGTTCGGTGAGCAGGGCGTTGAAGGCCGCGTCGGTGGGCGCGAAGACCGTCAGCGGGCCCGGCGCGGAAAGCGCGCCCGCGAGGTTGGCGGCGACCACGGCTTCGGCCAGCACCGTGAAGCGGCTGTCCGTCTGTGCGATCTGGACGATGTTTTGCGGGGGGTCGAGCGTGATGTCGTCGCTGCCGCCGCAGGCGGCGAGTGTCGTCACCAGCGCCAGCGCGAACACGCGTCGGGTCCAGTTGAGCATCTTGTTTCTCCGGCGTTTTGTTGGGGTCGGTGAAGCACCGCGCGGCAGTACGGATTTGAACTGCCAGGGCCGGAGTGTGAACTGCTCAGTTCACGATATCAACTGTAGGGTCTATCTGTTACCTCTTCGTCACATTCTGCCTTCAGGCGCCTGCGGCGTGGCGCAGCCGGCTGCGGCGAGCCAAGGGTCGCGGTCTTCGCCGCCGAAGACCTGCAGCAGGAAGTCGAGCAGCACCCGTGTGCGTGCCGGCAGGTAGCGCCGCGAGGGCATGCCGGCCCACAGCGTGATGTCGAACAGCCGCCACTCGGGCAGCACGCGTTCCAGCGCGTGTTCGTGCAGCGCGTCTTCGATGACGAAGCTGGGCAGCCCGCCGATGCCCAGGCCTGCCAGCACGGCGGCGTAGATGGTGTCGATGTGCGTGGTGGACAGGGCTGGGCGGTTCAGCATGGGCACCGCCACCTTCTGCACCGGCCCGCCGAGCGCGCCGCCATAGAACTCGAGCCCGCGCTGCTGCACCACGATGGGCGGCGTCACCGCCTCGTGCCCGCCGAGTTCCAGCGGGTGCTGCGGGCGGCCGCGCCGGTCCAGGTACTCGGGCGAGGCGCACACCACCACCTCGCTGCGCGCCAGGCGGCGGGCGATGAAGTCGCCATCGGGCATCTCGCGGCTGGTGAAGATGGTGAGGTCGTAGCTGTCGTCGATGGTCTCCACCGGGCCCGGCGAACTCACTTCCAGCGTCACCTGCGGGTACAGCGCCTGGAAGCGCGGCATGTGCTTGGCCAACTGGTGCACGGCCACGGCCGGCGGGCACAGCAGGCGCAGGTGGCCGCGCGGCAGCCGGGTTGCATCGGCGGCGAGTTCGGCGGCTTCGTCCACGCCGGCCAGGATGCCGCGCACGCGCTCGAGGTACTGCTCGCCCACTTCGGTGAGCGAGAGCCGCCGCGTGGTGCGGTTCAGGAGGCGCGCGCCGAGGTGCTGTTCCAGCTCGGCCACCAGCCGCGTGACCACGGGCGGCGCCATGTCCAGCGAACGCGCCGCCTGGGCGAAGCTGCCGTCGTCGACGACGCGGGCGAAAACGCGCATGGCGCGCAGTTGGTCCATCGGGTCTCTCTTCCTCGAGGGCGTTCTTCGGGGTCGTGGGCCGAGGCTATCGGCACCGCTGCAGCGCAGGAAGCCCACTGACACAATGCTGCCATCCCCCGCACCACTGCTTCGTGGCCGGCACCCTTCGCCGCCGCGTGCCCCCGCCTGCATGTTCGCCTTCTTCGAAACCCGCATCCGGCCCACTGCGCGGCCTGGCACCGCCCCGCCTTCGGGGCTGCTGGCTTTCTACTGGCACTACGTGCGCCAGACCAAGGGCCTGTTCGGCGCCATGTTCGGCACCGGGCTGCTGGTGGCGCTGATCGACACGCTGATCCCCGTGTTCATCGGCAAGCTGGTGCGCCTGATGGAAGCCACCGACCGCGCCGCCGCGCTGGCCGAAGCCACGCCCATGCTGGTGGGTATGGCGCTGCTCATCCTGCTGGGCCGGCCCTTCGCGCTGATGCTCGACAGCCTGGTGCGCAACAACGCCGTGGTGCCCGGCGTCACCAGCCTCATCCGCTGGCAAAGCCACTGGCACGTGGTGCGCCAGAGCTGGCCCTTCTTCCAGAACGACTTCGCCGGCCGCATTGCCAACCGCGTGATGCAGACCAGCAACGCGCTGCGCGACTGCGTGGTGAGCAGCATCCGCGCCGTCTGGTACATCCTGGTCTACGGCCTCAGCGCGCTGGTGCTCATGGGCATGGCCGACTGGCGCCTGGCCGTGCCCACGGCGCTGTGGTTCGCGGGCTATGTGTTCTTCCTGCGCCACTTCGTGCCGAAGATGCGCGACCTGGCCAAGACCAGCAGCGAGCTGCGCAGCCTGGTGATGGGACGCGTGGTCGACAGCTACACCAACATCCTCACCGTGAAGCTGTTCGCCCGCGCCAGGGACGAAGACGCCTACGTGCGCGAAGTGATCGACGAGCACACCGGCGCCATCCAGGCGCACATGCGGCTGATCACCACCTTCATGACCACGTTGTCGGCGCTGAACGCGATGCTGCTGGTCAGCACCGCGGGCATCGGCATCATGCTCTGGGGGCAGGGGAAGATCGACGCCGGCACCGTGGCCACCGCGCTGCCGCTGGCCTGGACCATCGCCAACGTGGCCGGCTGGGTGAGCTGGGAAGTGACCGGCATCTTCGAGAACATCGGCGTGGTGCAGGAAGGCATGGAAACCATCGCCGTGCCGCATGGCATGCACGACGCGCCGGCCGCGCGCGAACTGGCGGTGAAGCCCGCGCCCGAGGGTGGCGAGGTGCGCTTCGAGAAGATCACCTTCACCTACGGCCGCAACGACGGCAAGAAGGTGCTGGACGACCTGAACCTCGTCATCCGCCCTGGCGAACGTGTGGGCCTCATCGGCCGCAGCGGTGCCGGCAAGAGCACGCTGGTGAACCTGCTGCTGCGCTTCCACGACCTGGAAAGCGGCAGCCTGCGCATCGACGGCCACGACGTGCGCGACATCAGCCAGGAGAGCCTGCGCGCGGCCATCGGCATGGTCACGCAGGACACCTCGCTGCTGCACCGGAGCATAGCGGCCAACATCGGCTACGGGCGGCCCGGGGCGACGATGGATGAGATCGTCGCGGCCGCGAAGAAGGCGCAGGCCCACGAGTTCATCCTGCAGCTGCAGGACTGGAAAGGCCGCACCGGCTACGAAGCCCACGTGGGCGAACGCGGGGTGAAGCTCAGCGGCGGGCAGCGCCAGCGCATTGCCATCGCGCGCGTGGTGCTGAAGGACGCGCCCATCCTGGTGCTGGACGAAGCCACCAGCGCGCTGGACAGCGAGGTGGAACTGGCCATCCAGACCCAGCTGCTGGGCCTGATGGAAGGCAAGACGGTGATCGCCATCGCGCACCGTCTCAGCACCATCGCACGCATGGACCGGCTGATCGTCCTGGAGCAGGGCCGCATCGTCGAGCAGGGCAGCCATGCCGAGCTGCTGGCGCAGCAGGGACATTACGCCAAGCTGTGGGCGCACCAGAGCGGTGGCTTCCTGCTGGAAGATGCCGAAACTGCCCCACCCGAAGCGCCGCCAGCAGAAAGCCCCGCGGCCTGAGGCCAGCGGGGCGTTGATCTCAGGCCTTGATCTGAACCTGGGCTGGTGCGCGGCCCGGCCCCTCAAGGGCAGGCGCTGATGACCTGCGCCACCGAGGCCGTGAGCTTCTTGCCGTAGGGCACGTGCAGGAACTCGTTGGGGCCGTGGGCGTTGCTCTTGGGGCCGAGCACGCCGCAGACCATCATCTGTGCCTTCGGGAAGCCCTTCTGCAGCATGCTCATCAGCGGGATGGTGCCGCCCTGGCCGATGTAGCCCACGGGCGCGCCGAAGTGCGCCTGCGAGGCGCGGTTCATCGCGTCTTCCAGCCACGGCGACAGATCGGGCGCATTCCAGCCCGTGGCGCCTAATGCGCCGGCGCGGCCGTCGGGGTGGAAGGTGACCTTGGCGTTGTAGGGCGCGTTGTCTTCCAGCAGCGTCTTCAGCGCCACGCTGGCCTCGTGCCCGTCCACCAGCGGGGGCAGGCGCAGGCTCAGCTTGAAGGCGGTGTGGGGGCGCAGCACGTTGCCGGCGTTCTTCAGCTCGGGGAAGCCGTCCACGCCCGTGACGCTGAGCGTGGGTCGCCAGGTGCGGTTGAGCAGGCCCTCCACGGGGTCGGTGGTGGTGGGCAGCACCGCGCCGCCGTCCGCGCCGCAGGCCCAGGGCATGCGTTTCCACACTTCATCGCCGAGGATGGCGGCCGTGGCCTGCGCCTGCGCCAGGCGCGAGGCCGGCAGCTGGCAGTGGAAGCTCTCGGGCAGCAGGCGGCCCGTCTTGCTGTCTTCCAGGCGGTCGAGCACCTGGCGCAGCACGCGGAAGCTGCTGGGCACCAGGCCGGAAGCGTCGCCGCTGTGGATGCCTTCGGTGAGGATTTCCACCTTCAGCACGCCGCTGACCATGCCGCGCAGGCTGGTGGTGAGCCAGAGCTGGTCGTAGTTGCCGGCGCCGCTGTCCAGGCAGACGACCAGGCTCACGTTGCCCAGGCGGTTGCCCAGCGCCGCGATGTAGGCCGGCAGATCATGGCTGCCGCTTTCTTCGCAGCTTTCGATCAGGCCCACGCAGCGCGGGTGCGGCAGGCCCTGGGCTTGCAGCGCTTCCAGCGCGGTGACGGCGGCGTAGACGGCATAACCGTCGTCAGCGCCGCCGCGGCCGTAGAGCAGGCCGTTTTCGTACTTCGGCGTCCAGGGGCCGAGGTCCTTGCGCCAGCCGCTGAATTCGGGCTGCTTGTCGAGGTGGCCGTAGAGCAGCACGGTGTCGCCGCTGGCGGCGCGGCCTTCGGTGCCGCCGCTGGCCGGCACCTCGAAGAAGATCACCGGCGTGCGGCCCTCGATGCGGATGACCTCCAGCTTCAGGCCCGGCAGCTTGCGGCCTTCCACCCAAGCCGCGGCGTCGCGCACGACGCGGTCCACAAAACCGTTCTTCGCCCAGTCGGCGTCGAACATCGGGCTCTTGGCGGGCACGCCGATGTAGTCGGTGATCGCCGGCACGATGCGCTGGTCCCAGGCTTCTTCGCTGAAGCGGGCCAGTGCGGCCAGTGCGGTGGCTTCTTCGGCACGGGTGGGGGCGTTCATGGGCGGGCTCCGCGGCAGGTGGAGTTTCGAGTTTAGGCCTGTGCCGGCGGCTGATCTCGTTGATCTCGCTGATCGCGCTGCAGCCACTGCAGCAGCTGCGTGAGGACCTGCTCGCGCTCAGGCTCGTTGAAGATCTCGTGGAAGAGCTCGGGCCAGGCCTGCGCCGTCAGCACCTCGCGCGGGGCGCTGGCCGCAAAGGCTGCGGCCCCGGCCGGGCGCACGCACAGGTCGGCGCCGGCCCACATCAGCAGCGTGGGCGTGCGCCAGCGTGCCGCGCGGCGCTGCACCAGCCGGCCTTCGTCGACCATGGTGCGCAGCAGGCGCGGGGTGATGCGGTCGTGCACCAGGGGGTCGGCCGTGTAGGCGCGCACGACTTCGGCGCTGCGGCTGATCCACGCCGGCTGCAGGCCGTTGCCCACGCGCAGCGCCGGCATCAGCGGCTTCAGCAGCCGCAGCAGCGCGCGCTGGGGCAGGCTCAGGCCCAGGTGCAGCGCGGGGGACGAGAGCACCAGGCCGTCGACCTCGCGCGCCCAGCGGCGCGCGTTGGGCACCAGGTTCTCGGCGACGAAGCGTGCGGCGATCAGCCCGCCCATGCTGTGGCCCAGCAGGATGTGTCGGCCCGCGCCGCGCAGGTGGTCCATCACCGCCGAAAGGTCGCTGAGCAGCGCCTGCGGCTGGCCCACGTCGCCACGCGGGCCGGTGCTGCGGCCATGGCCGCGCTGGTCGTGGCCGGCCACGTGCCAGCCGGCGGCGTTCAGCCGCTGCGCCAGCGCTTCGTAGCGGCCCAGGTGTTCGCCCAGGCCGTGCACGATCTGCACCGTGCCGCGGGCGGCGCCCGCGTTGGCAGCGGCCGGCCAGCGGCGCAGGTGCAGCGTCAGGCCGTCGGGGGTGTGCAGGCTGCCGGTGTCGCCTTGCATGGGATCAGAGCTTGAAGTCGTAGTCGATGACGAGGGGCGCGTGGTCGCTGAAGCGCTGCGCGGTATAGATGCTTTCGGCGCGTGCCTTCGAGGCCAGGCCGGGCGTGGCCAGGTGGTAATCGATGCGCCAGCCCACGTTCTTGGCCCAGGCCTGGCCGCGGTTGCTCCACCAGGTGTACTGCTCGGGTTGCGTGTTCAGGGTGCGGAACACGTCCACCAGGCCGCCTTCGCCGAGCAGCTTCGTCATCCACTCGCGCTCTTCGGGCAGGAAGCCGCTGTTCTTCTGGTTGCCCTTCCAGTTCTTCAGGTCGATGGCGTGGTGAGCGATGTTCACGTCGCCCATCAGGATGAACTCGCGCTCCTGCTTCAGCTTCAGCAGGTGGGGGTAGATCAGGGCCAGGAAACGGAACTTGGCCTGCTGGCGTTCTTCGCTGCTGCTGCCACTGGGGAAGTAGCAGCTGATGAGCGAGAGCTTGCGGCGGGCCGTGTCGTAGCGCGCTTCCACCCAGCGGCCTTCGGCATCGAACTCGGGGCTGCCGAAGCCGGTGATGACGGCGCTCGGCGCCTTCTTCAGGTACAGGCCGACGCCGGAATAGCCCTTCTTCTCGGCGCAGTGGAAGAAGCCGGGCATGCCGGCCAGGTGGTCGAGCCGGCCGGCGATGTCGGCCGCATGGGCCTTGAGCTCCTGCACGCCGATACAATCGGCGCCCGCACTTTCCGCCCAGGCCTGCAGGCCCTTGTTGGCGGCCGAACGGATGCCATTCACGTTCAACGTGATGATTCGCAAACCCAAACTCCACTCCTTTTGATGACCATGCTGAACGCGAGCAGTGCCGCCGATGCCCCGCTGGCGCAGGAGTTCGTGGCCTTTGCGGTGAAGGCGGGCGTGTTGCGCTTCGGGGAGTTCAAGACCAAGGCCGGGCGGCTTTCGCCTTATTTCTTCAACGCCGGCTTGTTCGACGACGGCGCCAAGCTCGGCCGCCTGGCGGAATTCTATGCACGCCGCCTGCTGGCCTCCCAGGCCGCAGGGCTTGAGTTCGACATGATCTTCGGCCCGGCCTACAAGGGCATCACCCTGGCGGCTGCGGTCTCGGTGGAACTGGCCCGCCAGGGCCGCAACGTGCCCTTTGCCTACAACCGCAAGGAAGCCAAGGCGCACGGCGAAGGCGGCACGCTGGTCGGGGCGCCGGTGGCCGGGCGTGTGCTCATCATCGACGACGTGATTTCTGCGGGCACCTCGGTGCGTGAGTCCATCGCGATGATCAGCGCGGCCGGTGCCCAGCCCGTGGGCGTGGCCATTGCCCTGGACCGCCAGGAGCGCGCCACGGGCGAAGCCGGGCAGGAAGTGCCCTGGAGCGCGGTGCAGTACGTGCAGACGGAATTGAAACTGGGCGTGGCGGCGATTGCGACCCTGGAAGACTTGCTTCAGTATCTGCACGGCACGGCCGATACCCAGCTGAGCGCCCATACCGCCGCGGTGCGGGCTTACCGAGACCGATACGGAGTCTGAATGCCGCGTTCGTGGGCCCGGGCCCTGCCTCTGCGCCTTGCCTTGCGTGTTGCCTCGCCCGCCGACCTGCCCTGGGGCAGGCTGGTGGTTTTGGCCTGCACGCTGGCCGGCCTGGCGGCCGAAGCGCTGGCGCAGGCGCCGCCGCGCGTGGTGGGCGGCATCTACACCTGCATCGACGACCGCGGCCGGCGCCTCACGGCCGACCGGCCCATCGCCGAGTGCTCGGCCAAGGAACAGCAGGTGCTGAACCGCGACGGTTCCCTGCGCACCGTGATACCGCCCACGCTCACCGCCGAAGAGCGCGCCGAGAAAGAGGCGCGTGAACGTGCCGAGAAGGAAGCCAAGGCCGCCGCGGCGGATGCCGTGCGCCGCGACCGCAACCTGGTGGCGCGGTTTCCCAACGAAGCCGCGCACCTGCGTGCCCGCGAGGCCGCGCTGGACACCGTGCGCCTGGCGATGAAGGCCACCGAGATACGCCTGCGCGACCTGGCCGCCCAGCGCAAGCCGCTGAAGGACGAGGCCGAGTTCTACGAAGGCCGGCAGCTGCCGCCCAAGCTGCGTGCGCAGATCGATGCCAACGAGGCCGCGGTCGAGGCCCAGCGCGCGGCCGCCGCCACGCAGCAGGCCGAGGTGGCGCGCATCAACGGCCTGTACGACGCTGAGCTCGACCGCCTGCGCAAGCTGTGGGGCGGCGCGCCGGCGGGCTCGCTG
>LJHT01000084.1 GCA_001295905.1 beta proteobacterium AAP51 | reverse complement strand
AAGCCTGGTCCGCGGCACATGGTGCATCATCGCGGTCCAGGCTTACGCCGCTTGCCTCCGCAGGCCGGTTAGCTCGAACGTTAGGCCGCAACGCCAAATGCCAAATCTCACACTCCTCGGCGACTCCATTTTCGATAACGCGTCGTACACCGATGGTGGGCCGTCCGTTGTAGACCACATGCGCGCGGCGATGCCGAGTGGCTGGGACTGCGACCTGAAGGCATTCGATGGCGCGACAACTCGACACATCGAAGCTCAATTGATCAAGGTCCGACCTGAAACGACGCATCTCTGTTTAAGCGTTGGTGGGAATGACCTTATCGAGAAGTTCGACCTTCTTGACACACCGGTTCAGTCTAGCGCCGATGCGCTACTTCTATTCTCAGAGGCCAGTCTGGAGTTCAGAAGGAGCTACCGCACTGTGCTGGCGTCCTGCTTGAGCCTGAATCGACCACTCGTGGTTTGCACCATCTACAACTGTTGGTTCCCGACGCCGCAGCAGCAGCGCACTGTGGAGGTAGCACTTGCCATCTTCAACAATGAGATCATTTCTGCCGCTGTTGAACGCAGACTTGACATCATCGAACTCAGGCAGGTTTGCACTGAAGCCGAGGACTACGCAAACCCTATCGAACCATCAGTAGTCGGCGGAAGGAAGATTGCGGCTGCCATCATTCGTAGCTGTACACAGTCAACTCCTCTACCCCGCTCGTCAATTGCGGCCTAACCCCTCGCTGAACCACCGGACCTGCTACGGCAAGCGCCGTAAGCCTGGCCCGCAACACTTGGTGCATCATCGCGGACCAGGCTTACGGCGCTTGCCGTAGCAGGCCGGTTAGCTCGAACGTTAGGCATCACACAAGAATCTCGATCCCACTCGTCGCAGTGAAAGCAATGCCACCCACTTGTCGCCGACTCCTCTGCCTCCTCACAGGAGCGCTCTACGCCATGGCGGCACAAGTATCCCACCCAAGTTGTTCAGGGGTGGAACGCTGGGCAACGTCAAGTGCGTTGGTTCACCTCAAGAATGCGCGACTCACAGACGATGACAAGCTGGACTTCAGCAAGACAAAGACGAAGCGCCTTGCATCAGAAAAGGTAGGCAAGGATCTTTATCGTCAGGTCCATCATGTCGTATTCACCGAAAAATCGGGAGTCAAGATAGAAGTCATCACCCTGAACGACGCTTCAAGCGAAGAGTGCTCCATGTCCGGTGTCCAGGTATTTGTAGTCTCGCGCCAGCTCGGCGGCCGGTGATGCCTAACCACTCGTTGCACCCCGGACCCGCTACGGCAGGCGTTGTAAGCCCGGCG
>LJHT01000083.1 GCA_001295905.1 beta proteobacterium AAP51 | reverse complement strand
GCAGCCGATCCACCTACATCAGCTCACGGCGTGTTCAGACAAGCGGAGCCGGCTCTGTGCAACGTGTGGCCGTCGTACGGTGAGCCGGGCATCGAGCGCATGCCCACCACCACGCCCTCCTTGGCCGTGACGGCCACCGAGGTCTTCACACCGAACTCGTACGGCGTCCGGGCCTTGCCTTTGGCGATGCACTCCACCTCCGGGGCGTGCAGCGCATACAGCTTGTTCTTGGAGTCCCGCTGCTGGGCGTGCAGGCGCTGCGCGGTCTCCATGCGGGTCTTCAGCACGCCGCTGAGATCGCCGGCCTTGCGCTGAACATCACGGATGACGCGACCCAGCCAGGTGCGCAGCTTCTTCACCTCGCGGCGCATGCGGCGCCACTGCTGGGCGTGTGCATAGCGGCCAGCCTGGGCGTCGGCGGTCTTGCCAACCCGCGCGTAGCTCTGGCGCAACTCGATGCCGGCCTCCTGCGCCGCGGCCACCAGTTGCTCTCGCGCCCGGTTCAGCAGACGGCTGTCGGTGGGGTGCGCAATCGCCTTGGGCTGCACCGTGGTGTCCACGATCACGGTGTCCAGGCTCTGCCGCTTCATCACGCCAGCGGACACAGCCGCCTTGATGCTGTGCTACAGCAGCCACTCGCAGCCTTCCTCGCCGATGCGCTGCCGCCGGCGCACCAGGCTCGACGGATCGCAGGGCAGCTCGTGCCGGAAGAGCGCTCACCGCTGAAGTGCTGCCAGTACGGGTTCTCGATCCAGCGCTCGACCACGTCCTCGTCTGACAGCGCGAACGTGTGTTTCAGGTACAGCAGTGAGGCCATCAACCGCGTGGGCAGCGCGGGCCGGCCGGTGGTGGACTCGAACTTGGGGCCCCAGGCCTGCTCGAAGGCCGGCCAATCGATCAGAGATGCCAGCTTGACCAGTTCATGTCGCTGATCGATCAGGTTGACCAATTCCATCCGGAACAGGTCCTGCTCGGCGGCGTGATGTCGGGACTTCGGACCCATCGGCGACCTCGGTGCAGTTTGCAAGGAACCGAGGGCAATTGGGCCTCAATCCTGCAACTCGCACCATTGGCAATCGCCCGGAAAGCTAGCAAAGGCGCGGGTTCCTGGGTTGTTCAGGGCGGACTAATTAGGGCACGACCGATTTCAGCGGTAACTGCCGAGCATTCTTTTTTCGGCGTGTACGTATAAGCTCATTGCTGCTGACCAGCACCCTGAGAGCGTTCTTGCCCTTCTCGAATTCTCGTTTGCGGTCTTGCGCCTTGCTCAGCGCACTAACACCGGTCGACTCCGGCCGCTCCAACTAGGGCAACGCTGATCAAGCCGCTGATTTGTTTGAGATCGGCGAGTACGTTGTCCGGCTTGCCCCAGTGAGCACGCTGGAACTCGTTCGATGCCGTAGATCGGCTGCTTTGCAGGCGCTTGGTGTGCCCGCGGTACATGCGGCGCGTGCCGCGGGCGCACTCATGCCATGAGGCGCCGTCGCGCCGGGTAGAGGTTGGCCAGGCCCAGCGCCACTTACGCCCGGTTCGCGTTCTTCGCCAGCCCGCGGTAGCGCACCTTGCCGAAACCCCAGAGCTTCTTGACGACGGCGAAGACATGCTCGACGCGTGAGCGCACCTTGGACTTTGCGCGGTTGAGGATCCGATCGGACGCCGGGGGCGAACGGGCAGCGGCCTTCTACACGCTGGTGGAGACGGCCAAGCTCAACGGGCTGGACCGCAAGGCTACCTGCGCACGTTCTTCGAGCACATTGCCGAGCACCCGATCAACCGCATCGACGAGTTGCTTCGTAAGCGCGCAATAGACCACGCCCTTGCGGCGGTAAATGCGGTCTGACAGCCTACGTT
>LJHT01000082.1 GCA_001295905.1 beta proteobacterium AAP51 | reverse complement strand
AGACCGGGCTTGCAACGCCCGCCTCCGCGGCCCGGGTTAACTCCAACGTTAGGCCTCATACCCCAACACCGTGGGGCGCGTACGCCGCCGCCCAAAGCTACCCGACCAAGTGCAGTTACACTTGCGGAATGAACAGCGACTTCCGCCGAGTCTTGGTGATATGCAAGACCTACCCATCGCCGAGTACCAAGTATGTTGAGACGTCCTGCGTTGCAGGTGTCGACGAGTCCGGGAAACTGATTCGCCTCTATCCAGTGCCATTTCGCCTCGTCGCTGACGAGCAGCAGTTCAAGAAGTGGCAGTGGATCCGTGCCCGGATAAAGAAGTCAACCGATGACAATCGCCCGGAGAGTCACCGCATCTCGGTAGACACAATTGAGACGCTGGGGGAACCTCTACCGACAAAGCGTGACTGGGAAGAGCGCCGGCTTGCTCTCGACACAGTCCCTGTATTTGACGACTTCAACGCTCTTGAGGCGTCACGCCAAGCTCACGGCACAACGCTCGGACTATTGAGACCCAGTCGTATCACTGATCTGCGAATCACCAAGGCAACCTCCGACACCTGGAGCGACGACGAGATTGCAAAACTGATGCAGGCCCAGAACCAAGGCTCGCTGTTTGATGAGGTGGCCGAGCAGCGTTCTCTCAAGTTACTGAAGAAGGTCCCCTATGACTTTCACTATCACTACGAATGCGATGGGCCCACGGGGCCCGTCACATACAAGCACAAGTTAGTCGATTGGGAAGCGGGGGCGCTCTACTGGAACGTCAGCCGGCGTCCGGACTGGCAAGACGCGTTTCGGCAGAAGTTCTACGAAGATTTCAGCCAAAGAGACCTGGTCTTCCTCATGGGGACCATCCACAGATTTCCCAACCAGTGGCTGATCGTCAGCGCCTTGTACTTTCCTAAGCGGCCAGACGGAGCGCCTGATCAACAAAGACTGTTCTAGCGGTCAAGTGCTTGAGCTGCGGCGCGCCGGCACGCTGAGCCGCCCGGCCCACATACGTCCTATGGCATCCTGAGTAGTCCGCCTCAAAGCACACAAGGCACGCGGTCGTGCTGCCAGCGATCTTGGCCAGCTCGCGAACCGAAGCTTCTTGTTGCTGCAGGTGCTTCATGAAACCCCGCGTATAGCGCGCCCAGTCGCCGTCAACTTTGTATGCGTCGCGAACGTCCTTCGGGCATCCCAGCGTCGGCATGTGCAGGTAGGCGATGCCAGCCGCGCCAAGAGCTTCACTGAAAGCCGTCTTGGAGAACCCCTTCTTGCGCGAGAGGGGCAGCTCTCGGACGTCGACGACGGTGCGGACTTCCGAAGCGCGCAGACGGGCGATGAACGCGGCCACTTCAAGGCCCTCGTATCCGAGCGTGTACAGGGCGTTGGGCTTCATGTGCGAGGTTCGTCGTAGGTGCGACGGACAGGAGTGTAGCGGTTTCGCTGCACTGCACAATGAGGCCTAACCCCTCGTTGCACCCCGGACCCGCTACGGCAGGCGTTGTAAGCCCG
>LJHT01000081.1 GCA_001295905.1 beta proteobacterium AAP51 | reverse complement strand
CGGCCCCGCCAGCAGCGGCGCCGCTGGACGTGTTCGCCAGCCTGCCAAGTGGCAGCGGTGGTGGCGACAGCCTCGACGATCTTTTCGGCCTGGGCAGCGTGGCGCCGGGCGCCGACCCCCTGGGCGGCGCGCCGCAGCACGCCCTGCGGGCCCAGCCCAACACTGCGCAGCATGGCGACGTGCTGCAGTCGCTGGCACGCACGGCCACCTTGATGCCGCCCAGCCAGGCCGACCACGCCTCGGAGCTGAACACGCCGATGATCCTGCCGCAGGTGCAGGCCCCGGCGCCCGCGCCGGCTCTGGCGCCGGCCCAGCCCCCGCGAGGCGCGGTGTTTTCATGGAACGACCCGCCGCGTGATGGGCGCGTGGTCACGCTGCCCGGCCAGCCGCGGCCGTCGGCACCACGCGAGCCAGCGGCCCTGCCGGCCGCGGCCCTGCCGGTGGCCGCTCCTGCCCCAGCCCTGTCTCCGGCCCAGGCCCGTGCACCCGTGGCCAGCCCGGCCGCGCCAGGCCCGGGCGACGCCGCCTTGCTGCAGGCCTTTCTGCAAGGCCTGGGCGTGCCGGGCCTGCGCATGGAAGGGCTGACGACCGACAGCATGCAGCTGCTGGGCCAGCTGCTGCGCGAGAGCACGCGTGGCACCGTGGAACTGCTGGTGGCCCGCGCCGCGCTCAAGCGCGAGATGCGCGCCGAGATGACGATGATCGTCTCGCGCGAGAACAACCCGCTGAAGTTCTCGCCCACGGTGGAAGTGGCGCTGCAGCACCTGCTGGGGCCGCCTGCGCCGGGCTTCATGCCGCCGGCCCAGGCCATGCGCGACGCCTTCGACGACCTGCGCGCCCACCAGCTGGGCGTGATGGCGGGCATGCGGGCGGCGCTGGAAGGCGTGCTGCAGCGCTTCAACCCGCAGCAGCTCGAAGGCAAGCTCAGCAAGCGCTCGGCCATCGACAGCATCATCCCGGCCACGCGCAAGGCGCGGCTGTGGGAAGCCTTCAACGAACTCTTCGCGCAACTGCAGACCGAGGCGCAGGACGACTTCGACGAGCTCTTCGGCAAGGCCTTCCTGAAGGCCTACGAAGACCAGCTCGACCGGCTGCACAACGAGGCCGGCCCGCGCTAGCATGCGCGGCACTGGCAAGAGGGGCCCCGCATGCTTGCACTGGAAGTAGCCTTGCTCAGCGACCGCGGCGGCCGCAAGTACAACGAAGACGCTTGCGGGCACTGGCACTCGGGCCGCCACCTGTGCTGCGTGCTGGCCGACGGTGCTGGCGGGCATGGCGGCGGCGACATCGCCTCGCGCCTGGCGGTGCAGGAGCTTATTTCGCGCTTCTCGCAGCAGCCCTCTGAACGCGCCGACGAACTGGAACGCCTGCTGCGCGTGACCAACGACGTGCTGCTCAGCGAGCGCGAGCCCGGCACGGCGCGGCAAGACATGCACAGCACCGTGGTCTGCCTGGTGCTTGATTTCATCCAGCACACGGCGCACTGGGCCCATTCGGGCGATTCACGCATGTACTGGTTCCGCGATGGCCGCGTCTTCGACCGCACGCGCGACCACAGCCTGGTTCAGGGCCTGGTCGATTCCGGCATGCTGACGCTGGAGCAGATACGCGTGCACCCCAAGCGCAGCGAGCTGCGCTCGGCGCTGGGCCTGGCGCCGGACGTGCTGGAGGTCAGCGCGCGCGAAGGCCCGCAGGAAGTGCAGGCCGGCGACGTTTTCCTGCTGTGCACCGATGGCCTGTGGGAGTACCTGGACGACAGCGTGCTCGAGCGCACGCTCGCCGCCGCCGCCAACCCTGGTGCCTGGATCGGTGAACTGGCCACCGCCGTGCGCGCGGCCGCCGCGCACAAGACCAGCCACGACAACTTCAGCGCCTTGACGGTGTGGACACGCGCCGCGCCCTCGGCCTGACACCCCCCACCCCAGGAACCCCGGAGACGCAAATGGGCATGCAGGTTTGCATGGGCGCGATGATGCAGTGCACGATGGGCGTGGCCCCGAGCTCGCTGATCCCCACGCCCAAGACGGTTCAGACGAACTACGTGATGGCGGCCAACATCATGGACAACATCCCCATCACGAACATTCCGCCTTTCGGCATGTGCAACAGCCCTTCCAACCCCACGGTGGCGGCGGCCACGGCGGCGGCGCTGGGCGTGCTGACGCCCATGCCCTGCGTGCCTGCGACGCCCGCCCCCTGGGCGCCGGGCTCACCCAAGGTGCTGGTGTGCGGCATGCCGGCCTTGAACGACAGTTCCAAGCTCACCTGCATCTGGGGCGGCACCATCAGCATCAGCAACCCCGGGCAGACCAACCACCAGATTCCCTGAAATGAACAAGGCCCGCATCAGCGGGCCTTGGGCAGAGGGGGTGGCAGCGCGGTGACCGCGCTGCGCCTGGAACCGGCGCCGGCGCCGGGCCTCACGACGGCGGCGTGGCGCGGCCGATCTCGACGCGCCGGTTCTCGGGCGCGAAGGGGTCCTTGGCGTTTTTGGGCGCCGCGGCCCCCACGCCCACGGGGGCGATCATGCTGGCGTCGGCGCCGAGCTCAACCAGGAAGTCGCGCACGGCTTCGGCGCGGCGCTGCGACAGCTGCAGGTTCGCGGCGGCAGCGCCCGAGGCGTCGGCGTGGCCTTCCACCCGCACCACCTTGCCGCTGCCGCGCTTGGACTTCAGCACTTCGGCAAACACTTCCAGCTGGCGCTTCAGGCCCTCGGGCAGCTCGGCCGAGCCGAGGCGGAAGGAAGAAGCAGGCAGCGAATACCGAACCGCGGGCTTGAAGCCCATGCACTTGAAGCCGGCGGCTTTCAGTTCTTCACAGGCCGCCTCCGGGAAGAGGCCTTCGGAGATGGCTTTGGCATCGGGGACGGTCTGGCCCATGTCGATGGCGTCAGAGGCGAAGGCGGGCAAGGCGGCCGCAGCGGCCACGGCCAGCACACAACGTGCGAGGAAGGGGGTGCGCTTCATGGGGAACTCCTTGTCGGCAGGGAAAAGGCGGGGCGTGATGCGTGCTGAGCCTGGGCCGCCGATGCTCCGAAATCCTTCGAATGACGGAAGCCCGAAACAGCTGTACACGCCGCTGTCGCTGAGCAAAATCATACTCCCCGACCTGGGCCGCTCCTATCCCCCTTCGAGAGGGCGCAGGCCTGTCTGGGGCATCGTTCGCAGATGGGCCGTGCCCGGGGTGACGGCCCGGGCACGGCCGTGTATCGTCGGGTGAAGGCCCGCGTACGGCGCCCCACGCCACGCCGCAACACGACGCATGGACCGCATTTCCCGATGACTTGGTACAACAAGGTGATGTGGACGGAGGGCATGTTCCTCCAGCCGCAGCACTTCCAGCAGCAAGACCGTTTCGCGGCCCGGCAACTCGATGGCCGTCTGGCCGCGACCACCCCCTGGCCCTGGGGCTTCACCGCGCTGCAGCTGGACGATGCCGCCCTGCTGCAAGGCCGCATCATGCTGGCCGGTGCGCGCGGTGTGCTGCCCGATGGGCTGGCTTTCTCGGTGCCCGGTGACGACCCCGCACCGGCGGCCCTGGAGGTGCCCGCTGACGTGCGCGATGAACTCGTGGTGCTGGCGGTGCCGCAGTCTCGGCCCGGCGTGACCGAAAGCGACGTCGAGTCGGGCGAAAGCTCGATGCCGCCGCGCTGGCGCGTCACCGACCTGGGCGTGGCCGACATCCACGCCGCCAGCCTGCGCGAGGCCCCCGTGCAGGTGGGCCGCCTGAACCTGCGCCTGATGCTGCAGCGCGACCTGAACGACGGCCACGTGGCGCTGGGCGTGGTGCGCGTCATCGAACGCCGCGCCGACGGCCGCGCCGTGCTGGACACGCACTACGTGCCCCCCATGCTGCACGCACCCGCCCAGCCCGTGCTCGACGGCTATGTGCGCGAGGTGCACGGCATGCTGCAGCAGCGCGGCGAGGCGCTGGGCGCCCGCCTGGCGCAGCCGGGGCGCTCGGGCACCGGTGAAATCGTCGACTTCCTGCTGCTGCAGGCCATCAACCATTTCCAGCCCATGTTCGCGCACCTGCAGCGCCTGCCTCTGCTGCACCCCGAGCGCCTGTACGACCTGTGCCTGGGCCTGGCCGGGGAGCTGGCCACCTTCCGTGAACAGCGCCGCCCCCCGGCCTTCCCCGAGTACCGCCACGACGACCTGGCCAGCTGCTTCCGCCCCGTGATCGCCGACCTGCGGCAGTCGCTGTCGCAGGTGCTGGAACAGACGGCGTTGCCCATCGACCTGCAGGAACGCAAGCACGGCATCCGCGTGGCCGTGATCGGCGACGCCGAACTGCTGCGCACGGCCATGTTCGTGCTGGCCGTCAATGCCCAGATGCCGGGTGAGGCGCTGCGCATGCGTTTCCCCACGCAGGTGAAGATCGGCCCGGCCGAACGCATCCGCGACCTGGTGAACCTGCAACTGCCCGGGGTCACGCTGCGTGCCTTGCCGGTGGCGCCCCGCCAGATTCCTTACCACGCCGGTTTCACCTATTTCGAACTCGAGACCCGGGGCAACGAGCTGTGGAAGCAGCTTGAAACCTCGGGCGGCCTGGCCATGCACATCGCGGGCGAGTTCCCCGGCCTGGCCATCGAGTTCTGGGCCATTCGCGGCTGATGCTGCCTTCCGTGGCGCTTTGAGGCCGATGTTTTCGACGAGGTCCTGAGGATGAGTGACAACGAACAGCCGAAGGACCCCTTCGCCGCCTTCGAGTCTGACCGCACCGTCATCAAGCCCAGCGCGGGCCGCGGGGCCCGCCCCGGGGCTGCGCCTGCGGGCGCACCGGCGGCCGGCGCCGCCCCGG
>LJHT01000080.1 GCA_001295905.1 beta proteobacterium AAP51 | reverse complement strand
ACCTCAAGCCCCGCTGCGCAGCAGCGTCGGAACCTCAAGCCCCGCTGCGCAGCAGCGTGGCGGGCGACAGCCGCATCTGCGCCCACAGCACCTGCGCGCCCGCGCCCAGGCTCAAGGCACTGACGGCCAGCGCCATCAGCGCGCCGGTCCAGAGCAAACCGCTGGCATCGAGTTCCATGCGCCACTGCAGCAGCACGGCACCCAGCACGCTGCCAAGCACAGTGGCGAAGAGTGCCGTCACCACGGCCAGCAGCGTGTATTCCCAGCGCAGCACACGGCGCAGGCTGGACAGCCGGGCGCCCATCGCATGCATCACGCTGGCCTCGTACACCTGGCGCGTGCGGCTGGCCGCCACCACGCTGGCCAGCACCAGCAGGCTGGCCGCCAGGCAGGCCCCGGCTATCACCACCAGCCCGGCGCTGGCGCGCGCCATCAGGCTGCGCGTGGTGTCCAGCATCACCTGCGTGCGCACGGTGACGATGTTCGGCGCCGCCGCAGCCAGGCGGTCTTGCGCGCTGATGGCTTGCTCTGGCGGCAGCCAGGCCGCGCCGACGTGGCGCGTGACGAAGGGGTCGAGCACGCCGTCGCTGAAGATGGCTTCCAGCCACAGCCGCGACTGGAAGCGCCGCTGCGCGTAGATGGCCACCAGCTCGGCCTCGATGGTCTGGCCCAGGATCTCGAAGCGCAGGCGGTCGCCGAGCTGCACGCCCAGCTGGTTGGCTTCACGGTCTTCCATTGCCATCAGCGGGGGGCCGCGGTGGTCTTCGGGCCACCAGGCGCCTTGCGTCAGCACCACGTCGTCGATGTTGCCCTGGCGGTGGCTGAGCTTGTGCTCGTCGCGCGCCTCGCGCTGGCGGCGCGGGTTGGCGCTGTCGCGCAGCAGCTCGCCGTTGACCGCGAGCACGCGGCCCTGCACCAGCGGCGCCGTCTGCAGGCGCTGCAGGCCGGGCTCGGCGCGCAGGGCCTCGTTCAGCAGCGGCAGCTGGTCTTGCTGCACGTCGTAGAACACCAGCGCCGGCGCGGCCTTGGGCACGGTCTCGTTCACGGTGCGCAGCAGCGCGGCCACCACCAGCGTGCAGGCCACCAGCAAGGTGAGCGCCGAACCCAGCGAGAGCAAGGCCGCGCGCATGGGAGAACCCGGCCGCTGCAGGCCGGCCAACGCCACGCGCAGCTCGAAACCGGGCTGCCAGTTCGGCGCCGCGAGCAAGCGCGCCGCGCCCCACCGCAGAAGGCGCATCACGCCTTCCAGCAACAGCAGCAACGCCAGCGCCACGGCCACGAAAGCCAGGCCGAAACGCGGGTCGGGCAGCACCTGCACCAGCAGCACCAGCAGCAGCAGCACGGCCGCCCCCGTCAACACCCAGGCCGCGCGCGGCGTGCGCAAGGCGCTGCCGTGGATGCCGCGGAACAGCGCCGCCGGGCTGACGCTGAGCGCCCGGCCCAGCGCCGGCAGTGTGAAGCACAGCGCCGTCAGCACGCCGAAGGCCATGGCCACCGCCAGCGGCGGCAGCAGCGTGAGGGCCTGCGCGCTGAAGCCCGCGGCCTGCGGCACCGCGCCTGCTGCCAGCTGCAGCCCGCCCACCACCAGCAGGCCGCCCAGCAGCGCGCCCACGGCGCTGGCGCCCACGGCCAGCATCAGCACCTGCAGCAGCACCACGGTGGCCAGGCGGCCGTCACGCAAGCCCAAAGCGCGCAGCGTGGCGATGGTGCCCAGCTTGCCTTCCAGGTGCGCCTGGATGCTGTTGAAGACACCCAGGCCGCCGATGAACAGCGCCGAGAAGCCCACCAGCAGCAGGCCCGAGCCGATCTGCCCCAGCACGTGGGTGATCATGTCGCTGCGGTCGGCCACGGTGCGCAGCTCGGCCTGGTCGTTGGGGTGGGCGGCGATGTAGGCGTTGCGCCAGGCGCGCGGCGGCAGTTCGGTGGCCACGCGGTAGCGGTAGTCCACGCGGCTGAAGGCCTGCACCAGGCCGCTGGCCTGCAGCGCGCCCTCGGCCACCAGCACGGGCGCACCGCGCCATTCGGCGCGCAGGTTGCGGTCGGGCTGCTGCAGCACCAGTGCGCGCACCTGCAGCGTGGCGTCACCCACTTCCACGGTGGCGCCTTCGGCCAGGTTCAGGCGGCGCGCCAGCAGGGCGTCCAGGGCGATGCCGTACCGGCCTTCGCGTTCGGCCAGCAGCTCGGCCAATGGCGCAGCGGGTGCGAGCGTGAGCTGGCCCACCAGCGGGTAGGCGCCGTCCACGCTTTGCAGCTCGACCAGCTGCGAGCGCCCGTCGGCCGTGCGCAGCATGGTGCGCAGCTGCACCATGCGTGACACGCTGCCGCGCTCGGCCATCCAGGCCAGCGTGGCGGCAGACAGGGGCTGGGTGCTGCGCACTTCCACATCGCCACCGAAGAGCGCGCGCACGTCGTTCTGCAGCGTGGCGCCCACCTGGCGGTACAGGCCGCCGCCACCGGCCACCAGCGCCACGCCCAGCACCAGGCAGGCGGCGAACACCCACAGGCGGCGGCCGCCGCTTTTCAGGTCGCGCCAGGCCAGGCTAAACAGGAAGGGCATGGCCGGCCTGGGGCGGGTGGGGCTGGGCGGGGCCGTGCGGGCGGTCTTCCGCCGGCCGCGCTGGCGCTCTTTCATGCAGGCCTTCGTGCAGCTGCGCCTCGCGCAGGTAGAGCACGCGGTCGCAACGGGCAGCGAAGGCCAGGTCGTGCGTCACCAGCACCAGCGTGGCGCCGCTTTCGCGCTGCAGCTCGAACAGCAGGTCGCGCACCAGCGCGCCGGTGGTGTCGTCGAGGTTGCCGGTGGGCTCGTCGGCCAGCAGCAGGCGCGGCCGGTGCACCAGCGCGCGCGCAATGGCCACGCGCTGCTGCTCGCCGCCCGACATCTGGCTGGGGTGGTGGTGCAGGCGCTCGCCCAGCCCCACGCGTTGCAGCATCTGGCGCGCGGCCTCGAAAGCCTGCGGGCGGCCCGCTATCTGCAGCGGCAGCGCCACGTTGTCCAAGGCCGTCAGGCTGGGCAGCAGGTGGAAGCTCTGGAAGATGATGCCCACGCGGTCGCGCCGCAGATCGGCCAGCGCGTCGCGGCCCAGGCCGGCCAGGTCGGTGCCTTCCAGCAGCACGCGGCCCGCGGCCGGGCGCTCCAGGCCGGCCAGCAAGAGCAGCAGCGAGGTCTTGCCCGAACCCGAAGGCCCGGCCACCGCCACGCTCTGGCCCGCGGCCACGTTGACGGTGACGTCGCGCAGCACGTCGATGCGGCTGCTGCCCAGCGTGTAGTGCAGGCCCAGTTGCTGCAGCTGGATGAGGGGTGGTGACGTTGAGACGCTCATGGCCTTGAGTGTGCCGGGCCGCGCGGCAAACCGCCGGACGGCGTGGTTATGGAAAAGTGGCTAGCCCGCCAGGCGCAGCCACCCGGCTTGCGCCAGGGTGCGGCCTCACACCAGCACCAGGCCGGCGCGCCGCCACACCTCGCGCGCCGCCTCGCTGCGCAGGTGGGCGACAAAAGCCTCGGCCAGCGCCGCCTGGCGGCTGGCCGCCGCGGTGGCCGCGCTGTAACGCAGCGGCGTGGTGGTGGCCAGGGTCTCCACCACCCGCACGGCGGCACCTGCGGCAGCAGCGTCGCTGCCGTAGACGAAGCCGGCTTCGACCTCGGCCGCCTTCACCAAGGCCAGCACCTCGGCCGCGCTGCCCACCTGCACCAGCTTGCGCTGCACCAGGGGCCACAAGCGCTGCGCGTTGATGGCCTCGCGGGCATAGCGCCCCACGGCCACGGTGTTCACGCGGCCGATGGCAATGCGGGCCAGCTCGGGCCGGGCCAGGTCGGCCAGGCGCTGCACCGGCACGGCCAGCGCGACGGGCACCATCAGCACCAGGGTGTTGCCGGCGAACACCAGGTCGGGCGCAGGGCCGAGCAGCCGCCGCTGCCGGCCGTAGGCGGCGGTTTCGGCATCGGCACCGGCCAGCACGTCGATGGTGCTGCCGGGCTGCGCCATCTGCGCCAGCAGCGCACCGGGCTCGCCGGGCACCAGGGCCACGCGCAGCCCGGCGCGGCGTGCGGCAAAGGCGCGTGCCACTTCGTCCATGGGGCCGGCCAGGCTGAGGTCGACGGCCACCGTCAGCGTGGTGACCTGCGCGGTGGCGGGAGAAGGGGCGCCCAGGGCCGCCAGACCCAGCGCCAGGCTGGGCGCCAGCCAGCAGCGGCGGCGCGAAAGGGAAAAGACCAGCTCGGAAGTCTGCATGCCGCGAGCCTACGGCATGACGGTGGACCGGTCCGCTCGCGGGGTCACGCGGGTTCAGGCGGAATCAGGCGAGGCCAGACTCGCCGCGCGCAAAGGCGCGGCACTGGTGCAGCGGCAGTTTGCGGCTCAGGCCGCGCCGGCGCTGGCCGTCACCGGCCGGGCCAGCCGGTAGCCGGCACCGCGCACGGTTTCCACCATGCCGGCGCAGTCGGCCACGGCCAGCGCTTCGCGCAGGCGCTTCACATGCACGTCCACGGTTCGCTCTTCGATGAAGACGTGGTCGCCCCACACGCGGTCGAGCAGCTGGGCGCGCGAGTGCACGCGCTCGGGGTGGTTCATCAGGAAACGCAGCAGGCGGAACTCGGTCGGGCCCAGCTTCACCACGGTGCCGTTGGCCACCACGCGCATGGTGCTGGGGTCGAGCGTGAGGGCGCCGATCTGCACCGCCGTATCCAGCGACTGCGGCGCCTTGCGGCGCAGCACCGAGCGGATGCGCGCCACCAGCACGCTGGGCGAAAAAGGCTTGGCCAGGTAGTCGTCGGCACCGCTGTCCAGGCCCTGCACCATGTCGCGCTCTTCGCTGCGCGCGGTGAGCATCACGATGGGCAGCTCGCGCGTGCGTGCATCGCGCCGCCAGCGCTGGGCCAGCTGCAGGCCGCTTTCGCCGGGCAGCATCCAGTCCAGCAGCACCAGGTCGGGCAGGGCCTGACGCAGCGCGTTTTCGGCATCGGCCGAGCTCGTGGCCAGCTGCACCTCGTGGCCGTCATGCCGCAGGTTCAGCATGATGAGCTCGGCGATGGCGGGTTCGTCTTCAACAACCAGGATGCGGGCCATGGGGTGCTCGTCGTAGGTTCAGGGGTTCAGGCAACGACCGACTCGACGTCGTCCATCGGCGTGTGCCGCACATCGGTGCCCTTGACGACGTAGATCACCTGCTCGGCCAGGTTCTTGGCGTGGTCGCCCACGCGCTCGATGGCCTTGGCCACGAAGATGAGGTCGATGCTGGCCGAGATGGTGCGCGGGTCTTCCATCATGTAGGTGACCAGCTTGCGCATCAGGCCGTCGAATTCGACGTCGATCTCGCTGTCCTTCTTCATCACGTCCAGCGCCGCGCTGGCATCCAGCCGCGCGAAGGCATCGAGCGACTTGCGCAGCAGCGCGATGGCCAGGTCGGCCTCGAAGGAGATGTCGCCCACCGGCAGGCGCAGCTTGCTGCTGATGCCGCTGTTCATCAGGCGCTGCATGGTGCGTGCGATGCGCGCGGCCTCGTCGCCCACGCGCTCGAGGTTGCCGATGGTCTTGCTGATGGCGATGAGCAGGCGCAGGTCGCGCGCGGTGGGCTGGCGGCGCGCGATGATGGTGGACAGATCGCGGTCGATCTCGACCTCCATCTGGTTCACGCGCTCTTCGGTGCGCAGCACGTGGCTGGCGGTTTCGCCACTGGATTTCGTCAGCGCATAGACGGCCTGCGCCACCTGCGCTTCCACCAAGCCACCCATCTCCAGCACACGCGAGGAAATACCGCTGAGTTCGGTGTCGAACTGGGACGTGATGTGCTTGTCGTTCATTCAGCCTCCGCACGCTGCGGCGGCGCCACAACTGCATCGCACGATGATGCGACGGCGCTGTGACACGCCGATGACGGCAGCCCGGGTGGTTAGCATGCCGGGCATGAGCATCCAGTGGTTCCCCGGCCATATGCACACCACGCGCCTGGCGATGGTGGAGCGGCTGAAATCAGGCATCGACGTCGTCATCGAACTGCTCGATGCGCGCCTGCCCGCCAGCAGCGCCAACCCGCTGCTGGCCACGCTGACCACCGGCAAGCCCACGCTGAAGCTGCTGAACAAACAAGACCTGGCCGATGCCGTGCGCACCGAAGCCTGGCTGGTGCACTACAACGCCCAGCCCGACACCCGCGCCCTGGGCCTGGACGCCAGCGAGCCCGCGCCGGCCGCGCGCCTGCTGCAGGCCTGCCGCGCACTGGCGCCGCTGCGCGGCGGCATGGTCAAGCCGCTGCGCGTGCTGATCTGCGGCGTGCCCAACGTCGGCAAGAGCACGCTCATCAACACGCTGGTCAAGCGCAAGGCCACGAAGACGGGCGACGAAGCCGGCATCACCAAGACCGAGCAGGCCATCGCGCTGGCCAGCGACGTGACGCTGTACGACACCCCCGGCCTGCTGTGGCCGCGCATCACCGTGCCCGAAAGCGGCCTGCTGCTGGCCGCCAGCGGCGCCGTGGGCCGCAATGCCTACGACGAGCAGGAAGTGGCGCTGGGCCTGCTGGAACGCCTGCAGGCCGGCTACCCCGGCGCGCTGGCGGCGCGCTACAAGTTGGCCGCGCCCGAAGACGCCGACGCGCTGGCGGCCTGGCCTGCCGACCAGCTGCTGGAACGCATCGCGCGCCAGCGCGGCTATGTGGGCAGCGGTGCGGTGCTGAACCTGCAGAAGGCGGCCGAGGCGGTGCTGAACGACTTCCGCTCGGGCGCCATCGGCCGCGTGACGCTGGAAACGCCCGAAGACCACGCCGCCTGGCTGGCCGCCACCGCAGTGCGCGAGGCAGAACGTGCCGCGAAGAAGGCGGCGCGCGAACAGGCCAGCAAGAAGGGCCCCAGGAAGGGCAGCCGGCAGGCCCCTGACGCAGCATGAGCGCGGCGTGAGCGCGGCTGCGCTGCGCGTGGTGGCCCCGATGGCGGGCCTGACGGCCGCTGGCATGCTGGCGATGGACCTGGTGCTGCCTGCCGTGCCCACGCTGCAGGCGGAACTGGGCGTCAGCGTGGCTGCCGGTCAGGCCACGCTCAGCGTGTTTCTCTTTGCGCTGGCCGCATCGCAGCTGCTGTGGGGCGAGGTGTTCACGCGCTGGGGTCCGCGGCGCACGGCCCTGGCGGGTGCGCTGCTGCTGCTGGCCGGCACGGCCGGCTGCGCGCTGGCGCAGGGCATCACGCCGCTGCTGCTGTGGCGCGCGCTGCAGGGCCTGGGCGCCGGCGCGGCCACGGTGGTGGCCCCCAGCGTCATCCGCGCCAGCCTGCCTTCGCACGAGGCCACGCGCGGCCTGGGCTGGGTGGCGATGATGGAATCGCTGGTGCCGGCCTGCGGCCCGGTGCTGGGTGCCGCGCTCTTGCTGCTGGCTGATTGGCGCGGCCTGTTCTGGGCACTGCTGGGTGCGATGCTGCTGCTCACGCCCTGGGCGCTGGCCGCCACGCCGCGCGTGCTGCCCGGCGTGCAGGCGCATCAGAAAGCCAGCCACTTCGATCTGCTGCGCAACCCGCGCTTCCTGCGCCCGGCGCTGGCCCATGCGCTGGCTTTCGCGGCGCTGTTCTGCTTCGTCGCCAGCGCGCCGCAGATGCTGCGCCTGAGTGCCGGCTGGGGCCCCGGGGCCTTCGCCGCGCTGCAGGCGGCAGGCGTGGCGGCCTTCCTTGCCAGCACCTGGTTGACGGGCTGGCTGTCGGCTCGGCCCACGGCAGCCGGCTCGACCCACGCCGGCGGGCGCTTCGGCCCTGAACGGCTGGCCCGCGCGGGCGCCTGGGGCCAGGCCTTGCTCACGGGGGCCTGGGGTCTGGGCGGCCTGTGGCTGACGCCGGGCTGGCTGTACTTCGGCGGCTTCTGGGTGCTGTTCTGCGCCTTGCTGGGCGTGCGTGGCCCGGCCACCATGGCGCTGGCCTTGTCCTTGCCCGCCGCGCAGATGGGCCGCGCTGCCGCCTTGCTGATGCTGGCCGTGCTGGGCCTCTCGGCCCTGGCCGCGCAGGCCGTAGCGCCCTGGCTGGAAGCCGCACCGGTGGGCGCCGTGGCGCTGTGCATGGGGCTGTGCTGCGCGGCCAGCCTGGGGGTGCTGGGCCGCGCCCCGGCGGCACCGCGCCAGCAGGCGGACGATCGGAGTGCTGAGCCAGAAGCGCGCTAAAAAAGCCCTCACACCGTCAGGCGGCGGAAATGTACGGCGAGCGTGACACCGCGCCGTGTTGAGGCCCGAACGGCAGACCAACCGTCAAAGCCAGAATTTCCAGGCCCACAACCCCAGCAAGGCCGCGATGCACAGCCCAGGCAGCAGGTGGCGGCGCGCGCCCGCACCCACACCAGCACCCGGGGCGGCGAGCCACCAGCCCAGCGCCTGCAGGCCCACGGCCAGCAGCAGCACCAGCGTGGCGAAGACCAGCCGGTTGCCCGAGCCATCTTCCAGCGCCGCCGGGTCGATGGCGGGGTCGATGTCTTCCATCCAGCCGTACTTGTGGGCCGGCAGCACCGCCAGCACCAGCAGGCCAACCCCGCTGGCCGCGTGGCCCAGCCAGCGCCAGCCCCGCGCGCGGCGCGAAGGGGGGGCCGGCGTGTTCACGTGCCCAGCAGGCCCGCCAGGCGCGGCCAGAACCTGACGATGAAGTTGCCGTAACTCATGTTGGCCCGTATGCGTTCCAGCGAGAGCCCCATGCCGCGGTTGTAGCGCGCACCGGCCACGCGAACGGCGTCTTCGCTGAGGGCCGGCGGCTGGGTCTGCAGGCCGTCGCGGTCGATGATCTGCCGCAGGTGGCGCGCCACGATGTCGATGTTGAAGGCGTCGTTCTCCAGGCAGCCCGCCAGGCCGCGCAGCTGCTCCATCGTCAGCCGCGCCGGGTTCAGGCCCAGCGTGTGCGCCGCCGTGCGCAGCTGCATGCTGACGGCGCCGAAGGAGGTGCGGCCGGGCTCGTGGGTGATGGTCATGTTGCGGTCCACCCAGTCGGGCCCGCTCCAGTCGAAGGCGCGCACCTCGAAGGCCAGGCGGTCGATGCCCGAGGGGTCGCCGGCCACCTCGATCCAGCACACGCCGGCCAGCAGTTCGGGCGGGAAACGCCGCTCGCGCGCGGCCACGCGGATGGCGGCGCGGTGGTGGTGCACCCAGCCGTCCTTGAAGCGCTGGATGTAGGGGCGGCCACCGCCCCAGCTTTCCGGCACCAGCTTCCACACCAGCACATCGGCCGCGCTCCAGCGGGCGGGCGATTGCGTGACGCTGCAGGAAAACTCGGGCATGGCTCCTCCTCAATGCAGGTGGTTCGCAGCGGGCTGCGGCATGATGTTGGCACGAAGGCCTGCCCGTGACTGCCCACACCCCCCAAGCCGCTGCCGCCCCCGCCGTGGTGCCCACGGCGAGGCCGAAGACGCCCTGGCTGCGCATTGCCGGCGTGAGCGCGCCGCCGCTGCTGCTGGCGCTGTGGCTCAGCGTGCCGCTGCTGCAGCCCGCGCGGCAGACGGTGGCGGGCCCTGCCGAAAGCGCGCAGGCTTGCCTGGTCTTCTGCGCCCAGGTGCTGAAGGTGGGCCCGGCCACGCTGTCCTGCCGGGCCGATTTCCTGGGCACACCTTATGACTGCCGCAACAAGCTGTTGCAACCTGGCGCGGTGACGGCCGAGTACGCCGCCCTGCCCTCGCTGGCTGCGCTGCTGGGCCTGGCGCCCACACAGGGCACGCTGCTGCGGCTGCGCCGCGACGGCGAGGTGGTGTTCTCGCGCTCGGTGTCGCAGCAGGTGTGGGCGGCCTTGTATGGCGGCTGGGTCTTCAATGCCCTCTATTGGCCCTTGGCCGGGTTGGTGATCTGGCGCTGGCCGCAATCGCGCATGGCCCGGCGCATCACCTGGAAAGACGATGCCGCATGAGCGCCAGGCCGGTTTCCGGGTTCAGGCAGCCCCACCCGCTCTAGCCGCCCCGCGCGCGCTTGGCTATGCTCGGCGCCGACTGGGCACCTGGCGCATCCACTCAGTTCGGGTGCGAGGCCGGCAGGGCACCCGCCCCAAGGAGACGTGATTCGATGAACAAGCTCAAGATCCCGCTGCGGCTGGCCGCCACGGCCGCCTTCGCCACCTTTTGCGCCCTGGCCGTGCCCCTGGCCCATGCCCAGGACAGCGGCAGCCGCAACCCCGGCAGCAACGACCTGCGCTTCGAAGGCGTGTGGGCCAAGCCGGGCTCGGTGACGCTGATCAAGCAGTTCCCCAAGCACCTGGTGCTGCAGGGCAAGGACGAGGCCTCGGTGTGGTCGGCGCGCTGCGTGCTGGGTGGCGGCAAGGCCGTGTGCCGCGGCCACGGCTTCACGATCACCGGCTACGACTTCGCCTACGAAAGCGTGGTCACGCTGGAAGGCGGGCAGATGCGCGACGTCTGGCGCGCCGTCTTCCCCGACGCGCAAGACCTCACCGGCAACGACCTGCTGGCCGCCGTGCCCCTGCCGGCCTTCAAGCCGGCGCGCAAGGCGCCCTGAGGGCGTCAAGCCCGGGCGCCGCGCACCGCGGCGCCTCATCACAAAACGCCCGCCCCTGACGCCAGCACGGCTGGCCTCATCCTGGCAGCATGCGGCGCATGACCATGCCGCAGCCGCCGGCCCCCGCTGAAGCGGGCACCCAGCCCACCTCGACCGGCGTCGCGCACGCCGCGGCACATGCCGCCTCACGCGCCGCCGCACACCCCGCCACGCAAGCCCCCGCGCAGGCAGCCACCTGCGGCGAAGGCACCCTCACCGTGCTGTACGACGGCGCCTGCCCCTTGTGCCGGCGCGAGATTGCGCTCTACCGCGACCTGCCGGCCCAGCAGCCGCTGGCCTTCGTCGACGTGAGCGATGCCGCCAGCGCGCTGCCCGCCGGCACCGAGCGTGCGCAACTGCTGGCGCGCTTCCACGTGCAGCAGGCCGATGGCCGGCTGGCCAGCGGCGCACGCGGTTTCGTGGCCTTGTGGGCGGTGCTGCCCGGCTGGCGCTGGCTGGCCCGGCTGGCTGCGCTGCCCGGCGCCACGCCGCTGATGGAGCTGGCCTACCGCGGCTTCCTGCACCTGCGCCCGTGGATGCAACGCACCGCCGCCGCCTTCGAGCCCGCCACGCTGCACGTGCCGCCCGCGCTGGTGGCCGAGATGCGCAGCAACCACGCCGGCGAAACCGGCGCGGTGTGGATCTACCGCGGCGTGCTGCTGCTGGCGCGTGATGCCGGCGTGCGCCGTTTTGCCGAAGCCCACCTGGCCACCGAAAAAGAGCACCTGCGCCTCGTCTCACGCCAGCTGCCCTGGCCGCAGCGCAGCCGCCTGCTACCGGCCTGGCGGGTGGCGGGTTTCCTCACCGGTGCGCTGCCGGCGCTGGCCGGCCCGCGCGCGGTGTACGCCACGATCGCCGCAGTGGAAACCTTCGTCGACCAGCACTACCAGCAGCAGCTGGACCAGATCGACCAGCTGCCCGCCGCCGAGCGTGAAGCCGCCGCCCCGCTGCGCGCGCTGCTGGCGCAGTGCCAGGCCGACGAGTGCCACCACCGCGACGAAGCCGCCGCGCTGCGCGGCCCCTCGCCCGGCGGGCTGGGCGGCGCCGTGCTGCGCGCGTGGTGCGCGATGGTGGGCAGCGGCTCGGCAGCGGCGGTGGTGCTGGCGCGCAAGTTTTGAACGGCGCCTGCAGCCACAGCACCTGCAGCGCAAAAGGTGCACCGTGCAAGCCCTTCCCGCCACGCGCGGCAGGGCTCAAGCCTCGTAGCAATACCCCACGCCGTACACAGAACGTATGCGCTCGCTGCCCGCGCCGGCCTGTTCCAGCTTGCGGCGCAGGTTCTTCACGTGGCTGTCCACCGCGCGCTCGGTGGCGGCACGGGCGTCGCCGTGCAGCTGTTCGAGCAGCTGCGCGCGCGGGTAGATGCGGCCGGGCTGCGCCGCCAGCGTGCCCAGCAGGCGCAGCTCGATGGGCGTGAGGTCGAGCTCGCGCCCCAGCCAGGCGGCGCGGCGGCGTTCTTCGTCGATGAGCAGGGGCACATCCGGAAAGGCCGCCGCGCGGCTGCGGCGCAGCACGGCCTTCACGCGCGCCATCACCTCGCGCGGGCTGAAGGGGTTCTTGGCGATGTAGTCGTCGGCGCCCATCTCCAGGCCCGCCAGGCGGTCGGCCTCGTCGGCGCGCGCAGTCAGCATCACGATGGGCACGGCGCTCAGCGTGCGCAGCTGGCGGCACACAGACAGGCCATCCAGGCCCGGCAGCATCAGGTCCAGCAGCACCAGGTCGTGCCGGCGCTCGGTGTAGGCCTGCAGGGCCAGCGCGCCATCGGCCACGCATTCGGGCTGGTGGCCGGCGGCGCGCAGGTAGTCGGCCAGCAGGGCCGCGAGCCTGGGCTCGTCTTCCACCACCAGCACGTGGGCCGGGCCGGGCTCGGGCAGCGGGGGCGGCAGAGGGGGGCTCACGGTCGGGGTGGGCGGCGGCGGCCTTGGTGCTTCAGCAGCGTTGTGGGTCGGCAGCTCAACCCAGGGCCGGCAGTTCCACGCGCAGCCACAGCCCGCCCAGGGGCGAGGGTCGCGCCTCGATGCGCCCTTCATGCGCCTGCACGATGCGCTGGCAGATGCTCAGGCCCAGGCCGGCGCCACCGCTGGCGCGGCTGCGCGAGGCCTCGGCGCGGAAAAAGCGCTCGAAGAGGCGCGGCAGGTGTTCCTGGCGCACGCCGGGCGCGCTGTCGTGCAGGTCGATCAGGGTCTGCCGCCCTTCGCGCCGCGCCTGCAGGCGCAGCGCACCGCCGGCATCGGTGTAGCGGCAGCTGTTCTCCAGCAGGTTGGCGAACAGCTGGCGCAGCCGGCGCGCGTCGCCGAAGGCCGGCAGCGGGCCGGGCGGCAGGTCGAGCTGCAAGGCCAGGCCGCTGCTGCGCAGGCGCTCGCCGAAGGCACCGGCGGTGTCGTCGATGATCTCGCGCAAGTCGAGCTCGGCCTTGCGGTAGGACAGCGCGCCCACGTCGGCCAGCGAGAGCTCGTAGAGGTCGTCCACCAGCTTGTGCAGCGTGGCCACCTCGCCCTTCAGCGAACGCAGCGCGGCGGCGTCGAGCTGGCGCACGCCGTCTTCCAGCGCCTCCAGCTCGCCGTGCAGCACGCCCAGCGGCGTACGCAGCTCGTGCGACACATCGGCCATGAACTCGCGCCGCATCGCTTCGTTGCGCTGCAAGGTCAGCGCGAGCTGGTTGAAATCACGCGAGAGGCGGCCGATCTCGTCATCGGCCGCGCCTTCTTCCGGCACGCGCGTGGCGTAGTCGCCAGCGGCCAGGCGGTGCGTGGCGTCGGCCACCTGGCGCACCGGGCGCAAGAGCCGGCGTGAAGCCCACAGGGCCACGGCCGCGGCCAGCAGCACCGCGCCGCCGCCCACCACCCAGGCGGTGCGTTCCTGGGCATCGGCAAAACGCTTCTCGGCGCCGTAGCTCACCTGCTCGAAGGGCGTCAGCACCAGCCAGCCCACGGTGAGGCCGTCCACGACGATGGCGCGTTCGATGGCGTTCTCGGCCGGGCTGCTGAAGCCCACGATGCGCCGGCGCTCGGCGTCCAGCAGCGTGAAGCGGCGCGAGGCACCAGTCAGCTCGGCCGGCGTGGCGCTGGCCGGCGGGCGTTCGGTGATGGGCACGCGCGTGTCGTCGGGCGCGGGGCGCAGCAGGCGGAACCAGAGGTCGGGGCGCTCGCGCAGGAAGTCCCAGCTTCCTTGCTGGCGGTAGCCGGCGGTGACGCTGGGCACGGCGAGGTCGAGCCGGCCGATGGCCTGTTCGTTCAGGTAGCCGAGGAAGTCGCGGTTCAGGTTGAGGTGCGCGCCCACGCCCATGGCGACGGCCACCACCACGGCCGCGCTCAGCACGGCAGCAAACAGGCGGGCGGCAAGGTTCAGCTTCATGGCAGCGGCCAGGGTTTACACGAACTTGGGGATGGCCTGCACGGCCGTGGGGTCGTGGCCTTCAAACCCTCGGGCCCTTCAAGGTCTCTCCACATTGTGGCGTCAGCATCGTGCCGTGCGAACCTCTGCCCCCACCCGTCTCTCGTTCCTCGCCCCGGCCGCTGTGCTGCTGGTGGCCGGGTTGCTCAGCGCCTGCCAGGAGAAGCCCGCCGCGAGCCCTGGCGCCCCGCCAGCCGGCGGCCCGCCGCGCGCCGCGCCCGAGGTGGGCGTGGTGACGGTGGCCGCGCAAGACGCGCCGCTGCAGCTGGAACTGCCCGGCCGGCTGCGCGCCAGCCAGGTGGCCGAGATCCGCCCGCAGGTGGGCGGCCTGGTGCAGAAGCGCCTGTTCACCGAAGGCGCGCGCGTGGCCGCCGGCCAGCCGCTGTACCAGCTGGACGCCGCCAGCTTCGAAGCCGAGCGCGCACGCACCGCCGCCGCGCTGCAGAAGGCCGAGGCCCAGCTCGCCGCCACGAAGGTGCGCGCCGCGCGTGATGCCGAATTGCTGAAGGCCGACGCCATCAGCCGCCAGGCCGCCGACGACAGCGCCGCCGCACAGCGCCAGGCCGAGGCCGACGTGGCCGTGGCCCAGGCCGCGCTGCAGGCGGCGCAGGTGCAGCTGCAGCGCGCGCGCATCGTGGCGCCCATCGGCGGGCGCATCGAGGTCTCGGCGGTGACGGCCGGCGCGCTGGTCACGGCCAACCAGACGCAGGCGCTCACCACCATCCAGCAGCTCGACCCCATGCACGTGGACATCGTGCAGAGCAGCAGCGAACTGCTGCAGCTGCGCCGCCAGGTGGCCAGCCAGAACGCCAGCAGCCAGGTGCAGTTGGTGATGGAAGACGGCAGCGTGCACCCGCAGCCGGCCACGCTGCAGTTCAGCGGCGTGACGGTCGACCCCGCCACCGGCAGCGTGACGCTGCGCGCCGTGGTGCCCAACCCGCAGGGCACGCTGCTGCCCGGCATGGTGGTGCAGGCGCGCGTGCTGGCCGGGGTGGACCGCAACGTGCTGCTGGTGCCGCAGCAGGGGGTGAGCCGCACCGCCACCGGCGACGCCACCGCGCTGGTGGTGGGCGAAGGTAACAAGGTGGAACGCCGCCGCCTGACACTGGGCCGTGCCGTGGGCAACCAGTGGCTGGTGACCAGCGGGCTGAAGGCGGGCGACCGCCTCATCGTCGAAGGCCTGCAGCGCGCCCGCCCCGACCAAGTGGTGACGCCGGTGGCCGCGGGCAGCAAGCCGGCTGGCAAGGGCGGTGGCAAGGGCGCCGGCCCCGGCGGTGCGGGCACGGGCGCCGGCAAGCCCGCCGGCACGGCATCGGCCGCAACGGCTGCCCGCTGAACGCGCGCCAGGAGCAAGCCCCATGGCCGCCTTCTTCATCAACCGCCCCATCTTCGCGTGGGTGCTGGCCATCGTCATCATGCTGGCCGGCGCCGCCGCCACGCTGACGCTGCCGCTGGAACGCTACCCCGACATCGCGCCCACCCGCGTCAGCATCAACACGAACTACCCCGGCGCCTCGGCGCAGACCATCGAAGACTCGGTCACGCAGATCATCGAGCAAAGCCTCAAGGGCATCGACGGGCTGCTGTCCATCGAAAGCAGCAGCAGCGCCTCGGGCAGTGCCAACACGCAGCTCACCTTCCAGGCCGGCACCGACCCCGACACCGCGCAGGTGCAGGTGCAGAACAAGGTGCAAAGCGTCATCAGCCGCCTGCCGCAGGCCGTGCAGGCCCAGGGCGTGCGCGTGACCAAGGCCGGCAGCGAATTCCTGATGGTGGCCATGCTCACCAGCGACGACCCCAACGTCACCTCGGGCGACCTGGGCGACTACCTGAACAGCACGCTGGTCGACATCATCAGCCGCGTGGAAGGCGTGGGCGACGTCAACGTCTTCGGCTCGGGCTACGCCATGCGCGTGTGGCTCGACCCCGTGAAGCTACAGCGCTACAACCTGGTGCCGGGCGACGTGCGCACCGCGCTGCTGCAGCAGAACACCGAGGTCTCGGCAGGGCAGATCGGCGCACTGCCGGCGCCCGAAGGCCAGCGCCTGACGGCCATCATCACCGCGCGCTCCAAGCTGAACACGGCCGAGCAGTTCCGCAACGTGGTGCTGCGCGTGCAGCCCGACGGGTCTTCGCTGCGCCTGGGCGACGTGGCCCGCGTGGAACTGGGCCGCGACAGCTACACCACCAACGTGCGCAGCAGCGGGCGCAATGCCGCGGGCATGGCCATCTTCCCGGCCAGCGGCGCGAACGCGCTGACCACCGGCGACGGCATCCGCGCCAAGCTGGCGGAGCTGGAGCCCTTCTTCCCCGCCGGCTACCGCGTCACCATCACCTACGACACCACGCCCTTCGTGCGCGTGTCGATCAACGGCGTGGTGAAGACGCTGCTCGAAGCGGTGGTGCTGGTGGTGGTCATCATGTACCTGTTCATGCAGAACCTGCGCGCCACGCTGGTGCCGGCCATCGCCGTGCCGGTGGTGATGCTGGGCACGATGGGCGTGCTGGCGCTGTTCGGCTTTTCAATCAACACGCTGACGATGTTCGGCCTGGTGCTGGCCATCGGCCTGCTGGTGGACGACGCCATCGTGGTGGTGGAGAACGTCGAGCGGCTGATGCGCGAGGAAGGCCTGTCGCCGCGCGAAGCCACCAAGAAGAGCATGCAGGAGATCAGCGGCGCGCTGGTGGGCATTGCCGTGGTGCTGAGCGCGGTGTTCATCCCTATGGCCTTCTTCGCCGGCAGCACGGGCGTGATCTACCGCCAGTTCAGCATCACCGTGGTGAGTGCGATGGTGCTGTCGGTGCTGGTGGCGATGACGCTCTCGCCGGCGCTGTGCGCCACCGTGCTGAAGCCGGTGAACAAGGGTGAACACGCCGCGCACGGCGGGCCTTTCGGCAAGCAGCTGGACTGGTTCTTCGGTGGCTTCAACCGCGGCTTCGACCGCTTCACCGAACGCTATGTGCGCGGCGTGGGCTGGCTCAGCCGCCGCGGTGTGCGCAGCTTCATCGTCTTCCTGCTGCTGGTGGGCGCCACGGCCTGGCTGTACAAGGGCCTGCCCACCTCCTTCCTGCCCGACGAAGACCAGGGCGGCCTGCAACTGCAGGTGCGCATGGCGCCCGGCGCCACGGCCGAACGCATGGAGGCGGTGGCCGCGCAGGTGGAGGCCTACCTCGCCGACCAGCCCGAGGTGCTGTACTACAACGTGGTGCGCGGGGCCGGTGGTGACCAGGGCTCGGGCCAGGGTTTCATCCGCCTGACCGACTGGTCGCAGCGCACCGGTGCCAACCAGGACGCCGGTGCGCTGGCCGAACGCTTCAGCCGCGAGATGGGCCGGCGCATCCGCGACGCCAGCGTCTTCGTGGTGCAGCCGCCCACCGTGCGCGGCCTGGGCGGCAGCGCCGGCATCCAGTTCTTCCTGCAAGACCTGGGCGGGCTGGGCAGCGAGCAGCTCACCGCCGCACGCGACCAGCTCATCGCCGCCGCCAACCAGCGCCCCGAGCTGGCGCGCACGCGCACGCAGAGCCTGGCCGAAACGCCGCAGCTGAAGATCAACATCGACGACCAGAAGGCCGGCGTGCTGGGCGTGCCGCCCAACGTCATCAACGACACCCTGGCCATCGCCCTGGGCGGCAGCTACGTGAACGACTTCATCGACCGCGGGCGCGTCAAGCGCGTGCTGGTGCAGGGCGAGGCCGCCTACCGCGCCAGCCCCGACAACCTGAAGCACTGGTACGTGCGCAGCGCCAGCGGGCAGATGGTGTCGATGGCCGCCTTCGCCAGCAGCGAATGGAGCACCGCGCCGCGCCAGCTGGTGCGCTACAACGGCAGCCCGGCCTTCGAGATCCAGGCCGACGTGCCGCCGGGCGTGAGCTCGGGCGCCGCCATGAAGGCGATGGAAGAGGTGCTGCGCGAGCTGCCGGCCGGCATCGGCTACGAGTGGAGCGGCCGCAGCTTCCAGGAGCGGCTGTCGGGCGCGCAGGCGCCGCTGCTCTACGCGGTGTCGGTGCTGTTCATCTTCCTGTGCCTGGCCGCGCTGTACGAAAGCTGGAGCGTGCCCTTCAGCGTGATGCTGGTGGTGCCGCTGGGCATTCTGGGCGCGCTGATCGCCAGCCACCTGGGCGGGCAGAACAACGACGTCTTCTTCCAGGTGGGCCTGCTCACCACGGTGGGGCTGAGCGCGAAGAACGCCATCCTCATCGTCGAGTTCGCCGAAACGCTGCGCCTGCAGGGCATGGGCCTGCTGGAAGCCACGCTGAAGGCCTGCCGGCAGCGGCTGCGCCCCATCCTGATGACCTCGCTGGCCTTCGGCATGGGCGTGCTGCCGCTAGCGCTGGCCAAGGGCGCGGGCTCGGGCTCGCAGCAGGCCATCGGCTTCGGCGTGCTGGGCGGGATGATCAGCGCCACGGTGCTGGGCGTACTCTTCGTCCCCTTGTTCTACCTGTGGGTGAAGACGCTGTTCTCGCGCCGCCGGCCGCAGGAAGCCACGGCGGCCCCCGCGCAGGAGGTGACGGCATGAAGCACGTCACCCCCACCCCCCGCCTGAAGCCCGCAGCACGCGCCGCGCTGGCCCTGGGCCTGGCAGTGGGCTTGACGCTCACCCTCAGCGCCTGCGGCAGCCTGGTGCCCGCCGCCGGCCAGCCCGAAGCCCCGCTGCGCGACAGCTTCCGCACGCCGCCGGCCGGCACACCCCCGCTGGTGACCCCCACACCCGGCGACACCGCCCGCACCGCCCACGAGTGGGACGGCTTCTTCACCGACGAGCGCCTGCGCCAGGTGGTGGGCCTGGCCCTGGCTGACAACCGCAGCCTGCGCGCCAGCGTGGCCGCCGTGGAGCGGGTACGCGCGCAGTACGGCATCACCCAGGCCAACCGCTGGCCCGACGTGCGCGCCGGCGCCGTCATCAGCCAGCAGGGCACCGAAGGTGGCGGCAGCAGCACCAGCTACACCCTCGGGCTGAACCTCAGCAACTGGGAGCTCGACCTCTTCAACCGCCTGGGCAGCCTGCAGGGCGCTGCACTGGCGCGCTTCACGGCGCAGCAGGAAACACAACGCGGCGCGCGCCTGAGCCTGGTGGCCCAGGTGGCCGACGCCTGGCTGGCCCTGGCCGCCGAAGGCCAGCGCCTGCGCCTGAACGAAGCGCTGCGCGACAGCCAGCGCCAGACGCTGGAACTCACCGAACGCCAGCACCGCCTGGGCGCGGCCTCGGGCCTGCAGCTGGCGCGGGCGCAGACGGCCTTCGAAGCCGCGCGGGGCGAAGCCGCACGCAGCGCCGCCAACGTGCAGCAGGCACGCCTGGCGCTGGAACTGCTGGCCGGTCAGCCGCTGCCCGAAGCGCTGCTGCCCACGCCGCAAGCCCTGGACCTGAACCCGGCCCAGACGGAAGCCGCCACGGCCCTGCCCGATCTGCCCCCGGGTCTGCCCGCCACCGTGCTGCTGCAGCGCCCTGACCTGCGCGCGGCCGAACAGCAGCTGCAGGCTGCGGCCTTCGATGTCGGCGCGGCGCGCGCCGCACGTTTCCCGCGGCTGACGCTGACGGCCAGCGCCGGCCTGCGCAGCCCTGAACTCGATGGCCTGTTCCGCAGCGGCAGCGGCTTCTTCAGCCTGCTGCCCAGCCTGGATTTGCCGCTGTTCGATGCCGGCGCCCGCCAGGCCCAGGTGGAGGTGGCCCGCGCCACGCAACGCGAGGTGCTGGCCAACTACGAAGCCGCACTCCTGGCCGCCTTCCGCGAAGTGGCCGATGCCCTGGCCGTGCGCGACAGCCTGGCCGAACGCCTGGCCGCGCAACAGGCCCAGGTGGCCGCGGCCGAGCGCAGCCTGAACCTGGCCGAGCAGAGCTACCGGCTGGGCGCCAGCAGCCAGCTGGAGCTGCTGGACGCGCAACGCCAGCTGGCCAGCGCGCGCCAGGGGCTGGTGACGCTGCGCCAGACCGAACAGGCCAACCGCGTGGTGCTGCTGCGGGCCCTCGGCGGGCGCTGGTCGGCGGGCGGTTGACCCTGCGGAAGCTGGGCGACGGGCTGTTGGCCCGTCCGGCGCCGGCTAGACCTCGAACGACATCCAGGCCGCCGCGTCCGCCTGCTGCAGGAAGACGCGCCGCGTGATGCGGCCGGCGCCTATGGTGTTGAAGCTTTCGATGAAGGCCTGCCACTCGTCGGGCGTGCCCACGTAGACGCGGTCGCCAGCCTGGGCGGCCTTGCCGCTGGCGCGGTCGCGTCCGCTCAGGGGCAATGCCCGATGCTTGCGCCTGGTGGAAGCCGAGTACTTCTGCATCTTGGCGACGAAGGGGTACTGCTGCCAGGATGCGTCGACGACAAAGGTGCCGCCCCCCTCTGACAGGTAGATGGCCACATGGCTGCGTCGCTGATCTTCCGGCGTGTACCAGCGCAGGGCGATGAAAGCCACCACCACGGCCGGCACCCGCGCTGGCATTGCCGCGTGCACCTGCTGCGAAATCACCATGCAGCGACCGTCCATCAAACGCGGCAGCTGGTCGGTGTTCGTAGCGGCGGTGGTCGCCATTCCAACGGCCTGAAGTTGCGTCAGCGGCATGGCGAGCCTCCTTCTCACGGTGACCCCGCAGGCCGGCAGCGGCCGGCCGGGGTGGCCGCATTCTGCGCTTCGGTGCGTCACTGCGGCAGGCTTGCCATCCACGCCGCAAGCAGCGTTCACCGATCCTGAGCCCAGGCCGGGCCCCCCACCCACACCCGGCGCCAGCCGCGCACCGCACCCAGCGCCACCGCCGCCAGCCCTGGCCCCAGGGTCAGAGCCAGCAGGGCAGCCGCAGGCAGCGCCTGGCCGCGCGGCGCGGGCTCGAAGCGCGGCAGCGCCTCGAAGCCCGCCACGCCGAAAGGCCGGTCGTGGAAGAGCTGCGGGTAGAGCTGCCGGCGCAGGCGTTCATGGAAACGCGCGATGGCGTCCTGGTAGGCGAGCTGGGCGATGAGGTCGGTCTCGGCGGCGCGGTGCAGGGCCGTCTGCACCGCCACGCCGGGCAGCAGCGCGCCGGCCCACACGGTGGTCCGCTGGCGCTGCAGCAAGGCCTGGCGGTAGGCGGCGGCCTGGGTGGCCACGCTTTCGTCACCCAGCTGCTGGAAGGCGTAGTACCACTTCCAGTGGAAGCCGGTGGGCAAGGGCGCGGTGTCGCGCCACTCGGGGTGGGTCTGGAAGAAGCGCTCCAGCGTGGCTTCGCGCGGCCGGTCCCAGGCGCCGTGCACGGCTTCGCGCTGCGCCAGCATCAGCTCGGCGCCCTGGTGCGCAGGCACGGCGCGCACGATGCCCAGTTGCACCAGCGTGGGCAGCACCAGCGTCAGCACCGCCCAGCAGCCCACCAGCGCCACCGCGTTGGTGGCCGAGGGCCAGCCGCGGCCCGCCACCACCAACGCGAGTGCGGCCCAGAACAGCACATAGGCTGCCGTGACCCCCAGCACCAGGCCCAGCACGCCTGCAGACGGGCCATCCGCCCAGACACCGGCCGCCCCCCCGGCCCAGGCGCCTGCCAGCACCGGCAAGGCCAGCGCCCCGAACACCAGCCCGGCGCGCAGCGCCGCGCGCCGCAGCCACAGCCGCTGGCCGCCCGGCAGTGCCAGCAGGCTGCCCAGCCGGCCAGCCGCGCGTTCGGCCGAGACCAGGTCGTACATCAGCGCAATGAGAAACAGCGGCGCCAGGTAAACCAGCACGAAGGCGTAGTCCAGCCGCCCCAGCAGCGCCAGTTCCGGGTTGTGGGTTTCGCCCTCGTGCAGCTGCGCCTGCAGCGCCAGCGCGCGCACGCGCAGCACGTGCGGGCTGGCGTCGCGCAGGCCCAGCGCCAGGAAACTGGCCGGGGCTGGCGGGTCGTAGGTGCTGTGGAAGGTGTAGTAGGCGCTGGCCCCGGCATCTCGGCCTGCGGCCACCAGCGCGGCCTGTTCGGCGAGCTCGCCCTGCTGCAGCTGCAGCACGCGCGCGATGCTGGCCTGCTGGCGCTGCACCTCGCACAGGCCCGAGGCCACGGCCAGGGCCGTCAACAAGGCCAGCAGCACCAGCGCGGCCACGGCCAGGTGCGAGCGCCGCAGCAAACGCAGCTCGTGGGACCAGGGCGCCCAGGCAGCGTGCCAGCGGGGCTGTGGGCCCACGCCCTTCGTCGTGGTCTGCATCGCCCCCTTCATGGCGCGCCCCTAGCAAGCCGCCGCGTGGCCAGCGCCAGCAGGCCGGCCATCGCTGCCAGCCAGGCCCCCAGCACGGCCGCGGCCGGGGCGGCGCGCTGCAGCAGCTGGGCTGGCAGTTCGGACCGGTGCTCGAAAGGCGCGATGGCTTGCCAGTGCGTACGGCTGATGCGGTCGTCGCGGCTGGAGCGGTCGGTCTGCAGCGTCATCTGCTCGGCCTGCAGGCGGTTCAGGGCCTGCACCATCGTGTAACGGTGCTGCTCGGCCTGCTCCATGAAGCCCTGGTAGGCCGGCAGGTCGGTGCCGGCCAAAGCCATCGACACCGCACGCAGCGCCAGCACCGGGCTGGCCGGCGCCCAGCGCTGCACCGCTGCGCGCTGCGCGTGCTGCTGCGCGAAGCTGGCCGCGGCCTGGCGCACGAACAGCTCGCTGGTCTGGCGCTCGCCTTCCATCGCCACCAGGCCCTTGTAGTTCACGGGCAGGTCTTCCACGCGCTGCACGCCGTAGCGCGCCAGCGTGGCCTGGCGGAAGGCGGCGAAGCGCCCGTCGGCGGCGTTGTGGCTGTTGCCCAGCTGCGCCAGTTCACGCTGCAGCAGGATGTCGCTTTCCACCCGCGTGGGCAGCGGTCGGCTGGCGCTGGCCCATTCGGCCGCCAGCCGCGGCAGCACCACCACGCTCAAGGCCCAGGCGGCCAGCAGCACCAGCAGGGCGTCGCGGCTGCGCCGGCACAGCGCCGAGACCGCGCCCACGCCCAGCACCCACAGCAGCAGCCAGCCCGCGTAGGCCGCGGCCAGCGCGCCCGCCAGCGCGGCCGGCGCGCCGCTGAACAGCACCATCGCCGCCAGCGCCAGCAAGGCCGGCAGCAGCATCAATATGGCCACGCCACCCAGCGCCAGCAGCTTGCCCGCCACCAGCGTGCCCGGTGCCAGGCCCTGGGCCAGCAGCACGCGCAGCGTGCCGGCCTCGCGCTCGCGCGCCAGCAGGCCATGGCCGATGAACACCAGCAGCAACGGCGCCAGCACCTGCAGCACGAAGGCCGGCAGCAGCTGGCCGAAACGCAGCAGCAGCGAGGACTGCCGCACCTCGCTGAAGTTGGCGCTGTTCTGGCGGTGCCCTTCGAGGAAGAGCGTGTGGCCGGTGTAGGCGTCGGTGCCGCTGTCGAAGGCCGCCAGCGGGCTGAGCGGGCGGAAGACGAAGTGGCCGTAATGCACCATGCGGTGGGGGTGGCGGTCGGGCTGGGCAGCAAATTCATCGTGCATCTGCTGCTGGTGGTGGGCGCGCTGCTCGGCCGCGCTCGCACGCTGCTGCCAGGCGGCCACGGCAGCCACCATCGCCAGCAGCAGGAGCAGGCCCAGGCCCGCCACGGCCACGCGGCTGCGGGCCATCAGCCGCCGCTCTTCGCGGGCCACGGCCCAGGCCAGCTTCAGGGTACGGCCCGGCGCAATCATGGGACGGCCCTCCGCCCGCTGGGCTGCGGGATGAGCGCTTGGAAGCGGCCCGGCGCGCTCATGCAGCCACCCCCGCCGCATAGCGCCGGTACAGCGCCAGCACATCGAAGCGGGGCGCGCCGGGCGTGCTCGGCGGGCCGGCCTGCGCGGCCACCTCTTCCTGCACACGCCCGGCGTCGATGAAGCCGATGCGGTCGGCCACGTCGGCCACGGCCAGCAGGTCGTGCGTGACCATGAGCGTGGCCACGCCGCGGGCGCGCAGCCGCGTCAGCAGGCGGTTGAAATCGGCACAGGCCAGCGGGTCCAGGCCCGAGGTGGGTTCGTCCAGCAGCAAAGCCGGCACGCGGCGGGCCAGCGCCAGCGCCACCGCCACCTTCTGGCGCATGCCCTTGGAGAAGCCCGCCACGCGGCGCGCGTGGGCCTCGGGCTGCAGGCCGGCCTCTTGCAGCGCCTGGCCGATGCTGGCCGGCGTGGCCGGCTGCTCGGCCAGCTGCAGCAGGTAGGCCAGGTTTTCTTCGGCGCTGAGGTGTTCGTACAGCGCCACGTTCTCGGGGATGTAGGCCAGCTGGCGGCGCGCGGCCTGGGCGTCTTGCACGGGGTCGATGCCGTTCACGCGCACCTGGCCCTGCTGCGGCCGCACGAAGCCCAGGAAGAGGCTGAGCGTGGTGGTCTTGCCGGCGCCGTTGCCGCCCAGCAGGGCGTAGATCTCGCCGGGCGCCACGGTCAGGCTCAGGCCCTGCAGCACGGGCTGCGTGCCGTAGCCGGCCACCACTTGCATGGCTTGCAGGGGCGGCGGGGTGGCAGGCGCGGGTGGCGTCATCAATGGTGCGATGAAGGGGGTGGTGTCCATGTCCACCTCAGAACCGCGCCTGCAGGCCTAGCGTGGCGCTGCGCGCCGTGCCCGGCGTCACCCACACGCGGCTGAACGAGCTGGTGTAGTAGGTGGTGTCGAAGAGGTTGTCCACGTCCAGCATCAGGCGCAGCGTGGGGCTCAGGCGCCAGTGCGCCACCAGCTTGGCGGTGGTGTAGCTGGGCAGCACGAAGCTCGACAGCCCGGCCTCGCCCACACGCTCGCCCACGTGCGTGACGCCGCCGCCCACGCCATAGCGCTGGCCCTGGCCCAGTTCGCCTTCGTACATGGCCAGCAGGCTGCCGTTGATGCGTGGCGAATTCAGCAGCCGGCTGCCCACCGGCAGCGTGTTGTCTTTCGAGATGCGCACGTCGTTGTGCACCAGGCTCGCGTTCACGCGCCACTGGCGGGTGATCTGCCCGCTGAGGTCGAACTCCACGCCGCGGCTGGTGATTTCACCGGCGGCAATGGAAAAGCCCGGGTTCGCCGGGTCGGCGGTGAGCACGTTGCGCTTGCGGATGTCGAACACCGCGGCCGTCACGCCCAATCGCTGGCTGGCGCTTTCCCACTTCGTGCCCAGCTCCAGCGCGCGCCCGCTTTCGGGCTTGAAGCTGGCGCCGGCAACGTCGGTGCCCACGTTGGGGCGGAAGGAGCGGCCGGCGTTGGCATACACGCTCCACTGCGGCGTCGGCAGCCAGCTCAGGCCCAGGCGCGGCGAGGTTTCGGTGGGCGCTTGCGTGGCGCTGCGGCCGGTGCGGCGGTTGGCCAGCGTCTGCGCGTAGCGGTCCACCCGCAGCCCGGCCACCAGGCGCCAGGCCGGCGCCAGCTTGATGGCGTCCTGCAGGTAGACAGCGGTATTGCGCTGCGTTTCCAGCGTGTCGGTGTTGGGGCCCGGTACCGGCTGCGGCTGGCCATAGACAGGGTTGAAGATGTCGATGGCGTACGGGCTGGCGGCGCTGGGGTTGATGCGCAGCATCACCGTGTCGAGCTCGAAGCGGTAGCTGTCCACGCCCAGCAGCAGCTCGTGTTCGAGGGCGCCCGTGCGCAGCGTGCCCTGCACTTCGGCGTGCAGCGCGAGGTCGTCGGAGTGGTAGTCGCGGAAGCGCCGTTGGCGCGTCAGCAGGCCGCTGGGCTGCAGCGCGGTGGGCTCGGTGGAAAAGCCATTGATCGAGGTTTCGCGCCAGGCCAGGGCCACGCGCCCGCGCCACTGCTCGTTCAGCGTGTGCGAAAGCACGAGCTGGTGGGTCTGGTTCTGCACCGTCACCGCACCGTCGGCCGGCTCACCCAGGAAGCGGCTGCGCGGAATGGCGCCGAGTTGCCCGTTCACCGCCACCACGCCGCGGTCGAGCGGCGTGCGGTGGCGCAGCGCTTCGCCGCGATAGTCCAGCGCGGTGTCGGCGCCCAGGCGCCACGTGAAGGCCGGGGCCACCACCTCGCGCTTGGCGGTGACGAGGTCGCGGAAGGAGTCGCGGCTTTCCGCCGCCACGTTCAGGCGGTAGGCGAAGTTCTCGGCCAGCGGGCCGCTGCTGTCCACCGCGACGCGCTTCAGCCCGAAGCTGCCGAGGTAGAACTCGGCCGCATGCCCGGCCTGCCACAGCGGGCGCTTGGAAACGACGTTCAGCGTGCCGCCGGGCTCGCTGCTGCCGTAGAGCGCAGCGGCCGGGCCCTTGAGGAATTCGATGCGCTCCACGCCAGCCAGATCACGCGGGGCGTTGAAGCCGCGGCCTGTGGCCAGGCCGTTGAGCAGCGTGGCCATGCCGACGTTCTGGTCGCCAGGCAGGCCGCGGATGGCGATGTTGTCCCACAGGCCGCCGAAATTGTTCTGGCGCGAGACGCCGCCCACGTAATCGAGCACGTCGTCGAGCTTGGTGGCGCCCAGGTCGTCGATGGCCTGGCGCGTGACCACGCGCACTGATTGCGGCAGTTCGCGCAGCGGCAGGTTCGACTTCGCGCCTGCGGCCTCACCCGCGTGGTAGGCCCCGGCCTGGCGGCGGCCGACGACTTCGATGGATTGCGGGCCGGGGGCTGCCGGAGCGGCCGCAGGGGTGGCCGGTGCCGGTGCTGGAGCCTGAGTCTGGGTTTGGGCCTGGGCCTGGGCGGCCAGGGTGAAGCTGCTGGCAAGGGCCAGCGCCAGCAGGCTGCGCGCGGGCTGCGGCAGGCCGGAAAACACATCGGTGGTCATGGAAACAATCTCGCGTGCATGCCGGCCACGCGGCCAGCGGCCGGTGCTAAGGCAAAGGGACATCAAGCCGCAGCACCCGCCATGCGGCGGGCGTGGGCGCATCGATCCGGGCCTGGCGGCCCGGCGCCTTTCCACCCGGGCCTGCAGGCCCGGTGTCAGCCGCGCAGGGCCGGCGGGGGGTCGCGAGAGGCGTAGCGCCAGCGCTCGGGCTGGGGCACGAAGGCCGCGGCAGCGGCCGGGCTGAAGTCGGCCGGCCCTGCCAGCGCGGGCGGCGGGCCTGCTTGCGGGGCGGCCAGCGCCATGGCCAGCTGCGCATGGCTCAGGCACCACACGCAGGCCGCGTGAGCGGCTGCGTGGTCTTCGCCTTCGCAGGCGGCGTGGTCATGGCCGTGGCCATCGTCCGCGTGGCCGTCATCGTGAGCCTGGGCATGCGCCTGGGCATGCAGCTGCTCATGCACCTGCTTGTGCCCCTGCTCATGCGGCAAGTGCGGGTGACCCGGCAGGTGTTCGGCCGCGTGCAAAGGCATGCCGATGGCCGTGTTGAACCACACGGCCAGCAGGAGCACACGCAAGATCAGCGAACGCATAAGGGCGGGGATCATAGCCGCCGGCCCCTCGCTTTCGGATTCATGCCGGCGTCACTTCGGCTGCACGCGCAGCACCCGACCTGCGGGGTTGTCGGTCAGCAGGTACAGCGCGCCATCGGGCCCGGCGCGCACGTCGCGAAGGCGCTCGCCCAGTTCCTGGAACAGCACGTCCTGCATGCCGGGCCGGCCCCCGGCCATGGGCACACGCCGCACGCTCTGCTCCTTCAGGTTGGCCACAAACAGGCTGCCTCGCCAGGCCGGGAACAGCGCGCCGTCGTACCAGGCCATGCCGGCCGGGGCCACCGAGGGCGTCCAATCCAGCAGGGGGTCGGTCATGCCGGGCAGCTGGCGAAAAGGCGTGATGCGCGCGTAGGTGTAGTCCACCCCGCCCGTGGTCAGCGGCCAGCCGTAGTTGGCGCCGGGCGCCAGGCGGTTGAGCTCGTCGCCGCCGCGCGCGCCGTGTTCGTGTGCATAGACGGCCTCGCCCACCACCACCAGGCCCTGCGGGTTGCGATGGCCGCGGGTGTAGATCTCGGGCCGCGCGCCGGCCGTGGCCACGAAAGGGTTGTCGCGCGGCACGCTGCCATCGGCATGGATGCGCAGCACCTTGCCCAGGTGCGTGTGCAGGCGCTGCGCGTCGGTGCGTTCGAGGTTGCCATCGCCCATGGCCACCAGCAGCGTGCCATCGGGCAACCAGGCCAGGCGGCCACCGAAGTGCTGGCTGGCCACCTTGGCCGGCTGCGAGGTGAACACCGGCGTGGCCTCCAGCAGCCGCGTGCCGTCGAAGCGCGCACGCAGCACGCGCAGGTGGTTGGCGTCTTTCGTGCCATGCGCGTACGAAAGGTAGATGAGCCCATTGCTGGCAAAGGCCGGGTGCGGCAGCACCTCGAAGAGCCCGGCCTGGCCCAGTGCCAGCACCGGCGGCAGGCCTTCCACGGGCGCGGCACGCAGCTGCAAGCGGCCGTCGGGGCCGGGCTCCAGCACGCGCAGGCGGCCGGGGCGCTCGGTCACCAGCGCGCGGCCATCGGGCAGGAAGGCCAGGCTCCAGGGGTGTTCCAGGCCGCTGGCCACGGTGTCCACGCGGTAGGGGGTAAGCGCGCCGCCGGCACCCGCACCCGCCGGGCCAGGGGCTTGCGCCTGGCCTAAAGCCGGGGCCCCGGCCAGGCCCAGGGCCAGCAGGCCCGGGCCGCACACACATCGCAAGGCTTGAAGCATCATCGGGCCAGTATGAAACAAGACCTGCCGACCCCATGCCCCTGCTCGGTTTGATCGCCGCCTGGCTGCTGGCCACCGTTTGGGGCTCGGTGGTGCAGACGCAATGGAACCTGCAGGCCCTGGTGGCCCTGGACGTTCCGGTGCCACTGCCTCTGCGCGTGGCCACCACGCTGCAAGACCTGGCCGGCTTTGCGCCGCTCTATGGCGGCCTGGTGGCCGCGGGCTGGCTGCCGGCGCTGGCCCTGGCGGCCTGGCTGGCGCGGCGCCGGCCGGCCTGGCGGCTGCCGCTCTTCACTGCAGCGGCCACGCTGGGCGTGGTAGCTGCGGTGCGCGCGGTGGACGCGGTGGCGCCCATGCCGGTGTTCATCGACGCCACGCGCAGCACGGCAGGCCTGCTGATAATGGCCGCCGGTGCGGCCTTGGGCGGCGTGCTGCTGGCGCGTTGGCCGCGCAAGGCACCGTGAACCGGCGCCAACGCGGCCCCAACAAAAAACCCCGGCGGAGCCGGGGCATGTTCGAGAACCGCTGAGCCTGCGCAGCAGGCGGGGGCGTGGCTCAGGTGCGGCGCTTCAGCGCCAGGCCCAGGCCGGCCACGCCAGCCAACAGCATCAGGGCGCTGGCAGGCTCGGGCACCTGCGACACCGAGAAATCAAACCCGTAGGCGGCCACGCCGGTGCCCGTTTCCTGCACCCAGACGGTGTACGTGCCTGCCGGCAGGCTACCGGTGTAGCCGACCGCGCCCGGGCTGCTGCCCATCAGCTGCAGGATGTCGTTGTTGATGTCGTTCTCGTTGTACAGCCACCAGCCCAGCAGGCCCTCGGCGCTGCCGCTTTCCGGGTCGACCGTCATCACCGGGCCGGTCTGCATGGCGATGAAGGAAGCTGCGGCGCCACCGAGGAAGGTGCTGCCGGGCAACACCGTCAGTGTGTCGAGCTGCCAGCCCGGGGCCACCGTGAAGGTGAAGTAGTCGCGGTCGACGATGCCGGCGGTGTTGCGCCCCGTGGTGCCGCGCACCAGGTTGCTGCCGAGGCTGAAGCTCAGGGCGTTGGGGGCGCTGCCGACGTTGGCGAGGTCACCCGACACCGCCTCGTCCCAGACGGTGGCGGCCTGGGCGCCCGACACGAGGCCGGCGGTGAGCAAGGAACACAGCAGCAGACGGGGCTTGAACATGGTGTTTACGGGGTTCGGGGTGACATGACGTCGATGTTGCATGCTAGGCCCTGCCTCGCCCGCGGCGCAAGCCGTGGCAGCCCCCGCATGCAGTGGGGGGCAGGAGGTAAGTAGTAAGCAATGCGTCGCGGCAGGGCCGAGCGGCGAGGTACAGGCGCTTGCCCTGCAGACATCGGCGCTTCGCTACACTTACCGCACCATGCGCCGGCCTGCCGTTCTGATTGCCCTCATGCTCGCGATGCTCTGGCAATCGCTGGCGCTGGCGCATGGCGGCCTGCGGGGCAGTGCGCTGGGCGACCTGGCGCATGCGGCCCTGCACTGGCAGGGCCTGAGCCACCACCACCTCGACGACGGCAGCCTGCAGCTCGACGATTCCACCGAATCAGAGCGCCACCTGGCCACCGACCACGTGTGCGTGTCCCTGGCGATGGCCGCGCCCGCGGCCCACCAGTTCCCCACCCTGCCTTCCACGGCACCCCGTGCGGCGCACGAAGCCCCCGCACCCACCCCCACGCTGGACGGGCCCCTCAGGCCCCCTCGCCTGCACACCTGACCCGCCTTCGCGGCGGGCGCCCTGCCCTGGGCGCCCGGCCTTCCGCTGGCGCCGGCATCTGCACGTGAACCTGGCCCCTTTCGGTGCGCCGGGCCTCCGCGTCCCGCCGGCCCGGCCGCCGAAACGTCAGGATCACCGTGAAACACCCCCGTGGCCGGGCCGTCTGCACCTTCGCAGCCTGCCTGGGCTTCTTCAGTTCAATGCCGCCGCAGGCACTGGCGGCAACGCCGCCTGAAAGGGCACTGGCGGCAGCACCGCCTGAACGGGCACTGGCGGCAACACCGCCCGAAAGCGCGCCAACGGCGCCAAGGGACGCGGCCGCGCCCGTCCCCATCAGCGCCGCGCTGGAGGCCGCCTGGCAGCGCGCCGTGGCCGCCCGCGAGAGCGAAGGCCAGCGCCGCCGCGCCGGCGCCGAGGCGGTGGCCGCAGGCAGCCGCTGGGCCGCACCGCCTTCCCTGGCACTGGGATACCGCAGCGACCGGCTGCAGCAGAACACCGGCAGCCGCGAGACGGAAGTGGCCGTGGCGCTGCCCCTGTGGTTGCCCGGCCAGCGCAGCGCACGCGCCAGCACGGCGTCTTCAGCGCAGGCCCAGGCGCTGGCCGCCGAACAGGCCGCGCGCTGGCGCCTGGCCGGCGAAGTGCGTGAAGCCGCCTGGCAGCTGGCCGCAGCGCAAGCCGAAGCGGCCCAGGCCACGGGGCTGGCCACGGCCCTGCAGCAACTGGCCGAAGACGTGCAGCGCCGCGTGAACGCTGGCGACCTGGCGCGCGCCGACCTGCTGGCGGCCCAGGCCGAACAGTTGGCCGCCCAGGCTCAGCAAACGGAAACCGGGCAGCGCCTGCAGGCGGCACGCGCACAGTGGACCCTGCTGACCGGCTTGGCAGCGATGCCGGCCCTGGCAGCGCCCTCAGCCGCTGCCGCCGCCACGGCTGGCACGCCTGGCGCACCTGGGGCGCCAGGCACGAAGGGCACGGCCAGCACAACCCCCACGCCAGCCAGCGCGGCAGACGCCCTGGCCGTGCATCCCGAGCTGGAACTGGCCCGCCAGACCACGGTGCTGGCCCGCCAGCGTCTGGCCATGCTGCGCCACTCGCGCCGCGAAGCGCCCGAGCTCAGCCTGGGCCTGCGCCAGGAAGTGGGCGGCCGGGGCCAGGCGGCCCAGGGCAGCGTCGCGGTGGCGCTGCGCCTGCCTTTCGGCACCGACGCGCGCAACGCGCCGCTGGAAGCCGCGACCGCCAGCGAACTGGACCTCGCCGAAACGCAAGAGGAGCGCCTGCGCGAACGCCTGCTCAGCGAAGCCGCCACCGCGCGCCAGGCCGAAGGCAGCGCGCAGGCGCAGCTGCAGGCCGAAACCGCGCGCGCCCGCCTGCTGCGGGAACGGGCCGGCCTCATCGACGCCTCTTTCCGCGCCGGCGAAACCCCCTTGCCCGAGCTGCTGCGCGCCCTGGCCGCCGCGGCCCAGGCCGACGCCGCCGTCGCCCGCCAAAGCTCCGCCCTGGGCCTGGCCCAGGCGCGCTTGCAACAAACCCTGGGACAACTGCCATGAACACCCTCCCGCTCCCCCATCTGCCTGCCCGCCCGGCGCCGCTGCGTGCCGCCGCCTTCGCTGCCTTGCTGTCGCTCAGCCCGCTGGCCGCCGTGGCCGGCCCGGGCGCCCACGGCCCCAACGGCGAGCATCTCGATGCGCCCACCGCCGCGGCCACCGTGTCCGCCCTGCCCCGCCTGCAAGCCAACACCGAAGCCTTTGAGCTGGTGGCCGAGCTGAAGGCCGGCGAGCTGGTCATCCTGGTGGACCGCTACAACACCAACGAGCCCGTGCTCGGCGCCCAGCTGGAAGTGGAGAGCGGCGCGCTCAAGGCCGTGGCCCGCTACCGCGCCGAACAAGGCGACTACGTGGTGACCGACGCCGCCTTGCTGAAGGCCCTGGCCGCGCCGGGCGAACACGCGCTGGTCTTCACGCTGATGGCCGGGGCCGACAGCGACTTGCTCGACGGCACGCTGGCGACAAGTGCCCCGGGCACGGCCAGCCCCGGCGGTGCTGCCCCAGCGAACGACCACGGCCACGACCACGACCACACCCACGAACTGCTGGAACGCGCCGCCTGGCTGGGCGGCGGCATCGCGCTGGTGGGCCTGTTCGGCGCCACCGCCTGGTGGCGCCAGCGTCGCCGCGAGACGTCGCCGCTGCAGGGGGGACTGTGATGAAAAGGCGCCTTTCAGCACCGTTCTGCCAGCACACGCGCCTGTGCACCAGGCCGCGCCACGGCCTGCGCCAGGCGCTACTCGTCACCTGCCTGCTGGCCTGCAGCGCCGCCTGGGCCGGCCCCGGCGCGCACGGCCCGAACGGCGAACACCTCGACGCCCCCAGCGGCCCCGTGAATGCCTCGGGCCTGGCGCGCCTGGCCGATGGCAGCGTGAACGTGCCGAAAGCCGCGCAGCGGCGCATGGCCATCCGCACCGTGCTCGCGCCGGCTTCGGAAGCCGCTGCCACGCTGCAACTGCCGGGCCGCGTGGCGATGGACCCCAACGCCAGCGGCCGCGTGCAGGCCGTCTACGGCGGCCGCATCGAACCCGGGCCGCAAGGCCTGCCCGTGCCGGGCCAGGCGGTGCAGCGCGGCCAGGTGCTGGCCTACGTGCGCCACCACGCCGAGCCCTACGCCCAGGGCGCGCAGGAGGCCCAGCGCGCCGAGCTGCGCGCACAGAGAGAGCTGGCCGAGCAACGCGTGCAGCGCCTGCAGGGCCTGGAAGGCACGGTGCCACTCAAGGACATCGAGGCCGCACGCAACGAAGCCGCCAGCCTGGCCGAGCGCGAAAGGCGCATCGCCGCCAGCCTGGCGGTGCGCGAGGCGCTGGTGGCGCCGGTCAGCGGCGTCATCAGCCGGGCCGAGCTGCTGGTGGGCCAGGTGGTCGAGCCGCGCGACGTGCTCTTCGAAGTGGTGAACCCCGCGCGCCTGCTGGTGGAAGCCAGCACCGCCGATGCGCGCGTGGCCACGCAGGTGGCCGGCGCCTCGCTGCTGGGCGTGCCCGAGGTGCGGCTGCGCCTGCTGGGCGCGGCCGCCGCGCTGCGCGACGGCGTGCTGCCGCTGACCTTTGCCGTCAGCGCCACTTCTGCCGCAGCCCAGAGCTCGGCACCCGGCCGCAGCGGCGTGCTGCCCCTGGCCATCGGCCAGCCCGTCACGGTGGTGCTGCAGTCCTCGCAGCGCATCCGCGGCGTGGTGCTGCCAGCGCAGGCCGTGGTGCGCAACCCGTCCAACGAATTCATCGTCTACATCAAGGACGGTGCCGAGCGTTTCATCCCGCAGCCGGTGCAGTTCCAGCCGCTGGATGCCACCACCGTGGTGGTGACGCAGGGCCTCAGCGCCGACAACCGCGTGGTGGTGCAAGGTGCGCCGCTGATCGCGCAGATCCGCTGAACCGGGGCCGCTCATGTTCAACTGGATCGTCAGTACCAGCCTGCACAACCGCCTGTTCGTGCTGGCGGCTGCGGCGCTGTTGATGGTGTACGGCGCCTTCACCGCGTGGCGCACGCCGGTGGATGTGTTCCCCGACCTCAACAAGCCCGTGATCACCGTGCTCACCGAAGCCGGCGGCATGGCGCCGGAAGAGGTGGAGCAGCTCATCACCTTCCCGCTGGAAACCGCGCTCAACGGCATGCCGGGCGTGACGCGCGTGCGCAGCACCTCGGGCGTGGGCCTGTCCATCGTCTACGCCGAATTCGACTGGGGCACCGACCTCTACCGCAACCGCCAGCTCGTGGCCGAGCGCCTGGCGCTGGTGCGCGAGCAGATGCCGGGCGACATCACGCCCGTGATGGGCCCGGTGTCTTCCATCATGGGCGAGGTGATGCTGGTGGCCTTGCCGCTGGTGGCCGGCGATGGCAAGACCCCCGCCGCCACACCGATGCAGGCCCGCGAGTACGCCGACTTCGTGCTGCGCCCGCGCCTGCTGTCGATACCCGGCGTGTCGCAGGTCATTCCCATCGGCGGCGAGGTGCGCACGCTGCGCGTGGCGCCCGACACCGCGCGCATGGCGCAGTTCGGCGTTTCGCTCACGCAGGTGGAACAGGCGCTGCAGGGCTATGCCGGCAATGCCGGCGGCGGCTTCATCGACCTGAACAGCCGCGAGTACCTCATACGCCACCTCGGCCGCAGCAACCGCGTCGAAGACCTGGCCGGTGTGGCCGTGGCCTGGAAAGACGGCCGCCCCATCCTTCTGGAGCAGGTGGCCAGCGTGGCCTTCGCCGCCGGCCTGAAACGCGGCGACGCCGGCTACAACGGCGGCCCGGCCGTCATCGTCAGCGTGCAGAAGCAGCCCGAGGCCGACACGGTGAAGCTCACCGCGCAGATCGACGCCGCGCTGCAGGAACTGAAGCAGGGCCTGCCGCCGGGCCTGGCCGAACCGCGCGTGCTGTTCCGCCAGGCCGACTTCATCAGCGCCAGCACCGGCAACGTGGCCGAGGCGCTGCGCGACGGCGCGATCATGGTGGCCATCGTGCTGTTCGCCTTCCTGCTGTCGGTGCGCACCACCGTCATCTCGCTGGTGGCCATTCCGCTGTCGCTGGCGGTCACGGCGCTGGTCTTCCAGTGGCTGGGACAGTCGATCAACGTCATGACGCTGGGCGGCCTGGCCATCGCCATCGGCGAGCTGGTGGACGATGCGGTGGTGGATGTCGAGAACATCCTGCGCCGGCTGAAGCAGAACCAAGGCGCGCTGAACCCGCTGCCCGTGCTGGAGGTGGTGCGCCGCGCCAGCGTGGAGGTGCGCTCGGGCATCGTCTACGCCACCGTCATCGTGGTGCTGGTCTTCGTGCCGCTGTTCGCATTGCCGGGCATCGAAGGGCGGCTGTTCACGCCGCTGGGCGTGGCCTACATCGTCTCCATCGCGGCTTCGATGCTGGTCTCGATGACGGTCACGCCGGTGATGAGCTACTACCTGCTGCCCGGCATGAAACGCCTGGACCACGGCGACAGTCCGCTGGTGGCCTGGCTGAAGCGGCAGGACACCACGCTGCTGCACTGGTCCTTCGGCCGCGCGAAGACCCTCATCGCGCTGGCCGTGCTGGCGGTGGTGGGCGCAGCGGCCACGGTGCCGCTGTTTCCGCGCGCCTTCCTGCCGGCCTTCAACGAAGGCTCGCTGGTGCTGGGCCTGCTGATGCAGCCGGGCACTTCGCTGGCCGAAGCCAACCGCGTGGGCGCGGTGGCCGAGAGCCTGATACGCGGCGTGCCCGAAGTCACCCAGGTGGGCCGCCGCACCGGCCGCGCCGAACAGGACGAACACGCCGAGGGCGTGCATTCCACCGAGATCGAGGTCGATCTGCGGCGGCGTGGCGACGGCCCCTCGCGCAGCCTGGAAGCCATCAAGGCCGACATCCGCGAGCGCCTGGCCACGCTGCCGGCGCAGGTGGCCATGGGCCAGCCCATCAGCCACCGGCTGGACCACCTGCTCTCGGGCGTGCGCGCGCAGGTGGCGGTGAAGATCTTCGGCGACGACACCGACACACTGCGCGGCCTGGCCGAGCAGATGCGCGCGCAGCTGGCCACGGTGCCAGGCCTGGTGGACCTGACGGTGGAAAAGCAGGTGCTCATTCCGCAGATCACCGTGCGGCTGGACCACCGCAAGGCCGCGCAGATGGGCCTGGCCCCGGGCGAGGCCATCCGCGTGCTGCAGGCGCTGACGGATGGTGCGCATGGGGCGCAGATCGTCGATGGCGCACGCCGCTACGAACTGGTGCTGCGCCTGCCCGACGAGCAGCGCAGCCCGCAGGACCTGGCGCGCACGATGATCGACACGCCGGCCGGCCGCGTGCCGGTGTCCAGCATCGCCACCGTGGAAGAGACCGACGGGCCGAACCAGATCGGCCGCGAGAACGGCCGCCGCCGCATCGTCGTCTATGCCAACACCGACGGCCGCGACATGGGCGCCGTGATCGCCGACGTGCGCGCAGTGATCGCCGGCACGCCCATGCCCAGCGGCAACTTCGTCAGCCTGGAAGGCCAGTTCCAGGCCCAGGAAGCGGCCACGCGGCTGATCGCGGGTCTGTCGCTGGTATCACTCGCGCTGATGTTCCTGGTGCTGTACAGCCGCTACCAGTCGGTGGTGCTGGCGGGCATCGTGATGGCGAACATTCCGCTGGCCCTCATCGGCAGCGTGGTGGCCATGTGGGTGGCCGGCGTGAGCCTCTCGGTGGCCTCGATGGTGGGCTTCATCACGCTGGCCGGCATTGCCACGCGCAACGGCATCCTGAAGATCAGCCACTACATCAACCTGTGCAAGTTCGAGGGCGAAAGCTTCGGCCAGGCGATGATCGTGCGCGGCTCGCTGGAGCGTCTGACACCGGTGCTGATGACGGCGCTGGTGGCGGCGTTCGCGCTGACGCCGCTGCTGCTCTCGGCCGACGCGCCGGGCAAGGAAATCCTGCACCCGGTGGCGGTGGTGATCTTCGGCGGGCTCATCAGTTCGACACTGCTGGACACGCTGCTGACGCCGGTGCTGTTCTGGCTGTACGGCGAGAAGGCCACCGAACGCCTTTGCCAGGCGGCACCCGCGCACGGTGCCGATTCGGCCGCAGCGCAGGAAGCCTATTGACAGCCAACCAGGCCCGCGGCGCCGCCTGCCTGAGTGCGCCGCAACCTTGAAGGAGATGAGGATGACAAAGACCCTGACCATGAAACTGTTCGCGACCCTGCTGCTGGGTCTTGCGGTGCTGGGCACGAACCCCGCACTGGCCCACGGCGAAACCAAGCCGCGCCATGGCGGCGTGGTGGCCGAGTCCAACGACCTGGGCTTCGAACTGGTGGCCACGCCCACCGGCGCGGTGATCTACATCACCGACCACAACCAGCCCCTGGCGCCCACCGGCATGACGGGCAAGCTGACGGTGCTGAAGGGCAGCGAACGTTCGGAAGCGCCGCTCACGGTGGCCGGCGACAAGCTCGCCGCGCAAGGCGTGAAGCTGGCCCCCGGCGCGCGCGTGGTGGCCGCGCTCACCACCCCGGCGAAGAAGGCCATCACGGTGCGTTTCACGGTGAAGTAAGCCATGTCCACCGAGCCCGGCCACGGGCACCGCCACGCCTGGCGCACGCTGCCCGCCCTGCGCGGCGGCGTGCTGGCGCTGCTGGCGGCAGTGCTCTTCGGCATCAGCACGCCGCTGGTGCAGAAGTTCGGGGCCGGCTTGGGCGCTTTCAGCACCGCGGCGCTGCTGTATGCAGGCGCGGCGCTGGTGGGCGCGCTGTCGCGGCGCCCCGCCTCGCGTGAGGCGCAGCTGCAGCGGCGCGACCTGCCCCTGCTGGCCGGCATGGCCGCCTTCGGTGCCGTGGCCGGGCCGGTGCTTCTGGCCTGGGGCCTGCAGCGCACCAGCGCCACCAGCGCTTCGCTGATGCTGACGCTGGAAGCCATGTTCACCGCGCTGCTGGCGGGCTGGATACACCGCGAGGCGATGGACCGCCGTGTCTGGACCGCCCTGCTGCTTCTGATGGCCGGCGGCGCGCTGCTGGTGCTGGACCAGCGCCTGCAGCCCGGCGCCGGTGCGCCGCAGCTCTGGGGCCTGCTGGCCGTGCTGGCCGCCACGGCGGCCTGGGGGGTGGACAACACGCTCTCACGCGCGCTGGCCGAGCGCGACCCCAGCCAGGTGGTGATGGGCAAGGCCCTGCTGGGGGCCAGCGCCGCAGCGCTGGTGGCCGTGGCCTGGGCCGAGCCCCTGCCCGCGCTGGGCCCGGCACTGGCGCTGGTGGTGGTGGGGGCCACCGGCTACGGCCTCAGCCTGCGCCTGTACCTGCTGGCGCAGCGCGCTTTCGGCGCTGGCCGCACGGCTTCGGTGTACGCCTGCGCGCCCTTCATCGGCGCGGCTTTCGCCGTGCTGCTGGGTGAACGGGTGGCCGGCTGGCTGCTGCCGCTGGGCGGGCTGTTGATGCTGCTGGGCGTGCTGCTGCACCTGGCCGAAAAGCATGCGCACGAGCACCTGCACGAAGCGCTGACGCACGAACACGCCCACCGCCACGACGACGGCCACCACCTGCACACCCACGAGCCCATGCCCGTGGGACCACACAGCCACGCCCACACCCACGAGCCGCTGCGCCACGCGCATGCGCACGTGCCCGACGCGCACCACACCCACCGGCACTGAAGCTCGGCATGCCGGTTTTGCGGGCTGCGGCACAGGGGCGACCCAAGAAAAAACGGACGCCGAGGCGTCCGCTTTTCATGCAGCTGGGCCGCGCGGCCCGGCGCTGCGGCAGGCGCTTACAGCGCTGCGTCCTTCAGCTTCTTCAGCGCGCGCACCTTGATCTTCACGCTGGCGGGCTTGGCGGCGAACACGCGCTCCTGCTTGGTGAAGGGGTCGATGCCGGTGCGCTTCTTCTTGGCGGGCACGTTGACCACGGCCACCTTGAACAGGCCGGGCATCGTGAATTCGCCCAGGCCCTTCTTGTGCACCGAAGCCAGCATCGTGCCTTCCAGCGCGGCCACGACGGCCTTCACGGCCTTGGCCTCGACGCCGGTCTGCTCGGCCAGGTGGGCGATCAGGCTCGTCTTGTTCAGCGCGGTCTTGATGGGCTTGGCGGCGGCAGCCACCGGCTTGGCGGCGACGGGCTTGACGGCTGGCGCGGCTTTGGCGGCCTTGGCGGTCTTCGCGGGCGCAGCGGCTTTCGGGGCGGTCTTCTTGGTTGCCATGGGTTCTGAGGGGTCCTGTGGTGAAAAAAGCGCCCTGCGGCTTGCAGGGCGCGCGAATTCTAGGGGCGGCGGGCCGCTGCACCGCGTGGCGCGGCCCGCAAACCGGCGTTCAGCGCCCGCCGCGCAGCGCGTTGAACAGGAAACTGCCCACCGCCAGCACCAGGAAGACGACGAAAAGAATCTTGGCGATGCCGGCAGCCCCGGCGGCCAGGCCGCTGAAACCGAGCACGGCCGCGATCAGCGCGATGACGAAGAAAACGACGGCGTAGTGCAGCATGGGGGATCCTTGGGCGTTGGGTTCAGAACAAGGCCCCAGCTTCGCGCACAGACGGCGCCGGCACCATCGGCCGCAGGCCCGCCGCGCTGTAGGACAGCGCGCGCCTAGCCATCTCCGGCATCAGCCGCCGGGCACTGCCTGCAGGGGCATCTGCGCCAGCACCGTGGTGCCGGCGCCCGGGCGGCTGTGCAGCTGCAGCGTGCCGGCGCAACTTTCCATGCGAAAACGCATGCCGGCCAGCCCGCGTGCACGCAGCGGCACGGCGGCAGTGTCGAAGCCCACGCCATCGTCGCGCACGGCCAGTGCGGCCCAGCCCGGGGGCTGCAGGTGCAGTTGCACGTCCACGTGCCGCGCCTGCGCATAACGCGTGATGTTGGTCAGGCTTTCCTGCAGCACGCGGTAGAGCGTGATCTCGCGTTCGTCGTCGAGCTCGATCTCGGCAATGTCGGCCTGCACCTGCAGCCCGCTGCGTTCGGCGAAATCGCTGCACAGGTTCTCCAGCGCCACCTTCAGGCCCAGGTTGCTCAAGGCCGAAGGGCGCAGGTCTTCGATGATGCGGCGCTTCAGTGCGATGCCGCTGTCCAGCGTCTGCACCAGGTGGGCGAGGCGGGCTTCAACGTCGGCGAACTCGGGCGCCTGCGCGCCGGCCAGTTCGCGCAGCGGGCGGCGCAGGCGCGCCACGTCCAGCTTGGCGGCGGTGAGTAGGCCGCCGAGCTCGTCGTGCAGCTCGCGCGCCAGGTGGCTGCGCTCGTCTTCGCGCGCGGCCTGCAGGTGGCGCGCGATCTCGCGCAGGTCTTGCGTGCGGCGCGCCACCTCGGTTTCCAGCTGGTCGCGCTGGTCGCGCAGCACCTGGGCCTGCTGCGCGCGTTCACGCTCGCGCAGGCGCGACTGGCGCATGTACAGCCCCATCGCCACCACGCTGATGAGCAGCAGCGCGGCGATGGCCGCGCGGCCCAGCGCCAGCGTGTCCAGCAGCGCCTGGCGCTGCTGGCGCATGCGCTCGGCCTCGGCGGCCAGCGTGTCGCCCACCAGCGCCTCCAGCGCGCGCATGTACTCGCCGCCGATGCCGCTGCGCACCAGTTCCAGCGCGGCGCGGGCACGGCCCTCGTTCACCAGCTGCACGGTGGTGGCCATCTCCGAGAGGCGGCGGCGCGTGAGCTCTTCCACCTCGAGCACCGCCGCCTGGCGCTGCGCCGGGCCGGCTTGCTGCTGGCGCAGCTGCGTCAGCAGCGGCTCCACCTGCTGCTGCGCGGCCAGGAAGGCTTCGGTCAGCGCCGGCTCGGCCGTCAGCAGCACGCTGCGCTGGGCGTTTTCGGCGCGCAGCATGGTCACCTGCAGCTGCTGCAGCTTCTGCCGCGTGGCGAGCATGGCGTCGTCGCTGGCCAGCGCCTGGCGCGTGCGCTGGATGGCCCATTCGTTCACCAGCAGCAGGCTGCAGGCCCCGGCCACGGCCACGCCCGCAGCCAGGCGGCGTGCGCGGTCGCCCAGCGGCGGTTTGGCCCGCTGCAGCTCCGGCAGGTCTTCAGGCAGCGTGGGCACGGGCCAGGCAGTGTTCGATGAGGGCCTCGATCTCGCCCGACTTGTCGAACACGCGGCTGGCCCCCAGCGCCAGGCACTGGCGGCGCAGCGCCGGCGTGGCGTGGTTGGTCAGCACCACGCGTTCGATGGCGCTGCCCTGGGCCTGCAGCGCGCGCAGCACGCCCAGGCCCGAGCCCTGGGCCAGGAAGACGTCGACGATGGCCATGTCCAGTGGCGGCAGCGGCGGCTCGCGCTGCGCCAGCACCGCCAGCGCGGCGGCTTCGTCGCTGGCAGTGGCCACCACGCGCAGCGGCGTCATTTCCTCCAGGGCCGCGATCAGGTTCTCGCGAATCACCGGGCTGTCTTCCACCAGCAGGGCGTGCAGGGCTTTCATGGCGAAGCGGCGCTATTGCATGAGGCCGTTCTTCAGCGCGTAGTAGGTGAGGTCGCTGTTGGTCTTGAGGTCGAGCTTCTCCAGCACGCGTGTGCGGTAGGTGCTGACGGTCTTCACGCTCAGGCACATGCTGTCGGCGATGTGGCCCACGGTCTCGCCTTGTGCCAGGCGCAGGAAGACCTGCAGTTCCCGTTCAGACAGCTGCTCGTGCGGGTCGCCGCCGCCAGCGCGGCCCAGGCCGTCGGCCAGCATCTCGGCCACCGCCGGGGTGACGTACTTGCGGCCGCGCGCCACCGTGCGCACGGCGTTGGCGATCTCGGCGGGGTCGCAATCCTTGTTGAGGTAGCCGCTGGCGCCCTGCTTGATCAGCGTGACGGCGTAGTGCTGCTCGGGAAAGCCGCTCAGGATGATGATGGGCAGCGCCGGAAAGCGCGCCTTGATGGCCTGCAGCGCATCCACGCCGCCCTGGCCGGGCATGGACAGGTCGAGCAGCAGCACGTCGATGTCGCCCTGGCGCGCCAGTTCCAGCGCCTCGTGGCCGTTGCTGGCTTCGCCGGTGACGCGCAGGTCCACCTCTTCCGAGAGGAACTCGCGCAGCCCTCTGCGCACGATGGTGTGGTCGTCTACAAGGCCGATGCGGATCATGGGCAGCTGGAAAGGTCGGCGCCAGGGCGGTGGCAAGGCCTGCAGTGTGCACCGGCCGCCATCGCGCCGGCGGCTGGCCGCGGCCTACCCGCGCAGCAGCAGGGCCAGCTGCAAGCCCGCCAACAGCGCCAGCACCCCCAACCCGGCCCCCAGCCACACCGTGCGGCGGCGGTTCAGTTCCACGCGCTGCACGAGTTCGGCGTTCTGCTCGGCCAGCGCCTTGATGAGGGCCGAGCTGGCCTGCATCTGTTCCTGCAGCCGGGCCACGCTGTCTTCGGCGCTGGCCAGCTGCGCCTGCAGCGCGGCCAGTTCGGGCGGGGCCGCTTCGGTCAGGCCGCCGGTCTCGACCGTCTGGCGGGCACGGGGGCTCTCGCCTTCGGCCGGCGCGGGCCGGCCCGCGGTGGCCCAGAGCTTCTTCGCGCCTTCGGCAATGGCCGGGGCGTTCTTGATCACCTCGACCCAGGGCACGAGCTTCAACACCGTCAACCAGCCCACCGCCATCCGCCGCCCCTGTTGCTGCCTGCCAGCCCGCACCATAGCCGCTGGGCGTGGTGCCCCACAGGCAACGGGGTGACGGCGGCGTGATGACCCCACGCCCCCGCACTGCAGCCACCGGTGCGATAAACCGGGCCGAGGCGGCTGGAAGGCGGCCTGGGGTTCACGGGCCGGGGACGAAGGTGCAGGCATGGTTGTGGTGATGGCAGCGCTGGGCACGGCCCTGTCTTGCGGGGGTTCGGCGCCTCGGGCCTGAGGCCGGGAACCCATGGCACGCCGCAACTCCCCCAACGACATCGCCGAGCTGGGCGATCTCACGCGTCTGGGCGACCTCGTCTTCGACAAGCGCCAGACGCAGCGCGCCTCGGCCAAGAAGCACCGGCGCAACCGGCATTACGAAAAGCAGTTCATCCGCAACACCCTGGCGCACCTGCCGCGCGGCGACGGCCTCGCCGAGGGCGATGACTTGCTGCCAGCCGCAGAGCCCCCGGGCCCCTGAAACGCTGCGGCGCAGCGGCCCGTTCCACCGCCGCGCCGCTAAAGTCCGGCCATGGTTCTGAACATCATCTGGGTGGGTTTCATCCTCGTCGGCTTTGCCGTGGCGCTGGTCAAGCTGGCGCAGGGCGACATGCAGATCTTCACGAAGATCATGACAGGGCTGTTCGACACCGCGAAGACCGGTTTCGACATCTCGCTGGGCCTGGTGGGCGTGATGAGCCTGTGGCTGGGCATCATGAAGATCGGCGAGCACGCCGGGATGATCAAGCTCTTCGCGCGCGCACTCGACCCGCTGTTCCGCCGCATCTTTCCCGAGATTCCGCGCGCCCACCCGGCCGGCGGCAGCATCGTCATGAACTTCAGCGCCAACATGCTGGGGCTGGACAACGCGGCCACGCCGCTGGGCCTGAAGGCCATGCGCGAGCTGCAGGAGATCAACCCCGACAAGGAGGTGGCCAGCAACCCGATGATCATGTTCCTGGTGCTGAACACGGCGGGCATCACGCTGATACCCACCTCGGTCATCGCCATCCGCCAGACCATGGCCGCCAGCCAGGGCCTGACCGACTTCAACGCCGCCGACATCTTCCTGCCCACGCTGATCGGCACCTTCATCTCGTTCACCGCGGGCCTCATCGCGGTGGCCTGGGTGCAGCGCATCAAGCTGCTGCAGTGGCCGCTGATGCTGTTCTTCGGCGGCTTCGCAGCGCTGATGGGGCTGATGTACCTGGGCCTGCGCGGCCTGCCGCCGGCCGAGATGAGCGCCACCATCGGGCTCATCGGCAGCCTGGTCATCTTCGGCATCATCGTGCTCTTCGTCGCCGTGGGCGCGGCCAGGCGCATCAACGTCTACGAGTCCTTCGTCGAAGGCGCGAAGGAAGGCTTCGGGGTGGCCATCACGATCATTCCGTACCTGATTGCCATCCTGGTGGCGATCTCGGTCTTCCGCACCACGGGCTGCATGGACTTCATCATCGGCGGCATCGGCGCCGTGGTGGTGGCGCTGGGCATGAACGCCGACTTCGTGCCCGCGCTGCCGGTGGGCCTGATGAAGACGCTGTCGGGCAGCGGCGCGCGCGGCCTGATGGTGGACGTGATGAACACCTACGGCGTCGATTCCTTCCAGGGCAAGCTGGCGGCCATCATCCAGGGCTCGACCGAGACGACCTTCTACGTTCTGGCGGTGTACTTCGGCAGCGTGAACATCCGCAAGACGCGCTATGCCTTGACCTGCGGGCTGTTCGCCGATTTCGTGGGCGTGGTGGGCGCCATCCTGGTGGGGTACGCGTTCTTTTATTGAGCGCATCTAGAGCATCTACAAGGCCCCAGGGCCCGCCAAGCACAGGGGCGGCGGCCACCCCCGCAGTCGCGGGGTTGGCGCAGCGGCTGGGGACCACTTGGCCCGATGTTCACGAGAGTGTCACGTCGCCGTCCTAGGGTGCTGGGTTGCCTGCCAATTCCCCAACGAGGACCCTCTCCATGCGCACCCGCCACCTCCTGCATGCCCTGGCACTGGCCACGGCAGCTGCCCTGGCCGCCCCGGCCCAGGCCAGCAACCCCATCCAGTCCATCACGCCGCTGTGGACCTTCAACCACAACGTGGCGCCCACCATCGGCCGCAGCGCCGAGATCGCGGTGTTCGACGCCGCCACGCAGGCGCTGTGGATCACCGGCGGCAACGGGCTGGACGTTCTGAACCTGGCCGGCGAACGCATTCAAACCTTCACCAGCACCGCCTTCGGCAGCATCAACAGCCTGGCCATCAGCGGCAACACGCTGGCCGTGGCCTTCACGAACGGTTTCGATGCCGTGCAGCCCGGCAGCGTGCAGTTCTTCGACACCACCACCTTCCTGAGCCAGGGCGCGTCAGCCTCGCTGCTGGGCGGCGTGACCGTGGGCGCCGTGCCCGACATGCTGACCTGGACGCCCGACGGCAGCCGCCTGCTGGTGGCCATCGAAGGTGAACGCCAGAGCAACGCCAACAACCCCGCGGGCGGCGTGAGCCTCATCGACGTCAGCCGCAACGGCAGCAGCTTCACCACCACCGTGAACACCGCCGGCTTCAGCGCCTTCGACAGCCAGGTGGCCAGCCTGCGCGCCAGCGGCGTGCGCATCGTCGGCGACACGCTGCCTTCGGTGGCTTTCGAGCCCGAGTACATCGCGCTCTCGCCCAACGGCCAGTTCGCCATGGTCACGCTGCAGGAGAACAACGCCATCGCCGAGCTGAACCTCCAGACCGGCCAGTTCACGCGCATCCTGCCCATGGGCAGCAAGGACTTCAGCGCCGCGGGCAACTTCATCGACCCCAGCGACCAGGACGGCGCCGTGGGCAACTTCCGCAGCGTGCCCGTGCGCGGCCTGTACATGCCCGATGCGGTGGTGAGCTACAGCGCCGGCGGCCAGGCCTTCTACGTGATGGCCAACGAAGGTGACGCCTTCGTCGACGACAGCGACATCGTGCGCCTGGGCAACGCCGCCTACGTGCTGGACCCGGTGGCCTTCCCCAACGCCGCCGAGCTGAAGCTGAACAGCAACCTGGGCCGCCTGAACGTGCTGCGCAACGGCGCCACGGGGGATCTGCCCAACGGCACCCCGGCCACGGAGATCGTCACCCTGGGCGGCCGCAGCTTCTCCATCCGCGATGCGAACGGCAACCTGGTCTTCGACAGCGGCAACCAGCTGGAAGTGGCGGCCCTGGCCGCAGGCGTCTATGCCGACGGCCGCAGCGACGACAAGGGCGTCGAGCCCGAAGGCGTGGCCGTGTTCGAGCTGGCGGGCCGCACCCTGGCCTTCATCGGCCTGGAGCGCACCACGCGCAGCGCCGTGGCCATCTACGACATCACCGACCCCGCCAACGCCAGCTTCCTGCAGCTGCTGGTGTCGCCCGACACCAGCGTGCTGCGCCCGGAAGGCCTGGTGGCTTTCGAGAGCAGCGGCCGCTTCTTCCTGGCCGTGGCGCACGAGTCGACCGAAGACAACATCATCGCCGGCGGCCTGTCCAACCGCACCGTGCTGTACGAAATCTCGCCCGTGCCGGAACCCGGCACCTACGCGCTGATGCTGCTGGGCCTGGCCGGCGTGGCGGCCGTGGCGCGCCGCAAGAAGCAGCCGCAGCAGGGCTGAACGGCCGGGCGCCGGGCCCGGTATCTGCGGCGGACACTGGCGATGGGCGCCGGCGGCGCGCCCGGGCGCTGCCGCTCCAGCCTTCGTGCGGCGCGGCGGCCGGTTCATCCGGCCTGGCGTGCCTTTCATCGCGGCGGGCTGGGTGCCGGCGCAGCGCCGTGCCACAGTCCTTCCCCAGCACGGCACCGGCCGTGGTTGACCCTGGGGAACTCGGATGCTTTCTATCCGCGGCTTGACGCACGAATACACCACCGGCACCCGCGCCCTGGACGGCGTGAACCTCGACATCCCGCCCGGCATGTTCGGGCTGCTGGGCCCCAACGGTGCCGGCAAGTCGACGCTGATGCGCTGCATCGCCACGCTGCAGGCGGCCAGCGAAGGCGAGATCGTCTTCACCCACGGCGGGCAGCGCATCGACGTGCGCCGCGAACCGCAGGCGCTGCGCCGCTGCCTGGGTTACCTGCCGCAAGACTTCGGCGTCTACCCGCGCGTCTCGGCGCTGGAGCTGCTGGACCACCTGGCGGTGCTGAAAGGCATCGCCGCGCGCGGCGAAAGGCGCGAGACCGTGGAACAGCTGCTGCGCCAGGTGAACCTGTGGGAGGTGCGCAAGAAGCCCGTGGCCGGCTATTCAGGCGGCATGCGGCAGCGCTTCGGCATTGCGCAGGCGCTCATCGGCAACCCGCAGCTCATCATCGTGGACGAACCCACCGCCGGGCTGGACCCCGAAGAGCGCAACCGCTTCAACAACCTGCTGGCCGAGATCGGGCAGAGCGTGGTGGTGATTCTCTCCACGCACATCGTCGACGACGTGGCCGACCTCTGCCCGCGCATGGCGGTGCTGGCCGGCGGCCGCATCGTGGCCCAGGGTGAACCGCGCAAGCTGATTGCTGCGCTGGAGGGCCGCATTTGGGCGCGTGCCGTGGAGCGCGGTGAACTCGAAGCCTGGCGCGCGCGGGCCACCGTCATCGCCACGCGCTTGCGCGAAGGGCGCACGCTGCTGCGCGTGCTGGCCGATGCTTCGCCGGGCGAAGGTTTCGTGCCCGTGCCGGCCTCGCTGGAAGACGTGTACTTCGCCACGCTGGCTGCGGCGCGTACCGCGCCGGCGCCTGCTGCCGCAGCGGCTGCAGCCCCTGCGCACTGAGGGAGCCGCACGATGTTTTCTGCCGTGGCCCTGTTCGAGCTGCGCCTGCTGCTGCGCAGCCCGGTGTTCTGGATCGGCTTTGCCATCTTCTTCCTGCTGAGCTTCGGCGCCATCACGGTCGACGAGATCCAGATCGGCGCCGGCGGCAACGTGCAGCTCAACGCGCCTTACGCCATCGCGCAGACGCTGGCCATCATGTGCGTCTTCGGTATCTTCGTGGCCACCGCCTTCGTGGCCGGCGCCGTGATCCGCGACGACGAAACCGGCTTCGCGCCGCTGGTGCGCAGCACGCGCGTGGGCAAGCCGGCCTATGTGCTGGGCCGCTTCACGGGCGCCACGGCGGCGGCCTTGCTGGTGATGGCGTCGGTGCCGCTGGGCATGGCCCTGGGCGCGCTGATGCCCTGGCTGGACCCCGAACGCCTGGGCCCGAACCGCGCCAGCCATTACCTGCTGGCCTATGCCGTGTTCGTGGTACCCACCATGCTGATGGTGTGCGCGGCCTTCTTCGCGCTGGCCACCGCCACGCGCAACCTGATGTGGACCTACATCGGCGCGGTGGCCGCGCTGGTGGGCTTCATCGTCTCGCGCGGGCTGCTGCGCGACCCTTCGCTCGACGTCATCAGCGCCTGGACCGACCCCTTCGGCCTTTCGCCCCTGAGCCTGGCCACCAAGTACTGGACGGCGGCCGAACGCAACACCCAGCTGCCGCCGCTGGAAGGTGTGCTGCTGGCCAACCGGCTGCTGTGGCTGGGCGTGGCCGGCGCCCTGCTGGCCGTGGCCTATGCGCTGTTCCGCATGGACGGCGCGCCGCTGTGGCGGCGGCGCCTGAAGCCGCAGGCGGTGGCCGCCGCTGCAGCGCCCACGGCGGCCCTGCCGCGCGCCGCCGCGCTGCCG
>LJHT01000008.1 GCA_001295905.1 beta proteobacterium AAP51 | reverse complement strand
GGGCATTGTGCCGGCAGCCGGCACTGGCAAGCGGGCCGGCACAATGCGCCGCCATGAAGCGACTGGCCCTGCCCCAGGTGACCCTGTGCATCGTGGATACACGGGCACCGGCGCTGGCGGCGGCGTCGCTGCGGCATTCGATGGCCGGCATCGACTTCGCACGGGTGCTGCTGTTCACGCGAAACTGCCAGCCGGCGGCATCGCTACCGGGCATCGAGGTGGTGGAGATCGCCGAGATCACCTCAGGCGCCGACTACTCGCGCTTCGTGCTGCGCGAATTGCCGGCCTACATCCACACGCCTTTCGTGCTGGTGACGCAGTGGGACGGCTTCGTGCGCCAGCCCGAAGCCTGGACGGATGAGTTCCTGCAGTGGGACTACATCGGCGCCGTCTGGCCCGACCAGCCCGCGGGGCGCAACGTCGGCAATGGCGGCTTCTCGCTGCGTTCGCAGAAGCTGCTGCAGGCCGGGCGCGACACCCGCATCACCGAGCTGCACCCGGAAGACCTCGTGCTCGGCACCACCCACCGCGCGATGCTGGAAGCCGAACATGGCGTGCGCTTTGCGCCGCCTGCGCTGGCCCACCGCTTCGCCTTCGAGAACCGCCCGCCGCGCGGCCCGGTGTTCGGCTTCCACGGCCCCTACAACCTGCCGCGCGTGCTGGACGAGCCCACGCTGCTGGGCTGGCTGCCGCAACTGCCCGACGCTTTCTTCCGCAGCCGCGATGCGCGCCGCCTGGCCCGCGCCCTGCTCGCTCAACGCATGCCCACCGCCGCCACCGAACTGCTGCGCCGCCGCCGCGATGCCGGCCGCACCGACATCAACACCCGCGCCCTGGGCTGGCTGGCCGCGGCGCAAACGCTTGTCACCCCCGGGGCCCGCCCACGATGACCACCCGCCACCTCGACCTGGGCTGCGGCCCCATCCCCCGCAACCCCTACGGCCGCGACGAACTCTGCGGCGTCGACCTTTCCGGCGACGACAGCGGTCCCATCCGCCGCGCCAACCTGGCGACGGAGCCCATCCCCTTCGAGAGCAACCGCTTCGATTCGGCCTCGGCCTACGACTTCCTCGAGCACATCCCGCGGGTGCTGCCCACGGCCGATGGCCGGGGCACGCGGTTTCCGTTCATCGAGCTGATGAACGAGGTGTGGCGCGTTTTGAAGCCGGGCGGCCTGCTCTACGCCATCACGCCGGTGTTCCCCAGCGCGGCTGCCTTCATGGACCCCACGCACGTGAACATCATGACCAAGGACACCCACACCTACTTCACGCGGCCGCAGCGGCTGGCGGCGATGTACGGTTTCCAGGGTGATTTCGAGGTGCGGCGTGTCCAGCTGACCAAGCCTGATTCACAACGCGCCTTCATCCCGCCGCCCGAGGGCTGGTGGGAACGCATGCGCCTCGCGCACCGCATCCGCCGCGGGGCCTGTGGTCACCTGATCTGGGAGTTCGAGGCGAAGAAGTGAAGCTGCTCGCGCTGGCAGGTGACATCACGGCCCTGGTCGCGCAGATCCGGGTGGCCTCGCCGCTGCAGGCGCTGGCCGATGCCGACGGGCACACGCTGGTGCAACGCAGCTTCCACGACTGCACCCGCGCCGACCTCGCCGCCGCCGACGTGCTGGTGGTGCAGCGCGGCCTGAACGCCCGCGCCTGGCGGCTGCAGCGCTGGATGCGCCAGCGCGGTGGCGCGGTGGTCTACGACATCGACGACCTGCTGACCGAGCTGCCGCCGCACATCAGCAACCAGGCGGCGGTGGCAGCGCAGCTGCGCTGGCTGCCGCGCTGCCTGGCCGAGAGCGACGCGCTGAGCGTGAGCACCGCGCGCTTGCAGCAGATGCTGGCCGAAAGCCTGGTGCTGCCCCCGTCCGTGGTGGTGCCCAACCACGCGCTGCCGCCCGACGGACGGCCGCTGCCAGCGCAGACGGCCGGGCCGGTGAGCCTGCTGTTTGCCTCCACCGAGAACCTGGCTGTCGAGGCGCTGTTCCCGGCCTTGCGCGCCTTGCAAGAGGCCCAACCCGGCTTGCAGGCCGTGGTGGTAGGCCCGCCCGGCGCCGCTTTCGAAGCCGCCGGGCTGCGTGTGCAGCGCCAGGCCCTGATGCCGCGCACGGCCTTCCTCGAGTTCGCGCGCAGCCTGCCCAACCCCGTGGGCGTGGTGCCGCTGGAAGACAGCCGCTTCGCCGCTGGCAAGAGCGCGGTGAAGTGGCTCTACTACGCCGGCATCGGCGTGCCGACGCTGTGCTCGGCCGTCAGCCCTTATGCCGAGGTGCTGGTGCATGGCCACAACGGCTGGCTGGTGCCCAACACCGCAGCGGCCTGGGAAACCGCGCTGCGGCAGGTGATGGCCGACCCCGCGGCCCGGCAGCGCGTGGCGCAAACGGCACGTGAGGAGGTGCAGCACCAGCACGGCCTGGGCCTGACGCTTGGGGCCTGGCGCCAAGTGATCGCGCTGGCCCGGCAACAGCGCGTTGAGCAGCCGCCGCGTGCCTCGACGCTGGGCGAGAGGCTGCAAGACTGGGGCGCGGTGCTGGCCGAAGGCAGCCTGGGCCGCTTGCGTGCCTTCAACCGTGCGCGCCAGGCGCAGCGGCAGCGCAAGAAGCAGGGCCGATCTACGGCACCTTGACCGGGGCCGGCGCCTTCACGGGCGCGGGCAGGGCGCCCGCATCCACCCAGGCCCATTGCCCGGGCGCGAGTGTCTCGGGCAGCACCCAGGGCCCGAAGCGGCTGCGGTGCAGGCGCTCCACGCGGTTGCTCACCGCGGCCAGCATGCGCTTGACCTGGTGGTACTTGCCTTCGCCCAGGGTCAGCCGAAGGTGATGCTCGGCCACCATCTCCGCGGCCACGGCGCGCACTGGCGCCGGGTCGTCGTCGAGCACGACGCCTTCGCGCAGGCGCTGAAGCTGCGCTTCGTCCAGTGGGTGCTTCGTGAAAACCTCGTAGACCTTGTCGACGTGGTGCTTGGGGCTGGTGAGGCGGTGGATGAGCGCGCCGTCATCGGTGAAGAGCAGCAGCCCCGTGGTGTCTTCGTCCAGCCGGCCCACAGGCTGCACGCCGCGGGTGCGCAGCGGTGCGGGCAGCAAGCTCATCACGCTGGGGTGGTGGCGCGGTTTCTGGCTGCATTCATAGCCCGCAGGTTTGTACAGCATCAGCAGGGCCCGGGCGTGGAAGGCCCAGGGTTGGCCTTCGACCTCGAAGACGAGGCCGGCCGTGTCGAAGGTCTCGGTCGGGTCGTCTAGCACGCGCCCGGCCACGCGCACATGGCCGAACTGCACCAGGCCCGCACAGACGCGCCGGTTGCCAAAGCCCTGGCTGAAGAGGATCTGCGCGATGCTGGGTTGGGCCATGACCTCAGGCCTGGAAGTCGCTGGCCGCGGGCACGGCGGGCGAGCCGCCCTCTGCGGGCAGCGAACGCGCCGCCCGCACGGCATTGCGGATGGCGCGCGCCACGGCCTCGGCGGCCAGCAGGCCCAGCGCGTTGAGGTCGCCCGGGGCGCCAGTGCCGCCCGTGGCCAGGGCGAACATCGTGTCGCCGTCGTGCGCTGTGACGGGGTTGAGGGCGCGCGAAAGCCCGTGGTACGCCAGCCCTGCCAGCGCCGTGGCCTGGGCCTTGGTGAGCGCCGCATCGGTGGCCACGATGCCCAGCGTGGTGGCCATGCCGGCCATCATCGCGGCGGGGCCGGCGCCGGCCAGCACCGCGGCCGTGCTGCCGACCAGGCGCTTGCCGTCTTCGCTGCGCGCGCCTGCGATGGCGCGGCCGTGTTCGTCGATCACGTCGCCCAGCGCGTTGACGGCCACCAGCGCGCCCACGGTGTGGCGGCCGAGCTTCAGCGAGGCCGTGCCGATGCCGCCCTTCATGGCGCGTGCGATGCCGAAGAGCTTGCCCACCGTCGCACCCAGGCCCGCGCCAGCGTTGCCTTGTGCAGGCGCCGCGGTGCTGGCCGCTTCACAGGCCGCGTAGCCGGTGTCGGCACTGGGCCGGATGCGCGCATCGCCCAGCCACAGGTCGAAGAGCACCGCGGCCGGCACGATGGGCACACGTGCCACCGCCCCCACCGGGAAGCCGTGGCCGCGTTCTTCCAGCCAGCGCATCACGCCGCCGGCGGCGTCGAGCCCGAAGGCGCTGCCGCCCGTGAGCAGCACCGCGTGCACCTGCTGCACGGTGTTCTCGGGGCGCAACAGGTCGGTTTCGCGCGTGCCGGGCGCACCGCCGCGCTGGGCCACGCCGGCCACCGCGCCTGCGGGGCACAGCAGCACGGTGCAGCCGGTCTCGCGGCCCAAGGCCGCAGCGTGGCCGACGCTCAGGCCGGCGACATCGGTGATGGCGCCGGGGGCCAGCGTCATGGCGAGGTCGTGGCGAGGTCAGGCGAAAACGCCCGCGGTGTCTTGCATGCGGGCCGAGACCTCGCCCAGGTGGTGCAGCGTGTCGCCGTAAGTCATCTCCAGCACCGTCAGGCGCTTGAAGTAGTGGCTGGCGATGTACTCGTCGGTGCAGCCGATGCCGCCGTGCAACTGGATGCACTGCTGGCCCACGTAACGCATGCTCTGGCCCAGCTGCACCCGGGCCTGGCTGATGGCGCGGCGGCGCTGGGCCGGCGCTTCGCCCAGCTTGAGGCTGGCGTAGTAGCTCATCGAGCGGCCCAGCTCCAGCTGCATCTTCACATCGGCCATGCGGTGGCGCAGCGCCTGGAAGCTGGCCAGCGTGGTGCCGAACTGCTTGCGCGTGTTCATGTAGTCCACGGTGATGGCCACCAGGCGGTCCATCAGGCCCACGCCTTCGGCGCACTGCGCGGCCAGCGCGGCGTCGACCGCCGTCTCCAGCACGGCGTGACCGTCGGCGGTGATGAGCTGTGCCGCAGTACTGCTGAACGTGATGTCGCCGGCACGAGCGCCGTCCTGCGTGGGGTAGGGCGCGACCTTTGCGGCGCCAGCTTCCACCAGGAAGAGGCCAATGCCGGCCGTGTCGCCATCGGCACCGCTGAGGCGTGCCGGCACGATGAAGGCATCGGCCTCGTCGGCCGCAGGCACCACCAGCTTCTGGCCGATGAGCTGCCAAGTGCCGCCCACCTGCTGCGCGGTGGTGCTGAGCTTCGTGAGCTTGTAGCGCGCAGCGCGCTCGTGCAGCGCCGGCACCACCAGCGCCTCGCCACCCGCGATGCGTGGCAGCCAAGCAGCCTGCAGCGCCTCGGGCGCTGCCGAGAGCAGCGCCGGCACCATCAGCGCAGCTTCGGCATAAGGCGCGTTCACCAAGCCGCGGCCCAGCTCTTCGCACACCACCATGGCGTCCACCGGGCCCAGGCCCAGGCCGCCGTGGGCTTCGGGAATCACCAGCCCGGCCAGGCCCAGCTCGGCCAGTTCGCCGTAGACGGCGCGGCTGGCGCCGCCGACCTTGGCCAGGGCGTGGCGGCGGTCGAAAGAAAAGCCTTTGTCGACCCAGCGGCGCACGGCGTCGCGCAGCGATTCCTGGTCTTCGGTGAAGTCGAAATCCATGGTGGGGTCTCCTTAAGCGCCGAGCACGGTTTGCGCGACGATGTTGCGCTGCACTTCGTTGCTGCCGCCGTAGATGGTGGTCTTGCGCATGTTGAAGAAGGTGCCGGCCAGCGGCAGGATGTCGCCCGGCACGGCGATCTGGTCGCCCTGCCAGCCGGCTTCCATGGCCTCATAGATGTAGGCGCGGCTCAGGGGGCCGGCCGCCAGCATCATCAGCTCGGCATAACGCTGCTGGATCTCGCTGCCGCGGATCTTCAAGAGGCCCGCCACGTCCAGGCTCTGCTTGCCGCTCTTCTCGGCGCTCAGCACGCGCAGCACCATCATCTCCAGCGCCACCACGTCCACCTCCAGCAGCGCGATCTGGTCGCGGAAGCGGGCGTCGTCGTACACCCCTTCGGCCTGGGCCACGCGCTTCACGCGCTCGAGTTCGCGCTTGGCGCGGTTCACGTCAGCGATGTTGGTGCGCTCGTGGCTGAGCAGGTGCTTGGCGTAGGTCCAGCCCTTGTTCTCTTCGCCGATCAGGTTCTCGGCCGGCACCTCGACGTTGTCGAACCACACCTCGTTCACTTCCGGCTCGCCATCCATCAGCACGATGGGGCGCACCGTGATGCCGGGGCTCTTCATGTCGATGAGCAGGAAGCTGATGCCCGTCTGCGGCTTGCCTTCGCTGCTGGTGCGCACCAGGCAGAAGATCCACTCGCCGTACTGGCCCAGCGTGGTCCAGGTCTTCTGGCCGTTGACGATGTACTTGTCGCCCCGGCGCTCTGCTTTGCACTTCAGCGAAGCCAGGTCGCTGCCCGAACCCGGCTCGCTGTAGCCCTGGCTCCACCACACCTCGCCGCTGGCAATGCCCGGCAGGAAGCGCTTCTGCTGCTCGGCATTGCCGAAAGCCATGATGACCGGCGCCACCATCACCGGGCCAAAGGGGATGACGCGTGGCGCGCAGGCCAGTGCCAGCTCTTCCTCGAACAGGTGCTTCTGGATGGCGTTCCAGCCCGGGCCGCCGAATTCCTTCGGCCAGCCCCAACCGAGCCAGCCCTTCTTGCCCAGGATCTGGGCCCAGCGCTGGTGGTCTTCGCGGCTCAGGCGCAGCGAATGGCGCACCTTGTGGGCGATGTCGGTGGGCAGGTTCTCGGCCACCCAGGCACGGATCTCGTGCCGGAAAGCGAGTTCTTCTGGGGTGAAGTTCAGGTCCATGGCGGGCGCACTCCGGGGTTCACGACGTCCATCGCGGGATGGTCGCTGGTTTTAGCACGATCGTTCGCAAACGTTTTGTCCCCGGTGGGACAAGGCCGCGCCGGGCCTCGATGGGCGTGGCGCGGCGGGTGCAGCCAAGGCCCGCGCGCGGCTAGCGCAGTTCCAGGCGCATCACGTCGTTTTCGCGCTTCATGTTCATGCGCGACAGGAAGCTGTTGCCCAGCAGCACCATGGGCATGGGCTGCGGCAGCACGGCGGCGCCGACGTTGCTGAGTTCCACGTCGCCGATGCGCACGCTGTTCAGCGTAACCAGCCACACGGGCACCTGCCCGTTGGCGGTTTGTGTGCTGCCCTGACGGGCATTGCTGAGGTCGATGCCCAGGCGGTCCGCGTCGTCCTTGCCCAGGCTGACCAAGGTGGCGCCGGTGTCGACCATGAAGCGCACCTGCTTGCCGTTGATGGTGCCGCCGGCCGTGAAGTGCCCGCCCGAGCTGGCGCTGAGCACGATCTCGCGCCCGCCTGCACTGCGCGGCGGTGCCACGCCCAGCAGCACCGGGGTTTCGCCCACGCGCATGGGGTAGCGGCGGCCGCTGCGTTCCACCTCGGCGACGTCGCCCTTCCAGCCCAGCAGCTTCACGCCGGCGACGGTCTGGCCCACGGCCACGGTGTAGGGCTGGCCGTCCACCACCAGCAAGGCGCGTTCTCCCATGCGGCCCGAGAGCACCACCAGCTGCGCCTGCACGGCAGAGGCGGCCAGCGCGAGCGTCAGCCCGGCCGCAAGCATGCGGCCGGGCGTTCGCCAGGCACTCGCGGCCGCGCAGGCGGCCGCTCGGTCCTGGCTCACTCTCTGAAATTGTTGAAGCTGAGCGGCCATTCGGTCATTTCCTTGCGCAACAAGGCGATGGCCTCTTGCAACACATCACGCTTGGCGCCGGTGACGCGCAGCGCGTCGCCCTGGAAAGCGCCTTGCACCTTCAGCTTGCTGGCCTTCAGCGCGGCCTGCATCTTCTTCGCGGTTTCGGCATCCACGCCGCTCTTCACGGGCACGGCCAGCTTCAGCTTGTCGTGGCTCATCTTCTGCGGCGTGCCGCTGAAGTCGAGCAGGCGCACATCGACACCGCGCTTGCTGAGCTTGGTGACCAGCACGTCGCGCACCTGTTCCAGCTGGAAGTCGCTGTCGGCCCACAGCGTGAGCTCGCGCGTCTTGGGCGTGGGCGAGTTCAGGTCCACCTGGGCGCTGCTGCCCTTGAAATCGAAGCGCGTGGCGATCTCTTTCTGCGCCTGTTCCACCGCATTGCGCAGTTCCACGAGGTCGGGTTCGATGACGGCATCAAAGCTGGGCATGGGCGTCCGGGTCAGGGCAGGGGGGCGGGGCAAGGTGGGCCTGTGAATATGCACGAAAATTGTGGCATGAGCACCCCTTCGGCGCCTGCAGAGCCGCCCACCCTCGACGTCCAGGCCCGTGCCAGTTTGCGCGCCTTCAACACCTTCGGCCTGCCGGCCGTGGCCCGCACGCTGGTGCGCATCAGGAGCGAAGCCGATGTACGCCGCGTGGTGGACCACGCCGAATTCGGCGTGGCGCGCAAGTTCGTGCTGGGCGGCGGCAGCAACGTGGTGCTGACGCACGACCTCGAAGAGGTGGTGCTGAAGATCGAGATTCCCGGCCTGCGCCTGGTGGAAGAAACCCCGCAGGCCTGGGTGGTGGAAGCCGGTGCCGGCGAAAACTGGCACGCCGTGGTGGCCTGGACGCTGCAGCAGGGTTGGCCGGGCCTGGAGAACCTTGCGCTCATTCCAGGCAGCACGGGGGCGGCGCCCGTGCAGAACATCGGCGCCTACGGCGTGGAGCTCAAAGACCGCTTCCACAGCCTGGATGCGGTAGACCTCGTCACCGGCCGCAGCGTCACCCTGGGCCCGCAAGACTGCCGCTTCGGCTACCGCGACAGCGTCTTCAAGCACACCAGCTTCGGCGGCCTGGCGGGCAAGAGCGTCATCACCCGCGTGCGTTTTCTCTTGCCCAAGCCCTGGCAGCCCGTGCTGGGTTACCTGGACCTGGAACGCAAGATGGCCGAAACCGGCAATAGCGCGCCCGATGCGCAGACGGTGTTCGACTGGGTCTGCGCCATCCGCCGCGCCAAGCTGCCCGACCCCGCCGTCATCGGCAATGCCGGCAGCTTCTTCAAGAACCCGGTGGTGAGCGAAGAGCAGTGCCGCGACATCATCGGCCGCGACCCCGAGATCGTGCACTACCCCATGCCCGACGGCACGGTGAAGCTGGCCGCCGGCTGGCTGATCGACGCCTGCGGCTGGAAGGGCAAGACCGTGGGCCGCGCCGGCGTCTACGAAAAGCAGGCCCTGGTGCTGGTGAACCGCGGCGGCGCCAGCGGTGCCGAGGTGGTGACGCTGGCGCGGGCCATCCAGGAAAGCGTCTACGGGCGCTTCGGCATCCGGCTGGAGCCTGAGCCCATCATCGTCTAGCGCGGCGGGCGGGCCGGCGCGGCGCCGCGCGCGGGGCGCTTCAGCCGGTGCGCAGCATGTCGCCCAGGTCCAGCCCGGTCAGTTGCCTGGCACTGCGGGCCAGCCAGAACATCAGGCCCATCATCATCAGCATGCTGGGTATGGCGATGATGGGGTAGCTCAGCAGCGTCAGCCGGCCCAGCTGTTCGTTGAAGGCCTCGGTGCCGGCGGGTGCGCTCACCACGAAGCGCGCCAGCAGGTAGTTGGCCGTGGCCGAGAAGAAGAAGGTGGCCGCCAGCAGGAAGGTGCCGGTGCGCAGGCGCAGCTCGAAGGGCACCATGTTGCGGCGCTCGTTCAGGGCCTGGTTCACCTTGTCCAGGTCGAAGAGCTGGGCGTTGAACACCAGCACGCGGATCAGCGGCGTCTTCGTGAAGTTGGAAACCAGCACCGCCAGGCCGATGAGCCCGGGCACGGCAGCCTCCTTCACGGCCAGCCACTGCGCGTCCAGCTTCAGCAGCCCGATGCCGCCGGTGAGCAGCGTGCTCACCACGCCCAGCACGCTGAACCAGTTCAGCTTGCGGTGGCGCAAGCCGTCCCACAGGCCCCAGCCCAGCGGGAAGGCCAGCGCGAAGAGCAGGGCGCCCACGGCACCCAGGCGTTCGGGGCTGCTCAGCTTCATCAGGATGAAGGCCGGCAGCAGCACCGTGATGCCGATTTCCAGCAGCGGGTTGGGCTTGCGGGCGGGGGGCGTGCCAGCCGGGATGGGGCTCGCGGGGGTGGGGCTGGCGGGGTCGGGGCTCGTCATGGGCGCGCAGGGTAACCGGTCTGGCGAGCAGGGGCAGCACGCGGGCGGTTCAAGCCCCCAGCAAACACACACGCAGGCGCTGGGCAGCGGCCCGCAGGGCGGCATTGGGCAGGGCTGCGGCGGCGTCCAGGGTCTCGCGGGCATACTCGCGGTCGCTTTGCAGGCGTTCCACGTGCACGTGGACGCCATGGCCGCGCAGGAGCCACTTCAACTCGATGATTTCAACCAGGCAAGGCGAGGTGCCTGGTGTGGGCGGGGAGTACGGGGGGCGCATGGTCGGCAGGCACGTTAACGCCGCAATCCCTACCCCAGCTGACAAAAGATTGGGGTGACGCCTCCAGAAATATGCATCCACCGCCGCCCCTCACCGCCCTGAACGACCTGCCCGCGCAGCTGGCCACCGCCGGCTGGGCCGTGCTGGACGCCGGCAGCCTGGCTGCCCTGTGCCAGCTGGCCGTGCCCGCCCTGCTGGCCTGGCAGCCGCACTGGCCCGAACTGCCGCCCGACCCCCACCTGCGGGATGGCGGCCGCTACCGCAAGCGCCGCCACGGCTGTTTCCGCATCGATGCCGCAGGCGTGCAGCCCGTGCCGCACCGGCCGCACTGGCAGCCGGTGGAATACAACGCGCTGCACGGGGGCTTCGAGCGCTGGTTCGAGCCTCTGCCGGCGGCCCTGGTGGCCGACCCCGCATGGGCCCAGCTGCTGCAGGGCCTGGCACGCGTGGCCGATGGCGTGCGCGGGCCGGCCGCGGGCGCCGCCTGGTTCGTGGAAGCCCACCCTTTCCGCATCGACACCGAAGGCGGCATCGGCCGTCCCACGCCCGAAGGCGCGCACCGCGATGGGGTCGACCTGGTGGCCGTCATCATCGTCAGCCGCCACAACGTGAAGGGCGGCGAGACGCGGGTCTTCGACGCGCGCGGCCCGCAAGGCGTGCGCTTCACGCTGCGCGAGCCCTTCAGCGCGCTGCTGCTGGACGATGAGCGCGTGATCCACGAAACCACCCCCATCCAGCCCGTGGACGCCGCGCAGCCTGCGTGGCGCGACACCCTCGTGCTCACCTTCCGCCGTGGTGGCTTCCAGGGCCCCGAAAAACGCTGAGACGCCATGAACACCGCCTTGCCTGCCCCGCCGGCCGCCGCCCCGCTGGCCATCACCCCCGTCGACATCGAAGCCGCGGCACAGCGCCTGCAGGGCGTGGCGCACCGCACGCCGGTGTTCACCTCGCGCACGGCCGACGCGCTGACCGGCGCGCAGGTCTTCTTCAAGTGCGAGAACTTCCAGCGCATGGGCGCCTTCAAGTTCCGCGGCGCCTACAACGCGCTGGCGCAGTTCACGCCCGAGCAGCGCCGAGCCGGCGTCATTGCCTTCAGCTCGGGCAACCATGCGCAGGCCATTGCGCTGTCGGCACGGCTGCTGGGCATGCCTTCGGTCATCGTGATGCCGCAAGACTCGCCGGCGGCAAAGCTGGCAGCCACGCGCGGCTACCAGGAAGGCCAGCCCGGCAGCAGCGTGGTGCTGTACGACCGCTACACCGAAGACCGCGAAGCCATCGGCCGCCGCCTGGCGCAGGAGCGCGGCATGACGCTCATTCCGCCCTACGACCACCCGCACGTCATGGCCGGGCAGGGCACGGCCGCGTGGGAACTGCTGCAAGACACCGCTGAGAGCGGCCCGCTCGACCTGCTGCTGGTGTGCGTGGGCGGCGGCGGCCTCATCAGCGGCTGCGCCGTGGCAGCCCACCACCTGAACCCGGGCATCGAGGTCATCGGCGTCGAGCCCGAGGCCGGCAACGACACCCAGCAGAGCCTGGCGCTCGGCCGCGTCGTGCACATCGACACGCCCAAGACCATCGCCGACGGCGCGCAGACGCAGCACAGCGGCGAGCTCACCTTTCCCGTCATCCAGCGTCTGGTCAGCCGCATCGTCACTGTCAGCGATGCGCAACTGGTGCGGGCCATGCACTTCTGCGCCGAGCGCCTGAAGATGGTGATCGAACCCACCGGCGGCCTGGGCCTGGCCGCGCTGCTGCAAGGCGTGGTGCCGGCACGCGGAAAGCGCGTGGGCGTCATCGTCAGCGGCGGCAATGTCGACATCGCGCGTTACGCCGCGCTGCTGGCCGGCGCCACACCCGGCTGAGCCGCCCACCCATCCACCCCACGCACAACCCCGAGGAGACCTGCCCCATGGCCGATGCCACCCCCGCCGCCGCCCCCGATGCCGACGCCGCCAAGCGCCTGAAGGAGCAGGTGGAGAAGCTGCTGGCCCGCCCGGCCGCCGAAAGCACCGCAACCATAGAGCTGGGCGCGCGCCAGATGGCTTACCGCGTCAGCGCCGCCTTCATGCCCGTGCTGCCCGGCGGCCTGACCGGCGCCAGTGGCGAGCCCGAGGCAGCGGTGATGACCACCGCCTACCTGCTGGAAGGGGCCGATGCCCGCACGCGCCCCCTGTGTTTTGCCTTCAACGGCGGCCCGGGTTCGGCCAGCATCTGGCTGCAGTTCGGCGCCCTGGGCCCCAAGCGCGTGGTGGTGCCCGACGACGGCAGCATGCCGCAGCCGCCCTATGCGGTGGAAGACAACCCGCACAGCTGGTTCGAGCACTTCGACCTCGTCTTCATCGACCCGCCGCACACCGGCTGGTCGCTGAGCGCCAGCGAAGCGGCGCGCAAGAAGCACCTGTCGGTGGACGGCGACATCGAAGCCCTGGCCGAGGTGATGCGCGCCTGGCTCACGCGCCACCAGCGCTGGGGCTCGCCGCTCTTCCTGGCCGGTGAGAGCTACGGCACCACGCGTGGCGCAGGCCTGGCCGAGAAGATGCACAGCCTGGGCGCGGTGCTCAGCGGCGTGATCCTCGTGTCTTGCGCGATGGACCTTCAGAGCATCGTCTTCGCCCCGGCGAACGACCTGCCCTACAGCCTGTTCCTGCCTGCCTATGCCAACGTCTCGCAGTACCACGGGCTGCTGTCGGGCCCGCAGGCCGCCAGCCCCGAGGCCGCACGCGCGGCGGCCGAAGCCTTCGTGCAGGACGACTATGCCGCCGCGCTGCAGGCCGGCGCGCGCCTGAGCGAGAAGCGCCGCAGCGCCGTGGCCCGCCGCGTGGCGGAACTCACGGGCCTGCCGCGCACGCTGGTGGAAGAACAGAACCTGCGCATCAGCGACCGCTGCTACTTCACCGAAGCGCTGCGCGCGCGCGGCCAGGTGGTGGGGCGGCTGGAAGCGCGTGGCGTGGGCCCGGCCGCGGCCAGCCGCGCCAGCGAGATGGAGTTCGACCCCGGCATCGAAGCCATCGCCGGCCCCTACACGATGGCGGCGCTGGCCTACTTCCGCGGCACGCTGGGCATCGACATCCAGCACCGCTACCAGGTGCTCAGCTACGAGGTGAACGCCGGCTGGAACTGGAGCCGCGGCGAGGGCGGGCGCAGCAGCATGGGCTTCTGCAGCACCAGCCCCGACCTGGCGCGCGTGCTGCGCCGCAACCCGCACTTGAAGGTGCTGGCCGCGAGCGGCCGCTACGACCTGGGCACGCCCTACAGCGCCAGCGATTGGAGCCTGGCGCAGCTGAACGCCCCGGCCGGCGTTCTGGCCCGCGTGACGCACCGCTACTACGACGCCGGCCACATGATGTACACGCGCCAGGCCGACCTGCGCCAGCTGAAGGCCGACGTGGCCGCCTGGCTGGCCTGACGCACCGGGGCAGCGCCATGCACGTGGGCATCCTCACCGGCGGCGGCGACTGCCCCGGCCTGAACGCCGTCATCCGCGCCGTGACGCTGGCGCTGCACCATGAATGTGGTGCGCGCGTCACCGGCATCGAGCGCGGTTTCCACGGCCTGCTGGCGCGACGTTCACGCCCGCTGGCGCCGGCCGACGTGGCTGGCATCCTGGCCGAAGGCGGCACCATCCTGGGCACGCACAACACCTGCGACCCCTTCCGCGTGCATGACGGGCATGACCAGGCCGAGGCCGCGCTGGCCTACGCGCGCGAGTTGGGCCTGGACGTGCTGGTGGCCGTGGGTGGCGACGGCACCATGGCCATCGCGCACCGCTTCAACCAGCGCGGCCTGCAGGTGGTGGGCGTGCCCAAGACCATCGACAACGACCTGCCGCACACCGAACGCACCTTCGGTTTCGACAGCGCCGTGGCCGTGGTGGCCGAAGCGCTGGACCGCCTGGCCACCACCGCGCGCAGCCACGGCCGCGTGATGATTGCCGAGACCATGGGCCGCTACGCCGGCTGGATTGCGCTGGAAGGCGGGCTGGCCGGCGGTGCCGACCTCATCCTGCTGCCCGAGCTGCCCTTCAGCGTGCAGGCCGTGGCCGAGCGCTGCCGCGAGCGCGAGGCGGCCGGTTTGCCGACGCTGATCTGCATCGCCGAGGGCGCCCACGCCCAGGGCCAAGGCCTGACCGTGCGCGAAACCCTGGCCCACAGCCCCGACCCGCTGCGCCTGGGCGGCGTGGGGCAGGCGCTGCAGCAGCAGCTGCAGCCGCTGCTGGAGAGCGAAGTGCGCACCACGGTGCTGGGTCACACGCAGCGCGGTGGCACGCCCACGGCCTTTGACCGCGTGCTGGCGACGCGCTTCGGCTACGAAGCGGCGCAGCTGGTGAAGGCGGGCCAGCACGGCCGCATGGTGGCCTTGCAGGGCGGGGTTTGCGTCAGCGTGCCGCTGGACGAGGTGGCCGGGCGCACGCGGCGCGTGGACATCGACCACCCGCTGCTGCAGGCCGCGCGGGGCCTGGGCATCGGCCTCGGGCAGCCAGCAGGCTAAAGCAGCCGGGCCAGCGCGGGCTGCAGCGCCTGCAGCGCGGCGCAAAAGGCGGCGTCTTCACGCCCGAAGCTGAAGTCAGCGAACTCGAAACCCGGCCCCACGGTGGCGCCCACGTAGGCAAAACCTCCCACCGGCTCGGCGGCCTGCCACCAGCCGGCAGGCACCACATGGCGCGGCCGCCGCGTGGCGTTCACTGGGCCCAGTTCCACGGCGCTGAAGTCAGAAAGATCGGGCGGCGCCAGCCACAGCCGCAAGGCCGGGCCTTCCAGCAGGTGCCACACCTCGTCGCTGGTCACGCGGTGCCAGGCCGAGAACTGGCCGGGCTGCAGCAGGAAGTCGATGGTGGTGAGTGCCACGCGGCCCGGGCGGCCGTCGGCGGTGTGCACCGGCAGCGTGGAACGGAACACCTCGCCGTAGTGCCCGCCCTCGGGGTGGGGGTGCAGGCCCAGCGTGGCCACCAGCTCCTCGGCGCGTGTCATGCCAGCTCCCGCACGTCGCTCACGGGGTTGCTGCCGTAGTCGGCGCGGTCCAGTGCGCGCAGCAGCTTGGCCGCGGCTTCGTGCGGGCTGTCGAGCTGGCCGCCGTCCTTCAGGCCCTGGAAACGCGTGCGTTCAGGGAAGCGCGCGGCATCGGCGCTGCGCAGCTGCACCTGCATGTCGGTGTCGATGACGCCCGGCGCCAACGAGACCACGCGCGCGCCGTTGGGCTGCGTGGCTTCTTCCAGCGCCAGCACACGCGCCAGATGGTCCATGCCGGCCTTGGCGGCGCAGTAGCTGGCGCTGCCGGCCATGGCGCGGCGGCCCAGGCCGGAAGACACCAGCATCAGCTTGCGCGGGCAGCCCCAGCCGGCGGTGGCGCGCAGGAAGGCGGCGCTCAGCAGCATCGGGGCTTCCAGGCCCACGCGCAGTGCGTTGGCCAGCTCGGCCAGGTCGCCCTGGGCCAGAGGGGCCGGCGTGCTCACGACGCCGGCGTTGTTGATCAGGTTCACCGCGCTGCAGGCCGCTGCGTCCTGCGCCTGCAGCCAGGCGGCCAGTCGCTCGGCCACCGGGGCGGCATCGGCCAGGTCCACCTGCCAGGCTTCCAGCGTGGCGCCCGGGGGCGCGGGCAGCTCGGTCTTCGCGCGGGCGAGCGCCAGCACGTGGTGGCCGCGCGCCAGCAGCTGTTCGACCACCGCCCGGCCCAGGCCGCGCGAGCTGCCGGTGACGATGCTGAGGGGGCGGGCTGGGGTTCGGGGAAGTGTGGGCGTGTTCATGCCGCCACTGTAGCGGGCGCCCGGGTCAGTGCCCTTCAGAAGTCTGGCGCGCTGGCGAAGTGCACCGTCTCGCCGCTGGCCGGGTGCGCGAAGCTGATCTCGGCCGCGTGCAGCAGCAGGCGCTCGGCGCGAAGCGGCAGCGGGGCGTAGAGCTCGTCGCCGCGGATGGGGTGGCCGATGTGCTGCAGGTGCACGCGCAGCTGGTGCGAACGGCCCGTGACGGGGCTGAGCGCCAGCCGCGTGGTCTCGTGTTCGCGCGCCAGCACCTGCCAGTAGGTGAGCGAAGGTTTGCCGTTGACGGCGTCGACGATCTGCCGCGGCCGGTTGGGCCAGTCGGCGGCCAGCGGCGCGGCGATGCGGCCCTCGTCTTCGGCCACCACGCCTTCCACCACGGCCACATAGCGCTTGCCCACCGCGCGCTGCTCGAAGGCCGCGTTCAGCCGGCGCTGCATCTCCGGCCCGCGTGCCAGCAGCATCAGGCCCGAGGTGCCCATGTCCAGGCGGTGCACCACCAGCGCGTCGGCAAACTGCGCCTGCACGTGGCTGGCCAGGTTCACCGCACCGGCGACGCCGCGCCCGGGCACGGCCAGCAGGCCGGCAGGCTTGTCGGCCACGATGAGGTGTTCATCGACGTGCAGCAGGCGCACGCCCGCGGCGCTGGTGGCGGGCGGGGGTGAGCGGGGGTCCGCAGGCGCTGCATCCGGGGGCCCGGGCGTGCGCAGAGGGGCCATGGGGTCCATGACAAACGGAAAGGCGTCGAAAGGAGTGAGGGAAGGCCGGAGGGTGCTGGCGGCCGCGGCAGCAGGCGACAACCGGCAGCGCGTGAAGGATATCCGGCGCAAGAGCGGCCGTCGCCAGACCCGACTCACCGAGTGAGCCTGTCGGCAAGCCCCTCACCTGCAGGGGCGGGTTACCCATGGGGCTCTTGCCTGCTGTGGAAGCCGCAAACGTAAGGGCCGGAGTGACGCTGCTTCGACATGGTGAAAGCGCGACCACACGGCCGGCGCCGACACAGAACGACGCATGCAGTGACAAGCACCCGCTTACCGGTCTTGCGAGCCTGCGCCGGGCTGATACCTCGCGAGACCAGCGCCGCACTTGGACATCGCGGTCGCAGCAGGGCATCCGCCCGCAGCATGTGGCATGCCCGATCAAGGAAGCTTTGTCCTGCCATGCTGAAACTGTCCTGGCACGCTGCGCGTGCATGCCTGCTGCCGGCCGCGCTGTTGGTGCTGTTGTCCGGCTGCGGCGGCGGCAAAGAGGCCGCACCCGAAGCCAGCAACACCGCGCCGCCTGAACTGGCGGCACCCACAGCGCCCGGCATGAGCCCGGCCAACCCGGTGCCCTACACCGCGGGCATGGACCCGCATGCCCAGCGGTTTGCGGTCGCCGCCACGGTGGACGATGGCGCGGCCTTCATGGGCTGCCATGCCGCAGGCGCGCCGCGCCGCCTGACCCGGCGGCAGCTCGTGCAGGCGCTGAGCGACATCACCCTGCAGCTCAGCAACGACAGCGCACTGGCTGCCGGCGTAGCGCCGCTGGTGCAGGAGACGGCGCTGTTCCCGCCCGATACCCTGGTCAACCCCGACAGCGCCCGCCACGTGGGCTACGAGCGGCTGGACACCACGCTCAGCAGCCGGCAGCTGGGCGCCCTGCACACGACGGCCGTGACCCTGGCCACCCGCATGACCGCCGACGCGGCGCGCGTGGCGCAGCTGCTGGGCACCTGCAGCGGCACGGCGGCCTGCCTGGAAGCGTTCGTGCGCAAGGCTGGCCGCCTGTACTTCCGCCAGCCTTTGAGCACGGCCGAGGTGGCGCTTTACGTTGGCGCCGCCGGCGGTGCCACCACGGGCCCGGCGCTGGCCAAGGTGCTGGCCACGATGATGGCTTCGCCCAAGTTCTATCTGGTGGTGGAACGCGGCCAGGGCCAGGCCGAAGGGCGCTGCAGGGCCTTGAGCGCGCACGAGCTGGCAGCGCGCCTGTCGCTGCATTTCTGGGACACCGTGCCCGACGCGGCGCTGGCCGCTGCAGCCGATGACGGCAGCCTGCTGCGGGCCGACGTGCTGCAGGTGCAGGTGGCGAGGCTGGTGCGCGACCCGCGTGCCGACGGACCGCTGCGCCGCTTCTTCGAACACTGGTGGCGGCTGCAGGAGCTGACGGCGCTGGATGGCAAGGTGGGCAACGCGCGCTTCGATGCCTTTGCCGCCGGCTACCGCCCGCTGCCCGGCACCCGCGATGCCGCCATCACCGAGGTGCTGGACATGGTCAGCCACGTGGCCGCGCGCAACGGCTCGCTGCAGCAGCTGCTGACCAACCGCCAGTCCTTCGCGCGCAGCAGCGACCTCGCCACGCTCTACCAGACCCCGGTGTGGGACGGCCGCAGCGAACCGCCGCTCTTTGCGCAACCCGAACGGGTGGGCCTGCTCACCCGCGTGGGCATGTTGGCCCACGGTGCCACCGACACCACCTTGCCCATCCAGCGCGGCATCCGCGTGCTGAGTGCGCTGACCTGCCAGACCCTGCCGCCGCCGGCCATGGACCAATCGAACGCGAGTGCCGACCTCAGCGGCGTGCTCACCACCCGCCAGCGCACCGAGCGTGTGACGCAGATGCCCGGCACTTCGTGCGTGGGTTGCCACCAGACCAGCATCAACCCCTGGGGTTTCGTGTTCGAGGGCTTCGATGCGCTGGGCCGCGTGCGCCAGCGCGAGGTGGTGTACGACGACAGCGGCCGCGTGCGGGGCGAACGCCCGCTGGACACCGGCGTGGTGGCCGCACTCAGCGGTCTGCCACCGCGCGCCATGGCTACCGCGGCCGAGGCCCAGCAGCTGGTGCTGGAAAGCGGCCACTTCGAACGCTGTTTTGCCCGCAACTACGTGCGCTACACCTTCGGCCGCAACGACGGCAGCGCCGATGCCGAATTGGTCGAATCGCTGCGCCGCCAGGCGGCCAGCGGCGCCAACCTGCGCAGCCTGATGGCCACCGTGGCCCTGCGCAAAGAGTTCACCCACATCCTGACGGTGCAGCCATGAAGCCCGCATTCAACCGCCTGAGCCGGCGGCAGTTTCTCGTGGGCAGCGGCGGCACCTTGCTGGCCCTGCCGCTGTTGCCCTCGCTGCTGCCGCGCGAAGCGCGTGCCGCCACCGAGGCCGCGGCAGCGGCCGAGCGCTACTTCGTGCACATGACCACCTGGCATGGCGTGTTCCAGAGCCAGTTCTACGGGCCGCTGCTCAGTGCCACGCCGGCCGAGCGCGTGTCTGCCGGTGGCATCGAGGTGCGCCGCGCCGCGCTGGCAGCGCGCAGCGAGGGCGGCCAGACCGTCATCAGCGACATCCTGCGTGCCAGCCCCGCCGCGCTCAGCCCGCGCATGTTGTCGCGCATGAACGTCATCAACGGGCTGGATTACCACACCAGCGTGGGCCACAACCGCGGCTTCTCGCTGGGCGGTGACAACGCCAACCCGACCATCGACCAGGTGATGGCAGCCTCCAGCAGCTTCTACCCCACACGGCCGCGCCAGGGGGCCATCGTGCGCAACCTGGTGTCGCTGTCGCGTGCGGGCACTGGCACGGTGGCCAGCGAGCAAACGGCAGAGAGCAACGTGAAGCTGTTCGACCGCCTGTTCGGGGGCGCGGGCACTGGCGGCGGTGGCGGTGGTGGCACGGGCGGGGGCGGCGGTGCCCCCGCCAACGAACGTGTGGTGCTGGTGGACCGCGTGAAGCAGCACGCCGATGCCGTGATGGCCGACCCGGAATGCAGCCAGGAATGCCGCAGCCGCCTGTCGAACTACATGGACCTGCTCAACGACATCGAAAGCAAGCTGCCGCCGGTGGGCAGCGCACCGGCGCCAGCGCCCATGCCCAGCAACTTCACCCGGCCCACGCAGGACACGGCGGCCATCGAACGCTCATCCGGCTTCTACGGCCAGCCGCCGCGCCAGGCCGAATGCGAGAAGCTGTGGAACGACATCGTCGTAGCCGCTTTCGCGGCCGGCATCAGCCGCGTCTACGTGTGCGGCCCGCATGCCTACACCTTCGGCCCCGACCCCGAACACGCCTGGCACAACAACTACGCCCATGCGCTGGACGACCCGGCCCGCCGCGACGGCTTCAACGCCGCCGTGCAACTGCAGTTCGAAGGGGCCCTGCTCGACATCGCCAACAAGATGGACCAGATCGGCACCGCCGACGGCCGCACGCTGTTCGACAAGGCCTTGCTGGCCACCGCCTTCGAGCTGGGTTCGGGCGGCAACCCGGGGCACCACCACAACCGCTGCATTCCGGTGGTGAGCCTGGGTGATGCCGGGGGCTATTTTCGAACCGGGCAGTACCTGGATTACCGCGACCTGAACAGCTTTGCGTGGTCGTCGAACCCGCGCTGGCAGTCGGGCCTGATCTACAACCAGTGGATGGGCATGGTGCTGCGCAGCATGGGCGTGGCCGCCTCGGAGGTGGACACCAGTTTCTGGGGCTACCCCCGCGTGCGGGGCCCCAACGGCGACCACACCGACGCCATCTGGAACGTGACCGGCCGGGACCTGCCCTGGTTGCGCGCCTGAGCATGCAGGTGCCACCTCCTCCGAGGCGCAGCGCGCCTGCCGTGGCCTGGGCGGCCTCACGCCAGGTGGCGAGCTGGTTCCCGGGCTTGTCCACGCTGCTGGCGGCGATGGGCACGGTGGCGCTGGCCGCGGTACTGGCGATGTTGCTGGCGGCCTTGGCGCCTGGGCTGGCCCGGGCGCAAGACGCCGACAACGGCGAACGCCTCTACAACAACCCCATCGTGGCGGGCCAGCGCACCTGCGGGAACGGCGCTTGTCACGGCGGCCTGCCCGCGGGTGCGCAGAACCGCATCGGCAACGGCCTGAACGCGGCCTTCATCCAGAGCGCGGTCGGCCAGCAGGCGCAGATGTCGTTCCTGAATGGGCGCTTGACGGTCGAGCAGTACAACGACCTCGCGGCCTACATCGCCCGCGCGCTGGGCCGCACGCCCACCTTCCTGGCTGCACCGCCGACGGCGCGCCCGACGCTGGCCCCCGCCAGCCTGAACTTCGGCAGCCAGCCCCTGGCCCAGGCCACCCCGCTGCAGACCGTGACGCTGGGCAACGCGGCCAGCGCCACGGCCGCGCTCACCATCGCCACCCTGGGCGTCACGGCGGGCAGCGATTTCGCCGTGGCCGGCGGCACCTGCCAGGCCGGCATGGCACTGGCGGCGGGCGGCAGTTGCACCGTCAGCCTGAGCTTCCGGCCCACCGTTGCGGGCACGCGCTCGGGCACCTTCACGGTCACGCACAACGCGGGCAGCAGCACGGTCTCGCTGGCCGGCCAGGGCGGCACTTCCACGCCGGTGATCGGCCTGTCGCCCAGCCAGCTGACTTTCGCCGAAACGCTGGGCAGCAGTGCGCCGTCGCAGCGCGTGCTGGTCAGCAACACGGGGCAGGCCCCGTTGCTCTTCAGCGCCTTCGCGCTGGGGGGGCAGCACCCGGCCGAATTCAGCCTGCAGGCCAGCAGCACCTGTGTGGTGGGCAGTGCCGTGGCGCCGGGCAGCAACTGCGCACTGGATGTTAATTTCACGCCGGCTGCCGCCGGCACGCGCAGCGCCGTGCTGACCCTGCAGCACAACGCGGCCGGCGCCAGCTCGACCGTGGCCCTGGTGGGCCAGGCCAACAGCACCGCCACACCCAACCTCACGCTGGATGCGCTGGTGCTGGAGCTGGGCACGCAGGCCCTCGGGCTGGCGGGTGCGCCGGCCACGCTGACGCTGGGCAACAGCGGCGACGCCGACCTGCGCTTCAGCGCCCTGCGGGTGACGGGCCGGCACGCCGCCGACATGGTGCTGGGCGGCACCTGCCAGGTGGCCGTGCCGCTGCCACCGCAGGGCCGGTGCACCGTGACGGTGGCGCTGCGGCCCTCGTCGCTGGGTTCGCGCAGCGCCCTGCTGGAAATCGCGTCCAACGCGCTCACGGGCCTGGCTGCCATCAGCCTGCAGGGTGAAGCCATCAGCCTGCCGGCGCCCTTCGTCACCTTGTCACAGCCGGCGCTGGGTTTCGGCCGCGTGACAGTGGGCACGAGCGCCGTGCCGCGTGTGGCCGAGCTCAGCAACACCGGCAGCGCGGTGCTGCAGATCGACAGCATCACCAGCAGCAGTGCCGAGTTCCAACTCACGCACGATTGCCCTGCCAACCTGGCCGCCGGGCAGCGGTGTGCGCTGCGGGTGGCCTATGTGCCACGGCCGGGCAATGCGGCCGAGCAGGTGGTGATCCGGTCCAACGCCTTCAGCTCGCCCAACAGCGTGGTGCTGACAGGGCTGGGCGTGAGCGACGCTCTGCCCCAGCTGAGCTGGGAGGGCAGCCCCAGCAGCCTGGCTTTCGGCACGGTGGAGACCGGCCGCACGGGGGCAGGGCCCGGCTTGACCCTGGTGAACCAGGGCCCCGGCGAGGCCACGGTCTCGGCGCTGGTGCTGGTGGGGCCCGATGCGGGTGTCTTCTCGGTGGGCGGTGGCAGCTGCATGGGCGGCTTGCGGCTGGCGCAAGGGGAGCGTTGCACCGTCGTGCTGAGCTTCGCCCCGGCGATTGCCGGCCCGCGCAGCGCCAGCCTGCTGGTGGCCACCACCGGCAGCCCGCCGCCCGACATCGCCCTGGCCGGCACCGGCGCCACGCCGGCCAGCGGTACGCCGATGCCGCCTGTCATGCCGCCACCTGCCACGCCGCCCGTGACGCCCCCACCCGTCACGCCACCCGTCACGCCACCCATGACGCCACCCATGACGCCGCCACCGGTCACACCGCCCATGGTGCCGCCCCCGGTGACGCCGGTGCCGCCGCCGCCCGCACCCCCGGCCACACCGACGCCCTTCGTGACCGACGTCAACAGCCTGGACTTCCGCGCCATCACCGTGCGCACGGGCGGTCGCAGCGAGGCCTTGACCCTGCGCATCACCAACCGCAGCACCGCCGCCGCCACGCTGCGCGCCGCGGAGGCTTCGGCGGGCTTCACCGTCGAAGCCGGCCCGGCGGGTGATGCCTGCAGTGGGGTGCCCTGGACGCTGGCCCCCGGGGCTTCGTGCACGGTGCAGGTGAGTTTCACACCCAGCACGGGCGGCAGTGCCCAGGGCGAGCTGCTGCTGACGGCGCAGGACAACTCTTCCCACCGCGTGGCCCTGATGGGCGAAGCGCGCACCGAAGTGACGAACGTGGGTGCCGGCGCCAGCACGCCGTGGTGGCTGCTGGCGCTCGCCTCGGGCGCGTGGGCGCTGTTCCGCACCCCTCACCGCAGGAGAACCTTGGCATGAATGTCTTTCCCTCCCTCCGCGCCGCGCCGCAGGCGGGCCGCCGCCTCTGGCTGATGGGCCTGGGGGGCCTGGGCGCGGGTGCTGCGCTGGCCTCTTTCGGCCGCGCGGCGCAGGCGCTGGGCGTGGGCCAGCCCGCGCCCGAGCTCAGCGCCGAAGGCCCCCAGGGCCCGCTGCGGCTGGCGCAGTTCAGGGGCCAGTTCGTCTACCTCGACTTCTGGGCCTCCTGGTGCGGGCCCTGCCGGCAGTCTTTCCCTTGGTTGAACGTCATGCACGAGCGTTACGCCGCCCAGAACCTGCGCATCCTGGCCATCAATGTGGACCAGCGCCGTGAAGACGCCCAGCGTTTCCTGGCCCGCCACCCGGCGAACTTCCTGGTGGCTTACGACAACGAGGGGCAGACCCCCCGGGCCTATGCCGTCAAGACCATGCCCAGCTCGGTGCTGATCGACGGGCAGGGGCGGGTGTTGATGCGGCACCAGGGCTTCCGGGAGGAAGAGGCCCCGGCGCTGGAAGCCGAGCTGCGCCGCGCGCTCGGTCTGGGGCGTTCATGAGCGGCGGCCTCGAGGTGGGCCCTTGCGCTGCGCGGCCGTGGGTGCGGCGGCGTGCCGGGCTGGGCGTCGGGGCCCGGCGCAGCGCCAGCGTGCTGGGGCTGCTGAGCGTGGTGGCGCTGGCCGGCTGCGGCAGCCTGGCGGGGCCCGAGCCCTGGGAGAAGGGCAACCTCGCCAAGCCCGAGATGCAGATGGGCGGCGACGGGCTGGAGCAGCGCTTCAACCAGCACACCTACAACAGCAAGGAAGCGGCGTCTGGCGGCACGGGCGTGGGCGGGGGCGGTTGTGGCTGCAACTGAAACGGGCATGGCCGGCGCGGCGCTGCAGCAAGAGCGTGCGGGCCCGCGCCCGCTGGGCCTGCTGGCGGCGGCAGCGCTGGCCCTGCCGGGCGTGATGCCGCTGCCTGCACAGGCCGAAGAGGCGCCCGAGCGCGCCGCCGTGGCGCTGAAGTACCTGCACTACAGCGACAGCCAGGCCGTGCGGACGCGCTACCCCTACTACAGCGGCAGCGAAGGCGGCCGCTTCCAGCGCGTGGAGGTGCAGGCGCCCTCGGTGCAGCTGTTGCTGCCGCTGGGGCGCCGCTGGTTGATCGAAGCTTCCGGCACGGTGGACGACGTGTCCGGCGCATCACCGCGCTACTACAGCGATGTCAGCGGCGCCAGCCGCATGAGCGACCGCCGCACGGCCGGCGATGCCCGCGTCACGCGCTACTTCGAACGCACCGTGCTGGCCGTGGGTGTGGCGGGTTCTTCGGAGAACGACTACCGGTCGCAGGCGATGTCGGCCGAACTGCGCCGCTCCAGCGCCGACAACAACACGACCTTCAGCGTGGCCGTGGGCGGCAGCCAGGACCGCATCGAACCCACCGAAGGCGGCATCCGCGGCGTGACGGAAGAAAGCCGCCGAACCGCGGAACTGATGCTCAGCGTGACCGCCGCGCTGACGCGCAACGACCTGGTGCAGCTGTCGCTGGGCTACAGCCAGGGGCGTGGCTACTTCAGCGACCCCTACAAGCAGTTCGACCAGCGCCCGCGCGAGCGCGACATCGCCACCTACCTGGTGCGCTGGAACCACCATCTGGAAAGCTGGGGCCTCACGCTGCGCAGCCAGTACCGCTACTACGCCGACACCTTCGACATCCGCGCCCACAGTGCCGAGCTGCAGGTGGTGTGGCCGGTGTCCGCCGCCTGGAAGCTCACACCCTCGGTGCGTTACCACACGCAGTCTTCCGCCGGCTTCTATGTCGACCCCATCACCGACCTGGCCGTGTACCCCGGCACCCTGGGCCCCACGCTCTACAGCTCGATGGACCACCGCCTGTCGGCTTTCGGAGCGGTGACGGTGGGCGTGAAGACGGAGCTGGAGTGGGGCGACTGGACCTTCGACCTCAAGCTGGAGCGCTACGAACAGCGCGCCAACTGGCGCCGGGGCGGGCCAGGCTCGCCCGGCATCGATGACTTCCGCGCGCAGTCGGTCCAGGTGGGCCTGGCGCACCGGTTCTGAACACCGCCATGAATACGACCCCTGCGCGTCCCGCGCTGCCCTTGCTCTTCTTCCTGCTGGCTGCCTGCGGTGGCGGCAGCCCCCAGCCCGAACCCGAGTGGAACCTGGCCAGCAGCCAGGGCACCGCCCTGGGCCCGGCCACGGGCACGCCGCCGGTGGTGGTGGCGCCTGCACCGCCTGCGGCACCCAGCCCCGCGCCCCCGGCGGTGCCATCGCCACCGCCGCCCCCCGCTGCGCCCCCGCCGCCACCTCCAGCGCCACCGCCACCACCGCCACCACCACCTGCCGCCACCGACTGCAGCGCACTGAGCCTGTGCGAAGACTTCGAGGCAGGCCGTGTCGGTTTTGCGCCCGAGGCTACGCGCTGGCAGATCGGTGGCCCGAACTGCTTCTCGGGTGCCGGGCAGGCCACCATCGACGACACGCAGTCGTGGCGCGGCGGCAAGTCGGTGCGCCTGAACCCGGGTGGCGACTACTGCGGCCACGTCTTCATCCAAACCCCGGTCATCGACACCCTGGGCCCCGTGCGCTACGTGCGTTTTCACGTGCGCCTGGCGCGTGCGCTGGACAACACCCATGTCACGCTGGTCTCGATGCGCGACGCCAACGACTCGGGCGCCACCCAGTCGCAAGAGCTGCGTCTGGGCGGGCAGAACGGCATCATCAAATGGAACCGCTCGCGCGATGACGCCACCGTGCCCAGCCTCAGCCCGCAGGGCGTGGCGCTGAGCGTGCCGCTGCCGGCGCAGCGCTGGACCTGCATCGAGTTCCGGCTCGACCAGAGCCAGGGCACGCTGGCCACCTGGGTGGACGGCATGGCGCCGCCTGGCCTGCAACAGGACGGCCTTGCCACCCCCGAGGTCGACCAGGCCTGGCTGTCGCGCCTGCCGGGCTGGCGGCCGAACATCAACCTCCTGCGCCTGGGTTGGGAAGCCTACGGCGGTGCCACCAACACGGTCTGGATCGACGATGTCGCCATCAGCAGCACCCGCATCGGCTGCAGCCCCTGACGCGGTCTACAGCTTCCAGGCCATGGGCAGCCGCTGCAGCATCCAACTGCCGGGCTGGCCGCTGCCGGGGGCCGTGGAGCGGGCCGCCGTGCGGGCCGCGATGGCCGAGGTGCACCGCATCGAGCTGAAGTACTCGCGCTACCGTGCCGACAGCCTGCTGTCGCGCGTGAACGCCAGCGCGGGGCAAGGGCGCTGGCATGCCGTGGACCAGGAAACCTGCGACCTGTTGAACTTCTGTGCCCAGGCGCATGCGGCCAGCGATGGATTGTTCGACATCAGCACAGGCGTGCTCAGGCGGGCATGGAATTTTTCGCAGCCCCAGCCGCAGCTGCCCAGCCCCGGGGATCTGCAGCGGCTGCTGCCGCTGGTGGGCTGGGACCTCGTGGCCTGGCAGCCGCCCCATCTGCGCCTGCCCTTGCCCGGCATGGAACTGGACTTCGGTGGCTTCGGCAAAGAGTACGCCGCCGACCGCGCCGCCAGCGTGCTGCATGCAGCCGGTGTGGGGGCGGCGCTGGTCAACCTGGGCGGCGACATTCGTGTGCTGGGCCCGCGCCCTGATGGCCGGCCCTGGGTGCTGGGTGTGGCCCACCCCCGGCGCGAAGGGCAGATGCTGGGCGGTGTGGAAGTGCACAGCGGCGCGCTGGCCACCAGCGGCGACTACGAACGCTACTTCGAGTGCGACGGGCGGCGCTACTGCCACATCCTGCACCCCGGAACGGGGCAGCCCGCGCAGCACTGGCAGTCCATCAGCGTCCTGGCCCCTGCCTGTCTGGCCGCCGGGGTGCTGGCCACGGTGGCCATGCTCAGCGGCGAGGCGGCGCTGCCTTTCCTGCGGTCCCAGGGGGTGGAGTTCCTGGCCGTCGACCAGGCTGGCCAGCTGCACGATGAACAGGGCCTGTGCGCGGCGGCCTGACGGGCAGGCTATGAGATGCAGAGTCAGGTGGACTGTCAGGTGACCCGTTCAAGGCTCGTCCTCAGGGCCACCGCCGGGACGGCCGGTGGCTTGCGTCGCGCAGGTGACATGTACTGCGGGAAACGCAGGATTGTGCAGACCTCGCGCAGCAAGGCACGCTCCCCAGCCCAACGGAGAGCACTTTGCCCGAGACCCTGCACCCGGTGAACCGCGACGGTTCAAGCCCCCGCGACACCCGTCCCCATGCCGCCGCCTGGCCCGCGCGGCTGCCGCACGAACTGGCGGTGCCCGAGACCACCCTGTGGTTCAACCTCGAGGTGAGTGCCCGGCGCTACCCGCACAAGCCGGTGTGCATCTACCTGGGCCGCGCGCTCAGCTACCGAGAGCTGCACCAGCAGGCCGAAACGCTGGCAGGTTGGATGCAGGCGCAGGGCGTGAAGCGGGGCGACCGCGTGCTGCTCTTCATGCAGAACTGCCCGCAGTACCTGGTGGCGTTCTACGCGGTGCAGCGCGCCGATGCGGTGGTGGTGCCGGTGAACCCCATGAACCGCGCCGATGAGTTCGGCCACTACATCACCGACCCCGGCGCCAAGCTGGCCATCACCACCGCCGACCTGGCCGCCAGGGTGGCCGAGGCCAACGCCCGCCTGGCCGCGCCGCAGCAGCTGCGGCACCTGCTGGTGACGCGCTTCGCCGATGCCATGCCGGCCACGCTGCACCCCGAAGACACGCCGCCGGCGCCCATGCTGGCCTGGCTGCAGGGTGAACACCCGCTGCCGGCCGGCCCGCTGCCGGCCACGCGCTGGGCCGAGGCGCTGGCGGCCGGCCACACGCCCACGCCCAGCTTGGCCGAGCCCGACGACCTGGCTTTGCTGCCCTACACCAGCGGCACCACCGGCCTGCCCAAGGGCTGCATGCACACCCACCGCACGCTGATGCCCAACGCCGTGGGCGGCGGCCTGTGGAGCCACGCCAGCGCCGAGACCACCAGCCTGGCCGTGGTGCCCATGTTCCACATCACGGGGATGATGTACGGCGTGCTGGGCAGCGTGTATCTCGGCAGCACCGTGCTCATCCTGCCGCGCTGGGACCGCGAACTCGCCGGCCGCAGCATCAGCCGCTACCGGGTGACGCACTGGACCTGCATTCCGACGATGATCATCGACCTCTTCGGCAGCCCGAACTACAAGAGCTTCGACCTCAGCAGCCTGCGCTATCTCAGCGGCGGCGGCGCGGCCATGCCGCAGGCCGTGGCCGAGCGTCTGCAGAAAGAATTCGGCCTGACCTTCGCCGAAGGCTATGGCCTGACGGAAACCGCCGCCCCCAGTCACGGCAACCCGCCCGAGCGCGCCAAGCTGCAATGCCTGGGCATTCCGATCTACGGCGTGGACAGCCGCATCATCGACCCCGAAACCCTGCAGGAACTGCCTGCGGGCGAGGTGGGCGAGATCGTCACCCACGGGCCCATGGTCTTCAAGGGCTACTGGGGCCACCCAGGGGCCACGCAGGCGGCCTTCATCGAGATCGAAGGCAAGCGCTTCTTCCGCACCGGCGACCTGGGCCGGCGCGACGAGGAAGGCTACTTCTTCATCACCGACCGCCTGAAGCGCATGATCAACGCCAGCGGCTACAAGGTCTGGCCCAGCGAGGTGGAGCTGCTGCTCTTCAAGTGCCCCTGGGTGCAGGAAGCCTGCGTCATTGCCACGCGCGACGCCTACCGCGGTGAAAGCGTGAAGGCCGTGGTGGTGCTGCGTGCCGAAGCCAAGGGGCAGGTGAGCGAACAGCAGGTGGTGGACTGGGCGCGCGAGCACATGGCCGTGTACAAGGCGCCGCGCGTGGTGGAGTTCGCCGATGCGCTGCCCAAGAGCGGCGCCGGCAAGGTGATGTGGCGGCTGCTGCAGGAGAAGGAAGCGGCTGCCGGGTGAGCCCGGCCGGTCAGTGGGCGATGACCTTCACCAGGGCCTGCTGCAGCGCCCGCGCATCGTTGCTGGCACGGTGGCGCTGCAGGCCCAGTTCGGCCACGGCCTCGCGCCGGGCGGCATCCAGCTGGTTCAGGTGCGCTTCGTTCAGCAGCGCGCCCACCGATTCCAGCTTGAAAGCCGGGCTCATGCCGGCTTCCTCGAACAACGCGGCCAGCCAGGCGTAGTCATGCGCCCAGCCGTCGCAATAGACGGTGAGGCCGGCCAAGTCGCGGTTCAGCGTGCGTGCCACCTCGCGCGCGTCGCGCCCGTGGGCGGCCAGCGTGCTGCGCGTGATGCCGTGCACCTGCTCGGCGCTGCTGTCCCAGTGGGTCCAGCCCTCGGCGGGGCGCACCAGCATGCAGGCGGCGCGGCCGTCGGGCAGCACATAGCCCACCTCGATGGGGTAGCTGGCGCGGCCGAAGCCCGAGGCCTCGATGTCCAGCACGCAGGGCAGGGGGCCGGCAGGCCGGGAGGCGTCAGGGGGCACGGGCATGCCCACAGACTAGCAAGCCCCGCGCCCACGACAATCCAGGCATGTCCGAAGACAACCAGCAGGCGCTGCCGCCGTCCTTCATCGCGCTGTTCGTGCCGCCGGGCCGCAGCAAGCCCACCGAAAGCCGCGCCCACATCGCGCAGCGCTACGAACTCTGCGAAGACCTCGCCCAGCTGCTGACCGAGCAGGCCACCACGAAGAAGTGGGAGCTGGGCGTGACCGAGGCCGATGTGCTGCTGCGCATGCACCGCGGCCTGGTGGGCGAAGGCGCCGTGGTGGACGCCGCCGAAGCCACCTGGGTGGTGCGCCGCCTGGCCGAGCTGCTGGACTGGCCAGACCCCGGCCCCTTGGCAGAGCCGCCGAGCACCCCGCCGCCCGGCGTTACAGCCTGAAAGGGCCGCCGCGGAAGATGCGCTCGTCCATGGTGCGCAGCTCGGGCGCCACGGCCACCGGCGCACCGCACACGGCCAGCACGTCGCGTTGCAGGTCCAGCCCGGGGGCAATTTCGGTCAGCGTCAGCTGCGCGGGGCCGCCCCCAGGCGGCAGGCGCATCTCGAACACGGCCCTTTCGGTGATGTAGCGCACCCGCTGCCCGCGGCCGGCCATGTAGGCGGCGTTGTAGCTGAGGTGCGAGACGGCCGGCACCAGCTTGCGCACCCGCCCTTCCTGCACGATGCGCAGGCGGCCGCCCTCGGCCTGCACCTGCAGGCCACCCGCAGTGAGCGTGCCCACGAAGACCAGTGTCTTAGCGCCCTGGGTGATGTTGATGAAGCCGCCCACGCCGGCAATGGCGGCCTGTTCGCCTTCGCCGAAGCGGCTGACGTTGACGTTGCCTTGCGCATCCACCTCGGCCATGCCCAGCACGGCCAGGTGGATGCCGCCGCCGTCGTAGAAATCGAACTGCGCCGGCTGGTCCACCACGGCCTCGGGCCAGGCGCTGGCGCCGAAGCTCAGGCCGTCGGCGGGCGTGCCGCCGATGGGGCCGGCCTCCACGCTGAGCGTGTAGCCGCGCACGCCGGCCGCCGCCGCCATGCCGCCCACGGCCGCGGGCATGCCCACGCCCAGGTTCACGACGGCACGGCCGCCGGGGCCACCGTGGCCGCCATCCCCGTCCTGCGCCGCCAGTTCGGCCAGGGCCAGCACGGCCCGGCGCTGCACCAGCCGGCGGGCATCGAGCGGGGGCTCTTCGGCCTCGGCGCTGGCCGGGGGCACGGCGCTGTCGGCCGCCTCGCCGCGCCAGGGCTGCAGGTAGCTGGCGTTCTCTTGTTCGCCGAAGGTGATGCTGTGGCGCGCGGGGTCGGTGTTGTGCACCACCACGTCCACCAGATGGCCGGGCACGCGGATGGGCGCCAGTGCCGCGTAGTGGCTCACCACCTCGCGCACCTGCGCGATGACCAGCCCGCCACTGTTGCGCGTGGCCTGGGCGAGTGCCAGCAGCTCGTGGTGGAAGGCCTCGCCATGGGCGCTGAGGTTGCCGTGCGCATCCGCCGCCGTGGCGCGCAGCACGGTGCAGTGGATGGGAAAGGCGGGGTAGAAAAGGAAGTCTTCGCCGCGCAACTGCAGCGCCTCCACCCACGCCCGGCCCGCCTTCCGCGCCTGCAGCGCGCGGCGGTTCAAGGCGCCGCCCTGGTAGCGGGCGTCCACTGCGGTGCGGGGGTCGACGAAGGTGTGCAGGCCCACGCGGCTCAGCAGCCCGGGCTGGCCGGCCGCGATGGCGCGGTAGAGGTGGGTGATGACGCCCTGCGGCAGGTTCCAGGCCTCGATCTCTTCGTTCAGCGCCAGCGCCGCCAGCCGCGTGGCCGAGCGCCAATGGCCGCCGCACACCGCGCGCACCATGCCGGGGTTGCCGAAGTGGTTGACGCCGCGCCGCGCGCGGTCGCCCTGGCCGGCGCTGTAGACGAGCGTCAGGCCGTGCGGCTGGCCGGTGGCCAGGAAACGCTGCTCGATCGCTTCGGTCACGGCCTCGGCATGGCCGGCGCCCACGAAGCCGGCGCTGGCCAGCGTCCAGCCCGGCTGCACCAGCGCGGCCGCGGCTTCGGCCGAGAGAAAGCGCGGCCCGTTCATGCCACCAGCGCCGCGGGGCTGAGCTGCGGCTTCATTCCAGGCGGTGCCCGCGGGCGCGCAACAACAGCAGGCAGCTGACGAAGCCCACCGCGCCCGACAGGAAGAACAGCCCCGTGCCATAGCTGCTGGCCGATGCGCCTGCTTCGCGGCTGGCCAGCAGGCAGACCGTGCCCGCCACGGCGCCGAAGGCAGCCAGCAGCTGCAGGGGCCGCAGCGTGCGTACGAAGCGGTCGTAGGTGCCGGGAGTGAAGTGGCCGTCCACGCCATCGCGGATCTGCTTCATGTCCAGCGGGTGGCCGCGCATCCACAGCGGCGTGGTGGCAAAGAAGAAGGCCGGCAGCGCCAGCGTGACGTAGCCCTGCAGGTTGAAGCGGAACGCGCCCGTGTCGGGCGCCGCGGCCAGGGAAAGGCCCAGCTTCACGGCCAGGGCCAGCAGGCCGGCCCAGCTGAACAGGGCGAAGAGGCGGATGGGGGTCATGGGCAGCCAGGCATGCAGTGGTCTCGCAGCCGATTCTGCCGCCGCGGCCTGGGGTGGGGCCCCCAGCCCCGCGTTGGCACCTCCGCCGGGCCTCGGCCAGCGGCTGCCATGGGGCGCTGCTAGAGTGGACCGGGGCCATCCTGCCCGAGACCTGCCGCACCGGCCGCACGCCTGCACGCTGCAGCTGCCGCCCGCGCCGCCCTTGCCGCTGATGCCTTTCGCACCCCGCCCACCCCGCCTGCTGCAATTGCACCGGCCCGACGATGCGGCCCTGGCGGCCGAAGCCGCCGCCGGGCTGCAGGCCCAACCCGCCCGGGCCGAGCCCAAGCTCTTCTACGACACCCTGGGCAGCCGGCTGTTCGAAGCCATCACCGAGCTGGACGAATACGCCACCACGCGCAGCGAAGCGGCGCTGATGCAGGCGCAGGCGGCGGCCGTGGCACAGGCGGTGCTGGCCCTCACCGGCCCCGCGCCGGTGCTGGTGGATTTGGGCGCCGGCAACTGCGCCAAGGCCGCCGGGCTTTTCGGCACGGTGCAGCCGCGGCGCTACGTGGCGGTGGACATCGCCGTCGACTTCCTCGCCGCCGCGCTGCAAACGCTGCAGGCGGCGCACCCGCACATCGAGATGGTGGGCGTGGGCCTGGACTTCTCCGCGCAGCTGCAACTGCCCGCCGGGTTGGTGGATGGCCCGGCGCTGGTGTTCTACCCGGGCTCGAGCATCGGCAACTTCACGCCTGACGAGGCGCTGCCCCTGCTGCGGCAGGCACGCGAGCTGGCGGCGGGCGGTGCCTTGCTCATCGGCGTGGACCTGCTCAAGCCCGCGCCGCTGCTGCAGGCCGCCTACGACGACGAGCTGGGCGTCACCGCCGCCTTCAACCTGAACCTGCTGCGCCACCTGAACCGCCTGCTGGGCGCCAACTTCCAGCCGCGGCAATGGCGGCACGTGGCGCTGTTCAACGAGGCGCAGTCGCGCGTGGAAATGCACCTCGAAGCGCGCGAGGCCCTGGCGGTGCAGTGGCCGGGCGGCGAGCGCCGGTTCGCCGCCGGCGAGAGGCTGCACACCGAAAACGCCTGCAAATACACGCTGCAGGGCTTCGCGGCCCTGCTGCACGACGCCGGCTACACCCAGGTGCAGCACTGGGTGCACGCCCCAGGGCAGTTCGCCGTGTTCCTGGCCTCGGCACACTGAGGGCCCTTCAGGCCCAGGCCCAGGCCCAGGCCCAGGCCCAGGCCCAGGCCCAGGCCCAGGCCCAGGGCGGCCCCGGCCTTCCCGCGCGAGAATCGCACCCCCTTGCCAGCCCGCCCACCATGACCGCCCCCAGCCCCTGGCGCCTGTCCGTTGCCCCCATGATGGACTGGACCGACCGCCACTGCCGCCTGCTGCACCGGCTGCTCAGCCGCCACACGCGCCTGTACACCGAGATGGTGACCACCGGCGCGCTGCTGCATGGCGACGTGCCGCGCCACCTGGCCTTCAACGAGCAGGAACACCCGGTGGCGCTGCAGCTGGGCGGCAGCGAGCCTGAAGACCTGGCCCGCTGTGCGCGGCTGGCCGAGCAGTGGGGCTACGACGAGGTCAACCTGAACTGCGGCTGCCCCAGCGAACGCGTGCAGCGTGGTGCCTTCGGGGCCTGCCTGATGGCCGAGCCGCTGCTCGTCGCCGACGGCCTGAAGGCCATGCGCGATGCCTGCAGCCTGCCAGTGACAGTGAAGCACCGCATCGGCATCGACCGCGGCGAGAGCTACGAATTCGTGCGCGACTTCGTCGGCACCCTGCACCAGCGCGCCGGCATCGAAGTCTTCATCGTGCATGCACGCAACGCCTGGCTGCAGGGCCTGAGCCCCAAGGAAAACCGCGAAGTGCCGCCGCTGCGCTACGCGCTGGTGCACCGGCTGAAGCGCGACTTTCCGCAGCTCACCATCGTCATCAACGGCGGCATCACCACCGACGAGCAGGTGGCCGAACAGCTGCAGCACGTGGATGGCGTGATGGTGGGCCGCCACGCCTACCACGAGCCCTGGGCGCTGGCCGGCTGGGACGCGCGTTTCTTCGCAGCGCCCGCCTCGGTGGCTACGCGGGAAGAGGCCGAAGACGCCTTCGTGGCCTACCTGTCCACGCTGGCGAGCAGCGGCACGCCCTGGCCGCTGGCGGCGCGCCACATGCTGGGCCTGCACAACGGCCTGCCCGGCGCACGGCGCTGGCGCCAGGTGTGGTCGGACCACCACCTGAAGACGCTGCCACCCGCCGAGGTGGCGCGCCGTGCGCGCGCTGCCATGCGGGGTGGCGCGGCGCACACGCCGGCTGCGGCTGGCCCTGGCCCTTGCACGGGATCCAGCGCCTCGCCACGAACTACGCCCTCTTTGCCCACCCTGCAGGAAAACCCCCCGTGAGCACACCCCTCCTGGCCATCATCGGTGGCAGCGGTCTCTACGACCTGCCCGGCCTCAGCGACACGCGCTGGGAGACCGTCACCACACCCTGGGGCGAGCCTTCGGACCAGATCTTCCGCGGGCGCCTCGTGCGCGACGGTGTCAGCGCCGAGCTGGCCTTCCTGCCGCGCCATGGCCGCGGCCACCGCATACCGCCCAGCGAGGTGAACTACCGCGCCAACATCGCGGCGCTGAAGCAACTGGGCGCCACCGACGTGCTCAGCCTCTCGGCCGTGGGCAGCCTGCGCGCCGACCTGCCGCCGGGCAGCTTCGTCGTCGTCGACCAGTTCATCGACCGCACCACGCAGCGCGCCGGCAGCTTCTTCGGCCGTGGCCTGGTGGCGCATGTGTCGCTGGCCCACCCGGTGTGTTCGCGCCTGGGTGCGCACGTGGCGGCGGCCTTGCAAGGGCAGGGCGTGCCTTTCGTGCGCGGCGGCACCTACCTCGCCATCGAAGGGCCGCAGTTCAGCACGCTGGCCGAGAGCCAGCTCTACCGCAGCTGGAACTGCAGCGTCATCGGCATGACCAACATGCCCGAGGCGCGCCTGGCGCGCGAAGCCGAGCTCTGCTATGCCAGCGTGGGCATGGTGACCGACTTCGACTGCTGGCACCCCGCCCACGACGCCGTGACGGTGGACGCCGTCATCCGCGTGCTGCTGAGCAATGCGCAGGTGGCGCGCACGCTGGTGGCCGGCCTGGCCGGCACCATCACCGGCGACGCCACCGCCACGGCCTGCGCCTGCCGCCGCGCCCTGGACCACGCCCTCATCACCGCCCCCGAAGCGCGAGACCCGGCCTTGGCCGAGAAGCTGCGGGTGATTGCCGGCCGCGTGCTGGCGACGCCTTGAACGGCGCCCAAGACCCACTGGGGAGGGCGCCCATGCGCGGGCTGAAGCTGGTTCTGTGGTCTCTGGGCGGCCTGCTCGCGCTGGCCCTGGCCGTGGCCGCGGCCTGGGTGGACAGCAACTGGAACGATGCCGAGCCGGCGCCCTTGCCCGAGCGGCTGCGCCTGGCCGCCGCGCAACTGCCGCCCGACGAGAACGCCTTCTTCGCCTTGCAGGGGCTGCTGGCCGCCCCGGGCGAAGACCCGGTGGCTGCAGGCCGCGCCAGCTGGCAGGCCCAGCTGGCACAGCAGGCACGCAGCCACGCAGAGCGCCAGGCCGATGCTGAACGATTGAAGACACAGGCCCCGCCGCAGCAGACGACCACAGCGCCTGCCTCCAGCCCGTTGACCGTGCCCAGCCGCGAGCCCTGGGCCTGCGGCAGCTTCGGTGCCGATTGCCCCACTCGCCAGCTGGCCGATGCCGAGCGCCTGGCTGAACAGCAAGCCGCCGCCGCAGCCTGGGGCGAACGCTGCGACCGCATCGCAGACGCCGGCCAGGCCTACGAAGAACCGGTGCCGGAATCGCCCAATCCCTGGCAGGCCATGCCCCTGATGCAGTCGCTGACGGCCTGCGGCCAGTGGTTCGCTGCCGATGCCGTGCTGGCCTTCGCCGCAGGCGACCTGGACGCCACCTTCACGGCGCTGCAGCGGGGCGCGCTGTTCGGCCAGCGCGTGCAGGCGGGCAGCCACTCGCTCATCGGCCAGATGGTGGCCTTGCGCGTGCAGCAACGCCATCTCCACACTCTGGCGGCCTTGGCCGTGCGCAACCCAGCGCTGGCACAGGCCGTGCTGCCCTTGCTGGCCCCGGCACCGGCGCTGCTACCCCTGGCGCAGCGCGCCCTGGTGTATGAAGCCGCTTTCGGCCGCGGTGCGCTGCAAGAGGCGGCGGCCTCCTGCGAACAGTGGGCCGGCGGCCTGGATGAAACGCCGGCGGAAGCGCCCTGGCCCGAACGCCTGCGCAGCCGCGCCGAACAGGCGGGGTGCGAAGGGCGCATCGGCTTCCACCTCCAGCGCACGCTGCAGGTGGCCGAAGCGCGCTGGCTGCACATGCTGGATGCGCTAGGCCAGGGCTGGCAGCCGGGCATCGCCGCCGCGCAGCGCCGGCATGAAGACGGCCTGTACTGGCGCAACACGGTCGGCATGATGCTGCTGGATGTCGGCAGCGGGAGCTGGGGCCCGTATGTGGCGCGTTTCGCCGACGCCGAACTGCTGCAGCAGGCCGTGGTGCTGGTGGTGCAGGGCAGCGCGCAAGGCGTGGCCGCCTCCGAGCGCGCGGCCTGGCTGGCGCAGCAGAAGGTACCCGCCCCGCACGGCCCGCGGTTGGCCCTGCGGGCAGACGGCCTGGTGCTGCAAGGCCACAACTGGCAGGCCGACGTGGGGGAGCATTCCTTCAGCCAGGAACGCGAAGCCATCGTGTTGGCCTGGCCGCTTTAGGCGCAAGCAGGCGCGGACAGGCGCAGGCAGATGCGGGTCGGTGCCCGCAGCCGCCTCGCAGGCTCAAGCCGAAGCGCCAGCGCGTGCCGCGGCCATCAACTGCAGCACCAGTGGGTGGTGCTGCCCGCGCCGTGAACGGATGGCGTGCACCTCTTCCTTCACGCCTTCGCAGGGCCCCAGCCAGCGCAGGCCGCGCATCAGGCCCACGTCGTTGGCGCCCAGGCGGCTGACCGGGAACACACCCAGCCCGCGGGCGGCGAACACCGCCAGCAGCGCGCTGTCTTCGAACTCACCCACCACGTTCGGCCGCACGCCTTGCGTTTCCAGCCAGCGGTCGATGGCCGGGCGCAGGGCCGAATGGCCGGTGGGCAGCAGCATCGGCAGGCGCTGCAGGCACTGCGGGAACTGCTGCACCTCGGCCTTGTGCACCAGCGCGCCAGGCCCGTACCAGTCCACCGGCGACTCGGCGATTCTTTCGCTGCTCAGCCGCAGGCTGGGGTTGTGCGGCGCGGGCTGGCCGGCCAGCACCACGTCCAGGTGGTGCAGCGCCAGTTCGGCCAGCAGCTGCTCGAACTCGCCTTCGTGGCACAGCAGCCGCAGCGCCGGCGTGCCCAGCACGGGCTCCAGCAGCGCATGGGCCGCGAGTTTGGAAATGCCGTCCGACAGCCCCACGGCCAGCCGCGCCGCCGTGCCGCCAGCGGCTTGGCGCACCTCTTCGGGAATGAGCTGCCCCAGCTGGAAGATCTCTTCGGCGCGTGCCAAGGCGGCCTGGCCGGCTTCGCTGAGCGCCAAGCCGCGCCCGGCGGGCTTCAGCAGCTGGTGCCCCAGCGTCTTTTCCAGCTCGCGCACTTGCGCGCTGATGGTCTGCACCGCCATGTCCAGCCGGGTGGCGGCGCGCGCAAACCCGCCTTCCTTGGCCACGACCCAGAAGTAGTAGAGGTGGCGGTAGTTCAGCATGGCCGGGTGCTGGTTCGGAAAAACCGAAGTCTAGCTTCTGCCCATGCTGGTTTTTGCGAGCCCTTGCCCATGGCACATTCGCGGGCTTACGGGCGCTTTCGCCCTCGAGGAGTGGAGCATGTTCTACGCACTGAGCTGGTTCGGGGTGTTCAGCCTGCTGGCGCTGTGGTCGCTGACCGTCTGGGCCCTGCATGCCGTGGCCGTGTGGGCCATCTCGCAGGCGGGCGCGCTGGGCGGGGTGGCCACGGGCGTGGGTTCAAGCCTGGAAGGCCTGCAGCTGCCCGCCTGGCTGGCCGTGTGGGTGCCGGCCGAAACGGCGCAGGCCGTGGCCGCCATGATGGAAGGCCTCGCGCCCCTGGTGCAGAGCCTGCTGCAGGCGGTGCCGTTCCTGGCCGGCGGGCTGACGGTCATCAGCTGGGTCGTCTGGGGCCTGGGCGCAGGTCTTCTGGTGCTGGTGGGCGTGGCCCTGCACCTCTTGATCGCCTTCTGGCGCCGCCGCGGCGGCGGTGGCGGCTCGGCCCCACGTTCCCAGGCCGTCGCCTGATACTTCTTCGCCTTCCACGAGCTACAAAGAAAAAATCATCATGAACCTGCTCATGTTTATCGGCGGCCTCGTGCTGCTGGTCATTGGTGCCAACGCCTTGGTGCGAGGGGCGTCCAAATTGGCACTCTCCTTTGGCATCAGCCCGTTGGTGGTGGGGCTGACCATCGTGGCCTTCGGCACCAGCGCGCCCGAGATGGCGGTCAGCGTGGGTGCCGTGCTCGACGACCGTGGCGACATTGCCGTGGGCAACGTGGTCGGCAGCAACATCTTCAACGTGCTGTTCATCCTGGGTGTCAGTGCGCTGATCACGCCCCTGATCGTGAACATTCAACTCATCCGGCAGGAAGTTCCCATCATGCTGGGCGCCAGCCTGTTGCTGGCGGCGCTGGCCCTGGATGGGTCGGTGTCGATGCTCGAAGGCGGCTTGCTGGTCGGTTTGATGATCGTCTACACGGTCTTCCTGATCGTGCAGTCGCGCAGGGAAACCGCGGCCGCGCAGGACGAATTCGCACGCGAGAACGTACCTGCCGCTGCTGGTGAGTGGGACGCCAAGCTGCCGGTGCAGTTGCTGCTCATCTTGGTGGGTCTGGCTGCGCTGGTGGGCGGCTCTGACCTGCTCGTGGAAGCGGCGGTGAATTTCGCCAAGGCCATGGGCGTGAGCGACCTCGTCATCGGGCTGACCATCGTCGCTGCCGGCACCAGCATGCCCGAGGTGGCGGCCAGCATCACCGCGGCACTGAAGGGCGAGCGCGACATTGCCGTCGGCAACGTGGTGGGCAGCAACACCTTCAACATCCTGGGCTGTGTGGGTCTGTCGGGGCTGGCTTCAGGTTTCGGCGGCCTGGGCATCGCACCGTCGGTGTTGAGCTTCGACATCTGGGTGATGCTGGCCGTGGCGCTGGCCTGTCTGCCGGTGTTCATGACAGGCCGTGAGATCGCACGCTGGGAAGGCGGTGTGTTCGTGGGCTATTACGTCGCCTACGTCACCTACCTCATCCTGGCCGCCCAGCAGCACGACGCGCTGCAGGCCTTCTCCGGCGTGATGCTGAGCTTCGTGGTGCCGCTGACGGTGGTGACGCTGGTGGTGGTGATGATCCGCCGCCCCACGACCCCCACCGAGACCTGAGCGAACGCCCAGGCCTGACACGGGGTGCAGCAGCGCGCTGCACCCCGCCCCCTCTCTTGAAACCCCTGGAAGACATCCGATGCTCTACGCAACCCTGAAGACGCTGCACGTGCTGGCCATCATCGTGTGGATAGGCGGCATGGTGTTCGCGCACTTCTTCCTGCGGCCGGCCGTGGCGCAACTGGAAGCCGCCGCGCGCGTGCGCCTGATGCACGACGTGCTGGGCCGCTTCTTCCAGGCCGTGCTGGTGGCGGCGCTGCTCACGCTGGCCAGCGGCATCTGGATGCTGGGCCGCGTGGCCAAGCAGGTGGTGCAGTCGGGCGGCAGCTTCGAGATGCCGCTGGCCTGGACGGTCATGGCCGTGCTGGGCACCTTGATGGTGGCCATCTTCATGCACATCCGCTTTGCGCTTTACAAGCGCCTGAGCAAGGCCGTGGCCGCTGCCGACTTCACGGCAGGCGGCGCAGCGCTGGCGCAGATTCGCACCTGGGTGCTGGTGAACCTGGCCCTGGGCGTGGTGGTGCTGCTGGCCACGCTGATGCACGGCGCGTACTGACCACCGGCCTGGCGAGCGCCTCGCTGGCGCACTCGCTGGTGCGCTCGCTGTTGCCATTCCCGGCGCCCGCAGCTGCGGAATAGCGCACGGCCGCAGTGCGAACGGCTCAGGCACAATCTGTCACTGGTTGTTACAGGACCCGGCACCTCGCGTGTGCGGGCCGTAGCCGCCAGACATCTCATGAGGGCAAACCTGTCGAAAGGCAGGGACGCAAAGCCTCCGGCCTAAAGCACTTCGGTGCCATGGCAGCGGGGTTGCCAGCCTGCCGGGTGCACCCGGCAGCCAAGGACCGGGAAGTTCCGGGCCGTGGCAGGGCTGTCAGGCGTGGCCCTCGCCCGTTCACCCCTGACAGCCTGCGGCCCATGCCTTCATCTGCTTCCCACGCTCAGCCCTTTTCCTCGGTCGGCCGCCTCGCGGCCGTGGCCCTGGCCTCCAGCCTGTTGCTGGCCGCTTGCGGCGGTGGCGGTGAACCCGCGGTACCCACGGCCGAAGTGCCGGGCGCCGCCGAAACCCGGCAGTTTGCGCTGTGGGCCCCGGGCGAAGAAGCCACGGTGCTGGCCGAACAGCGCCAAATCGACCCCACCGCCGACGGCAGCGAAGTGCGCCTCATCGTGCGCCTGAACCCGGCTGCCGTCTTCGCCAGTGAGCGGGCCGCGATGCTCAGCGCCGGGCCTGCGGCCAGCGCGGGCGAAGCAGGCAGCGCCGCCCAGGTGCAGGAAGCGCGGCTGGCCGCCAAGGCCAGTGCCGTGGCCAGCACGGCGCAGGCGGTGATGGCGCGTTCGGTGTCGCGTGCCGCGCCGGGCGCGGTGGTGCGACAGCAGTTCGCGCACGCGGTGGAAGGCTTCGTGGTCACCGTGCCCTGGGCCCAGGCCCAGGCCGTGGCCGACGAACTGGCGCGCGACCTCGGCGTGGACGCCGTCGAACCCGACCGCGTGTTCTCCGTGGGCCAGACCAGCCCCGGTGTGCGCACCCTCGATGCCCGCGCCTGGGGCGTGGACCGCATCGACCAGCGTGCGCGCAGCTTCGACAACAGCTTCCGCCACACGCTCAGCGGCGCCGGCGTGCAGGTGTACGTGATGGACACCGGCGTCAGCGCCCATGCCGAGTTCGGCAGCCGCCTGGTGGCCGGCTTCAGCGCCATCAACGACGGCCGCGGCACGGCCGACTGCAACGGCCACGGCACCCATGTGGCGGGCACCGTGGCCGGCAGCACGCTGGGTGTGGCGCCCGGCGCCCGCGTGGTGCCCGTGCGCGTGATGGACTGCCGTGGCAGCGGCAGCGGCAGCCAGCTGCTGGCCGGCATCGACTGGGTGGCGGCACGCGGCGTGCGGCCCGGCGTGGTGAACCTCAGCCTGGGCGGCGGTGCCTCTTCCACGCTGGACGCGGCCGTGCAGCGCCTGGTGACCACCGGCTTCACGGTGGTGGCCGCCGCCGGCAACAGCAACGTGGACGCCTGCACGCAGTCGCCCGCGCGCGCCGCCGGCCTGGTGACGGTGGCCGCCAGCGACCGCAACGACGTGAAGGCCGGGTTCTCGAACTTCGGCACCTGCGTGGCGCTGTGGGCGCCGGGCGTGGGCATCGCCTCGGCCGGCCACACGGCGCCGAACGCGGTGGTGACGATGAACGGCACCTCGATGGCCGCCCCGCATGCCGCCGGCGCTGCCGCGCTGCTGCTGCAGGCCAACCCGGGCCTGGCGCCGGCCCTGCTGCGCCAGCAACTGCTGGCCGCTGCCACGGCCAGCGCCGTGAACGGTGCCCCCGCCAACACCAGCCGCAGCCTGCTGTATGCCGGGCCTTCCGCCACGCAGGCCGGCCCGGCGCCGACGCCCACCCCGACGCCAGCGCCTGCCCCAGCCCCCGCGCCGACGGTGCGCACGGTGTCCATCGCCAGCATCAGCACCAGCACCTCGGTGCCGGCCATCGGCCTGTGGCAGGCCGCCGCCACGGTGAAGGCCGTGGATGAGAAGAACCTGGCCGTGGCCGGTGCCCGCGTGGTGGCGCGCTGGTCGCACAGCAGCAGCGAATTCAGCTGCACCACCAACCCGCAAGGCCTGTGCACGCTGAGCAGCCCGAATGCGCTGTGGGCCGGCACGCCCGTGCTGGGCCTGGCCGTCACGGGGGTGCAGGGCACCGCGGGCGCCCCGCTGGCCTACACCGGCGGCGGTGCACGCAGCACCCAGGTGGCGCGGCCGGCGGCGCCGATGGCACGCGTCAGCGCGCTCAGCGGCAGCATGCTGCGCAGCAGCCCGGCGGCTGCCGACTGGGTGCCGCAGTTCAACGTGCACATCAAGGACGAGCGCGGCGCCAACGTCGCGGGCGCCTTGGTGCAGGCCAGCCTGCAGGTGCATGCCGGCGCCCGCGTGGTGGGCCTGCAGGTGGTGGTGTGCGAAACCACGGCGGCCGGCCAGTGCCTGCTGAAGTGGGGTGGCCCACGGCTGGGCGCCGCCCACACCGGCGCACGCCTGCAGGTGCTGGGCGTGCAGCGCGCCTACCTGAGCTATGTGCCCGGTGCGCTGACCCAGGTCAGCGTGGGCCGTGTCAACTGAAGCGGGGGCCAGGCGCCGTCCGGGCCGCCCGCTGCCACTGCAGCGCGCAGGGCGGCAGGCCCTTCCGCTAGCATCGCGCCCGTCTCAACCGGCTCGGCTTCGAAGGGTGTTTCCATGCGCAAACTGGTCACGGTGCGTCAGGTCGACGGCGTCAGGAAGGTCGACGACTACGAGGTGCTGGTCATCAACGGGGTCGAGGTCGGCGAGTACCACTCGCCCCGGGACCTGTTCCACGCCGGCGAGTACTGCGTCTTCGTCGAAGCCGGCGTGAAGCTGCCGGCCCATCCCGGCCGTCCTTGGGCGCCCACCGAGCGCACCGAGCACGTGGAGATCTACCCCACCGGCGCCTTCCCCGAGATCTTCGAGGAAATGATGATGCTGGCCCATGACCACGACGGCTTCACCACCGAAGACTACCTGCAGATCCGCGACACCGATTTCGCGCAGCGCCTGGGCGTGACCGAAGCCGCCTGAGCGGCCCGCGCCGGCTCGCCGGCTTCAGTCGCCGACCGCCGGCACGGGCTGGGGCGCTGCAGGCGCTGTTTCGGCGTCCGGTGCCGGCGCGGCCACCACCGGCGCAGCCTCGCCTCGCAAGGCGGCCAGCAAGGCAGGGTCTGCCTTGGCCAGCACCTCGCAGGCGTGCGCGTGCCCTTGCTGCACGATGCTGTCGAAGCGGCGCCACTGCAGCATGCCCACGCGGTACAGCGGCGGGTTCATCACCAGGTCGGCCAGGCCGTGGCTCTGGCGGCGGCGCGAGTTGCTGTACAGGATGCTCACGTTCATCAGGTAGGCCACCAGCGAAGGAAAGCGGTAGCGCCGGCGGCGCTTCGGGCGCAGCAGGTCCAGCACCATGGCCCAGGTGGAAGGCACCTCGTCGAGGTTGAAGCGCCGCACCTGGCGCACGCTGAGGTCGACGCCGATGACATGCCCCACGCCGCGCCGCGCGCGCATCACGTCGACGGGGAAGTTGTTGAAGCTTCCGCCGTCGCAGAGCAGGTCGCCTTCGATCAGCACCGGTGGCAGCGCCCCCGGTATGGCCACGCTGGCGCGGATGGCCCGGCCCAGCGGCCCGTGCTGCAGCACCTGTTCACGGGCCTGCGAGTAGTTGCTGGCCACGCAGAACCAGTTCTTCCACAGGTCTTCCGCGTGGGCCTCGAAGCCGAACAGCTGCTGCACCGCCTGGTCGATGACACGGCGCATGCGGCGGCCGGCAATCAGCGACATCAGCGGCAGCGGCCGGTAGTCGCTGGTCGGGTTGGTGGCGAAGCCCTCGCGCGCGATGTCGGTCACTTCCTGCGCCGGCCGGCCCGAGGCCATCACCATGGCCATCGCCGCGCCGATGCTGGTGCCGCCGACGAAGTCGATCACGATGCCTTGCTCCTGCAGCGCCTTGTACACGCCGAGGTGGGCGCAGCCGCGCGCACCGCCGCCGGCCAGCACCAGGCCCACGGCGGTGCGGCTTTGAATGCGCGCCAGGCGGGCCAGGTCGCCGGCATGGCCGCTGCGCAGGTGCACGTGGTCGGCCACGGGGCGTCGGTTCAGCCAGGTGGCGGTCTGGCGGGGGCAGGGCGTGTCGGCCGGGTGCAGCAGCAGCAAGATTTCCGCCGGCTCGTTGCGCACACGCTGGCGCTGCAGCAGTTGCTGCTCCACGGGGTGCAGCTGCGGCGGCTGGTTGGTGTCGGCCAGCAGCAGCAGTTCGTCGGCGTGGCGCGAGCAGCGCTCGGCCCAGGGCCCGGCCTCGGTGGCGCCGGCCAGCAGCACGAAATCGTGTTCGGCTTCCAGCGCGTCCAGGTGCAGGGCGATGCGCCGGCTGGCTTCGCGGTCCTGCAGCGGGCTGCCGGCCAGGCCCGGTTCACCGAGCGCGGCGTCCAGGGCCGCGGGGTCGACCACGCAGGCCTCGCCGTGCGTGCGCAGGGCGCTGGCCAGCAGGTGGGCGAAGGCCAGCGTGTCCACGCCCGCGCTGGCCGGCAACAGCGCCATCGTCACCGGACGCGTGGTTGCGCCACCCAGCGGCGGGTTCTGCAGGCGCAGCAGCGCCTGCCGTGTGAGCAGGGCCGAGACCTGCGGGCTGCTTTGCAGCAGTTCATTCCAGCCGGCGTGGTCCAGGCGCACCAGCACCGAATCGCGGATGGCCACCACCGTGGCCGAGCGCGGGGCCTGCGTGAACAGCGCCATCTCCCCGATGACCTGGCCGCGCGCCATCTCGCGCAGCATGCGCTCTTCGCCCTGCGCATCGCGCGCGTAGGCACGCAGGCGGCCGCTGATGCTGATGTACATGGCATCACCCGGCTCGCCCTGCGTCATCAGCACGTCGCCGGCGGGCACCTCCACCCATTGCAGCTGCTGCCGCAGCACGGCGAGCGCGGCTTCGTCCATAGGGCCCAGGTAGTTGCGCAACAGGCGGATGAGCAGTTCGTCTTGTCTGGAAGTCGGGTGCATGGCGAACGAGAGGGCAGGGGGCGGGCCGGCTAGGCCGGCCTTGCCCTCAAAACGTGATGTCGGTTCGGTTTACAGGCCTGCAATCAGGGTGAGGCCGGCGTGCTGCGTATTCTCCTGGGTAAACGCCCTCTTCAGGAGCGCGTGGCAGGAAACTTGCATGCTTCGTTTCAATACGTTGTTGGAGGCTCCGTCAGTGAAAAAATCGTTTGCCACGTTCCTGGGTGCCGCGCTGGTCGGGCTGAGCGCGCTGGTCACTTCGTCCACGGCCTCGGCGGCTATCGTCACGGGCAACTGGGACCCCAAGCTTCCGCAGAATTTCGGCAACTACGGCTGGACCGCCACCATCAACGTGGCCGTCGACCCCGACTGCGCCGTCGGCCAGCAGGCGTTGAACATCATCAACGTGCTGGGCCTGAGCTTCGGCTGCAACGCCAACGTTCTGGTGCCTGAGTCGGCCTTCCGCATCCTCAGTGCCGAGGTCGGCATCTACGACTGGACCACCAAGGTCTTGGTCGACGTGCTGCGCTTCAACCCGGCCAACTTCGGTGCCTTTGTCTACGGTGAACTGCAGCTCGGGCCCAACGGTGCGATCCAGTCGCTGAAGACGCTGCTGCCTTCCAACAGCCAGCGTAGCGCGCTGACTTACGCCGACGGTCGCCAGTACGATTTCCAGTTGGCTCTGCCCGGGGGCGACCCAGCTCTGGAGTACCGTCGCGCTGGTGCTGCGTGGTGGGTGCCCTACACGCGCGCCACCGAGCCGGTGACCGACCGACTCTTCTCGGTGAACACCACCCAGAACGAAGCGCAGGTCCTCGCCGCCACCCGCCTCGAGATCGGGCAAACCGTGTTCTCGGTGCCCGAACCCGGCACGCTGGGGCTGGTAGGTTTTGCGCTGGCCGCCCTTGGGCTCGGTGCCTCGCGCCGCAGCCGGCGCACCGACAGCCAGGCCGCACCGGCCTGAAACGGGGCTAGGCAGCGGCCAGCGCCCCCAGGGCGCGTTTCGCCGCTGCGTCCAGGCCGCTCTCCTGGCCGGCTTCCCAGGCCCGGGCAAAGGCTTGTTCATCGGGCAATGCGTCTCGCAAGGCCGTCAGCTCCTGCTGCCAGCGCAGGTCTGCCGTTGGCGTGAGCGGCACGCCTATCAGCGCCAAGCCTGCCGCCGCGGCCGAGGCTGCGGCCACCGCGTCTGCCGCGGCACCGTAGCGCAAGAGCAGGCGAGCATGGTCACGCAGACAGAGCAGCGCCTCCAGGCGGCGCTCTGAGGCCACGAAGGCCTTCAGGGCCACGACCAGCCCTTCGCGCGCTTCTTCGTGCGCACCAGCCTGCAAGGCCACCTTGGCCTGCCACCACTGCACACTGGCCAGCCCGTGGCTGTCGCCTGAAGCCTGGCACACGGCCAGGGAGCGCTGGAAGTGTTCGGTGGCCTGGCTGCCCTTCTCCTGCTGCAGGGCCAGTTGGCCCAGCACCAGCTCGCACTCGGCTTCCACCTCCTGGTGCTTGATCTGGCGCGCCAGGCTGAGGCCGGCCTCCAGATGGCTGCGCGCAGCCTGCACATCGTTCTTGCGGGTGTGGAACTGGCCCAGGTGCAAGAGCGCCACGGCCTCGCCCACGCGATGGCCGCATTCGCGGAACAGCGGCAAGGCTTCCTGCTCGCCGGCCAGTGCACCCTCCGTGTCACCGCGCCCAAAGCGGGCCAGCGCCAGCGTCGACAGCGTCGCCGCGATGTCGGCGGTGTTGCCCAGCTGCCTTCTCAGGGCCAGGCAGGTCTGCAGCATGCCCTCGGCCTCGGCATATTCGCTCTGGCTCGCCGCCAGCGCCGCCCCCACGTACAGCGCGTGGGCCTGCGCCATCGGCGAGGCCTGCACATCGGGCAGGGCCAGCGCGGCACGCACGGCGGCGCGGCCTTCGGAGAGGTAGCCGCGCAGCGTCCAGAAGCCCTGCATGGCCACCGCGATCTTCACCGCGATGAAGGCGTCCACACCGCCGGCCAGGGCCAGGGCCAAGGCCGCACGGGTGTTGTCGAGCTCGGTCTCCATGCGGCGCACCCACTCGGCCTGCTCGGGGCCCTGCAGGCCCTTGTTGGTGCTCTTGGCCAGCGAGAAGAAGAACTCGCAATGGCGTGCCGCCGTCGCCTCCGCGCCGCCGGCCTGCTGCAGCTTTTCGTGGGCGTAGTCGCTGATGGTCTCCAGCATGCGGTAGCGCGGCTCTTCGCCTTGCTCGTCCAGCATCACCAGCGACTTCTCCACCAGCGAACCCAGCAGGTCCAGCACGTCCAGGCTGTCGATGGGCTCGGCGCCGCACACGGCTTCGGCCGCCTCGAGCGTGAAGCCGCCGCGGAAGACCGACAAGCGCTGCAGCAGCAGCTGTTCGGTATCGCCCAGGATGTCGTACGACCAATCCACCAGCGCGCGCAAAGTCTGCTGGCGTTCCTGCAGCACGCGGCTGCCGCCCGTCAGCAGGCGGTAGCGGTCGTTCAGGCGCAGGTTGATGTCGGCCACCGTCAGCGAACGAACGCGCGCGGCGGCCAGCTCCAGCGCCAGCGGTATGCCTTCCAGCCGCGCCACCAGTTCAGCCACGGCCGGCGCCTCGCGTTCGTTCAGCTCGAAGCTGGGTTTGTGCTGGCGCGCGCGTTCGACGAAGAGCCGCACCGCCGTCATCGCCGCCAGTTCGCCCAGGCTCTGGCCGCGCGCCGGCACCGGCAGCGGCAGGATGGGGTAGGCCTGCTCGCCGGGCACGCGCAGCGCTTCGCGGCTGGAGGTGATGAGCCGCACCAGCGGCGCCGCCTTCAGGATGGCGCTGGCCAGCTCGGCGCAGGCGCGCACCACCTGCTCGCAGTTGTCCACCACCAGCAGCACACGCAGGTTCTTCAGGTGGGCGCACACGGTCTGCAGCGGGGAGCGGCCCGGCTCTTCGCGCACGCCCAGCACCTGCGCGGCTTCGCTGACCACCAGCGCGGGGTCGCGGATGGGCGCGAGGTCGAGAAACCACACGCCGTCGGGGAACTGCGCCAGCAGCTCGTTGGCCACCTGCAGCGACAGCCGTGTCTTGCCCAGGCCGCCCATGCCCAGCAGCGTGACCAGACGCGACTTCGTCACCAGACCGCGCAGCTCGGCACGTTCGCGTTCGCGGCCGATGAACGAGGTGTTCTGGACCGGCAGGTTGTTGGCGATCTCGCGCACCGGCAGCCAGTGGTCGCCCCGGCGCACCACGCGGTAGGCCTTGTCGCCATCCACGGGGGTGCGCGCTTCGGCCTCGCCGTCCGGCGTGGCGGGGTCGGCCGCCTCGAAGAGCTCCAGCGGGTCGGCCACGCCCTTGAGCATCCAGTGCCCGTGCGATGCCACCTGCGGGCCGGCGGCGTCGCCCAGGGCCTGCCGCGCCTCGGGCGTGAGCAGGGTCTGGCCACCGTGGGCGATGGCCATCACGCGGGCCACGGTGGGCTTGGCGATGCCATCCAGCTCCCAGGGCTTGGCGCCGCGCGCCACGTCTTCGGGCGGGTTCTGCCGCAGCACGACCGGGCCTACGTGCAGCCCGGCGCGCGCCTTCATGGGCAGGGGCATCTGGGCCAGGCCCTGGTGGTAGGCGCGGGCGTAGCCCAGGGCGCTGGCCGCGTCGTCGAAGAGCAGCAGCATGCCGTCGGTCTTGTCGATCTCGCGGCCGCGGAAGGGCTGCAGCAGGTCGCGCGCCATGCGGTCGTGCACGGCCCAGGCCGCAGCCATGGCTTCATCGCCCACCTGCTCGGTGAGGGCGGTGCTGCCCACCACGTCGGTGATCAACAAGGCGCGAATGTCGCTCATGAGCGTCTGGGGCAGCGCTTGGGGCGGGGCATGCGGCGGGGCAGGGGGTGCACGGGTGGACGGTTGCAGTAAACCTGCAAGTCTAGGCGTGCCCAGGCAGACGTCGCACCGGCGCGTGCGCAATTGGCATGAGCGCGTGGGGCCGGCGCGTCGCATCACCCCTGCGGCGTGCGGGGGGGGGGGCGGCGGCTGGCTGGGTTCAGGCTTCCAGCACGGCGATTTCGGCCGTCAGGCGCGCGGTGGTCTGGGCGGCGCTGCGCAGCAGGCCCTTCAGCAACTGCAGCGCCAGGGCCGGGCGCTCGGCTTCGGCCTGGCGCAGGGCGGCCAGCGGTAGCACGGCGCACACCACCGGGGTGTCGGCGCGCACGTCAGCGCTGCGCTGGCCGCCTTCCAGCAGCGCGGCCTCGCCAAAAACCATGCCGGCCGACAGTGTGGCCAGGCGCCGCGCGCCGCCGGGCGGCAGGTGGATGACGACGCTGACCTCGCCGCGCAGCAGCAGGTACAGGCAGTCGGCCGGGTCGCCCCGTTCCAGCACCAGCGCGCCGGGCTCCCAGTGGCCCAGTGGGGCCTGCTGCGCCAGCCAGGCCAGGTCGGCCGCGCTCGCCCCGGCGCACAGGGGGTGCTGGGCCAGCGTGTCCAGCGCGGCGGCAGGCGGGCCCAGGGCATGGCGCTGCAGCAGCTGGCGTTCGCACCATTCCAGGCCGAGGTCGAGCTGAGGCTGGAAGACCACCGCGCCGTGGTGCTGCGGCTGCACCTCGGCATGGAAGTCAGCCAGCAGCTCGTGCCGGCGCACGCGGCTCAGCACCACCTGCTGGCCCTGGCCCGCGCAGTGGTTCACCAGGGCCGCCAGCAGCCGCGTGGCCGCAGCGTCGATGCCGGTGACGCGCTTGAAGTCCAGCAGCACCAGGGCCAGCGTGCCGGCCGTGGCCTGCACCTCGCGCAGCACCGGCTCCAGCGTGGCGAAGCGCAGGTCGCCCTGCAGTTCGAAGACGGCCGCGGTGTGGCCATGCTGCTGCAGCAGCTGCAGTTCGGGCGCGCTGCGCTGGCGTTTGCTGCGCATCTGCGCCAGCGTGTAGCGGGAACGCACCGTGCTGGCCACCAGCCGCGGCGGGCGCAGGAAGTGCAGCCCCAGGTCGCGCGAGAGCGCCTCGCACACCTTCACGCCGCGCACGCTGTTGCCGCGTTCATCGAGCAGCGGGGAAAACACGCCAATGCCCAGCTGCCCCGGCAGCACGGCCATGATGCCGCCGCCCACGCCGCTCTTGGCCGGCAGGCCCACGCGGTAGACCCATGCGCCGGTGAAGTCGTAGACCCCGCAGGTCGTCATCACGCTGAGGATGGGGCCCACCAGGTCGCCGTGCACCGCACGTGCCGAGGTGAGCGGGTTGATGCCGCCGTTGGCCAGCGTGGCAGCCATCAACGCCAGCGCGTGCGCGTCCACGCGCAGCGAGCATTGCTGGAAATACAGGTCGAGGGTGGGCTCGGGGTCGGCGCCCAGGATGCCGAAGCTGCGCAGAAGGTGGCCGATGGCTCGGTTGCGGTGGCCGGTGCTGCGCTCGCTGTGGAATACCGCGTCGTCGATTTCCAGCGGCCGGCCGGCATAGGCCGACAGCGCGGCCGTCACACGCGCCAGCCGGGCGGCCGCATCGGCGCCGCCCACCAGCGCCGCGGTGGCTATGGCGCCGGCGTTGATCATCGGGTTCAGCGGGCGGCCGCTGCCGGGTTCCAGGCTGATGGAGTTGAAGGCCTCGCCCGACGGTTCCACGCCCACGGTGGCGTGCACGCGCTCGGGGCCGGCGTCTTCCAGCGCCACGCCGTAGACCAGCGGCTTGCTGATGCTCTGGATGGTGAAGGGCTGCCGGCTGTCGCCCACCTCGTAGACCTGGCCGTCCACTGTGGCCAGCACGATGCCGAACCAGGCGGGGTCGGCCTTGGCCAGTTCAGGGATGTAGTCGGGCAGGCGGCCGGAAAGCTCGGTGGCCAGGCGCTGGTGCAGTTGTTCGAGATAGAGCGGAATCGGGGCGAGGGCGCCCGCCGGATGCGAAAGAGAAGTCATCGCAACCGTCATGCAAGATTCATGCAGAAGCCCCTCTCGGCGGCGGGTCGGTGGGGGCGTCGTCCAGCGCCTGCACGGCCAGGGTCAGCGCCCCCAGGCGTTCGCCCAGGTGCAGGGCCAGGGCGTGCAGCAGCTGCGCGTGCACGGCGGGTGCCTGGGCGGCCAGGCTCTCCAGCGCGGCGCGGTCCAGCCGGGCGAGGGAGGCATCGCGCTCCACCACGGCATCGGCGCTGCGCGGCTGCCCGCGCAAGAGACCGATCTCGCCGAACACCGCGCCCGGCGCGAAGGACACCAGCCGCTGCGCCGCGCTGCCGTTCTGGCCGGGCAGCACGATGGCCACCTGCCCATCCAGCACCAGGTACAGCGCGTCACCGGGGTCGCCGCGTTCGAAGACCTTGCGGCCGGCCGGCAGCGCCAGCGGTTGCAGCAGCGCCCCCAGCCGCGCCAGCGAGGCGGCGTCCAGCCCCTGGCCCAGCAGCGTCTGGGCCAGCGGCAGCGGTGGTTTGGCGTGGCGGGCGATGTCGGCTTCGGCCAGCGCACGCTCTTCGGCGGCTTCCAGGGCGCGGTCGGCGTCGACAAAGAAGCGGGCCTCGGGCAGCAGGCCCTCGGTGTCCAGCAGGCGCAGTGCATTGCGCGCCGTCGGGCGCACGGCGGCCAGCGCCAGGTGGCAGCCGCGGCGCTGCAGCGTGGCGGCCAGCTGCAGCAGCACGCGTGCGCCGCTGGCGTCGATTTCGCGCACACGGCGGCAGTCCAGCACCACGCTGCGCGCCTCGGTGGCGGCTTGTTCGATGGCCTGCGCGGCGGCGTCGGCGGTGCCGAAGAACAGGTGGCCGTCGAGTTCCACGCACACGATGCGGCGCGCCAGCGGGCGCAGCGCTTCGGCCACGATGGGCGGGCGCAGCGTGCGCGAGGGCTGCTGGTCGCCGCGCAGCACGCGCCGCACGGGCGGGCGCAACTGGCTGCGCACGAACAGCAGCATGGCGGCCAGCGAGCCTATCAACACCCCGGCCACCAGCGAAACGCCGATGGAGGTGGCAGCCACCAGCGCCAGCACCGCGATGGGCCCCGCCGCACCGGCGCCCGGCGAACGCCCGCGCAGCAACTGCGAGAAGATGCCGCGCGACCAGGGGTCGACCAGGCTCCACGCGACCACCGCGAACACGCCGGCCACCGCCGCCATCGGCAAGTGCTGCGCCAGGCCCACGCCCAGCCCCAGCACCAGCAGCAGGCCCGTGCCGTGCACGGCGCGGCTGAGGGTGCCGCGACCACCCGCTTGCAGCACCACGGCCGTGCTGGCCACCGAGCCCGCTGCCGGCAGCAGCCCCAGCAGGCCCCCCGCCAAGCTGTTGATGCCATGCGTGCGCAGCAGCCGGTCGCCATCGTTGCGCACCCCGGTGGTACCACTGACGATCGAACTGGCCATCAAGGCCTGCATGCCGCCCGTCAAGGCCACGGCCAGCGCGAATTGCCCCAGCGGCGCGGCCAGGCCGGGCAACACGGCCCAGAGCGCGGGGTCGGCCAGGCGTTCGGGGACGTTCGGGCCGGGCCACACCAGCAGCACGGGCCCGAGCACCGGGCCCAGCTGCGCGATGGCGCCTGCAGCGCCCAGCCCGTGGTGCAGGGCCACCCCGGCCATCAGCCCCATCAGCAGGGCCGGCCAGCCTGGCCGCCAGCGCTGCACGCCCAGCGCGACGGCAGCACTGCTGAGGGCCACCAGCAGTGCCAGGGGCCGCACGGCGTTCAGGTCCAGATGGCGCAGGCCCCGCCCCGAAGGCAGGCCCAGCGCCAGTGGCAGCAGGGCCAGGGCCATCAGCACGGCCACGCCCAGCATGAAGCCGCTGTGCACGGGGTAGGGCACATAGCGCACCACGGCGCCCCAGCGCAGCTGCCCCAGCAACCACTGCAGCACGCCGGCTGCGGCCAGGGCCAGCCCCAGCAAGGCCAGCACCGTGGTCACGTCGGCAGGGGTGCCGCCCGGGCGCAACAGGGGCGCGGCCATCAGCTGCACCAGCAGCGGCGGCACCAGCAAGGACAAGGCCGCCGAGGGGCCCACGCCCAAGGCGCCGCGGTCGCCGGCCAGCACCGTGAGCAGGTTGCCCAGGGCTGCTGCGAACACGCCCATCAGGAAGCCGGTGGCCGCATACCCGGGGCCGAGCGGGCCCAGCGCCAGCAAACCATAGCTGCCGTGGATAGGCAGCAACACCAACGCAGCCGTCGCGCCGCCCTGGAGGTCTTTTTGCCACGGCACGGCGGGCCTGGCGGGTTCGGTCATCGGGGACGGTGTATCTGGGAGCGCGAACGGGCGATGATGGAAAGTGTAGCCAGAGCCCCGCTCAGGCCCCCCGGGTTCAAACCCGCTGATGCGGGCCCGCAACGTCGGCGGCACGGGCACCCTGGGCCAGGCCAGGGCTTGCGGGCCTGGGTGGCACGGGGCGTGCAAACATCAGCGCCTATCCAGCCACGCAAGGAGGAGCCTCATGCCCAACACCCGCACTGCGAACGCCGTTCGCCTGGAATTTGCGCCCGGCTCGCTGGTGCAAAGCAACCTCTCGGGCGCCGCGTTCACCGGCGACTGGCTCTGGGTGGCCGGCGACGAAGCCTGCGGCCTGGACCGCCTGCGCCTGCTGCCCCCGGTGGGCCACGAGACCCTGCGCTTTGGCGAGGTGCGCGATTTCCCGCTGTCTGAACTGCTCGAACTGCCCGGCGAGCCCGACGAGGAAGCCGACCTCGAAGGCATGGCGGTGGCCGACGGTTGGCTGTGGGTGGTGGGTTCCCACGGCCTGAAGCGCAAGAACGCGAAGCCCGAGCGAAACCATGCCGACAACGCCCGGCGGCTGGCCAAGGTATCGCTCGACGGCAACCGTCGCCTGCTCGCCTGCCTGCCCATCGAGGCCGATGCGAGCGGCGCGCCCTGCCTGGTGCGCCAGGCACAGGACGGCCGGCGCGCGTTGCGGCTGCGGGGCGACGCGCAGGACAACCAGCTGACGCGGCTGCTGGCCGACGACCCGCACTTCGGGCCCTACATGGCCATCCCCGGCAAGGACAACGGCTTCGACATCGAAGGCCTGGCCGTGGACGGCCGCCGGCTGCTGCTGGGCCTGCGCGGGCCGGTGCTGCGCGGCTGGTCGGCGCTGCTGGAGGTGGCCATCGAAACGCGCAGCGACCACCTGCGCCTGGCCCCGCTGGACGACAGCGGCACGTTGCTGCGCAAGCACTTCCTGCAGCTGGACGGCCTGGGCGTGCGCGACCTGCACTTCTCGGGCGACGACCTCTACATCCTGGCCGGCCCCACGATGGTGCTCAACGGCGACATCCGCGTCTTTAAGTGGCCCGGGGCGCGGGCGCTGCTGGCGGCCAGCCGGGAACCGGTGCGCTTCGAATCGGCGCTCAGCGAATCGGTGCCGCTGCCGCACGGGCGCGGCACCAACCGCGCCGAGGCCCTGTGCGACCTGCCCCCGGCGCTGGCCGGCCGCAAGGCCAGTTGGCTGGTGCTGTACGACGCGCCCGGCGCCGACCGCAAGGAAGGCGAGCACACCGTCTTCGGTGACCTGCTGCGCCACGACTGACCCTCCTCACCCGAAGCCACCCCTGGGCCCGCGAGGGCCCGCCCCCATGAGCGACTGCCCCCCGTTCGACTCCCAGGCCCCGCTGCAGTTCGTCATCAACGCTGCCGCCGGCAGTAACGATGCCGACACCAAGCGACTGGCCATCGAAGCCGAGCTGCAGGCCCAGGGCCGGCGCGGCGAGCTGCACTTCTGCCAGCCTGCCGAGCTGGCCGGCGTGGCCCAGCAGGCGGCGGCACGCGCGCTGGCCACGCACACGGCCGTGGTGGCCGTGGGCGGCGACGGCACGCTGAACACCGTGGCCCAGGCCGCCCATGCCGCCGGCTGCGCGATGGGCGTGGTGCCGCAGGGCACCTTCAACTACTTCGCCCGCACCCACGGCATACCCGCCGAAGCCACCGCCGCCGTGCGCCTGCTGCTGCGTGCAAGCCCGGCGCCGGTGCAGGTGGGCTGCATCAACGAGCGCGTGTTCCTCGTCAACGCCAGCCTGGGCCTGTACCCCGAGCTGCTGCAGGACCGCGAGGCCTACAAGGCCCGCTTCGGCCGCAGCCGCTGGGTGGCCTTCGTGGCCGCCTGCGCCACGCTGCTGCGCGCCCAGCGCCGGCTGCGGCTGCACATCGAAACCGGTGCGCAGGCGCGCGACGTGCAGACGCTGACGCTCTTCGTCGGCAACAACCGCCTGCAGCTGCAGCAGTTCGGTGCCGAGCCTGCCGACACGCTGGCCGGCACGCCCGGCCACGGCACCCTGGCGGCGCTGATGCTGCGGCCTATCGGCACGCTGCCGATGCTGGGGCTGATGCTGCAGGGTGCGATGGGCCGGCTGGGTGAGGCCGCGGGCGTGGACAGCTTCGAATTCGACCACCTCGTGGTGCGGCCCACGCTGGCCCCCGGCCACAAGCACATCCGCGTGGCCTACGACGGCGAGGTGACGCGGATGCGCACGCCGGTCGACATCCGCGTGCTGGCGCTGCCGCTCTTCCTGATGCGGGCGCCGGCCGAACCCGATGTCGACAGCGGGGCCGGCGCATGACGGTGCTGCTGCAGATCTCGGACACCCACTTCGGCACCGAGCAGCCGCCGGTGATGGCGGCCTTGCTGGCCATGGCCGCCGAGCAAAAGCCCGCCGTGGTGGTGCTTTCTGGCGACATCACCCAGCGCGCCCGGCCGGCCCAGTTCAGCGCCGCCCGGGCCTTCGTCGACCGCTTCGGCGTGCCCGTGCTGGCCATACCGGGCAACCACGACATCGCGCTGTTCGACCTGTGGTCGCGCTTCACGCGGCCCTATGCGCGCTACGCCGCGGCTTTCGGCCCCGAACTCGAACCCGTGCACGAAACGGCGCAACTCCTGGTGCTGGGCGTGAACACCACGCGCGCCTGGCGCCACCAGCACGGTGAGGTCTCGGCGGCGCAAATCGAGCGTGTGGCCCGGCGCCTGGCTGCGGCCACCGCGCAGCAATTGCGCGTGGTGGTGGTGCACCAGCCTGCGGCCGTGCCCGATGAACGCAACCGTCCGCACCTGCTGCGCGGCCACGCGCAAGCCCTGCGCGCCTGGGCTGCGGCCGGGGCCGACGTGGTGATGGGCGGCCACATCCACCTGCCTTACATGCTGCAAGTGCCGGGGCTGGCGCGGCGCTTGTGCGTGGTGCAGGCCGGCACGGCGGTGTCTTCACGCACCCGGGCCGAGGCGCCGAACTCGGTGAACCTTTTGCGCTGGGCATCGGCTGGCGACGGCGCCCGGGGCAGAGGGGGAGACCAGCCCGAGGCTGGCCCCGTCTGTGTCATCGAGCGCTGGGACTACGCAGCAGCTTCGCAGCGCTTTGCGCTCGCGGCCACCACCCTCATCGAACCCGAGCGCGGCTGATGCGCCGTGCGGCTTGGCAGGCCGGCCCTACGCAAAAATGAGGGTGTGACTTGGTCGGTGCCCGCGCATAATGTAATCACCACACAATAATTTGGGACATTGGCGATGCTGCCCAAGACGCTCGCGCTGGTGGACGACGACCTCGAGTACACCGAGTTCCTGTCGCAAAGTCTTCAAGACCGTGGCGTGCGCGTCACGGTGTGCCCCGACAGCAGTGAACTGCTGGCCACCCCGGGCGCCTTCGACTTCGAGTTCTATGTCGTCGACCTGAATCTTCCGGGCATCGATGGGCTCGAGCTCATCAAGGTGCTGCGGCGCCGCAGCAATGCCGGGTTGCTGGTGGTCTCGGGGCATCTGGGCCCGCAGGTCTACCAGCAGGTGGTGAACGCGGGCGCCGACATGTACCTGGCCAAGCCGGTGCTCTTCGAACAGGTCATCACCGCCATCGAGGCGGTGCAGCGCCGCGCCGCGCGCGGCCCGGTGGCCGAGCTGCCCTGGAGCCTGGACACGCGCGCCCGCCAGCTGCTGGCACCCGATGGCGCCACGGTCGACCTCAGCGACATGGACATGATCCTGATGACCTGCCTGCTGAACGCGCAGGGCCAGCCAGTCACGCGCGAGTTCATCTGCAACGCCCTGGGCCGCGTGCCCGATGGTGATGCCCCGGACGGCCTGAACGCCATAGTCTTCCGGCTGCGGCGCCGCATCGAGCGGGCCACGCCCATCGTCGCGCCGCTGCAGTCCAAGCCGCGCGTGGGTTACTTCTTCCGGGCGCCGCTGAAGGCCATCTGAAGGCCATTTGAGGGCTGGCGAGCGCGGCCCGGGTGCTGGCTGCGCCTTCAGTCACCCAGCGGCTGCACGAGGTTCAGCCGCATCGTCAGCCCCTGCGGGCCGTTGCGCACCACCTCCACGCTGCCGCCGTGCAGCGCCATCACCCGGTGCACGATGTACAGGCCCAGGCCCAGGCCCAGGCCGCCGCTGCCCGCTTGCCGCTGCGGCGCGCCGGGGCCGGCCGGGCCGGTCTGGCGGTGGGCGGCGCGCTCGAACAGGCGCGGCAGCAGGGAAGCCGGCAGGCCCGGGCCGCTGTCGATGACGTCCAGCAGCAGTGCCAGCGGCTCGTCGCAGTCCATCAGGTGCACCACGACGGGCTGGCCCGGCGCGCTGTAGCGCAGCGCGTTGGACAGCAGGTTGCGCAGCGCCAGCCGCATCAGGCTCATGTCCATCGAGGCCGTGCGCAGGCTGGTGCTGCGCTGCACGCAGATGCGCTCGCGCTGGCCCTGCGGTATATCGGCGATGGTGACGGTGATCAGCGCGTCGATGTCGGTGTCGCCCCGTTCGATGGGGTCGGGGCGCGCCAGCAGCGAGGCCACCGCCAGCGTGTTGTCGATGCTGCTGAGCACCTGCGAAAGCACCGACTGCGCCCGTGAGAGCCGCGGCGACGCGTGCTGCTCGTCCACGGCCGTCAAGGCGCTGGCGGCGCTTTGCAGGGCGGCCGAGGCGTTGTTCAAGGGCTGGCGCACCTCGTGCGCCATGATGTCCAGCATCTGGCTGCGCTCGTTCAGCAGCCGGTCGGTCTCGGCCACGTGATGCTCCACCTGCGTGCGCAGGGCTTGTTCCCGCAGCAGTTCCTCGGCGCGCTGCCGTTCCAGGGTGATGTCGCGGGTGGCGCCGATCAGGCGCACCGCCTTGCCTCCTTCGAACTGCGCTTCGCCGATCGTGCGCACCCAGATGGCGCGGCCGCTGGCGGTGGTCAGCGGCAGTTCCAGGTCCCAGGCCCGGCCGGCTTCGATGCCGGCCTTCAGGGCCTGGGCGATCAGCGGCCGCGCCTGCGGCGCATAGAACTGCTCTGCGCTTTCCACGGTGGGTTCGTAGCCCGGCGGTACCTCGTGGATGTGCCGGGTCTGCTCAGACCACGTCAGCCGCTGCGTGCCGAGGTCGAGTTCCCAGCCGCCCACGCCGGCGAGGTGGCCGGTGCGGTCGACGAACACTTCCAGCTGCTTGCGGCGCGTGATGTCTTCCACCGAGCCGACATAACCCTGCACGGCGCCCGAAGGGTCGTACAGCCCCCTGGCGCGGGAACGCACGCTGCGCACCGAACCGTCGGGCCTGAGGATGCGGAACTCGAGGTCGAACTCCTGCTCGTTCTCGGTGGCCTGCTGCCACGCCTGCCAGACGCCGGCCTTGTCGCTGGGGTGCAGGCTCTGCGTCCAACCCAGGCCCAGGCTCTGGTCGAGCGTCAGGCCGTAGATCTCTTGCCAGCGTGCATTGGTGTAGCTGCACTGGCCGGCCGCATCGGTGTGGTACACGCCCAGCGGAGCGTGGTCGCTGAGGGCGCGGAACCGCGCCTCGCTGGTGGCCAGGGCGCTGGCCGCATCGCGCAGCGCCAGCATGGCGCGCCGGCCCTCCAGGGCCTGGGCCACCGCGATGGCCAGTTGGCCCAGCACCTCGCGCTGGGTGGCGCTCAGCTTGCGCGGCGCACGGTCGATGACGCAGAGCGTGCCCACGACGGCGCCGTCGGCCAGGCGCACCGGTGCGCCGGCGTAGAAGCCGATGTGCGGCGCGCCGGTGACCAGCGGGTTGTGGGCGAAGCGCGGGTCGGTGGCAGCGTGTTCCACCTCGAAGATCTCGCCCAGGGCCACGGTCTGGGCGCAGAAGGCCACGTCGCGCGGGGTCTGCAGGGTGCCGGCCAGGCCGTGGTTGGCCTTGAACCACTGCCGCTCGTGGTCGACCAGGCTGATCAGCGAAATCGGCACGTGGCAGACGGCCGCTGCCGCACGCACGAGCGCATCGAACTCGGCCTCGGGCGCGGTGTCGAGCACGCGCAGCGCCTGCAGGCTGGCCAGGCGCGAGGTTTCCGGGACGAAGGACGCGGGGGCTGTGATCATGGGGCCGGGCGCTTCCTGCGGCAGTGACGGGGCGGGGCCCATTGTCGGCGGCGCAGAGGTGTTCGATGCACCTAAGTGCTGGGGAAACCCCGGTCGCGCATCAGCGCGTCGGTGTCGACGTCGCGGCCGCGGAAATTGCGGAACGCCACTTCGGGCGGCACCGAGCCGCCCACGCTCATGATGGTGTCCTGGAAGCGCTTCGAGGTTGCGGGGTCGAACATGCTGCCTGCCGCGCGGAACACTTCGATCGAATCCGCCGACAAAGTGTCCGCCCAGATATAGACGTAGTAGCCGGCCGAGTAGCCGTCGCCGGAGAAGATGTGACCAAACGCCGTCGGCCGATGGCGCAGGACGATTTCGTCCGGGAGGCCCAGTTCGGCCGTCACCTGCTTCTCGAACTCGACAGGGTCGATCCCGGCGCTGGCGTCGGTCATGTGGATGCGCATGTCAAAGATGGCGCTGGCCAGATACTCGGTGGTGGCGAAGCCTTGGCCCGCATTGCGCGCCTTCCTGAACTTATCGACCAGCGCCGCAGGAATCGGCTTGCCGGTCTTGTAGTGCAGGCAGAACCGGCCCAGCACTTCCGGCGTCTCCAGCCAACGCTCCATGATCTGGCTGGGGAATTCGACGAAATCGCGCTTCACGTTCGAGCCCGCGACCGAGGGATACGTCGTGTTCGACAGCAGGCCGTGCAGCGCGTGGCCGAATTCGTGGAACAGCGTCACGGCGTCGTCCCAGGAAATCAAGACCGGCGCGCCGCGCTTGCCCTTCACGTAGTTGCAATTGTTGGAGACGATGGGCTTGATGTCGGTCTTGAAGCGTTCCTGCGTGCGGTACTCGTTCATCCAGGCGCCGGAGCGTTTGCCTTTGCGTGCGAAGGGGTCGAAATAGAACAGGCCCACATGCGCGCCGCCGCGCGTTACTTCATAGACCGTCATGTCGGGGTGATAGACCGGAATTCCACTCAGCTTCTTGAACTCCAAGCCGAACACCCGGTTGGCGGAGAAGAAGATCGCCTCGACCATCTTGTCCAACTTCAGGTATTGCGTGACCTCGGTCTGATCGAGATCGTATTTCGCCTTGCGGACCTTTTCGGCATAGTGACGGAAATCCCAGGCGGCGAGCTTGAATTCGGCGCCCTCGCTGTTCGCCAGTTGCTGCGCCTCGGCAACTTCGTCCCTGAACTTGGCAACGGCGGGTTTCCACACCTTGGTCATCAGCGCATTGGCGTTCTCCGGGTTCCTGGCCATGTTGCTGGCCAATTGCCAATGCGCGAATGTCGGATGGCCCAGCAAGCCGGCTTTCTCCTGGCGTAGTTTCAGTATCTTCGTAATGATCTGGCGGTTGTTCTGGGCGTTGGCGTTGTCACCGCGTTGGGTCCACATTCTGAAGACCTTTTCGCGCAGGTCGCGCCGCGTCGAAAAGGTCAAGAACGGTTCGGCCGCCGAGCGGGTGTTCGCAATGGTCCATCGGCCGGGCAGCTTCCGTTCCTTGGCGTCTTCGGCATAGGCGGCTCTCAAGCCGCCGGGTATGCCGGCAAGATCGGCTTCCGAGTTCAATGGAATGAAGAACGTCTCTTCGTCCTTCAGCTGGTTCTGGCTGAAGGTGGTGTAGAGCTGGGACAACTCGCGATTGATTGCTTTCAGCCGCTTTTTCTTCGCCGGGTCCAGTCCTGCGCCTTGGCGGGCGAAACTCTCGTGCTGCAGTTCCGCGATGCGTTGTTCTTCGGCGCTCAACCCGGCACTGACGCGGCCGTCATAGACCGACTTGATGCGGGCGAACAGCGCCTCGTTCTGGACGGTCTCGTCCTGGAACGCCGCGAGCATCGGGCCGACTTCGCGTTCGGTCTTCTGCACGACGGCGTCTGACATCGTGCCGGAATAGACAAAGAACATTCCCGCCGCGCGGCCCAGGGGGCGGCCGGCATCTTCCAGGCGGGCGAGCGTGTTCGCAAAGGTCGGCGCGGCTGGTTGGTTCGCAATCGCCACGATCTCCGCTCGATTCATCTCGATGCCTCGGACGATCGCGGGTTTGAAGGCCGACGTGGCTATCCTGTCGTAGGGCGGCAGGCCGCCGTAGGCGCCGGTCCAAGCGTCAAGCAGGACATCCACGCCGCCCGCTTTGGCGTTCGCGGCTTTCATTCCATTCGCGCCGAGGCCCGTGGCGGAGACGGTCATCGCCGTGCCTTTCAGAAATGTGCGCCGCTTCATCGTTGGATGCGCTCCAGGTTGGGGGGATGGGTTTGCGCCCATCGTACTTTCACCTGCTGCGCAAGCGCACGCACGAGCGCGTCGAACCCGGGCTCGGGCTGCAGCAGTGACAGGGCGGCGGCCCGTTTCGGCGCGTTGGCGGCGGGGCCCTGAAGCGGCTGGCGCCTCACGCCCCCTGGCCCAGCACCCGCGCGGTGGCCTCGTCGGCGGCGAAGAGATGTTCGATGCGCAGCGACGCCAGCGTCACGTCCAGCGGCGCGCCGAAGCTGGTGAACATCGAGAAGAGCCGCAGCTCACCCGCGCGCGAGCGCAGCCGGGTCAGCAGCAGCGGCGCCTGGGCGGCAGGGCTGGGCCAGTGCGGCAACTGCGACTGCAAGCGCTGCAGGCGTGCTGCCAGGGCCGGCACCTGCTGGGCTTCGCGCCGCGCCCGGTGCAGCACCTCGCTGCAGACCTCGGCCTCGTTCAGCAGGCAGGTGCGCAGGCCGCCCTCGGCCAGCAGCCAGTCCAGCAGGTTGGCCGGGCCCGCGGGCATGGGCAGGCCCAGCACGTCCAGCAGGCGCTGCACGCCGGCGTTGGCCATCACCAGGTTCCACTCGGCGTCCAGCACCAGTGCCGGTGGGCTGCCGGGGGCATGCAGCAACTGGTGCAGCGCCTCGCGCGCCGGGGCCAGCTGCGGGGCGTTCAGTCCGTGCTGGCTGTAGGCGGGCGCCAGGCCCGCGGCCAGCAAGGCGGCGTTGCGCTCGGGCAGGGGGGCGTCCAGTGCGTCCAGCAGCGCCAGCAGGGTGCTGCGCGTGGGCTGGGCGCGGCCGGTTTCGATGCAGCTCAGGTGGCGCTGCGACACGCCGGCCCGCAAGCCCAGTTCCAGCTGGCTGATGCGCCTTTGCCGGCGCAGGGTGGTCAGGGGGTGCATGGCGCGCAGGGTAGGCCAAACGGGTGATGAAGGCGATGACCCCGCAGGTCATTGCGGCGCCTGCAGCGCGGGCCAACACTGCCGCCCATCGTTCACGCAAGGAGTTGAAATGTCCCCCTACAAGATGGTTCTGTGGCTGATCACGCTGAGCTTCGGCGCCTTTTCGCTCTGGGTGCTGTGGCAGCTGGGCTACCTCGGCATCTGGCAGGGCGGCTTTGCCAACCTGGGCAGCACGCAGATCACCATCGACCTCGTCGTGGCCTGCACGCTGCTGGTGGGCTTCATCGTCCGCGACTGCCGCGCCCAGGGCCGGCCCTGGTGGCCCTGGGCGTTGCTGACGGCGGTGGCGGGCTCCTTCGGGCCGCTGGCTTACCTGCTGTGGCCACGCAAGCGGCCCGGCGCGTAGCGCAGTCGAAGTTGCCCAGGGCTTGGCGCCTGCCGCTTTCAGCGGCGGCGGAACAGGCCCACGTTGGCGCCGTATTCGGGAATTGCCGTCAGTTGTGCCAGCGTGAAGGTGCCCAGCGGCTGGCGGCCGTTCTTGCTGCTGAGCTGGGTCTGGACAGGGTCGAGCGCAGCACCTGTCAGCACCGGCTGGGTGATGCGCGCAGAGTGGCCATACGGCGCACCGCTGTCGGTCAGCAGCCACACGGCCAGGTCGCCGGCGCGCACCTCTGGGGCGGCCACGCTCTGGAACTCATCCTGGATCACACGGCCCATCGGCCCGCCAGAGTAGACCGAGTAGCCCCAGTCGGAAAACGTGCCCAGCGAGTGACCGTGGCACCAGTAGCGGTCGGCCTCAGGCTGGCCGCTGTAGGCCACCCATGCACTGAGCGAACTGCCGGCGTCGGTGGCAAGCCGGTAGTCGTTGCCCACAGGGGCCTGCCCGGGCCAGGGGTGCACCTGGGTGGCGATGACGTTGGCCTCAGAGCTTTCATTCAAGGCCGGCAGCCTTTGCAGACTTGGGGCGGCGCTGTCGCGCTGCTGCACCACGTGTGCGAGTTCGTGGGCCAGCACACGCTGGCCGGCAGCTTCGGCCGGGCGGTATTCGCCGCGGTTGAAATAGACATCGGTGCCCCGCGTGAAGGCGCGCGCATGGATGCCGTCGCACAGTGCCGCTGCGCGGCTGCCGGCATGCACGCGCACCGACGCGAGGTCGGCGCCCAGGCGCTGGCTGAAGGTGGCCGCCAGGGGCTCGGGCAGCGGCTGACCGGTGTTTCCGGGGGTTCCAGTGGCAGCGTTGGCCGCAGGCGTGTGCACGCGCGGGAAGGGGTGGTCCGTACGGTCGGCCATCAGCCTGTCGGCCATGCGGTCGGCCGCTTTTTCCCAGGCGTCGCCGGGGGCGCCGATCCCGGGCGTGGGCAGCGTGCAGCCTGGGCAGGTGCCGCCGCAGGCGCAGCGCAGCGCGCCCGCGCCGCGCCAGGCGCTTTCCTTGTGCTGCGGGCCCGGCGGCAACTTGGGCATTCGCGCCGGCGAGCGTGGGACCACGGCCTTCATGGGGCAGGCACGCTGCGTCCACCGGCTCGGTGTTCGGTGGCGCCGTTCAGGCCTTCCTCGTCGACCTGCGCGCGGGTGCGCTCTGCAGCCAGCAGATCGCGGTAAGCCTGGGCGCTGATGATCCTGCCATCTCTCAACCTCACCTCCACCGTCACGGCGTCGACGCGGCGGCGTGAAGTCAGGCGCGCGCGGATCCGGTCGCCGCGGTCATTGCGGTAGACGCGGAACACCTGGCCCGAGGCGGGCTCGGAAACAAAACGGATGCTGTCGTCGCCGAAGAAGCCGCGCAGGAAAGCCGCCTCGGCATCGATGCCGGCGTCGTGCGAGCGTTCGAACTCTCGCCGGCTGCGGCGGTCTCTCAGCGAGAGCGAGGCTGAGCCCAGGCGACGCGCGTAGTCGCGTGTGACCGCGCGTTCGGTGAGGAAGTGCACCAGCACCAGTTGCAGCCCGGCATCGTCGCTGGCCAGCAGGTCGTCGATGTCCACCAGGCCGCTGGCGAAGGCATCGGCCAACACACCTTCGCTGAAACCGGTGGCCCGGCTGCCCAGCAGGCCTGAGCGGTTCGTGAGCCGCAGCGGAATCACGTTCTCGCTTTCGATGAAGGCCAGCATCTGTTCGTCGAAAACCGACATGGTGGTGCCGGCCACGGGTTCGGCCAGCAGCGCGTTGTCGGCACCCAGCGAGAACAGCAAACCTGGCGAGAGGTTGTTGAGGCGGTCGATCAGCTCGGGCAGGCGCGGCAGGCCGCGCGCCATGCCGCGGCCCACGTCCCGCATCTCCACGCGCATCTGCACCCCAGGGGCCACGGCCTGCAGGCGAGGTGCCGTCGCACCCCGCAGGGCGGCGGCCGCGGCGCCGTCAGCCTGGGTTTCGTGTCTTTCACTGGCGGTTGCGCGCGGGCCAGGCGCTGGTGCGGTTTGCTGCACCGCATGGGCCAGTTCATGCGCGAGCAGTGCCTTGCCGGATTCGGTGCCCGGCTGGTAGCGGCCCGGGCCGAAGGCGATGTGCGAGCCCACTGTGTAAGCCTCGGCGCCCAAGGTCTGCGCACTTGCGGCGGCAGGCGCGTCCGTGTGCAGGCGTACGTGGCCGAGCGTCGCACCCAAGGGCCGTTCAAAACGTTCGCGCAGCGCGGCTGGCAGCGTTTGGCCGGGGCCGCGTGGCACACAGCGCGGACAGCCGCCGCCGCAGGCGCAGCCCTCGCGACGGCGCAGCGAGGGTTCAGCTGGCACGGCGATCTTCTGGGGTGCGCGGCGAACCGCAACCGCAGGGCTGGAGGCAGGCCCGGGCGTGCGTTGGCGGGCCACGGCTCAGGTCTTCTTCTTGCCCCGGGGCGCGGCTGCTGCCCGGGGCTTGGGGCCCGCCGCGGCAGAGGTGAAGTCCACCCGCAGCTGCAGGCGCCTGAGCTCGGCATCGGTCAGCGCCACGTCCTTCACGGCCACGGTGCCACTGGCGAAGGCGAAGGGCTCGGTGCCGGCGGGCACCAGCGTGGTGTCGCCATTGCGCACCGCAATGCCGAAACGTTCGCCCGCCTGCAGCTTGGCCGCGACCTCGGGTTCGATGACGAAGGCGTAGTAGCCCGAGGCATCGGCCTGCACCGGCCTCAGCGCTTCCACGGGGCGGCCGTTGGCGTTCACCAGCATCACGGTCAGCGGGCCGGCGGCGCGGTTGGCGTCGTCGGCCACGCGGCCGTGGATGAGGGTGTCGGTCTTGGTGACGGTGGGTGTGCGGATGGCGGCCACCTCGAGCTCCGTGTCGAGCACGGCCACGCGTTCGCCCAGCGTGTGCTGCTGCAGGGCCAGGGTGGCCACGCGCGGGTCGGCGCTGTTCTTCTGCGCCAGCCGCTGCGCCTCGGCCTGCAGCAGCAGGCGCGTGGCCAGTTGCAGGGTGCGCACTTGCGCGAGCATGCTGCTGCGTTCGTCCTGCAGGGCCTCGTGCAGCTCCTGCGTATCGTTCTTGGCCGACTCGGCGCCGCGGTTGATGATCTTCATGGGGTGTCGCCTTTCAGCCCAGGGGCTTGAAGAGCAGGGTGGTGGTCATGTTCACGCGGCGGCACAGCGCGCTGGGGAAGAGCACCTGGTTGCCGGTTTGTATCTCGGGCATGCCGGGGTTGGTGTCCAGCACGATGATGCAGTGGTCGCCCTGGTTGAACGAGGTGTTGTTGGCCCGCGTGGCCACCGTGAAGGCCGACATGGTGGACTGGCGGTTCTGCTCCTTCCAGCGGTTGCCGGTGGCGCGCACGGTGGCGGCGAAGATGATGGCGTTGGCAAACACCGGCGTCGCCTGCGCGCTGAGGGATTGGTTGCCGGCGTAGCCCACGTCGTCGAAGCTCAGCAGCAGCTGGCAGCCCGTCGCGCGGTTGGCAGGGCCGGTGCGCGACTGGTTGTCGTTGAAGAGCGTGCAGCCGTCGGGCAGCAGCCGCGCCGTCGCCGCCGGGCGCGCCACCGCCACGGACACCGGCTGGGCACGGGCGCGCGAATTCATGCCCAGGTTGCCGCCGGCCGCCGCTGCGGGTGGGGGCGGTGGTGGCGGGGCGGCATCGGGGTCGTCGGCCCCGGCCAGGCTGCCGGGGCGGCGCATGTCCTGGCCGGCGCCGGCGGCCTGCACGCCGCCCAGGTTCAGCACCAGCACCGTGCCGGCGATCTGCTCGAACGCGGTGGGCCCGGCGAACTCGCTGGCAAAGCTGTTGTCGTTGATGGACAGCGAGCCCATGGCGCGCGCCACCAGCGCGCAGCCCACGGGCTGCACGACGGTGTTGTCGTGCACGCGGGCCGCGGGCCGCGCCCCCGTGGTGCCGGTGCCGCCGCGCAGTTGCGCCAGCAGGCTGAAGCTGGAAACCAGCGAAAGCACGATGCCACCGCGCTGCCCGGGCACGAGGGCCACGTTGGCGTTGTTGGTGATGGCGCCGGTGGTGGCGCTGGGCACGCGGCCGTTGTCCAGCACCTGGTTGCGCTGGATGTCCACGTCTTCGCCGTACTGCACGAAGATGCCGCAGTGCGGGTTGACGGCAGCGCTGGCGTTGTTCTCGATGCGGTTGTCGGTGATGAGCGCGTCGTCCACCAGCCCGAGCGAGATACCCCCCACCCCGCGCAGCAGCACCTCTTGCCGCAAGGCGTTGTCGAAGGGGTTGCGCAGGTTCGAAGACAGCGTGTTGCCGCGGATGACCAGGCCCACCACCGGGCTGCCCAGCAGCGCTTGCGCCGTGGCCAGCGCGCGGGTGTTCGTGTTCAGGCGCGGGTCGGGGTTGGTCTGCGGGCCGGCGCCCGTGGCCGCCGCCCGGCTGGGCACGCCGATGCCCGACAGCCCCATTGCACTGACGGTGTTGCGCTCGAGGGTGATGTCGTACAGGAAGCCGTTGTCGGCGGGGGGCGCGTCGGGTTCACGCTGCAGGCGTATCTCGAGCACGACAAGGCCGTTGCCACGCTGCACCACGTCCAGCCGGCCGATCTCCAGCCCCACCGCGCCCTCGGTCACTGCATAGGTGCCGCGTGCCACGCTGAAGAAGACGCGGCCATCAGCGTTGGACAGCTGCGGCGGCGGGTTGTTGCCGCTGCCCTGCGGCGTGAGCGTGATCTGCACGCCCGCCAGCGGCCGGCCTTCCGGGCCGAACACGGTGGCGACGGTGCGGGCATCGCCGTCGGTCACCTCGAAACTGAAGGTCGGGCCGGGCGGCGGCAGCGGGGCCACGGCCCCCAGCGTGATGCCGTTGCCGGCGCCGCCGACGATGGTGTTGTCCAGCACCTTCACGCGTTCGCAGCCGCCTGCCAGCTGAATGCCGCCCAGCGCGCGGTAGGGCGGCGTCTGCAGCGTGAAGAGCGGAAAGCGCGGCAGCAGCACCGCCCACACCACGTTCACGTACTGCAGGAAGATGCGCGGGTTGGCAAAGGCCTGCTCGATGCGGGCACAGGGGTCGGTGGGGTCGATGGGGTCGGGCTGATCGGGCACATCGATCGGCGGCATCTGCGTGTAGGGCACCAGGCGCAGGTCGTTGCGCTCGATGCGGCTGTCGTCGCCGGCCAGGTAGATGGCCACGCCGCTGTCGCGCTTGTCCAGCATGCGGATGCGGTTGTGGTGCACCTGCAGCTGCGCCACGTTGTGCGCGCGCACCGCGTTCATGCAGGCCAGCATGCGGTTGCCGGCGATGGTGAGGTCGTGGGCCTGCCCGGGCTGGCTGCCCAGCACCTCGATGGCGGTGCCGCCCATCGTGAAGAGGTCCATGTCCAGCAGCTGGATGTCGGACGCATCCACCACCTGGAAGATGGGCCGGTCGGGCTCTTGTTCGCGCGGCGTCACCTTGGTCTGCTCGCCGCAGCCGCGGATGGTGATGTGCACGCGGTTGCGGATGATGGTGCGGGTGTGGTGCAGCCCGGGCAGCAGGCAGATCTCGCCGCCGGCGGCCGGCAGGTGGCGCACGGCGTCTTCGATGCGGTTGAAATCGCCGAAGCTGGTGCGGCCGTCGCCCACGTTGTAGGTGCAGCAGATCTTCTGGTTCGTCAGCGGGCGGAAGATGCGCCGGCAGTCTTCGATCTGGCCGGCTTCGAAGCTGACGCGCTGGGCTGCATTCCAGTGGATCTCGGCCAGCGCCACGCGGCGCACCACCACGCCCGCGGGGGGCGCGTTGGTGGGCCACATCGGCGCGGCAAAGGCGGCGCCGGAGGCGCGCACGGGGAAGCTCCAGAAATCACCCGGCCGGTAGTTGGTGGCGGTGGCGGCGTCGAATTCGAGGCGGATGCCGTCTTTCAGCTCGGTGGGCGCGCCGCTGGGAAAGTCGGCCACGCGGGCGATGCCGTTCCACAAGCGGAAGAAGGCGGTGGAAGGCGTCACCGTGGGCCAGGCGCCCTGCACGTTGGCCAGGGCCAGCTGGCCGTTGGCGGCGCGTGTGGCGTCGGCGGTGCAGGCCACGCGCCAGGCGCCGGCGGCGGGCTCGAACACCAGCGCTTCGAGGTAGAAACTGTCCAGGCCGCAGAGCTCGATGGCCTGCACGTTGGCCAGCACATCGACCGTGCCCGTGGCGGGCAGGGCGCCGGCGGTGAAGATGCCGCGGCCCACCAGGCCGCCGTTGAACTGGCTCCACTTGAAGCGCGCCTGGCCGCCCGCGGGTTCGGCCACCTCGATGCGGTAGAGGTAGTGCTCCAGCCCTGTGTAGCCGCCACCGGCTTCCAGCGGGCAGTCGCCCACCACCGCCAGCACGGGAGAGGGCGAAACCGTCAACCGGCCCTGGGCAGACGGGTCGTCCACCAGACGGGCCACGGCGCGGCAGTCGTCGTTAGGGCCCAGACGAAGCAGGCGCGCGGCGAAGTAGGTCTTGGTGCGGGCGGTGGTGTCGGGGCCGCCGAGGGCGGGCTCGATGAGGTCGGCCGGGTCTTGGAAGCCGCTGACGCTGTCTTCCCACACTTCCAGCAGCACCGCATCGCGCGTACCGGCCTCCACGGTGGCGGTGGTTTCGGCCGGTGCCAGCGGCGGGCCCACGTAGCGCGCCGTCAATGTGAGCGGCGCGGCTTGGTGCAGGAGCAGGCCGCTGGCCCAGCCGCGGCCGGGGGCCAGCTGCACGCGCACCACGTCACCGTCCACGTGCGCGGCCATCACCTTGAAGGCTTCGCCTTCGCTGGCGGGCACGGCCATCACGGCATGGCCGAAGGTGTCGGCCGCGGCGCTGCGCTGCCAGCGCGCGTCGATCTCGCGCTGGGCGTTCCAGTCGCGGTCGAGCAGCACACGCCCCTGCTGGTGCAGCACGCCGGTGTGGTCGTCGTTCGAATCGAACGGGAAGTAGGAGAAGTCGCCCTTCATGGCCGCACCCTCGGTGTCATGTGACCGGAACCAGCAGCGCGCGCGTGCCCACAGGCATGTATTCGCGCAAACGGATGCTGATGTTTTTCCACTTGTGCGCGTTCAGCAGGAAGCCGAACGCGCCCATCTCGTCTTCTTCAGGGCCGGCTTCGCGGATGCGGCGGTCGCTCGTCCAGGCCAGCTGGGCGTAGCCGGGTTCGCCGAAACGCTGCGCCACGAAGTGCAGGCGCGCGGGTTCGGCGGCGCCGCGGCCGAACACGCAGCCGAAGTGCGGCGGCAGGCGGTCGGCATCGCCGCTCAGCCACGACAGCCGGATGCAGCTGCCCGGCACGTTGGGGGCTGCCAGCGCGCCGTGGCTGTCCTGGTTGTCGTGCACTTCAAGCCGGTGCATGAAGACGCCGCCGCTGCCGCTGGCGCGTTCCACCCGCGTGCGGCCGAAGACGGTGATGCCGCTGAACTGCAGGTCGGGGCCCCAGCCGGGGTTCAGGCCGATGGCCAGCGCCGGGGCTGCGCTGTCGGTGCCGCTGCCGGCGTCGATGATGCTGTCGGCCAGCGTGAGCTCGTAGCCCGGGCCGAAAAGCAGCGCGCCGGCGATGCAGCGGGTCAGCGCGATGGCCGGCACCTGGGCGAAGGCGGTGCGCTCGGCAGGGCTGGTGAGGCCGTAGTCGTCGGCCAGCGCCAGCGCCGGCCACAGTGGCCCGCGGCCGCCGGTGGCGCTGCCGTCCAGCACGCGCGCGCCGCCGGGGTCCAGCGTGCAGCCGTCGAAGACCAGGCTGTTCAGTGCCGCCTGCTCCACGAGCGCCGCGCCGGCCGGGAAGCCGGCCTCTCGCGTGAGGTACAGGCCCTGCAGGCGCACGTCGATGAGGGGCTGCGTCACGTCCACCGGGCGCAGGCGCAGCGGGCGCGCCAGGCGCAGTGTGGGCGCATGGCCGTCGCGCGCACGGATGGTGAGGGCGCCGCTCAGCGCCAGGTAGCGCAGCGCGCCGTCCACACCCGCGCCGCTGATGCTGGCAGTGTCGAGCCGGTAGGTGGCGCTGTCGGTGATTTCCAGCACCAGCGGCCGGCCCAGCGTGCCCAGGTTGGCCAGCGCGTCCATCAGCGCGTTGGGGCCGCCGGCACTGCTGACTTGCACCGCCAGTGCCTCGCCTGCCTCGCGCGGGTGCGGCACGGGCTGCGCGCCCACCGGGCCGCTGAAGCCGTGCGTGGCCGACACGCGCAGCCCGGCGGCCAGCGCGGTGGCTTCGGCCGCGCTGGCCACGCCGAAGACGAGGCGGCCGGTGGCGGGGTCGATGGCCACCTCGTGCACGGCCAGCGGCGCAGCCAGCCCGGCTTCCCAGGCGCAGAGGTTGGCGCCGCGGAAGCGCCACACGACGCCCGCAAAAGGATCGGCCGGCACGTGCAGCACCAGGCCGGGCGCGCCGTCGGCCGGCTCGGGCGGCACAGCGCCCGTGTAGCTGAGCACCTGCACGTAGGCCGCCGGGTTGCCGGCCGGGGCGCCGCTGCTCAGGCGCGCGGCGGGCATGGGGTGGGGCACGGCGTCGCCATCGGCCAGGTTGGGCGGTTCGTCGTCGGCGCGGAAGCGGTGGGTGTTGAAGAGCACCATCGGGTCGCCCTGGGGGTGGCCGTCGAAACGCACGGCCAGGCCCACGATCTCGGCCCGCGCGGGCATGGCAGCGGGCACCTGGTAGTCGGCCAGGCGCCAGAGGAAGACACCCAGGTTCGGCAGGTTCACGGCCGCGCGCGCCGGGCCTTGACCTCCGCCTTCGCTTTCACGCGCCAGCGGCGGTTTCAGGTCGACGGTGCGCGCATAAGGGTCGAAAGGGCCGCCGACGAAGCTGAGCCAGGCCGGCGCGCGCAGCGAGGCCGTACCGCCGCGTACGGGGTGGCGCGGGTCGTTGTCGGGCGCGCTCTGCCAGGGCGAAGCGCCGCCCTTGTCGGGGCGCAGGTGATTGAGGTGCTGGTTCCAGGCCAGGCGGTCGCGCAGTTCGACGGCGTGCACGGCCCAGCCCGAGAGCGCGTGCACCTGCGATTCCACGGCCCCCAGCGTGCCTTTGCGGCGCAGGTGGTGCACGGCCAGGCGCACGTCGGCGCGCAAGGTGCGGGCATCGCCTTGCAGATGGCTCACGCCGATGAGGTCGGCCAGATACGGAATGACCCAGGGCGCGCAGGTCTCTATGAAGAGGTCGTCGTACTGCTGCTCGACGCGGTCGCGCAGCGCGACGAACACGCTGTCCAGCGCATCCACCAGCGCTTCCAGCTGGCCTGGCGGCGACTGCTCGGCATCGCGCAGCCGGTAGATCTCGGGCAGCCGCTCGAACAGGCGCGGAGCCAGCGGGGTGCTTGCGTTGCTGGGGGCGTTCATGCGACGGGCACCCATTCGATGGCCAGGTTCTCGGCGTGCAGGGCCAGCAGGCTGTGGCCGGGGCAGGCCAGGCGGCGTTGCGTGGCTGGCAGGGCTACGGGGCTGACGTTGGCAGGACTGGCGGCAGGACTGACGGCGGGATTGACCGCGAGAGCAGCGCCGGGCGGTGTGAGAAGCCGATGTGCGGCGCGCGGCGCCAGACGCTGCAGCTCGACCCAGGCCACGCCCGGCACGTTCTGCACCCGGCCCACCACCTGCGAGCCGTGCACGTCCTGCCCGAACTGGCGCTGGCGCCAATCGAACAGGCCGCCAGTGGGCAGGTCGTCCAGCGCAAGCTCGTCGGGGCTGGTGCCCAGCGCGGTGTGCAGGGCGGGCAGCAGGTCGGCGGTGCGCAGGGCGGCGCTGTAACCCACACGCAGGGCCACCTCGGCAAAGAGGCGGTTGCCCAGGCGCAGCTGCAGCGCAAACCGGGCCGGGCCGCGGGCGGCGAAGGCGCTGCGCAGCGCCCCTTCCAGCGCCTGGCGGTCGGCGCTGGCCAGACCGTCGGTCAGCACGGTGAGCATCAGCACCGAAGCGCCGTCCACCAAGGCCCAGCTGGCGCGGGCCTTCAGCACGCCGGGCAGCGACTGCGCCTCGCTTTCGCAGTCAGACAGGCTGACGATGCGGCCCAGGCTGTGCATCGTGACCGGGGCTGCCAGACGCACGCTGGTGGCCGGCTCGGGCGCGGCGCCGCCGGTCACGGGCTCGTGCAGGAAGGCCTGGTCGAAGCCCGCGAAACGGGGTTTGGCGCTGACGCTGGTGTCGGGTTTCAGCGGCCCGAGGCTGCCGCTGCCGCTGCGGTAGGTGGCGACCACGTTGCCCTTGCCCGAAGGCAGCCGGGCGCCGGTGACGCCATCGCCGAACTGCACGAGGCTGGAGCCGTCTTCGGCCTGGCGGACGATGTAGTGCAGGTCGCGCGGGCCGCTGTCGTAGAAGCTCTCGACCCGCTGCCAGAGCAGCCCGTTCACGCGCACCTCGATCTCGGGCCTTTGCGGTGGGGTGGCCGTGGGGTCGAGCAGGTAGGTCAGCGGCGCCTTGGGCAGCGCGAAGGTCTGGAAGGTGGCGCGCGCATCGCCATCGCCCAGCGCGGTCTCGGGCAGGTGCTTGCCTTCGCTGGCTTCCACCAGGTTGCCATGCACCGGCACCAGCGGGTCGTCGTGCGGGTAGAGCGCGTAGCTCACGGTGCGATCGAGCGTGAGCTCGAAGCGGGGCTCGCCGCTGGTGTGCCGGCGCACGCGCTGCACCCGGGCGGTGGCCGGGCCGGCGGGTTCGCGCATCAGCAGGGTGCGCGCCTGCAGTGCTTGCGCATCGGCGCTGGTGCCGTAGAAATCGAGCGTGACGCCACTGCTGGCGCCGGTGTTCACGGGCGCCGCGCGCAGTTCGAAGGCCTCGCCCTGCACCGCGTGCACGGCCAGGCTGCGGATGTCGGTGTAGCGCAGGGTGAGGCCGCCTTCGTTGATGGCGAGGTCCTGGTCCAGCGTCAGCATGGTGGCCGGGCCGGACAGGGCGCCCCAGGTCAGCGAGGCGGCTTCAACCTGCTGCACCCGGCGCAGCAGTACGCGCTGGCGCGGGCTGGAGCTGGGGCTGGCTCTCGTGCTGGTGGCGAGCTTGGCCACCACCAGCACGCTGATGCCCGGGGCCATGTCCTTCAATTGGCCGTCCAGCGGCAGCTGCCGCGCGGCAAGCGGAGAGGAAGCCTCCGCGCTGTGCCGCGCATCCAGCACGCGGCTGTAGGACACCGCCTGCTGCGTGGCGCGGCCGCTGGCGGCATCCACCACCAGGCGGCTGGGCGGTGAGGCATGGCCGAAGTGCTGGAAGCTGCCGCCCAGCTTCCAGGCCAACAGCCGCGGCGTGCTGCTGGGGCTGAGCCAGCCCAGGCCCGCTCGCAGCGCTGGCGGCCCTTGAAGGATCTGACCGGGCTGAACGGTTTGCACCGGCTGAACGGTCGCGAAGGTCTGCAAGGCCTGCAGGGTCTGCGGGGTCTGCAAGGTCAAGACCGGTTGAAAAGGCTGAAAAGGCTGAACGGGCTGAACAGGCTGCAGGCTCTCCAAACGCCCCTTGGTCTGCACATAACGCAGGCCGAAGGCTTCCCACACCTTCTCGACCTCCATCACCTGCGTGGAGGCATAGGCGGCGTCATCGCTCAGGCCCAGGGCCAGCCCGACCATCAGCTTGTCGCCGGGCTTCAGCGTCACGCCATCGGCCGCGCCGAGCTGGAAGACCTGCATGCCGTTGACGATGGGCGGCACGCGGCGCGGGCGGTGCAGGTGGAATTCCGACAACGCCGGCACTGCCGTGATCGCGGTGCGGGTCTCGAAGGTGGCGGGCTTGCTGGCGCCTTCCAGCGTGGCATCCAGCGCCAGCCCGGCGGGCACGGTGACCGGCTGCGCACCCTTCACCGCCAGCGCAAAACGCGCGTGGCCACCCAGCCCCGGCGCCGGGCGGTAGCCCAGCAGCCGCACGAGGCCGGTGACGCTGCTGTCCAGCGTGGCCGTGCGCAGATAGGCTTCGTTGGCGTAGTTGTCCTGGTACAGCGAGAGGATGTCGCCCACCACGGCCATGCCCTCTACCAGCGCGATGCCGGGGTCGTCGCTGCCGCGGTGGGTCCAGGCGGCCAGCGCCGGGGCGCGGTCGATCAGCCCCAGCATGTGCGCGCGCATCTCGCCGTAGGCGCCGATGCGGTAGTTGATGCGCGGCAGCGCCGGCCGGTTGAAGATGGCCAGGGGGAAGGGCGCGGGCTTGGGGCAGTGGTTGTCGCAGCTCATCGCCGGCCCCCGCGGATGTCGAATGCAATGCGCCCGCGTTCCAGGTGGTCGGGATCGTTGGCGACGATGGGAATCTCAAAATCGCCGAAGTCCAGCCTTTGCGCACTGGACACGGGCAGGGCTTCGAGGTCGATCTCCACCACGCTGGTGCCGCCCCCGCTGCCCGGGTTGAAGCGCCGCATGCCCAGGCGCGTGACGCGTTCCACACCCGGCACCGCCATCGCCCGGCCGATGATCTGGCTGGCGTGCAAGGGCTGGCCGAAGCTCCAGTCGTCGGGATGGAAGAGGCCGCGGCCACCGCCGGGCAGGGTGGCATCGGAGAAGGCCATTTCCAGTTCGACACGCAGGTCTTCGGCCCAGGTGCCTGACAGCGCGCACACGGTCACGCGGATGTCCAGCGGCACGTACTCGGCCGCGCGCAGTTCGACGTCGTCGCCGATCAGGCGCACCGCGTCCAGGTGGGCAGCGATGCGCGCGCGCAGGCCCGGCTGCAACGCGCCACCGCCCACGGGGTCGACGGCCACGCGCACCACGCGCCAGCTGCCGCTGTGCAGGTAGCGCGCCTTGGCATGGGCCACGCCGGGCACGGCCTCGGCGCGCGCGGCGTAGTCGGGCAGCGTCACGGCGCGCAGCTGGTGGCGGCGGTAGGCCTCGGGTGCGCGGCGCACCAGGTTGCTGACGGGTTCGGGCTCGCGGCCGTCGGTCACGTCGAATGGGTTCCACACGCGGCCCACACCGCCGCTGTGGCGCAGCAGCGTGTCGGGCCCCACGTTGCCTGCCAGCCCCTGGCCGCTGCGCCAGCGGGCCTGCACTTCGGCGTCCTCTGGCAGTGCGCGGCCGTTCACGCCGTTGCCGAAGCGCAGCTGTGCGGTCTGGTTCTCGTGCACCTGCACGATGAAATGCTCATCGTCGTCGCGCGAGCGCACGAGGTCGCTGCGCTCGCTCCAGGGCGTGGCGAAGCCGCTCACGCGCACGGAGAGCGTCGAACGCGGCGGCGTCAGGCCATCGGGCGGCGTGGCGCGGAAGGCCAGCACGCCGGCGCGGGGGGGCAGCGCGCAGACCACGGCATCGTCCAACTTCAGCGCGCCTTCAGGCCGCTGGCGGCGCAGCCAATGGGCGTGGCTGAGTGCGCGCAGGCGCTGTTCATCGGCTTCGGGCAGGCGGTTCGGGCCCGGGGGCAGGAAGCGCGTTTCCTGCGGCCGGCCCTGGGTGACGAAGACCAGGTTGCCGTGGAAGCGCGCCAGGTCGCGCACCAGCGTGCCGGCGCATTCGCAGGTGAAGCAGAAGTTCTGGCGCAGCGCGTCTTCCGGCACCCAGCGCACGCGCACGAACCACGCGCCGCTGACGGGGTCTTGCAGCCGCTGTGCACGCGGTTCGGGCCCGCCTGCGGGCAGCAGGCGTAGGGCCTGGCGGCGCGCCACGTTCACGCCGTTGGCGGTGCCGGTGGCGGGGTTCAGGTGTTCCTGCAGCAGCAGCACGTGCACGGCGGCGTCGACATCGTCACCCGGGGCCGCGCCCTGCAGCACCGAAGTGCCGTTGAGCAGGTCTTCCAGCACGATGGCGTCGGCTTCGGAGGTGCTGCCGGCCTGCGTGAGGTCGGCCGTGGTGGCGCCGGCGGCCAGCGCGCTGACGGTGTCGCCCCAGGTGTAGAGCCGAAGCTCGTTCAGCGCCCGGTAAACGCGGCGGCGCCAACGCGGCCCTTCGTGCGGCAGCGCGAAGATCACGGCCTCGGGGTCGCGCCAGTCGGCGCCGTTCCATACCGCCCATTCGTCGAGGTTGCCGCCGGCGTCCTGGGCCAGCGCGGGCAGGTCGGTGGCCGGCTGCAGGGCCTGCACGGCCACCCAGGTGCTGGCCTGGTTGCCCTGGTGCAGGTGGTAGTCCATCCAGCGGCCGTGGCGCGCGAAGCTTTCGCGCTTGTGCGCGGTGACGATGGAGCGCTCGGCGATGACGCGGTCGTGGTGGTCGGCCAGCTCGTCGGCCTGTGCGGCGATGAGGTCGATCAGCACCTGGTCGAGGTCGGCCTCGCTGGTGGGCGCCCAGCCGGGTACACGCTGGGCCATGGTGGCCATCAGCACGTGGCGGAAGCTGTCGTAGTCGCGCGCCAGGTAGTCGATGGCGGGCGCCGGCTCGGGCACGGGTGCCGGGGCCCAGGTGGGCGCGCAGTTCAGGTTGAAGCAGCCGGGGCGGAACTTGAAGGGCAGGCGGCCGAACAGCGGGTCCATCGCACGCGGCAGCGCATCGGCCGGCGGCACCAGGCCCGCGGCGCTGGTGCTGAGCGTGTAGGTGCTGTAGTCGCCCACGGGCGCCACGCGCAGGCGCAGCGCGTGGGCGCGGCCCTCGGGGTTGGGCAGCACCTCGGTCACCTGTACCTGCCCGGGCCCCGTGCCGGCACGCAGCCGCAAGCCGCCTTCGATGCGGAAGGCCTGCACCGGCGGCAGCACCGCCAGGCCGTTGGCGTTGTGGAATTCGAGGTCGAGCCAGGCGAAGCCGGGCCTGGCCACGGGCTCGAGCGACACGTACACCAGCGCAAAGCCGGTGAGGCCCGCGGCTTCGAGGTCGCGCGCGCGGTCGGCCAGGCGTTCTTCGCTGAGGATCATGCGCAGCCCCCGCGGCACTTCGCGCCCTGCGGGGCGCTGCGGCCCTGGCGCCTCATGGCCGGTTCCCCGGCTGCTGCCGAAGCGAGAGGGCGCGCACCTCGCCGCTGGCCAGCACCTTGTAGCGCAGGTCGACCTGCAGCAGGGCGTCGGTGGCCTGCACCTCCAGCGCTTCGACGCTGATGCGCGCCGCCAGCCAGCGGCTGAGCGACTGCGACACCGTGGCCTTGGCCAGCGCGGCGCTGATGGGGTCGTTGCGCTCGAACACCAGGCGCTTCAGGCCGGCGCCGAAGGCCGGCAGGAAGGGGCGTTCGCCGGGGGCCGTGAGCAGCAGCTGGATGATCTCGCCGCGCACGTGCTCGTCCAGCGACTGCGGCGCCGCGCTGCGGCCATCGCTGCCGATGCGGAAAGGAAAGGCGAGGTGGCGGCCGCTGTCCATCAAGGCTTCTCCATCAGAGCTTCTCCACCAGGTCGAAGGCCGCGTCGTGGCGGTGGTTGCCGAAGTCTTCAGTGATCTCGCGCGAGGTGATGAGGTCGTCGCGGTGCGTGTAGAGGTAGCGCAGCACGCCCTTGGCCACCGCGGCGAAGAGGATGCGGCGGTCTTCCGCGCCCGCCGACGGCAGGGCCTCGCCGCGCGCGGCCCGCCACTCTTCCTGCATGGCGGCTTCGATGTAGGCCGTCAGGGTGTCGTCGTTCTCGCTGGTGTGGTTGCCAGCACGCAGGGGCAGGGCCATGGTTCGTCCTCAGCCGGTCTTGACCTTCACCGACAGCATCGAAGGCTGGGGTGGCAGGAAGGTGGGCAGCGGCGTCATCGGCGTGACGGGGATGCCCAGCACGGTCTGGCCCGGGTGCATGTGGGCGTTGAACAGCGACACCAGCTGGTTCAGGTAGGTGAGCAGGTCGTCGCCGAACACCAGCGGGTGCGGCGCGCCTTCCACGAGTTCGATCTGCGGCGCTTCGACGATGACCTTGGCCGTGCACTGCACGCGGATCTCGCCGGCATCGACGCTGATCTTCAGCAGGTTCGCGCCGTCGCCGTCCGACAGCGTGGCGCTGTGGCCGTCGTCGTCCAGCACCAGCATCAGGCCGCTTTCGCTCTTCAGAATCTTCTGCGGCGGCTTCACTTCGGCGCCGGCCTCGGTGGCGGGGATATCGCCGCTGGCCCACCAGCCGCCCGTCCAGATGGGCAGGCCGGGGTCGCCGCCTTCGAACTCGATCCAGACCCCGGCGCCCGGCGGCGGCACGGCGTGCAGGCCCACGCCCGGGCCGGCGTAAGGCGCACAAGGCAGCGCCCAGGGCGAGACCTGTTCGCCCAGTACGCCCGGCACCAGCGCGCGCACGCGGCCCAGGCCTTCGGGATCATCCTTGTCCTGCACGATGCCGCGGTACTTGCCGTAGAAGCGCTCGCGCTCGCGCTGCGCCATCTCGACCACCATGGTTTCGATCTGCAGCGGCATCAGAACACCCCGCCTGGCAGGCCGCCGGTGGCACTGGCACCCGCACCGCGCGCATTGCGCGTCAGCGAGAACTGCTGCCTGTAGCCGGCGTTGCGCAGCTCGTGGGCCACGCGGCTGATGAGGTAGTCGCCCGAGAGGTGCCCGCCCACCCCGCGCACCGTGACCTTGCGGTAGGGCCGCAGCACGCCGGCGTAGCCGTCGGCATGCACCTCGCCTTGTGCCGTCCAGGCCCATGAAGACAGGTCGGCGGCCGCTGCGGCGGCGCTGTCGATGTCGGCCTGTTCTTCGCGCGTGCGGGTCAGCAAGGTGACGGCGGGGGTCAGCACGCCGTGCACGGCGTCGGGCCCGAGCGGCGTGCCGGGAGCGGTGGGCGATGAGGCGTTGACGATGCTGCGGTCGTTGGCCAGCACGCTGGCGGCCTGCGGCGCCTGCGGGCGCAGCGCGTCGAACTCGGCGCTGAAGCTGCCGATGTTGCGGGCCTCACCGCGCAGCACCAGGTCGGGCAGCTCGTCGTCCTGCGCCAGCGGACGCTGAAACACGCCCACGCTGCGGCCGGCGCTGCTGCCGGGTTCCACATAGACGAACATGCCGTGGTCGCGCGCCAGCCGGCGCAGCATCTGCATGGGCGTGCCGCGCTGCACCGCGTAGCGCTTCAGCGCGCTGCCGGCGGCGGCCACGGCGTCCACGCGCGGGTCGAGGCCGGCGTCGGCGAAGATCTGCTCGGCAATCTGCGAGGGCGACTGGTCCTCGAACACCACCACCGCCTCGTCGCGGTTCAGCAGCACGCTGTCGTCGTGCACCACCAGGGTGAGGCGGCTGCTTTCGGGGACGGCCTCGAGCTGGAAACGCTGCGCGACCACGGGCCCGTCGATCAGGGGCACGAAGCTGCCACCGGCCACTGCCACTTCCACCCGCACACGGGCGAAGGGCTGGGCGAAGGCGTCTTCGAAGTACTGCCAGGTGCCGCCTTCGTCGGTGCCGGCGGGCACGTCGATCTCGGCCTCGGTGGCCATGCCGATGCCCTGGTCGATGCGGATGGCACTGAACAGGCCCAGCTGCTCTTCGCTGGCCGGCGTGTTGTCGAGGAAGAGGCGCATCTTGGCGACGGGCATGGCGCTACCTCGGCACCTGCACGGTGGTGCCCGGCACGGCGGTCAGCTCCCCGGCACGCAGCGCGGTGTTGGCGTCGGCGATGTGCCAGTAGCGCGTGGGGTCGCGCCAGCGCTGGTCGGCCATGGCGTCGAGCTGGTCGTGCGGCTGCACGACAGTGGCCTCGCCCGGCGTGGCTGGCAGCGTGCGCGGCACCAGCAGCGTGGCCAGCTGGCCCTGGGCGTTCAGCACCGTGTGGGTGGCGGTGCCGTGGTAGCGCGAGTTCTTCAGGAACATGGTTTGCACCGTGCGCGTCAGAAGGGAACGATGGAAGGCAGCGACGCGATGCCACGCGCCATCGAAGCGACCGCCTGCACGTCTTTCACCGTGCGCGTGTAGGTGAGCGCGCCGATGGCGATGAGGTCGTCCTTGTCGGGCACGTTGGCCACCTCCAGCCCGAGGTCGATCTCGGCGCGGGTCGGGTTCAGCAGCGCGTCGTAGGCCTGTTCGGTGACGCGCATCGAGACGATCTTCACGGGAAGCACGCGCGAAGGGCCCCAGATGAAGAGCAGCCTGGGCAGCACCTCGGGCGGGATCGACTTCTCGGGCGGGCTGCTGCCGGCGCCGCCCGACAGGGCGCTGCCGACGGTGTCTATCGCCACGCTGAGCAGGCTCTTGCCGGCCGGGTAGACCATCTTCTCCAGCGCCGCCAGCTGCGGGCCGATGCCGAAGAGCCGCGTCACACCTTCGAAGGCGCCGGGCGAGCCCAGGTCTTCGGCGGCACTGAGCTCGATCTTCAGGCTGAACTCTTCGGTCGGCGGGGCGGCCGCCACGCTGCGTTCGGTCTGCGCGCGCTGCGCGCGGTCGAGGTCGGCAGCAGCCGCGCGGCTGCTGGGAATCTGCAGCGTGCGCGACATCTGGTCGGGGTTGAACTGGAAGACGACGACGTTCGGTATCGGCCCCAGGAACTGGCCGCTGTATTCGACGAGGGCACCGCGGATGGCCATGGCGTCAGGCCTCGGGGGTGGCGGCCAGGCGCACGTCCAGCCAGTCGGCCAGGCGCGCGGCGATGGCCTCGGCCGTGGCCCGCGGGTGGGCGGGGGCGGGCAGGTCCAGCGTGCCCAGGTCGGCGCCGTCGAGGTTCAGCACGCGGCCGGCGGTGCCGGCCTGTGCAAGGCCCCGCTGCAGGCGACGGCCCAGCGTGCGCTGCAGGGCGCCGGGCAGTTCGCCGCGCACGGCTTCGGCGGTGGCGGTGTCCAGGCCGGCCAGCGTGAGGTCGAGCCGGTCGATGGCGATGCGGTTCATGCGTGCTCCGGCAAGAGGTGCGCGTAGGGGCCGAACTGCTCGCGCTGCGTCGGGCGGCCGGACTTCTCGAGTTCGCGCTTCACCGCCACCAGCACCTCGGTCATGGCCACCTGGGGCTTGCTGCCCTGGGCGGCAGCCTGGAGGCAGGCGTTGAACACGGCCGAGCGGATGGGCCCGCCCGCCATCTCGAAGCGCTGTGCGACGAAGCCGAAGTCGACGCCATCCACCACCACGGCCGGTGGGAACATCGTGCGCCACAGGCGTTCACGTTCCGCCGGGCCGGGCAATGGAAACTCGACGATGAAGCGCAAGCGGCGCGCGAAGGCCTCGTCGATGTCCTTGCGGCGGTTGGTGGCCAGCACGGCCAGGCCCTTGAAGCGCTCCATGCGCTCGAGCAGGTAGCTCACCTCGATGTTGGCGTAGCGGTCGTGCGCGTCCTTCACCTCGGTGCGCTTGCCGAACAGCGCGTCGGCCTCGTCGAAGAAGAGCAGGCAGTCGGCGCTTTCGGCGGCATCGAAGATGCGGCGCAGGTTCTTCTCGGTTTCGCCGATGTACTTGTTCACCACCTGCGAGAGGTCGACACGGAACATCGGCAGCTCGAGTTCGGTGGCCAGGGCTTCGGCGGCCATGGTCTTGCCGGTGCCCGGCGGGCCGCAGAACAGCACGGCAATGCCGCCTTCGTTCCAGGCCCGCGCAGTGCCCCATTCGTGGTGCACGCGGGCCAGGGCGCGCATGGCGTCGCAGATGTGCAGCATCTGCGCCTGCTCGCGCGGCGGCAGCACCAGTTCGGGCAGCGCGAAGCGCGGCTGCACGGGCTGGGCCAGCGCGCCCATGTCCAGCGCGGCAGCGGCGCGGCACACGGCCTGCGCGCCCGCCGCCGAGGGCTGGGCCATCGCGCCCAGGGTGGTGGTCACCTGCGCCAGCGTGCGGTCGTTGAAGCGGAAGCGGCGCGCCATCTCCAGCGCATGCGGCGCCAGGCTGCCAGGCAGCGCGGCGGCGATGCGTTCGCAGCGCTGGGCCATCGGCAGCGCCGGGGCGTGCACCGCTGGCGCGAGCCAGCGCTCGGGCAGGCCGCGCAGCGCGGCCGCATCGGCCACGGGCACCAGCAGGCGCAGCGGCAGCGCGGCCAGCGGTGCCAAGGCGGCGGCCAGGGCCTCTGCCGGCCAGCCCTCGGGCGCCAACAGCGTGCAGCGGGCCAGCCAGGCCGCGGCGGCCAGGCCGGGCAGCGCGGCGTGTTCGGGGCCGAGGTCGGGCGCCAAGGCGGCCAGCGGGGTGCCGGTGGCGTGCGCCAGCGCGCTGGCCACGGGGCGCGGGTCGGTGCCATGGGGCAGCACCAGCGGCACCACCTGCAAGGCGGTGGGCGGCAAGGCGGCCAGCCAGCCGAGCACGGCGCTGTCCAGCGGAACGCCAGGCTCGGCAGGCAAGGGCCGCAAGGCCTCCGGCAGCGGGGCGGCGGCATCCAGCAGCAGCGGCGCCAGCGCGGCGGGCAGGTCCAGGGCCTGCTGCCAGGCGTCGGGCCCCGGTGCGCGCAGCAGCGCGTGGCGGTACAGCGCATGGGCGGGGTCGGCCAGGACCAGCAGCGCCAGGGGGTCGTCCCACAAGCGCTGCGCCAGCGCCAGCGTGGCCTGCGGCCGCTGTGCATCGGCCTGGCAGGCCGCGGCCACGGCGCCGAAGCCGGCGTCGGCGCGGGAGGCCAGGGCCAGGGCCAGCACGAACTGCGCGGCCTCGTCCAGGCCCGCGGCCTGCGTGGCCCGTTGCCACGGCGAGCCTTCATCCGCGGTGCGCTGCGCGCGCACGGCGGCGATCTGCTCGCCCAGGAAGCGTGCGGTGGTGTCTTCCTCGAAGAAGCGCTGGCGCGCGCTGGCGTGGCGCAGGCGGTCGATGCTGTCGGCCAGGGGGTCGGCCGGCCGTGCCGCGCCCAGCTGCCACACCCAGGCCAGCTCGCGCCGCAGGCGCAGCGTGGTTTCGGCCAGCCACGAGGCGGCCAGGGCATCGGCCGGCACCAGCAGCGGGTTGAAGCTGGCGGCCGCGAAAGGGGCGTCGTGCCGCGCGTTCATGTCCACAGCAGCTCGGGCGAATTCACGGCCTGCTGGCCGTTCACGCGCAGCAGCACGCGGTAGCTGCCGGGTGGCAGCGCCAGACCCAGCGGCACGGTGAAGCTCACACTGGTGGCGGTGGCCGGCGCTGCGGGCTCCAACTGCACCTGCGCGGCACCGTCGCGGTAGAGCGCGGCGAAGATCGATTCCTCGGGCCCACCGAACTGCGCGCCCGTGACGGTGAAGCTGCCGAAGAGCGGCGCGCCCGGCAGGTTGCTGCTGGGCGTGAGCGCGCCGTTCAGCGCGACGGCATTCACCACCGGCATCAGTTCACCCAGCAACGGGGTGCTGGTCATCGGCCGGCCGCTGGGCAGCGTTCGGCTCACGGCCACGGCATAGCCGGCTGCGGCAATGGGGGTGCCCGCGGGCAGCTGGAAACGCAGCACGTCGCCGCGGTCGCCGGGTTGCGCGGCCAGCGGCGCCACCGCGTTGCCGCCGAGCAGAATGGTGTCGTAGCCGGCGAGGTCGAGCCCGCGCAGCGTGACCACGTCGCCCGCCTGGAAACGCGCCGGCTCGATGGACGTGAGCCGTGCCCCCATCGAAGGCAGCACCACCACTCCCGGCGACGCAGGCGGGCCCACGCTGGTGACGAGCGGTGCATAGCTCGGCGCGGCATCGGTCACCAGCATCACCGGCCGCACCTGGAAGGCGGCCGAGACGCGGTAGAGCTCGTCGTTGCCGTTGAACAGCTTGGACAGCAGTTCGGGGTCGGCGCTGTCGAAGGTGATCTTCAGCGGCTCGGGGTTGCGCGCCAGCGCGGGCACCGTTGCGGCCGGCCGCAGGACGTTGAGTTCGTGCAGCGCCACCAGGCCCTGGCCCAGCAGGCGGTGCGCCGCGGCGCTGTCGCTTTCCCGCCCGCTGTCGAAGGCGGTGACGATGTAGTGCAGCACCAGCCACAGCGGGGGCTGCTGCCCGGCATCGACCGGGGCGTTGCGCAAGTGCGCATCGAAAGCCACGTGATACAGGAAGAAGTTCAGCCAGCGCGTGCCTTGCACGCCCGCCGCTGCGGCCGGCCGCCCCACCAGCACGGGCAGGTTTGACAGCCGCGCGCCCACGCGGGCCGACAGCAGTTCGCTGACGGCGCCGATGGCTTCGGTGCTGGCGCTCAGGGCCATGGTTCAGCCTGCCCGCAGGTAGTGGCGGTGCGCCGAGAACGCCGGCTTCGCGTCGGCGCGTGGCGCTAAGGCCTGGCGCGGCTGCGGTGGCGATGGCGCAGCCGGTGCTGCCGCGCGCACGGTGAGTTGCACGCTGCCGATGTGAACCTCGACCTGCGGCAGGGGGGCTGCCGTGCGTTCGGCAGGTTCGCTGCGCGTGGGCGGCATGCTTCGCGGTTCGCGGGGTGGCATGGGTAGCGGCTCGGCAGCGCTGGTGGCGTGGGTGTTCGCAGGCGGGGTGCGGGTGGAGGCACTCGCCGGTGCTGCGCTGTCCGTGGCCGTGCGGCTGGCCGAGACCGAGGTGATCAGACCAGCGGCCACGCCGGCCCGCGCGCGCACCGCGACGGGGGTATCTGCAACGCGCCATGGTGTTGACGCAGCCTGCGCAGAAGGCGTTGCAGCCAACGCTGCAGGCAGGGCGGCCGCTGCATGAGGTTCGGCCTCAGCGGGTGGCCGGCTCGAGGACCGGACCGCCGCGCCGGCGACGCTGGCCGGCTGCACAGGCGCGTCTGCAGCGCCCTGCGCCGCAGGGCGAGCCACGGGCGAATGCGGCGTCAAGGCTGCTTCGGGCGGCTGCACCCGCTGGGGTTGCATGACGTCACGAGGCTGCTGCAACGGCCCGAGCGAAGCAGCGGGCGTCGTGGTCGAGGCGTTCCCAGCGAGCGGCAGCGGAGGCGTGACAAGACCCGCTGAGGCAGCAGGCGCTGCCGCCGCGTCCGCCTCGCCGTCCATCTCCCAACTTGTCATGGCCCCGTCGGCCGAGTCGGGTGAGTGAGGGGCCTGGGGCAGGCTTGGTGCGAACAATGGTCTCCCGGCAGGCTTGGTAGGCCCGGCCTGCACACGCGCTGCCAGCCGCGCCAGGTAGCGGCTCATGCGACCAGCCCCGATTCGATGCGAGCGATGTAGTGCGCGCGCCGCCAGGCCGGCAGTTCGAGGATCTGCGCTTCGCTCCAGTGAAAGGCGCGCGCCAGCGTCGCCACGTCATCGAGCAGGCGGCGCTGGCGGGCGGCGAAGTCGGCCAGCAGCAGGGCTTCCAGGTCGATGTCGGCGCTGTGGGGCTGGCCGCAGGCCGGGCAGGGCGCTGGCACTTGCAGCGCGGTGCAGGGGTCGCGCTCGGCCAAGGCTTCGGCCAAAGGTGCGAGCCAGTCCTCGGGAAGGGCAGTCACGGGCGGCGCGAGCAGCGTCGCCGCCAGCTGCCTCTCGTCGCGCACGGCGGCCTGCCGCCAGCCTTGCAGGTCAGCCGCAGTGGGCAGGCGCAAGGCCAGGGCCTGGCCATCGGGTGCGGTCCAGGGCATAGGCCCGTCTTCCACCTCGCCGACGCATTGCGCCAGCTCGAATTCGAGCCCGAAAGCTTCGCCGCAGGCCGTGCAGCGCAGCACCGCCGGCACGCGCGCGCCGGGTTCGTCGGCCAGGCGCACGGCCAGCAGGGCCTGCAGGCGGCGCGCCAGCGTCCAGCCGCGCACGGCGGTGGCCTCGCAGCCGGTGCAGGCCGCCAGCAGCGCGGTGGCGGCTTCGTCGGGCGCGGCCGCCGCGAAGGCGACGTCCAGGTCCGCAGCGGTCTGGCCGAAGGGGCGTACGGGCACGGCCATCGCGGGTTTCAGCCTTCTGCCGGCTCGGCGGTGTCGACGTCGCGCAGGAAGCCTTCGATCTCGATCTTGATGTTCTCGATGGCGGTGGCGTTGGCGTTGCCGTCGAGGTCGGGCACCGCGGTGAACTCGCTCACCCAGCAGCGGAACATGAAGTAGCGCAACGCCACCTGCCCGCGTTCGTTCATGACCTCCAGCACCAGGTCTTTCTTGTAGTTGACGAGGTCCATGCCGGGGTCGCCCTGGTAGGTGTGCACGAGGTTGGCCCACTTCTCGAATTCCAGGTCGTGCGTGATGCCGCGTTCCATCGTCACCGCCTCGTAGCTGGTGCGGCCGGGGCTCTTGTGGTCGAAGCTGTTGTCGCCGCCGCTGCGGTGCTTCACCACTTCCGTGGTGCGCTTGAGCGAGCTGACCTTGCTGATGCCCAGCACGGTGCGGCCGTCCCATTTCACCTGGAACTTGAAGTTCTTGTAGGGGTCGAGGCGGTGGGTGTTGACGGTGAATCCGGTGGTCGCCATGGCGCGGTGCTCCTGAAGTGCTTACAGATCGCCGGCGATCTGCTGGATCTTGATGACGACGAACTCCGCCGGCTTCAGCGGCGCGAAGCCCACCTGGATGTTCACGATGCCGAGGTTGCGGTCGGCCTGCGTGGTGGTCTCGGCGTCGCACTTCACGTAGAAGGCGTCCCGGGGATTGGCGCCCTGGAAGGCGCCCTGGCGGAACAGGCCCATCATGTAGGCGCCGACGTTGAGCCGTATGCGCGCCCAGAGGGGTTCGTCGTTGGGCTCGAACACCACCCACTTCGTGCCGCGGAAGAGCGACTCTTCCAGCATCAGGGCCAGGCGGCGGATGGGCGTGTACTTCCATTCCGAGCCGGCCTGGTCGGCACCGTCCAGCGTGCGCGCGCCCCAGCTCACGCTGCCGTAGATGGGAAACACGCGCAGGCAGTTCACGCCCAGCGGGTTGAGCACGCCGTTCTCGGCGTCGGTGAGCTTCATGTCCATGCCGCCCAGCCCGCGCAGCACGGCTTCGATACCGGCGGGCGCCTTCCACACGCCGCGTTCGGTGTCGGTGCGCGAAAACACGCCGGCCAGCGTGCCGCTGGGCCCCACCGAGCGCAGGCGGAAGCCGTTCAGCGGGTCGGGCATCTGCAGCCGCGGGAAGAACACCGCGGCATTGCGGCTGCGGAAGCTGGCGTGGGTGTCGATCCAGTCCTTCATCTCCGTCAGCGAGTTGATGGACGCGGGAATGTCGAGCAGGAAAAACGCCCGCGAACGTTCGCAGAAGGCGATGGCCTGCGAGACGATCTGCACCATCTGGGTTTCGCCCCCCGGCTCGGCCTGGATGGCGGCGGCGCGCGGAATGCACAGCAGGTTGAACAGGTCGGCCAGGCGCAGCGCGTAGATGCCTTCGTTGCTGGCGTCGGCCACGGCGCCCACCAGCGCGTCGGCGTCAGGCGGGCTGCCATCGTCGCCATTGGCACCGGCCCGCAGCGCCACCGCCGGGGCGGCCACGGCGCCGAAGGGGTACTGCTGCACGTTGTTCAGCTGCACCGTGCCCGCCGTCAGCAGCCCCAGCGGCAGCGCCACGCTGTTCACGGGCCCGGCGGTGATGGTGAAGGTGTCGGTCGAGGCGCGCGCAGGGTCGCGGCCGGCGCGCACCACCAGGCGCGAGGTGGCGCCGTCGGTGACGACGCGCACGGTGGCGCCGGTCAGGCAGGGCGGCGTGGGCGGCGGGGGCTCGGGTGCTGGCGGCGGCGTGGCCGCGGTGGCCGTGCGGATGGCGGTTTCCAGCCGCGAGGCCAGCTGCGTGAGCGAAGTGACCGTGCCCGGCGCCCAGGTGGGCAGTGCCGCCACGAAGGCGCCCGAGCCGGCCAGCGCGATGGTGAGGTCGCCCCCGCTCATGCCGTTGAAGACCGCCGTGGTCAGCGCCGCAACGTTGTCGCCGCTCAGGCCATTGGCCCCGGGGGTGCCGGCGGGCGTGCCGGGCACGGTGGCCGTGACGAGCTGCGAATCACCCGCCAGCACGTCGGGCGCGTAGCGCGGGCCGGCGCTGTTCAGCGTGAGGTTCAGGAAGGTCTCCTGCCCCACCACTGCCGCGTTGGCGTCGGCGCTGGCATAGCGCGTGATGGTCAGGTTGAACTGCGTGCCCGGGTCGGCGGTGGCGTGGTCGATGGTGGCGCGCAGGTGGTTGCCCCAGGCACCGGGGCTGCGGGCGGTGAGCACCAGGCCCACGGTGTTGGGGGTGGCGGTGAGGCCGATCTCCACCCGCGCGCTGGCCACCGAGCCCGAGGCGCAGCGCACCACCAGCGCCGAGGAGCCGCCGTTCAGGAAGAACTGCTGCAGCGCGTAGCTGGCTTCGCTGCGCGTGTCCAGCCCGCCGAAGAGGCGCTGGAAATCCGACATGCCGAAGACCTCGGTGGCCTGGTTCATCGGCCCTTCGCGGAAGAAGTCGACGAAGGCGGTGATCGAGGTCCCCACGCTCGTGATGGTGCGCACCCCGCTGGGCACTTCCTGGATGTAGACACCGGGGTAGGTCACGGCCACCGACATGGTTGGCTCCTTCGCGTTGGGCAGCACCTGGGGCACGGCTGCCGGGGTTGTTGTGCGTGGTACGTCAGTGAAGCGGCGCGCGGGTCCTGGAATACAGCACCGTGCCGTCGGCCAGCAGCACGCCGCGCAGGTGGTGTTGATGAACCATCTCCGCCAGCACGAGCTCGACCTCGGTGGCCGTGGCGTTGATGCCGCGTGGCGTCAACCACCATCGCGCCACACCCGCGGCCGAATCGGCGGCCTGTGGATAGTCCGCCAGGTGGTCTTCGATCGCGGCGCGCACGGTTCGGGCCAAGGTCGGGTTCATGCTGCGTTCCTGCCCCTGTGCTTGTGCAAGCTCGATGCCAGGCCGCTGCCCCGGGGGCGGCAGGCCTTTCGCCGCAAACCCGACCCACCCCGAAAGGACGAGCGCCACAGGCAGCGCAACCTTGGCGGAGGGTGGGTCGTTGCTTGCGCAGTGGGTGGGTTTGAACCCAGGGGAAATGCCAAGGTGCCGAGGGGCCGAGGCACACCACGGGCAACGGGGTCGAGGGCGTTGAAGGGTTCAGCGCGCAGGGCGCGGCCATCAGCGCGCGCGTTGCGCCCGCAGCCGGGTCGGGCCGCCGTCCGGTCGGGTGGGGGTTCAGCCGAGTGCGGCGTCGCCGCGGGCCAGACCGTGCTTCTTCAGCAGCTTGCCGAAGGCGCGGCGCTCCTTGCACGCCATGCGCGCGGCGCGCGTGACGTTGCCCTGCGCCTGCTCGAGCACACGTTCGAGGTAGTCGCGCTCGAAGCGGCGCACGGCCTCGGCCTTGGCGGCTTGGAAGGCGGGTGTGGCGCCCTCGGGCCCGACCGCGGCATCGGGCTCAGGCTCGGGCCCGGGCGCGGCTGTGGCCTCGTGCGTGAGCCAGCCGCCGTCGCACATCAGAAATTGGCGGTGCACCCAGTTCTCGAGCTCGCGCACGTTGCCGGGCCAGGCATAGCTCCGCATCCAGCGCAGCGTGTCGGGTGCGATCTGCTTGCACGGCAGGCCGTACTTGGCTGCAAATTGCCCGATGAAGTGGCGCGCCAGCAGGTCGACATCACCTTCACGCTCACGCAGCGGTGGCAGCACGAGGGTCAGCACCTTCAGGCGGTACAGCAGGTCGGCGCGGAACAGCTCGCGCGGCACCAGCTGTTCCAGGGGGCGGTTGGCGGCGGCGATCAAGCGCACGTCGGTGCGCTCTTCGCGCGTGGTGCCCACCGGGCGGTACCACTGGTCTTGCAGAAAACGCAGCAGCGTCACCTGGGCCTTGGCGCTGAGTGCGTCCACCTCGTCGAGAAACAGCGTGCCGCCCGCGGCCTCGGCCACCAGCCCGCGGCGGCTGCGGCGGGCATCGGTGAAGGCGCCGCGTTCCACACCGAAGAGTTCGCTCTCGATCAGGCTGTCGGGCAGGGCGCCGCAGTTCAGCGGCACGAAAGGCCCGGCGCGGCGGCAGCCGCCGTAGTGGATGGCGCGCGCGGCCATCTCCTTGCCGCTGCCGGTTTCGCCTTCCACCAGCACGGGGGCTTCACTGGCCGCCACGCGCTCCAGCTGCACCAGCGCGCGGTGGTGGGCGGTCGACGCGCCGACGAGTTGGACGTTCGATGGTGGCGACATCGGTAGGCAAGTGGCCCGGGGCTGACACGTGGTAACCCTGCCCCAGGCAAGCAGGCAACGTTTGGAGGACGCATGTTCGACCCTTCATGCGCCGCTGTAAATCTGCCAAGCTAGGGAGCGCCCTCGGCGGGCCGACCCGCACAGCCGCCCTGCAGGTGCCTATTGCTTGACATCTAAAGCAACCCCGGCATACTGCCCTGGCACCCCTGAAAGCCAGCGAGCACGGCCCTACATGAAGATCATCTGCATCGGCGGCGGCCCGGCCGGCCTGTATTTCGCCCTGCTGATGAAGCGCCACAACCCGGCGCATGACATCACCGTGGTCGAGCGCAACAAGCCCTACGACACCTTCGGCTGGGGCGTGGTGTTCTCCGACGCCACGATGGAGAACATGCGCCGTTGCGATGCGCAGTCGGCCGCCGAGATCGAGCAGGCCTTCAACCACTGGGACGACATCGAGCTGCACTTCAAGGGCCGCGTCATTCGCAGCGGCGGCCACGGTTTCGTGGGCATCGGGCGCAAGAAGCTGCTGAACATCCTGCAGGCTCGCTGCGAGGCGGTGGGCGTGAAGCTGGTGTTCGAAAACGAGGCCGACTCCGATGCCGACTACCCCGACGCCGACCTCGTCATCGCCAGCGACGGCATCAACTCCAAGGTGCGCACGCGCCACGCCGCCACCTTCCAGCCCGACATCGTCACGCGGCCCAACCGCTTCATCTGGCTGGGCACCAAGAAGCTCTACGACGCCTTCACCTTCCTGTTCGAGAAGACCGAGCACGGCTGGTTCCAGGCCCACGTCTACAAGTTCGACGAGACCACCAGCACCTTCATCGTCGAATGCCCCGAAGCCGTGTGGCGTGCACACGGCCTGGACCGGGCCGACCCCGAGCAGTCCATCGCCTTCTGCGAACAGCTCTTCGCCGCCAACCTGCAGGGCCACAAGCTGATGAGCAACGCGCGCCACCTGCGCGGCTCGGCCTGGCTGAACTTCCAGCGCGTGAGCTGCCGGCAATGGTGGCTGCACAACGGGCGCAGCCACGTGCTGCTGATGGGTGACGCCGTGCACACGGCGCACTTCGCCATTGGCTCGGGCACCAAGCTGGCGCTGGAAGACGCCATCGAACTGGTCGACCAGTTCAAGGCCTTGGGCGATGGGGTGGGGCAATTGCCGCAAGTGCTGGCGCGCCACCAGGCGGTGCGCGAGGTCGACGTCATCCGCCTGCAGAACGCAGCCTGGAACGCGATGGAATGGTTCGAGGTCTGCGGCCAGCGCTATTGCGACCAGCTGCCGCCCGAGCAGTTCATGTACAGCATGCTCACGCGCAGCCAGCGCATCAGCCACGAGAACCTGCGCCTGCGCGACAAGGGCTGGCTGGAAGGCTACGAGCGCTGGTTTGCGCAGCGCGCCGCCCGCCTCGCCGCCGGGCCGCCCCAAGGCGAGGCAGTCCCCTCGGGGGGTGGCGAGGACCGCGGCAGCGCCGCGACCGCAGCCTGGGGGCCCGTTGCCCCGCCGATGTTCACCCCCTTCACGGTGCGCTCGGTCACGCTGAAGAACCGCGTCATCGTCTCGCCGATGGCGCAGTACATGGCGGTGAACGGCGTGGCGGCCGACTACCACCTGGTGCACCTGGGCGCACGCGCCATGGGCGGCGCCGGCCTGGTCTTCGCCGAGATGACCTGCACCAGCCCCGACGCCCGCATCACCCCCGGCTGCCCCGGCCTGTGGAACGACGAGCAGCAGGCGCACTGGAAGCACATCGTCGATTGGGTGCATGCCCATAGCGACGCCAGGATCGCCGTGCAGCTGGGCCACGCCGGCGCCAAGGGCTCGACCCGCCGGGCGTGGGACGGCATCGACCAGCCGCTGGCCGAGGGTGAGAAGGGCGACACTGAAACCAACTGGCCGCTGCTGTCGGCATCGCCCCAGCAATACGTGGAAGGCGTGAGCCAGGTCTCGCGCGCCATGACGCCGGCCGACATGCAGCGCGTGAAGGCCGACTTCGTGGCCGCCACGCAGCGCGCCGCGGCCGCCGGCTTCGACTGGCTGGAACTGCACTGTGCGCACGGTTACCTGCTTTCCAGCTTCATCTCGCCACTGACCAACCAGCGCACCGACGAGTTCGGCGGTTCCCTGGCAAACCGCCTGCGCTACCCGCTGGAAGTGTTCGAGGCGGTGCGCGCCGCCTGGCCGCAGCACCTGCCGATGTCGGTGCGCATCTCGGCGCACGACTGGGTGGAAGGCGGCATCACGCCAGCCGATGCCGTGCACATCGCCCGCGCCTTCAAGGCCGCCGGCGCCGACCTCATCGACTGCTCTTCCGGCCAGGTCAGCAAGCGCGAGAAGCCCAGCTACGGCCGCATGTTCCAGACCCCCTTTGCCGACCGCATCCGGCAAGAGGCCGGCATCGCCACCATCGCGGTGGGCGCCATCAGCGAGGCCGACCACGTCAACAGCATCATCGCCGCCGGCCGCGCCGACCTGTGCGCCGTGGCGCGCCCGCATCTCGCCAACCCGGCGTGGACGCTGACCGAGGCCGCGAAGATCGGCTACACCGAAGTGGCCTGGCCGCGGCCCTACCAGTCGGCCAAGGCACAGCTGCAGTCGCTGTTCGCGCGCGAACGCGGGCCCGCTGCCGCCAGCGGCGGGCGGGGCGGCTGAATGGGTGCCGTCTCGCCCCCCGCGCCCCTGCCCGACAGCCACATCGGCCTGGAAGCGCGCGCCGTCTCGGCCGACCACCTGGAAGTGCGCATCTGGCTGCGGCTGCTGGCCTGCAGCGCGCAGATCGAGCAGGAGATCCGCGCGCGGCTGCGCCGCCACTTCGGCACCACGCTGCCGCGCTTCGACTACCTGGCCCAGCTGGAGCGCCACCCCCAGGGCCTGCGCATGAGCGCCTTGTCCAGCTACATGATGGTGACCGGCGGCAACGTCACCGGTCTCACCGACCAGCTGGCCGCCGACGGTTGGGTGGAACGTGTGCCCGACGCCGAAGACGGCCGCGCCTGGCGCGTGCGCCTCACGCCCCAGGGCCGAGCCGAATTCGCCGTCATGGCCGCGCAGCACGAAGCCTGGCTGGCCGAGCTGTTCGAGGGCTATGCCGCGGCCGACAAGAAGGCTCTCTATGAACAACTCGGCCGCCTGCGCGTGCACCTGGCCCAGGGGCGTGCGGCCGTGGCCGAGCCCGGCGTCGCCGCCCCGCCACCGCCGTCATCACCTTCACCGTCACCCCGCCGCCAGCCCCGGAGCCGCCCATGAGCGCCACTGAACCCAGCCCGCCGACACCGGCCCACCCCGCGCTGCTGGCGGGCAACCGCCTCACGCTCGCGGGCTACCCGGCCCGCCACGTGCTGTGGCAGGTGGCCGGCGCGGTGGGCGTGCTCACGCTGAACCGCCCCGAGCGCAAGAACCCGCTCACCTTCGAAGCCTATGCCGAGATGCGCGACCTCTTCCGCGCGCTGGCGCAGGCCAGCGACGTGAAGGCGGTGGTCGTGCAGGGCGCGGGCGAGAACTTCTGTTCGGGTGGCGACGTGCACGAGATCATCGGCCCGCTGGTGCAGCTGCAGGCGCCCGAGCTGCTGATGTTCACGCGCATGACGGGCGACCTCGTCAAGGCCATGCGCGCCTGCCCGCAGCCCATCGTGGCCGCGGTGGATGGCGTCAGTGCCGGGGCCGGGGCCATCATCGCGATGGCGAGCGACCTGCGCCTGGGCACGGCACGGTCGAAGACCGCCTTCCTCTTCAACCGTGTGGGCCTGGCCGGCTGCGACATGGGCGCCTGCGCGATGCTGCCGCGCCTGGTGGGCCAGGGCCGCGCCAGCGAGCTGCTGTACACCGGCCGCACGCTGGGCGGCGAAGAGGCCGAGCGCTGGGGCTACTTCAACCGCCTGGTGGCGCCCGAGGCGCTGGCCGCCCAGGCCCTGGTCCTGGCCGAAGAGCTGGCCGCCGGGCCCAGCTTCGCCAACGGCATCACCAAGACCATGCTGCACCAGGAATGGAACATGGGCATCGACCAGGCCATCGAGGCCGAAGCCCAGGCCCAGGCGCTGTGCATGCTGACCGAAGACTTCCACCGCGCCTACCACGCCTTCGTGACCAGGCAGCGGCCCACCTTCGTGGGTCGCTGAGGCCTGCCCGCGCGAACTTGCGCGAACCCGAACGACCCCACCATGCCCGACACCCGCTTCCTCGACTGGCCCTTCTTCGAGCCCCATCACCGCCAGCTGGCACGGCAGCTCGACGCCTGGGCCGGCGAGCACCTCGCGCCGCAGCACGGCAGCGATGTCGATGCCGAATGCCGCGCGCTGGTGCGCCTGCTGGGCGAAGCCGGCTGGCTGCGCCATGCCGTGGCGGGCCGTGAACATGGCGGCCAAGCCGAGCTCATCGACACGCGCGCGCTGTGCCTGCTACGCGAGACGCTGGCCCGCCACTCGGGCCTGGCCGACTTCGCGTTCGCGATGCAGGGCCTGGGCAGCGGCGCCATCAGCCTGGAAGGCACCGCGGCGCAGCGCGCGCGCTACCTCCCGCGCGTGGCGGCGGGGCAGGCGATCGCGGCCTTCGCGCTGTCTGAACCCGAGGCCGGTTCCGATGTCGCGGCCATGGCCTGCACGGCGCGCATCGATGGTGACCATGCGGTGCTGGACGGTGAAAAGACCTGGATCAGCAACGGCGGCATCGCCGATTTCTACGTCGTCTTCGCACGCAGCGGCGAAGCGCCGGGCTCGCGCGGCATCAGCGCCTTCATCGTCGATGCCGACACCCCCGGCCTGCATATCGCCGAGCGCATCCACGTGATGGCGCCGCACCCGCTGGCGCGCTTGCGTTTTGAGCAATGCCGCGTGCCGCTGTCGCAGCGCGTGGGGGCAGCCGGGCAGGGGTTCAAGATCGCCATGCGCACGCTGGATGTGTTTCGCACTTCTGTGGCCGCGGCCGCGCTGGGCTTCGCGCGGCGGGCGCTGGATGAAGGCCTGCAACGCGCGCTGCATCGCCCCATGTTCCAGGGCGTGCTGGCCGACCTGCAGCTCACGCAGGCCAAGCTGGCACAGATGGCCACCACGGTGGACAGCGCCGCCTTGCTGACCTACCGCGCGGCCTGGCAGCGCGACCAGGGCCAGCCCGTCACGCGCGAGGCCGCCATGGCCAAGATGGTGGCCACCGAAGGCGCGCAGCAGGTCATCGACGCCGCGCTGCAGCTCTTCGGCGGCCTGGGCGTGGTGAGCGAGATGTCAGTGGAGCGCCTCTACCGCGAGATACGCGCCCTGCGCATCTACGAAGGTGCCACCGAGGTGCAGCAGCTCATCATCGCGCGCGAACTGCTGAACGAGGTCCGGGCTGGCGCGGTGGCCACGAACGAGGCCGCGGCCCCGACGGACCGGGAGGTGTTGCCATGAGCCCCTTGCTGCCCCCCGGCTGGCCCCGGCCGCGCGGTTATGCCAACGGCGTGGCCGCCCAGGGCCGTACCGTGTTCGTGGCCGGCATGATCGGCTGGGACGCGCAGGGCCAGTTCCACAGCGACGACTTCGCGTCCCAGGCCCACCAGGCGCTGCACAACATCGTGGCCGTGCTGCAGGCCGGTGGCGCCGAGCCGCGCCACATCGCACGCATGACCTGGTATGTGCTGGACAAGCGCGAGTACCTGGCCGCGCTGCCGGCCATCGGCCGCGCCTTCCGGGAACTGATCGGCCACTATGACATCGCGATGACGGCGGTGCAGGTCAGCGCGCTCATCGAAGACCGGGCCCGGGTGGAGATCGAGGTGACGGCGGTGGTGCCGGACTGACGGCCTGCCACCCCGGGCGGTGTGCCGGCACCTTGGGGGCGGGCGGTGGCCGGGAAGCCACCGCTGGGCCCCGTCGGATGTCGTTTCGTCGCACCACGGTGGCAGGTTCGGGGCAGGCGGGCTAGCGTCACAGGCATCCCCCCAGCCCCGGAGCAGATTTGAAGCTTGCCCCCATCACCGCCGCCTGCCTCAGCCTGATGGCCGGCCTGGCGGCCGCCCAAGGTGCCCCAGGTGGCGCGCCTGGCGCCGAAGACACCGCCGCCCCGCGCCCCGGCGCGCGCATCGAGCGCATCGAGATCACCGCACGCCCGCAGACCGACACCGACCTGCGCCGCCGCGCCCCCGTGGCCAAGCAGGTCTACGGCCGCGAAGAGATCGACAAGTTCGGCGACTCCAGCGTGGCCGACGTGCTCAAGCGTCTGCCCGGCGTGAACCTGCAGAGTGGCGCCCCGCGCATGCGCGGCCTGGGCTCGGGCTACACGCTGGTGCTCATCAACGGCGACCCGGCGCCGCCGGGCTTCCAGTTCGACCAGCTCAACCCGAGCCAGGTCGAGCGCATCGAGATCACGCGCGGCCCCACGGCCGACCAGAGCGCGCAGGCCGTGGCCGGCGCCATCAACATCATCCTGAAGGAAGCACCCCGCGTGGCGCAGCGCGACCTGCGCCTGGGCCTGGCCTACAACGCCGTGCGGCCGACGCCTTCGGCCTCGTTCACCTATGGCGAACGCCAGGGCGGGCTGTCGCTGTCGCTGCCGGTCTCGGTGTTCCAGTGGCGTGCCGTCAACCGCAGCGAGATCGAGCGTTTCACCGCGGGCAGCAACGGCCAGCCCTCGGCTGCCGTGCAGTTCAGCCGCAACGACAGCTGGGGCACGGGCATCAACACCTCGCCGCGCATCAACTGGAAGATCAGCGACGACGAGTCGGCCTCGGCGCAGTTCTTCGCCCAGCGCGGCGAATGGAACAACCGCCTGAGCTACAGCAACCAGGTGCTGCTGGGCCAGCCCAGCCTGGATGCCGACAATTTCTTCGAAGGCACCTGGCAGAACCTGCGCGGCAACCTGCAGTGGAACAACCGCTTCAGCGAAAGCCAGCGCATCGAGCTCAAGGCCGGCGTGCAGCACAGCAAGAACACCTTCGACGGCCTCACCAGCGCGCAGCGCCGCACCGTGGGCGACAACCGCGACCGCAGCATCACCCAGGGCGGCAAGTACGGCCAGTTCCTCGGCGACAACCACACCCTCTCGGCCGGCTGGGAACTGGAATGGCGCCAGCGCGACGAGACCCGCACCATCACCGAAAACGGCCTGCCGCAGCTGGTGGATTTCGAAGGCCAGCCCTTCCGCGCACGCATCTCGCGCCAGGCCTTCTTCGTGCAGGACGAGTGGGAGATCTCGCCGCAATGGGCCACCTACCTGGGCCTGCGCACCGAACGCATCGAAACACGCAGCCAGGGCACCGGGGAGCCGGTGCGCAACATCAGCCGCGTGACCACGCCGCTGTGGCACCTGACCTACAAGCTCGACCCCCAGGCGCGCGACATCATCCGCGCCAGCCTCACGCGCAGCTATAAGGCGCCCGAGTTGAACGCGCTGGTGGCGCGGCCCTCGCTCAGCGGGCTGTTCCCCAACGTGACGCAGCCCAACACCGAGGCCTCGCCCGACCGCCGCGGCAACCCCGCGCTCAAGCCCGAGCTGGCCACGGGCCTGGACATCGCCTACGAGAAGTACCTCACCGGCGGCGCGATGTTCAGCATCGGCGCCTTCCACCGCAGCGTGGAAGACCTGGTGCGCAGCGTCACCACGCTGCAGACCGTGCCCTGGGCGAGCGTGCCGCGCTACGTGACGACGCCGGTGAACTTCAGCAAGGCGCGCACCACGGGCCTGGAGTTCGAGGTGAAGGGCCGTGCCGGTGAACTGCTGCCCAGCCTGTTCGACGCGAAGACGGCGCTGAACCTGCGCGCCTCGCTGAACTACTACCGCTCGCGCGTGGACGCGGTGCCCGGCCCCGACAACCGGCTCGACAACCAGCAGCCCTGGTCGGGCAACCTGGGCTTCGACTACCGCTTCGCGGCGCTGCCGCTCAGCGTGGGCAGCAGCCTGGCCTACACGCCCGGCTACCGCACGCGGCAGACCGAGGTGCAGGCGCTGGAACAGACGCGCGTGCGCTCGCTGGACGCCTTTGCGCTGTGGAGCTTCAGCCGCACGGTGTCGGTGCGGCTGGCGGTGAACAACATCGCGCCGCTGGACAGCGCCACGGCCACGCGCTTCACCAGCGGCGACAGCACGCGCACCGAGCGCCTGGGCCGCACCTTCTACAGCGCGGGCCTCGAGATGAAGCTCTGAGGCCACCGGCGATTTGCGGTCGAGTTCCCGTCCCCGTGATGTTTCGGTGAGGCGACCGTGAGGGGGGCTTCCTAGCATGGGTGCTGCCGAGGCTGTTCCGCCACGGCTTGCAACCCAACCGTGCCAGGAGTCCACCCATGCATTCAACACCCCGCCGTTCGCGTCTCTCAGCGACCCTTGCCGTTGCCGGCGCACTTTCCGCTGCGCTGGCTGCCGTGCCGGCCAGCGCTGCCCTTGTCGACGTCACCGTCACCGTCCAGAACCTGGCGCCTGCCAACGGCATCGCCTTCGCACCGCTGCATCTGGGCTTCCACGGCGGCAGCTTCGACGCCTTCAACCTGGGTGGCGTGGCCACCGAGCCCATCATTTCGGTGGCCGAAGGCGGTGCCGGGGGCGCCTGGCAGGCGGCTTTCGCCGCGGCCGACCCCACGGCCACACGCGGCACCGTCGGCGGCCTGTTGCTGCCCGGGGCCAGCAGCAGCCTCACGCTGCGCGTCGACACCACGCTGAACCCGCTGTTCAGCTTCGCCGGCATGGTGGTGCCGAGCAACGACTTCTTCATCGGCAACGACAGCCCGACCGAGTACCGCCTGTTCGATGCCAGCGGTGCGCTGACCTTGCCGACCATCACGGTGAGGGCCAATGAGATCTGGGACGCCGGCTCGGAAGTCTTCGACCCCGCGGCAGCCGCCTTCGTCGGCAACAACGACCTGCGCACGCCGCAGAATTCGGTGGTGGCCTTCAACTTCGGCGAGCTGGCGGCCTTCAATGGGCTGAGCACGGGCGCGGGCTACACCTTCAACAGCGGCCTGTCGGCCGGCAGCGAGGTCTACCGCATCAGCTTCGAAGTCTCGGCCGTGCCCGAGCCCGGCAGCATGGCGCTGCTGACCGCCGGCCTGCTGGCGGTGGGCTTCCTGGCGCGCCGGCGCCGCGAGGCCGACACGTCCGGGGCGATGACCCCGGCCTGAGCCACCGCACGCCTTCTGGTTCAATGCCGTATCGATTGCGCACAGGGCCGCCCGCGGTGGCGGCCCGCAAAGGCCAGGCATGAACAAGCAGCTGCTGTTGGTGGAAGACGACGACGCCATCGCGCAGGCCTTGCGCCTGCACCTGGAAGAGGCGGGCTTCCGACTGCACCGCGAAGCCGATGGCCGCCACGCGATGGCGGCCATCGACCGCCAGCGCTGGGACCTGGTGCTGCTCGACCTGATGCTGCCCGGCGCCGATGGCTGGGAGGTGTGCCGCCACCTGCGCGAACGCCATGCCGGCGTGCCCGTGATCATGCTCAGTGCACGCTCGGCCGAGGCGCACCGCGTGCTGGGCCTGGAGCTGGGGGCCGACGACTACCTGGCCAAGCCTTTTTCGATGCTGGAGCTGGTGGCCCGCATCCGTGCGCTGTTCAGGCGCATCGAGCAGCTGAGCGCGGCCACCCCGCCCGTTCACGCGCTGCGCTTCGGCCCTTTTCTGCTGGACACCGTGCGCCGCGAGCTGCTGCGCGGCGAGCAGGTGGTGCCGCTGACCCTGCGCGAGTTCGACCTGCTGCACTTCTTGCTCAAGCACCCCGGCCGCCCCTTCAGCCGGGCCGAGCTGCTGCAGCGCGTGTGGGGCGCCGGTTTCGATGGCTATGAACACACCGTGAACTCGCACATCAACCGCCTGCGCAGCCGCATCGAAGACGACCCGCGCGAGCCGCGGCGGGTGGTCACCGTGTGGGGCGTGGGCTACCGCTTCGACCTCGGGCCCGCGGCATGAAGCGCCAGGGCTTTTCATTCACCACGCGGCTGACGCTGGTGCTGGCGTTGCTGCTGCTGGGCTACGGGGCCTTCGTCGCGCTCATCGGGCGGCAGTTCGCGCAGGAGCAGGCGCAGGAATCGCTGCAGCGGCTGTCGCACGGGCTGGCGCAGCACATCGTCTCGCAATGGCCCGAGATCACGGCGGCGGCGGGTGCCGGCGCGTCTGGCAGCCCCCGCGCTGACCGCGATGACCGCGACGAACGCGACGAACGCGAAGAAGGCGCCGCACGCCAGGCCTTGCTGCAGATGCTGATGACGGTGAACCCGGGCGTGCAGGTCTACCTGCTGGATGCCGAGGGCCGTGTGCAGCATTACATCGGCGAGCCCGGCATGGTGCGCCAGTACCAGGTGGACCTGGATGCCGTTCGCGCCTTCCTGGCCGGCGCAGCCCTGCCGCTGCGGGGCACCGACCCCATGGGGTCCGGGGTGCCGCGCATCTTCAGCGCGGCCATGTTCCCGCCGCGCGCAGGCGACACCCGGCCGCCGGGCTATCTGTACGTGGTGCTCGACGGCACGGCCCGCGAGCAGGTGGCGGCGCAGCTGGGCGCCGAACGGCTCTGGCAAGGCATTGCCTGGGCCCTGCTGGCAGGCCTGCTGGCAACGCTGGTGCTCGGCGTCTTCACCTTCCGGCGCCTCAGCCTGCCGCTGCGCCGCCTGGCTGTTGAGATGGACGGCTACCAGCCGCGCGAGGCCGGCAGCCCGGCCGCCGCCAGCGCCGCGGGCCGCCCGGCACGGGCCGACGAGGTGCAGGCCCTGGCCCGCGCCTTCGGCGGGCTGCGCACGCGCGTGGAAGCGCAGGCCGAACGCGAGCACCGGCAGATGGCCGACCACCGCGAGATGATGGCCAGCGTGGCGCACGACCTGCGCACCCCCCTGACCGCGCTGCACGGGCACCTGGAAGCCCTGGCCCAGGGCACGTTGCAAGGCGGCGAAGCCTTGCCACCCGCGCGCACGGCCGTGCTGCAGGCCGCACTGGCGCAAAGCCTGAAGGTGGGCCGGCTGTCGCAGCAGCTCTTCGAGCTGGCCGCGCTGCAATCGGGCGACCCGGTGCTGCAGCGCGAGCGCTTCGCGCTGGACGAGGTGGTCAGCGACGCGGTGCAGAAGTTCGAGGTGGGCCATGCCGAGCCGCCGGTCAGGCTGCAGGGCGTGCCCCCCGGGCGGCTGGAACTGGAGGGCGACCTGCAGCTCATCGAACGGGCGCTGACCAACCTCATCGACAACGCGTTGCGCCACGCGCCCGGGCAGCAGCCGGTGCGCGTGAGCCTGCGCCGTGAAGGCACGCAGGCCGAGATCGTCATCGAAGACAGCGGCCCCGGCCTGCCTGGCGAGCTGCAGGCGCGGCTGGCGCAGGGGCTGTCGCTGCGCGAACCGCCCATCCGGCGGCGCAGCGGCGGCATTGGCGGCCTGGGCCTGGCCATCGCGCAGCGCGTGGCCGTGCTGCACGGCGGCAGCCTGCGGCCCTTGCCGGCGCCCGGCGGCGGAACGCGGCTGTGCCTGCTGCTGCCGCTGGCAGCACCCTGAGCGTCTGCGCAGAAGCGTCCGCGGGATCAGGCCGGGCCGGTGTATTCGCCGCGGGCCGGGTAGTTCTTGGCCACGGCGAAGTCGATGGCCGCCAGCAGTTCGTCGAAGTGGGGGCGTGCGAAGGGCATGGTCTGCACCGCGCCGTAGTACAGCGTGCCATCGGGCCGCACGATGAACACGCCCGGCTCGGAGAACAGCGGCGGCTCCTCGATGCCGATGGAGGTGGTGCCGCGCGAAGTGCTGAGATACAGGCCCCAGGCGCGGGCCTGGGCCAGCGGCAGGCTGTGGCCCATGCGCAGGCCGGGCGCCTTCAGCTTGTCGGCCATTGCCCGGGCGCGCTCGGGCGTGTCGCTCGACAGCGCGAGGATCTTCACGCCCCGCTGTTCGAAATCGGCCTGCAGGCGGCCCAGTTCCAGCAGGTACTTCAGGCAGATGGGGCAGTGCAGGCCGCGGTAGAAGACCAGCAGCGTGAAGTTCGGGGCGGCGTCGGCGGCCAGGTCGAACAGGCCGTGGTCCAGGGTGGGCAGCTGCAGCGCGGGCACGGGTTGGCGGGGCAGCAGCGGCTGGGGTGCGAGGTGGGTGGTCATGGCGGGCCTGGTGTGAAGAGCTGCCTGGCACTCTAGCCGGCGTGGTGAGATGATGCGCTGCTTCCGGTCTCTTTGATTCATCCATTCGTCTCATGGCCGACCGCCTTTCAGCCCTACTGCAGCGTTTCGAGCTGCGCTCGCAGCTCGTGCGGGGCGGTGCGCTGCACGAAGAGCTGGCCATCCCAGCGCAAGGCCAGGCGGGCCACCTGCACCTGCTGGGGCGCGGGTCGGTGCGCCTGAGCGGCCCGCAGCGGCAACGCCGGCTCATCGAAGAACCCACGCTGCTGTTCGTGCCCAGGCCCTGGCCCCACCGGCTGTCGCCTGCCTCGCCCGAGGGTGCCGAACTCGTCACGGCGACGGTGCACTTCGGCGCGGACGACGAGAACCCGCTATTGCCCAGCCTGCCGGCGCTGCTGAGCGTGCCAATGGCCCAGCTGCCCGGGCTGGAAACCGCGCAACAGCTGCTGCTGGCCGAGGCGTTGGCCCAGCGCTGTGGCCATGCCGCGGTGGTGCACCGGCTGGTGGAGGTGCTGGTCATCCAGCTGCTGCGCCATGCCATGGCCGAGGGGCTGGTGGACATGGGCGTGATGGCCGGCCTGGCCGACGTGCGGCTGGCCAAGGCCCTCAGCGCCGTGCACGCCGAGCCCGCCCGGGGCTGGACGCTGCAGACCATGGCCGCCGCGGCCGGCATGTCGCGGGCGCGTTTTGCGGCGCACTTCGCGCAGACCGTGGGCGTGCCCCCGGGCGACTACCTCACAGGCTGGCGGCTGGGCCTGGCGCGCCGGCTCCTGCGCCGCGGCTGGCCCGTGAAGCAGGTGGCGGCCGAAGTGGGCTATGGCAGCGCCGGCTCTTTCGGGCGGGTGTTTCTTCAACGTGTGGGCCGCACGCCCCGTGAATGGCAACGAGCAGCCGCCGTGGGTGCGGACACCAGGGCTGCTTGAGGAGCGCGCATGAGCATGACCATGAAACGAAGCGCCCCGGCGGGGCGGGGACCCCGGGGAACACTGGGGCTGCTGGCCCTGCTGGCCCTGCTGGCGGTGCTGGGTGCCGTGGGCGGCTGCGCCCACCCGCCCGCACCGGCAGTTCCGGGCCCGGGGCTGGTGCAGCTGCCGGTGCTGAAGGGCTGGTTCGATGGCGAGGCGGTGCTGTATGTCACCACCGATATCTCTCACGCCGACGTGGCCGCGGCCAAGGGCGCGAACTTCGCCCCGCGCCTGGCGCACGCGCTGCCGGGTGGCCCGCCCCAGCCGGGGCGGGGCTCGTCGGTGGACAAGGTCTACGCGGTCACCAACTTCCAGCAGCCCAGCGTTTTCGCCTCGGCCCCCAAGCCCGTGGGGCCGGCCAGCAAGGACACCGCCTACAGCCCCCTGTGGCAGATGGTGAAGGTGACCTGGCAGCCCGGGCGCAACCCGCGCGAGCTGCGTGCCGAAGAAGCGGTGCTCGAGGCAGCCGAGAAGGGCGACGTCGTGCTCGAGCCCACGCCGGTGGTCCTCAACTGCCCCATCGTGCAACGCCCCGGGCAGGGCAGCCTGCCAGGGGTGCTGCTGCCTCGGCCACCGGGGTGAGTGAGGGCCCTGGCTGCAGCACCCCGGAAGAGGCCTGCCGTCCGGTTCAGGCCGCGCAGCCAGGTCTGGGCGATGGCGCGACTGTCCAGCCGCCCCTGCAACCGGCCTTCAAGGCAGCGTGATCACCGGGCTGGCGCTCCAGATCTTCGGCGCATCCGGCTCGCCGCCACCGACGACGAAACTGCCCGCCTCGCGCGCCAGCGGGCGCCAGGTGCCGTCCCAGTCCCAGGTGCTGACGAAGATGCGCGCGCCGGTGAAGCGGGCCGGGTCGCCCAGCGCCTCGCTGGGGATGGTGAAGCGCACGGTGCGCGTGGCGGCGTCGGTGCTGACCTTGGCCGCCGGCGTGATGCTGCGGCCGTCGCTGCGGGCGTCGGCGCCTTCGGGGCCGAACAGCGCGTTGCTCCAGCCGTGCGCGCGCAGCCGCAGGTGCCAGCGCAGGCCGTCGGGCAGCTCGGCGTTCTGGCCCGGCATCACGCGCGCGCCGCCCTCGCGGCCGGGCAGTTCGATGAAGATCGAGAAGGCCACGTGGTCGAAGCCGTTGGCCGGGCCCCAGACGCGGCTGAGGTCGGCCATCTCCAGCTCCAGCCGAAGCGCGCCGCCGGCGGCCAGCACGCGCGTGCGCATGAGATCCATCTGCCGCGTGTAGCTTTCGTGCGTGGGGTAGGCGTAGCGGCCCTCGGGCCCGCCGCCGGCAGAGGCTGAGGCCGGCTGCGGCACATCGGCCAGCACGCGCCAGGGCAGTGCCACGCGGAAGGTGGCGGCCTCGCTGACGAGGGCTGCGGTGGCAGTGTCGGCGCTGGCGCCGCTGCCCACGGTGCGCAGCACCACGCGGTGCAGCAGCCCGGGGTCGTTCATGCGGCGGGTGTCGATGCGCGCCCGCACACGGCCGTCGGGGCCGGCCACCAGGCTTTGTGCACGCGCGGTGTCGCCATCGACGACGAGCTCCAGCACCGCGCCCGGCGGTGCGCTGCCGGTGACGTCGAAGTCGCCCTGCGGCGGCTCGGTGGGCAGCGGGTCGAGCTGCGGGCGCATCGATGCGGCGGGCGCAGTGGACGCGGCTTCGGCGGGGGCGGCTTCCACCGCCCACACGATGCCGCTGCGCGCCGGCAGCGGCAGGTGCACGCGGCCCTGCGCATCGGCCCGCAGCTGCGCGGGCAGCGCCTCGCTGGTGTCGGCATGGATGTCGAACAGGCGGCGCAGCCGCGCGTGCGGGGCGCCGACCTGCAGGTTGTCGGCGTAACGCGACGCGTCGGCGGTGTTGAACAGCACGATGCGCGCCTGGCCTTCGTGCTCGTTGCGCCAGGCCAGCACGCCCGGTCCGGCGGCGCCGGCCTGGAGCGGCTGCGGTAGCGCACGCGAGAAGCCGCGGTGCGCCTTGCGCAGCGTCACCGCCGCCTGCGTGTAGCGGAAAAGCGGCGCCTGGGTGTCGAAGCGGTCGCGCCCGCCCGAGCCCCAGCCGGCGGCGAACATCGAGGCGCGCTGCGCCACCAGGCCCTGCTCGGTGCCGTAGTACAGCACCGGGATGCCGGGCAGCGTCATCAGCGCCAGCAGGACCTGTTTCAGGGCCGGCTCGCCGCTGACGGCCAGCCAGCGGTCGACGTCGTGGTTGTCGATGAAGCTGGGCAGGCGCCGCGGGTCGATGCCGCGCGCGTCGGCGGCCACCATGTCCTGCACGCGCCGCTGCAGCTCGGCCGGCGCGCGGCCGCGTGCGAACACGTCCACCAGGCCGGCATAGAGCGGGAAGTTCAGCATGCCGCCCAGGCGCTGGCGGCCGTCCTCGCCGCGCACATAGCTCTCCAGCTTGCGCGTGTAGCGGGTCTCGCCGGGGCCGTCGATGCCGAAGCCTTCGCCGAAGGCCAGGAAGTCCTGGCGTCCGGTGCGCTGCGCCACGCGCGCCACGCCAGGGGCCTTGGGGTCGGTGGCGTATAGGAAATCCTCGAAGAACTCGGGCGGCACGTGGTAGGCGGTGTCGATGCGGAAGGCGTCCACGCCCACTTCGCGCACCCAGTAGCCGAAGCTGTTACGCAGCGCGCGGCGCACGCGCGGGTTCTCGGTGTTCAGGTCGTCCAGGCCCGAGGTCTGGAAGTTCAGCTCCTCGTCGCGCAAGGTCACGTCGCGGATGTCCGGCGTCCAGTGGTAGATGCCGGCGCTGCGGTCTTCAGCACGGCGCGGGTCGTTCAGGTGGAAGGGCGCCTGCAGCGGCCGCGACACCGGGCGCGAGCCGGTGTTGGGGCGGTAGTCGGCCGTCGGGTCGTCGGCGCGCCAGCCCGGGCCGTAGCTGAAGAAGTTGCCGGTGTGGTTGACCACCACGTCCTGCACCAGGTACATGCCGCGGCGGTGCAGCGCGTCGGACAGGCGCTGGTAATCGGCCAGCGTGCCCACGTGCGGGTCCATGCGCTTGAAGTGGCTGGCCCAGTAGCCGTGGTAACCCCAGAAGCCGTGCGTGGTGTCGTGCCACTGGTTCAGCACCGGCGGCGTGAGCCAGACGGCCGTGGCGCCCAGGGCCTGCACGTAGTCGAGCCGGCGGCGGATGCCATCGATGTCGCCGCCGCTCACCATGTGCGGGCTGGTCGGGTTGTAGGCGCCCACGCCCTGGTCGTTGTTGCGTGGGTTGCCGTCGTCGAAGCGGTCGGTCATCACGAAGTAGATGACCTGGTCGCGCCAGTCGGGCGAGGGCACGTGCAGTTTCAGGCCGCGGGGCTGCGCGGCCTCGGCCGGCTTGCCGGCTCGCTGCTGCGCAACAGCGGGCAGCACCAGCGCGGGCAACAGCGCGGGCAACAGCGCCGCGGCCAGCAGGGCGGCGCGGTGCAGGGCGGTCGGGCGGGGGTTCATCGTGCAGCTCCAATCTCGAGTTGTCGCGCCTGCAGCAGCGCGGCGTGGGGCAGGGCGCGCGGGTCCAAGGGCCGCCCGTCCAGCCACACCCCGGCGCGCCGGCCCGGGCGGATGTGCAACCAGCCGCCGTCGGGCCGCCGCAGCCGGGCGCCCACCACCAGCGGCGTGCCGGCCACATAGCTGCCGGAGGCCGGCACCACCGGGTAGAAACCTAGCGTGGCCAGCACCAGCCAGGCGCTCATCTGGCCGCAGTCGTCATTGCCGATGATGCCGTTGGGCCCGCTGCCGTAGAAGCTGCCCGCGATGCGGCGGATCAGCGCCTGCCCCTTCTCTGGCGCGGCCGTCCAGGCGTAGAGGTAGGCGATGTGATGGCTGGGCTCGTTGCCATGCGCGTACTGGCCGATCAGCGCTTCCTGCCCCAGGTGCTTGTTGGTGCCGGGCGCCTGCACGCTGAAGAAGCGGTCCAGCCAGGCCTCGAAGGCCGCGGGCCCGCCCATCTGCACCACCAAACCTGCGGGGTCATGCAGCGCCGGCGTCAGCGTGTACTGCCAGGCGTTGGCCTCGGTGTAGTCGCCGGGGTTGTTCATCGGGCTCGTGGGCACCAGCGGGTCGAAGGGCTCGCGCCAGCGGCCGGCGCTGTCCTTGCCGCGCATCATCTGCGTCTGCGCGTCCCACAGGTGGCGCCAGCCACCGGCGCGTCGCGCGAAACGCTCGGCCAGGTCGGCGCGTCCGGCGGCGCGCGCCACGCGGGCCACGGCGTCGTCGCCGATGCCGAGCTCCAGCGTCTTGCTCACCGATTCGTTGCTGATGCGGTCCAGCGGCAGGTAGCCGAAACGCTCGTAGTCGTCCCAGCCACGCTGCGCCCACTCGGGCGCGTTCGGCCGCGGCAGCGTGGAGGTCTCCACCATCGCCTGCAGCGCCGCCTGCAAGTCGAAGCCGGCGCCCTGCCTGTGCAGGCCCTTGGCCACCGCGTCGGCGATGACGGGCAGCGCCGGGTTGCCGATCATCGTGTGCGTCTCGCGGCCCCAGGCCGTCCACAGCGGCAGGTAGCCCTGGGCGCGCTGGTGGGCCAGCATGGTCTGGATGAAGCCAGGCACACGCTCGGGCACCAGCAGCGTGAACAGCGGGTGCACGCCGCGGAAGGTGTCCCACAGGCTCAGGGTGCTGTAGTACACGCCGCCGGGCGCGGCCATCACCTGGCCCGTGGGGCCGCGCACGCGGCCGTCGGCATCGGCGATGTCGCTGGGGTGCAGCAGCGTGCGGTAGAGCGCTGAATAGAAGATCTTCTTGAAGCGCGCATCGGCATCGATCTCGATGCGCGAGAGCAGCCGCTGCCACTGCGCCTGCGCCGCGCCGCGCACGGCCTCGAAGGACTTCGCCTCGTCCACCGCCAGGTTGCGGCGCGCGCCGTCGACGTCCACGGTCGAGAGCGCCACGCGCGCGTGAAGCACGCGGCCGGCGCCGACATCGAAGTCGAGCACATAGCGTGCGGCTTTTTCGCCTGCTCGCGGCGGCAGCGTGGTCACGCGTTCGATGGGCCGGTCGAAACGCACGATGAAGGAGGCCTCGCGCTCGACCCAGTTCTTCGCGTGCGTGGTGCCAGTCAGCTCGCCGCGCGCGGCGTCGACACTGGAACTTGCCTGCGTCACGCGCGGGCCGTCGCCGAAGAGCAGCCCGTGCTGCAGATCCACCAGCACCTGCACGCGGCCGGCCTGCGTGAAGGTGTAACGGTGCACGCCCACCCGCTGCGTGGTGGTGAGCTCCACGCGCACGCCGTGGCCGGGCAGCGTGACGCGGTAGACGCCAGGCCGGGCGCTTTCGCTCTGCTTGTCGTGCACGGCCGAGAAGTCGGTGCTCTGCGCGGTCCAGCGCGTGCCGGCGGCGGGCATCAGCAGTACGTCGCCCAACTCGGGGATGCCGGCGCCGCTGATGTGCGTGTTCGAGAAGCCCAGGATGCGCGGCGCGCGGTACTGGTAGCCGCTGCTGTAGCTCCAGCCGCGGTCGGCGTTGTCGGGGCCGGGCGCGACCATGCCGAAGGGCACCATGGCCGCCGGCGTCACGTGGCCGGTGCCGTCGGTGCCGATGAAGGGGTCGACGTGGCGCGTGAGGTCGCCGCGCGCGGCGGCCATGCCAGATGCGGCGGTCAAGGCGAGAACCAGCGCGAACAGTCCGCGGCGCACGGCGTTCTTCATGGGCAGGATCATGGCTTCGGGGTGTGCTGCTGCAAAGCCGCGCCGAAGAAGCGCAGCGTGTCTTCGAGGTGCCGCGACCAGTTGGCCCAGCCGTGGCCGCCGGGGTGTTCGGCGTACTGGTGTTCGATGCCGGCCTGCAGCAAATCGGCATGCAGGCGGCGGTTGGCCTGCAGGAAGGGGTCGTCCAGCCCGCAGTCGAAGCGCAACGCCGGCAAGCTAGTCGTGGCGCTGCACAGCGCCGCGGCCACGCTGGCATCGGCAGGGGCCGCGGCCCATCCGGCGCGGCCTTCGGCCAGCAGGGTGTCGAGCTGCGCCGCCTCGGTGACCGATGAGTGCCCGGCGGCCGCGACGAAGCGCTGCGGATGCCGCCCGGCCAGGCGCAGCGCGCCGAAGCCGCCCATGCTCAAGCCCGCGATGCACAGCGGCGAGGCCGCGCTGCAGACGCCACTGGCCTGTGCGGCGGCGGCGGGCACCTCGTCGACGATCCAGCGTTCGAAGTCCTGCCCGGCGTGGCGCACATAGCCCGAGCCATCGCCCCACAGGCCGTCGCTGGGCATGGCCAGCACCAGCGGCGGGATCGCGTCGCCGTCGATGAGGCGTTGCGCAGTGAGGTGGGCCCCGCCCTGAAAGGCCCAGGCCCAGTGCGAGCCGTACACGCCGTGCAGCAGCAGCACCAGCGGCAGCGGAGGCTGCATCGGCCGCCGCTGGGCCGCCTGGCGCGGCAGGAAGAGCAGCAGGTCGGCGCGCTGGCCCAGCGCCGCGCTCTTGACGGTGACAAAACGCAGGCCCGGCGGCGACAGCGCCGGGTCGGAAACTTCGAGGGTGCGGAACATCGCGGCGAGGGGCTGTGGGCTGGGCCGGTGTCAGCCGGCCGGTGCTTCGTCGAACAGGATCACGCCTTTGGCGCTGCGGCCGGACAGCATGTCGTCCAGCGCGGCGCCCAGCTCGTGCAGGCCGTAGGTGTGCGTGACCAGGCTGCCCAGCTGCAACTCGCCGCGCGCGGCCCAGTCGAAGAGGCGCGGGAAGTCGCGTTCGGGCTGGCAGCCACCGTACAGCGGCACGCGGTAGCGCTTGTCCCACCAGAACTGCGGCATCTCCACGCTGACCGGGCCGTGGGCGCCGCTCAGCTGCACGGCGTTGCCGCCGTTCCGGCACAGCTTCAGCGGCAGGAAGGCGAGCGCGGCCACGCGCGTGGCCTCGAAGGTGTGGTCGGCGCCGCGGCCCAGCACGACCACGGTGTCGCCGCGCTGCACCTGCGCCACGTTGACCGCCGCGCCCACGCCCGTCATCACGCCGCAGCCCAGGGTGCAGGCGTGGCGCGCCGGCAGTTGCTCGGGCCGCAGGTCAGCGCCTCGGCGCGCACCAGTGTGTGTTCGGCGAAGGTGCCGAGCTTGAAGGACCGCTCCACGGCCTGGCCGCGCCACAGCGTGTGGCCAGGGGTCGGTGCACTGCTGCCCAGCTTCGCGTCGATGCTGTGCGTGCGCTCGCACAGCGAGCCGCGGCCGCGCTGGCACTGCGGGCAACGGCCGCAGGGGATGGCCCAGTTCAGCAGCACCGGCTGCCCGGCCTGCAGCTGCGGGTGCGTGGCGGCCACGCCGGGCCCGACGCTCTCGACCACGCCCGCGCCCTCGTGCCCCAGCACCAGCGGCCCCGGCCAGCGCAGCGAGGCGTGGTCGGTGTGGCACAGGCCGGCGGCCGTCAGGCGCACGCGCACCTCGCCGGCCTGTGGCGCACGCACCACCACGGGCTCGATGACGAAGGCGCCCCGGCCGTCGCCGATGGCGGCGGCGCCTTGCAGGCTGCCGTCGGCGCCCGGGGTCTGCGAGGGGGCCATGCGGGTGGCACTCGGCACGGCGTTCAGCACCGCGTTCAGCGCGCCCAGATCACCGGGTTCTTGCGCGTGGCGATGACCTCGCCCTCGCGCGCCCCCGGGCACCACTGGTCGCGGTCGTTGGCCTGGATGGCGTTGAGCGCGGGCACGAGGCGCATGTCGGCGTCCATGTAGATCACCGTCATCACCGAGCGCGGCCGGTCGCTGACGTTCGGCCCGGCCTTGTGGAAGGTCCAGCCCAGGTGGAAGCTGACCTCGCCCAGCTCGAAGGGGCCCACCTCGAAGGGGAAGCCGTGGCGGGCCATGTTCTCGGTGATCTTCGCCTCGCTTTCGTCGCTGATGCCCAGGTCGCGCCCGAAGGCCACGCCCTGGCTGCCGGCGTAGAAGCCCAGCGGGCCCATCTCGGCGGGCACGGCCTGCAGCGGGATCCACGCCGTGATGGTGCGGTCGCTGGCCAGCGGCCAGTAGTACTGGTCGGCGTGCGCCGGCGTGATGCCGCCGCCGGGCTCTTTGTAAAGGCTCTGGTCGTGGTACAGGCGCACGCCGCGCACCTGCAGCAGCTCGGCGGCGATGCGCCCCAGCCGCTGGCCCATCACGAAACGAGCCACCAGCGCGCTGCGTTCCCACAGGTTCATCACCTGCAGGAAGGCACGGTCGTAGGTGCTGCGCTCGACCAGCGGGCGGCTCTCGGTGTTGAGGTCGATGGTCAGGCGTGTGATCTCGCGCCCGAAGTGCGCCAGCGTTTCGGGCGCGAGCACCTGCCTGAGCTTGATGCAGCCGTCACGCGCGAAGGCCTCGATCTGCGCGGGCTGCAGGGGGTAGGGGCGGTCGAGATCGGCCCACAGGGCGGTGTCGTTCATGGCAAGGCTGGGTGGGGGTTGTTCAGGCAGGGGGCAGAGGGCAGGGAGCACGGGGCAAGGGGCAAGGGGCAGGGCCTCAAGGCAGGCTCGCGTACACCACCGCTCCCGGCGGCAGGTGCAGTTGCTGGCCCTCCACACGGGCGCCCGCGTGGCTGAACAGCGGCACTGCGCCACCCGCGCCGGCTGCGGCCGGCCAGGGCACGAGCGCCGGTGCCGGGCCGAGGTTGAAGGCCAGCAGCAGCGTGTCGGGGCCGCCGGCGGTGCCGTCGTCAGCGTGGTGGCGGCGCAGCACCAGCACGTCGCCCTCGGCCACCAGCGCGTCCAGCTCGCCCAGGCGCAGCGCAGCGTGCGCGCGCCGCAGCGCCAGCAGGTGGCGCGTGGCGTGCAGTGTCGAGGCCGGGTCGGCCTCCTGCCGGTCGACGGCCAGCGGCGCGTGCGCCGGGTCCACCGGCAGCCAGGTGCGTGCGGCGCTGCTGAAGCCCAGCTGCGGCGCCTCGGCCTGCCAGGGGAAGGGCGTGCGGCAGCCGTCGCGCCCCGGGTTGAGCGGCCAGTTCGCCAGGCCGTAGGGGTCGCGCAGGTCTTCGAAGGCCAGGGTGCTTTGCGGCAGGCCCAGCTCTTCGCCCTGGTAGAGGAAGACGGTGCCGCGCAGGGCCAGCAGCAGCGCCATCCAGGTGACGGCGCTGGCCCCCAAGGCGGCTGCCCCGGCATCGGCGCGGCCGCCGAAGGCGAAGGCCCCGGCCGCGCCGCCGCCCCAGCGGGAGGCCACGCGCGGCGCGTCGTGGTTCGAGAAGGCCCAGCTCGGCCAGCTGTGGCGGCCTTCGCCCTCGCCCCAGGGCGCGATTTGGCGCACGAGCTGGGTGGCATCGGGCCGCTGGCCCAGGAAGGCGAAGGAGTAGGCGGTGTGCAGCCGCTGCGCGCCGCGCGTGTAGGCCAGCATCGTGGACAGTGGCTCGGCGCCGCCGATCTCGGCCACCGCCATGCGCGTGCGGCCGTCGGCGCCGTGCCGGTCCATCAGCGCACGCAGCCGCTCGAAGAAGGCCGGCGCCTCGGGCTGGTCGGCGTTGTGCAGGTGCTGCTGCATCAGCACCGGTGCGTCGCCGCGCCGCCCCTCGGGCAGGGCCGGGTTGTCCTGCAGGCCGCGGCTGTGGAAGTAGAGGTTGGCGGTGTCCAGGCGGAAGCCGTCCACGCCGCGCGCCAGCCAGTGCTCGGCGATATCGAGCACCGCATGCTGCACCGCCGGGCAGTGGAAGTTCAGGTCGGGCATCTGCGGCAGGAAGTTGTGCAGGTGGTACTGCCGGCGCCGCGGCTCCCAGCGCCAGGCCGGGCCGCCCATCCAGCTTTGCCAGTTGTTGGGCGGGCTGCCGTCGGGCCGCGCATCGGCCCACACGTACCAGTCGGCCTTGGCGTTGCTGCGGCTGGCACGGCTTTCCTCGAACCACGGGTGCTCGGCGGCGGTGTGGCTCCACACCTGGTCGATCACCACCCTCAGGCCCAGGCGGTGGGCCTCGGCCAGCAGGGCGTCGAAATCGGCCCCAACGCCGAACAGCGGGTCCACGCCCAGGTGGTCGGCCACGTCGTAGCCGAAGTCGCGCATCGGGCTCGTGAAGAAGGGCGAGAGCCAGATGCCGTCGACGCCCAGGGAAGCGACGTAAGGCAGCTTCGCCGTCACGCCGGCCAGGTCGCCGACGCCGTCGCCGTTGACATCGGCAAAGCTGCGCGGGTAGATCTGGTACAGGGTGGCGCCACGCCACCAGTCGCTGCTCATCGGCCCGGATCCTGTGCTGAAAACCGGTAGTCTGGCGAGGTGAGGTGGGCTCATCAGCCTGTCTCAGCACCAGAATTGACGGTTTTCATACCTGCCGCCGCCCGGACTGCATGAAGATCGCCCGCGAGCCCATCCACCACGACCAAGAGTCGCTGCGCTGCCTGCACCTGGCGCTGCCCGGCTTTGAGGGCGAGCTGCACCGCCATGGGCACCTGGAGCTGACCTGGATCGAACGCGGCCAGGGCTTGCGCTGGGTGGGCGACAGCGTGGCACCCTTCTTCGATGGCGACCTGGTGCTGGTGGGCAGCGAGACGCCGCACCTCTGGGCCACGCGCGGCGCACAAGCGGCTCAGGGCTGTGCCGCCGCGGTGCTGCAGTTCCCGGCCGAGCTGCTGCAGCGCAGCGGCCTGCCCGAGTTGCGGACCCTGACGCCGCTGCTCACGCAGGCCGCCCCGGCGGTGGAGGTGCTGGGCCCCACGCGCAGCGAGGTGCAGGCGCTGCTGGCGCGCCTGCCGGGCGCCAGCGCGCAGCGCCGCGTGGCGGTGCTCATCGAGGTGCTGGGCTGCCTGCTGGCCGGTGCTGGTGATCTGCGACGGCTGTCGGCACCGCGGCCAGGCGCGGCCTGGACCCCGGCCTCGGCACCGGGCGGGCCGAACCCCCAGCGCATCGACCGCGTGCTGAGCTGGATAGAAGCGCACCTGGCCGAAGAACTGACGGTCGAGCGCGCCGCCGCGGTGGCGCACGTCAGCCCCGCGGCCTTCGGACGCTTCTTCCGGCGCGAGGTGGGCAAGAGTTTCACCGCCTACGTCAACGACGCGCGCTGCGGCTGGGCCGCGCTGCGCCTGGTGCAGGGCCGCGAGCCCATCGCGCAGGTTGCGCAGGCCTGCGGCTTCGCGACGCTGTCCAACTTCAACGAGCAGTTCCGCCGGCGCCACGGCGTGGCCGCGCGGGACTTTCGGGCGGGGCGGGTGGCCTGGCGCAGCCTGTAGGTGCCGTTGCTCTAGAGCCTGCCTGCCGGGGCCGAGATCAAGGCGGACAGCCATTGGTGCAGCCGCGGCCACGGCGTATGCCTCAGGAATGCGATGCGCTGCAGTGTCCGCCAGACCGCCCAGGCTTGCGGGGGCCCGCCATGAGGTGCCTGCGCACGCAGCGCCGCAACCGTGCCTTGCGCACAACGGGTCTCCGCCAGCGCGAGGAAGGCCTGCAAGGCCTTGATGGGCAGCCGCATCCAGATGTCAGGCGTCCATTCGTGCAAGCGCTGCAGCGACTGCCTGAGGGCGGGCAGATCGCCAGCCTGGGCATGCAGCAGCAGTTGCCAAAGCCGCATGTCTTCCTGCGCCGGCTGGCGCCTCAGAGCCGTCTCGACGAGTTCACGCAGCGCTGGCCAGCGCCCCAGCACTGCCAGGCTGCCGGCCAGGTTGGCCAGCGCGAACGCAGGTGGCCACCACCTCGTCCACGACCTCGTCGAAGACATGGGGTGTCTCAGCATCGTCGCAAAGGCGCCTGACGACGCCCCACACCCAGCCCTGGGAAGGATCGAGCCGCAGCGAGCGACGCGCCAATGCCAGGGCGTCTGCGTGGCGCTTCTGGTGTTCGTGCACCCAGGCCAGCAGCCCTGCCAGGTCGGCGTCGGCCCAGCCATCCCGGGTCTGCAGCGCGCGCTGCAGCAGGGGCTCGGCGTCGTTCCAGCGCAGTTGGTGTTTGCACAGCAGGTCGACCTGCAGGCGCAGGGCGCGGCTCCACGCGGGTGACAACGCCACGGCGCGGGCGTTGGCTTCGAGCGCATCGTCCACGCGCCCGGCAAGCCGAAGGGCCTCGGCCCGCTCGTGGTGAACCCTGGGCAGCAAGGGAAAGCTCTCGGCAGCATCGGCAAGCGTGGCCAGCGCTTGATGGGGTTGCTGCAGCTGAAGCCACTGCCGCGCCAGCGCCACGGGCGCCTGCCAAAGACGGGGCCAGCGCGCCGCCAGTTCGTGCAGGAGAGAGAGAACATCCTGCGCGGGCCAGGCGCGCCCGGCCTCAGCCTGGAACAGCAGAATGCCGTCACCGATCAGTGGTTGCCTGCGCAGTTCCTGCGCCAGAAAGTCGACGGCCTCGCGCAGCGCATCCGGGTTGCTTGCGCTGGCCAGGCGATGGAATGCGCTTTCCTGTTCGACATCGAGCCTCAGGCTGGCCAGCATGTGAGGACGCGCTGCGGCATAGCCATCGCGCCGCTGCACGCAGAACGCGATGACGTCGTACGCCGCGGCGGAAGCGCCGCCTGCTGAAAGGGCCTGCTGCGCCATCGCCACGGCTTCGTCGTGGCGACCCTGACGCGACGCCTGCACCGCCCGTTCTCGCTGCAGCCAAGGCAGGTCGGGGTGCCAGCGATGAAGGTGCTCCAGTTGTGCCCAGACTTGCTGCGGTTCGTCTGGCAGGGCGTCGTACAGCAGCCGTTGCAAACCCACATGCGCAGGGTGGGCGTCCGCATGTACACGCCAGCGGGTCAGCGCCTCCCGGTCGCCGAACTGCCGTCGCAAGAGCCTCAACAGCAGGCGGTGGTGGGGCAGGTGCAGAGGCTGCAGGCTGACGGCCTGCTCGGCGTCGACCAACGCCTCCGGCAAACGGCCCTGTGCTTCGTGGAGCAGGGCGCGCAGCCGCAGCACCGCCGGGGCTCGGGCCTGTTTGCACGCCGCCAGGTGCTGCTGGGCCACATCGAGCCGGTGGTCGAACAGCGCACGCTCGGCCAGGGCGAGCAGAAGCGCGTTGTCGTCAGGGCGTCGGCGGCGGGCTTCTTCGAGCGCGGCCTCGGACTGGTCATCTTGCTTCAGTGTGTCCAGCTCCTCCACGAGGGTCAGCACGGGTTCACTGGATCGATCGCCCCATACCGCGATCCGCTCGCGCAGCCAAGAGAGCCCTTCGTCCGGCCGCCCCGCGACACGACAGGTGGCGACCTAACGACGTTCCAGTACTACACGGTGACAAGCTTCTCAACGAATAACCCCGATGAAACTGGGTATCGAACGGGCGACCTCTGGAAGAGTACTAATCCGCTGGGACACGTGACCGAGTACCTGCTGTACAACAAGGCCGGTCAGCCTCGCCAGTGGCGGGATGGCAACTCAGTTGCTTCGACGAGCCAGTATGACGAGCGGCAGCGCCTAACATCTTCAACGATTGGTGGAGAAACCACATTGCGCGAGTACTGGCCCTCTGGTCTGCTGAAAAGAGTGACGCAGCCAGACGGCAGCTTCCAAGCCTACGGTTATGACGATGCACATCGGCTGGTCAGCGTGACCGACAACCTGGGCAATAGCGTCACCTACACGCTAGACAACCTCGGCAACAGGAAGGCTGAGGAAGTTAGGGACCCGGACAACGTATTGCGCAGGGCGTTGGCCCGCAGCATTGACGCGCTGGGTCGGGTGCAACAGGTCACCGGTCGGGAGTGAGCGTCATGAAAACGCAAAATCTCTGCTCCTGCCTGACGCGCCTTCTGTTCAGCGTTTCTTTGTGGGGTGCGACTTCAGCAGCGACAGCCCAACTACCCCCGCCGCCGGTTTCGCCTGCGCCAGTAATGAATCTTGAGTACGACGCCCAAGGCAACCCCACTCGTACGACACTGGCGCCAGGCGTGCCGGGCCTGAACCTCAGTACCAGCAGCAGCTACGACCGTCTCAACCGCCGCAAGGACACCGCCGACCCGAGGAGCAAGACCACGCTGTTCGAGTACAACGGACGCGATGATCTGACGAAGGTTACCGACCCACGCAGCCTCATCACCGAATACCCTCGAAATGGCCTGGGCGAAGCCACCGCGCTCACCAGCCCAGACACCGGCGCTACGCAGAACACCTACGACGCCGCGGGCAACCTCAAGACCCGGCTTGACAGTCGTGGCGTGCTGGCCAGCTACAGCTACGACGCGTTGAACCGCCTGTCCTCTGTGGTCTACAGCCACCCAAGCCAGGCCTCACACGAAGTTACGTGGAACTATGACCAGACCGGCGCCGGGTTCAGCAACGGCATCGGGCGACTGACCTCGACACAGTTTCCCGGTGGGTCTGCAAGCTACGCTTATGACCCACTGGGCCGCATGGTCAGCACTACGCAGGCAATCGCAACCACGACCGGTACCGCCACCCTGACCACAGGTTACGGCTACGACAGTGCCGGCCGCATCACCCGCATCACCTACCCCAGCGGGCGCGTGCTTTACATCACTCACAGCAGCGGCATACCCACTGCGCTGAGCATTGCTCCGGATGCAAACGCCGCAGCACTGCCCCTCGTTACAGGGCTGCAGTTTGAGCCCGCGCCCGGGGGCTATGGGCCTGCGCGCTCGTGGCAGTGGCAGCTGTCTAGCGGCGCACTTGCCCACGAGCGGGTGTTCGACGTCTACGGCCGCATCGTTCGCTATCCTCTCGGGGGTGCGATCAGAGACATCAGCTACGACGCCGCCGGTCGCATCAGAAGCTATGTGCACTACAACGCGACCTCGGGCGTGCCCGTGCCTCAGTTGGACCAGTACTTTGGCTACGACGAGCTTGACCGCATCATCAGTGTCAACACCAGCGTGGATGCCTGGGTCTACGCCTACGACGACAACGGGAACAGAACCCTGGTGTCGGTAACGAACGCAGGGGGCACCAGCAGCCGAACGCACACCATCGCGGCCAACAGCAACCGCCTGCTGGCCTTGGACAACCCGCCGCGCGCGCTGGCCCAAGATGCAGCCGGCAACACCTACAGCGATCTTCAGGGAAGAATCGGCTGGACGGGCACGCATGACTTGGCCGGTCGGCTGGTTCAACTGAATTCAAGCCCTGACGGCAGCAGCGCCTACGTCACACGGTACACCTACAACGCGCTGGAGCAACGTGTTCTGGTCACCCCGGTCAGCGCATCATGCATAGGTGCCGAACGGCAGTGCGCAGCCATCAGCACACGCCGAGCGGCTGTTGTTTACGTGTACGACCAGCAAGGCCTGTTGCTGGGCGAATACGGCAGCAACGGCGCGCCCATCCGCGAATATGTGTGGCTGCAAGGCACCCCGCTGGCCGTCATTGATGGGGCAACAACTGCACCCACCATCTTCTACATCTACGCCGACCACATCGATACGCCGCGAACAGTCATTGACCGTCAAGGCAGGCAGCGTTGGAACTGGCTGGCCGAACCCTTCGGGAACAGCACCCCCATCAACAACCCGCTCGGGTTCGGCGCTTTCGACTTGAACCTTCGCATGCCAGGACAGTACTGGGATCGTGAGTCCGGACTGGTGTACCACTGGCATCGCACTTATGACGCGGGTATCGGGAGATATACCCAGTCCGATCCCATCGGGCTCGCGGGGGGGATCAATACCTATGCGTATGTCGAAGGCAACCCGGTAAGTAAGGTGGATCCGGATGGGTTGCAGTCGATCATCATCGCGCCGAGACCAATTCCGATTCCAGTGCCCGGCGTCACGCCTCGGCCGCTACCGATGACCCGGGATCCCATTCCGTGGGGTATTCCTGAGCCGTTGAGTCCGTCTGATCGCGAGTTCTGCCGCCGAGAGCGTCGCGCGTGTGCGGAGCTTTGCGAGAAGGCTGAATGCGACCCCGATAAGAAGAACATCTGGGGCGGGAGCATCGAAAAATGCATCCGCGGCTGCTTGCCAGCGAAGTGCGGCGGCAATGGTGTAGGTATCTCATGACACTGAAGGAACAGTTGACCAGAGCGCGGACGGCATTGCGCGATGATGAGTTCGAGGGGCGCAGCCTGTTTGAGGAGTTGCTCGACCAGTACCCCAATGCGCGCTCGGATCTCCTTCGAGAGCGCTCACTCGGCTACGCCGAGGCCGGCGCGTTCGACAAGGCGTTTGCTGACAGGCGAGACGTCGCAGACGCCGACATGTCGAGCATTGCCGACCTGTACTTCGCTGGGGAGTACGCGATGCAGGCTGGAAGCCTGGATCAAGCGGCGCCGTACTTCGAGCGCTGTATCGCAAGAAGCCTCAACGAGAAGAGCGCGTACTACTTGGGGTCAGCGCGCCTTCTGGCGGCGCTCTGTCGATCTCGCATGGGCGATAAGACGAAGGCGCTTGCAATGCTCGACGAAGTCCCCGCCGACGTGTCTGTCATGTGGCTTGATGGATTCGACGACGAAGTCACCAAGGCAACCGTTCTGAAGGAGCTGCGGCGGTAGCCGGTGCCGCTGCGTGGTATGCGTCCGGCGAACCCATCTTGACGACGGGTGCGGAGCTCAGATCGAGGTGATGGGCTGCCAGAGATGCGGCATGTATGTATCGTGCAATACACAAAACGATCCAGGGAACTATCCTCACTGGGCGGGCCTGACGTTGGCGGCGTGTTCTGGAATGCCTCAGGCCAAGATGTCGCGGATCATCTTGACGGTTGCCGCTGCCGCCACCGACTTCGAGCCAATGCCTTTCCTGGCCTGAGCTTCGGCCCAGAGGGACTCCTGGTAGCCGAGCCTGCGATAGAACTGCACGACTCGCGGCTCGTTGTCCGCGTCCAGGATGATCAGGCGCGCGGCCGAGAGTGAGGCCGAGTCCAAGATCTCACCATGGACGAGGTCCATGACTTGCTGGCCAACGCCTTGACCTTGCAGGTCTGAGGCGACCGCGAGCCGGCCAAGCTTAACGGCGGGGTAGTAAGTTGGCGCTACAGAGCATCATGGATGAGCTTGGTCCTGCTGTGGATGCCTACCCGTCCTGGCACCCGCTGGTGCGCAACCATGACAGCCGCAGCCCGGTCACCTGGCCAAGCCGAGAGTGCGGCTACACCGGGCTCGATCACACCCAGTGCTTCGCGCATGGCTTCGTCACCTGCCCCTACGACGACGGGCAGGCAGTCCTGGATTCCGTTGAGAAGCTTGCCTACAAGCACCCCGCTGCCACGATCAAGGCCGAGAAGCTCAAGGTGAAACTCTATAGCGCTTCGGCGACTCCCATCCTCGTCAAGTGCCACTGGGCCAGGACCTTGCCGATGGACAAGTTAATCCCTCTATCGGTCGCCATGCCGCTTCTGCTTGAGAAGGAAGTGCCTTGCTGGGAGTGGGCGCAGCTTGCAGAAACCTGGGAGTCGATGCGGCCATACTTCCTCGGCGAGCCGCGTGGAGCCCGGTCGTCTCTGTTTGTTAGCCAGGAGACTGGCCAATACATCAAGAAGGTATGGGAGGCGTTGATCTACTCGGGTATGTTCGGTCCCATTAAGGTTTGAGCCTCGGCAGGCTACGTTTCGTCCGAGCTCACTCCAGCATCATCCTTACGGATCGATTCAAAACCGGATAGACAGAGGGGAACACGTAGGCTGTCAGGCAAGACTACGCGGTGAGCGGTTGTCAGCTCGCCGCCAATGTCGCTGAGCAGTGATCTCGCCAACTTAAGGAGGGGCGAGGGGTTTCCTGCAGCAGCCTCCCGCGTAGCGTTAAGTAGAGAAGCCCCCACTATGCTGCCGATCAGCCGAAAATGACGATGGGCATGTTTGCTGCTATATCCACCTATCCCGTAGTGGTTGCAGCATAGCGCCAGTAGTATCTCGTAAAGGTCTAACGCGACTGGCCATTCACTGGGAGAGCCCAAACTCGCCTCAAAGTCCTCAATAATCGAGGTCAACTGCTGCCGGTCAGTTTGTCTTGATTTGGGGAGTGGTCCAACCCTTCTCAAACCGAGCGCAACGTCTTTGAGGGTCTGGACTCTCTTGTCCGATCCGGTAACAATTGTGGAATCTGCCAGTGCATTTATCATTGAGAAGTTTCCTGCAACTCGGTGTTGCAGAAGAGTCCCGTGCAGGCACTCCACATCATAAAAGAAGGCATCGATCAAAACGCCGGAAAGTGTAATCTTTTCGTGATAGGGAAGCATCGGCAAATCACTAACGATAACTACGTCCAAGTCCGATAAGTCAGCGCCGTCCCCGCGTGCCTTGGAGCCAAAAACAAGACCCCCAATGAAACCACGAGAAACATCGCAGGCCAAGCCCGCTATTACGGTTCGCTCAAAAGCGTTCATGAGTCGGCACAGGAGACAAGCAGCGACTCCAAGGAAGCTGACATCCGATCCAGCCGGAATCTACTTCAGCTAAATCGGATTAACTGTTTAAGCGATACCAACTATTGTTTGAGTCGCCTGGATTGACTACGGTTTAGGGCATTAGACAGTCGCGGTCCTACGGGATGTGAGTTCATGGGTCGCCTCCGTTGCCCGGGCCATCCGAAGGAGGGGGCGGCGCTGGCGGCGGAGGGGATGGCGACCACGGTGCTGGTGGTCCCATATATCCGGGGCCGCCAGGCGAATTCACGAAGAGCGCTATAGTATTGATCATTTCATTAAACGCGGCTTCTGTAGCGGCGATTTCTTCCGCAAGCGCTTCTAGTTCAGCCGAAGAAGCACCATCTGCAACTAGACTTTCCATATACTCAGTTGCGGCCGATTCAAACTGAGACAAGTTAATACGTCCGTACCCGAAAAAGTCCTCTCGAATCGGATTGTGATGGTAGTTGGTATTTGTGATCGTTCGCAAAGTCACGTCATACTCGCTGGTGAAGAAGTATGCGCCGCGAGCCCGCCATGGATCCACAGGCTCAAGCTCAAACTGAACATCGACCTTCAGCTGAGTCAGGTCAGGTAAAGGTGGGAACGCGAGTTCCTCGAGGAATGATGCAGGGAGGTTGTAAGCTGGCAAAGGAGCAAGCATAAGGCTAGGAGGAACAAACTTAAGCTGCACTTTTCTGGCTTGTTCCATACATACTACCCACCAACCAGTATTGGGTAGTAAGTTCTTGAATGCATTTATTGATATGGTTTGATACTCTTCGCTCCCTGGTTTGATGTTTCTGTCGATTGCAACCTTGTGAGCATCAATCCGAACCTGAGTCAGGTCGGAGCCCGCACCAGATGTTCCCAGTTGAACGCCATTTGCTCTGGCTTCTTGAGCGACTTTGGATGACCAATGCAGGGCCAGCGCTTCTCCGAGCAGACACGCGTCCCGCTTTGCCTCAAAGTTGGTTCCTGCCTGCGCCCAGGCTCTAGCATATTGGGCATAAGACGCTACATGACCGAGTTCATGCGCCACAATCTCTTTGAAGGATTGCGCCTCCGTTATTCTACGCCGCGAGGCGTTCTCTTTAACATGGTTTGAATTTATTGATATCACTCCCCCATCAACAACTCCCGTGGCGGAAAGCGTTAGGTTTGCATTAGAGTACTGAGTGTTATCTTCAATGAAGATCACCCCCGCTGCCTTGGCCATCTGATACGTCCGGACCGCAGTAGGTGATAGCATCGCGCCAACTGCTTGCTTAACCTTGTTTTCGAGTGCTACAGTATTCGTCATGTCAGGCCTCCTTTTCCTTAGCGCTCATAAACAATCTCAAGGCTTCGCACGCACGATTCCTCGGTGATGGCTCGTAGCAAACTGATCGACCCAACGGCTGATCTTTCTGGGTGTATATGAGTAACATTGAACTCACTAGGCCTGCACTGCACTTGATCTGCGCTGTTTGGATCATGGTTTGGGGCACTAGAACAGATCGGCGGAGTGTCAACCACAGAAACTGTCCCTAAGGCAGTAAATGGTTCATGGCGCACACACACTGACTGACTGAACTTCAACATAATGGTGAGCATTGCTCTAGATCCGTTGCGAACGTCGTAGCGCTCAAACACCGATAGTGTCGCGACTGAACCGCTTAACCTGCTTGGCACGTTCAGGCCCGTCCGACACACATACGAACTTTTGCCAGGTGTTTCTTGTTGGGAGTAGCACGATCTCCGTTCCCTTCGGGTTTTGAGCATGCGCTCAACCTGCTTTAGTTCCGAGTCGAACCGAATCCCGCCAACGAGGCTTACCAAAGAGTCAGGGCTGAATGATGTCGCGTCTTCGGCTTCCTTCGGTTCGGCAGCATGGTTTGAAAGAGAAAGACTAAGCGCGACGGCAAGCGACTTGAGTAAGTTTTTCACTTTTAAAGCTGGGCGTTTGATCCGGAGGTTAAAACATGAAGAGCTTCTCTTTTGTACAGTTTAGTTCTTCTCTACGAGGAAAAGCTCCTGGCGGGGTGCTGTAAGGTCCTGCGAGCGCTCGAGAGATTGGCTTGCTTCGGACACGGATGCTGATAGAGCCGCTGTCAACTGATTTTGGCCTCCAATTCCGCTACTCACGGCATACTGATCCAGTCCTGTTGATCAAAAGTGACTGTTGGTATCGAGTTGCGCACATGTGGCGTGCGCCGGTTTGAAGCGCGACCTTGAGCATTTCTGTTGAGCTTCAGAGAGCTGCTCCGGCAAAGCCGGACTTTGACACTGGGCTGGATGGTCGGCCTCCATCGGCATCTACAGCCACGTCAAGGACCGCTGGGGCATCTTCCACGCCCAGCCGATCGTGCTCAACGAGCGTCAGGCGGGTGCGGCCATCGAGGGTGTCGTGCGGCAGGAGAAGGTCGAGACGACGCAACTGGCTGTGGACACCCACGGCTACACCGACTTCGCCATGAGCCTAGCTCGGCTGCTGGGCTTCGATCTGTGTCCCAGGCTCAGGGAGCTCAATCAGCGCCACCTGTTCGTGCCGCGCGGCGTGAAGGTGCCAGGGGAGATCGCTGCCGTGTGCGAGGCCACCATCGATACGGCGCTGATCGAAGAACACTGGGACAGTCTGGTGCACCTGGCGGCCTCGGTGATCACAGGCCACGCCAGCGCGGTGACGGCGCTGGCCCGGTTCGGCTCGGCCGCCCGAGGCGACCCGATCTACGACGCCGGCGTCCAGCTGGGCAAGCTGCTGCGCACGGCGTTCCTGGCCGACTACTTCGTCAACGAGGCCTTCCGCCGCGAGCTGCGACGGGTCCTCAACCGCGGCGAGGCGGTCAATGCGCTCAAGCGCGCGATCTACACCGGCCGTGTGGTGCCAGCGCAGGCCAGGAGGGCCGACGAGATGCAGGCGGTGGCCGACGCGCTGAGTCTGCTGGCCAACATCGTGATGGCATGGAACACGGCGCAGATGCAGGCGGTGCTGGATCGGTGGGCCAACAGGCGGCAGATCGTGCCGCCGGAGCTGACGGGGCGCATTGCGCCCACACGGCTGGAAGGCATCAACCTGCGGGGCGTCTTCCGCTTCCCGCTGGAGCGCTACGCGGGCCAGATCCTGCCGTCACAAACCGCGGCGAAAACAAGCGCCTCCGGCTGAGATCGCCCCCACAAACAGGCGCTCAACGGCCGATTGGAGGACCAACAGAAACTCATTGCCTGACAAGCACTTGCGTGAGGGCGCAGAGCGAACCCCGCGCCAGTGCTCGCTCTGCGGGCGGGCGTGAACCGTCACTTTTTGCACTGAAATCAAACGGACCCCCACGGGCAAGACGGCCTGCCGTAGCGGGTCGGTGCTGAGCGAATGGTTAGGCCGCGCTCCTGAGAGCTGCAGAAGAGGCGAGCCGGGTTTTGAATGACAGGCAAGACACCTCGGCGCGGCAGTGATCGAATTGATTTCCGCCGCCACTGACCCGCTGGCCGCAGGGCATGCGCCGGCATGGCGGCGGAGCAACAAACTGACTGAGACGGTCGGTTCGAGAGCAGAAGGGCTCTCTCGCGAAGCGCAAGACCTACGATCTAAAGTAAGGCACGAATATCGCACCAAGCAGTGCAAGGATCAGAACCAGTAGGGGAATTCCGATCATCCACTTTGCCTCGCTTTTAAAGTGCTTCATGTAGACGCCTCCTTCCAAGACATAGTTATGGACAGGTCTTAGGTTGCAAATCGGGCAATCGGTTCTTGGGCTTCAAAGTGGCTAATCCGGGATCGCGAGCGCGATCACGCCCTGCTTTGAAGTCACTGTCACTCACAAAACATATTCCCACGCAACCCGAACCCGTTATGTCAAATAGCCCAACATAACTGGGGAACTGAAGACCTGGGGCGTCAGATGTATGCAGAACAATGTGCGTGTTGAAAGGGAAAACTCGAATGAGGGTATAAGTAAGCCCCATTGGGTCAACTCGCGACAACGGATTTCCGCCGACGTAAGTGTAGGTATTGATCCCGCCAGCGAGCCCGATGGGATCGGACTGGGTATATCGCCCGATAGTTGGATCATAGTAACGATTCCAATTGTAGAAGAGATCGCTTTCTGCGTCGAAATACTGTCCAGGGAACCCTATGTTTAAACTGCCGATTAAATCAATCGCCACTGTACGATCAAAAGCAGTATTGCTTGCACGCCAGACCACCTGACCGGCATTGCCGCTTAGAACTTCAGGCCTTCCCAGATGATCATTGTGACTGGCATAGAAGACACCGTTTCGTACGATGCCGAGCAGTTCTCCTTCAAGCCACAGATAACTGGTGGCTGAGCCACTCCACTCGTATAATAATTCACCCTTCGGACCGTAAATGAACATGGATGAACCGCCAGGCGTTCCTTTCCAAACCCGTTGGTTGAGAGCATTACTACGGTAGTCGCCGACCAAGGAGCCTCCAAGATACACCGCCGCCTTTCGGTTAAACGCATCATATCCAAACGTTCTGGCAGCCAATGAATCTGAAGCGAGATTCCCAGCCAGGTCGTACCCGAACACGCGGCTACCATTGCCGCTGATACTGGAGAGACGATTTGACGTCGACTCAAGAGAATAGAAAGCACTGCTACCAGCGCGAAAATGCTGCGTACGATTGCCCACCTGATCCAAAACGAAGGATTGGTTATCCCCACTACGTGTAACTATGTTCACTCTGCTGTCGGGGTCATATGAGAACGTCGAACTCTGCCACGAGTAGACATTGTCATTTATTGTGGAGAGGTTATCGACGTAGTTCCAATCGAGTGTGAGATCGTGCGCCGAGGCTGAGAATAGTCGAGCAACTCTAGCGTCTGTGTCAAATGTCCTGGACCGTGGTAAGCCATTGGCAAATCGCCATGCGAACAAGCGGTTATCAGCCGGCTGGTAACGAAAGGAATCTGCAACTGTAGACGACCCAGATACATTACTTGTGACCCTGCTAAGTCGTCCCACGGAGTCGTACTCGTAGCCGAAGTAGGATCCGGACGGATAGTTCATACCGATCAGGCGCCCAGTCGCGTCATAGCTCCAGCTTGTAATGAAAGTGGTGCCGTAGATCGTATTGGTCTGCTGGAGAGCCGGCCGCGCGAATCTGAACACGGCGTAAGGTGGAAGAGCTGCTCCGCTGGG
>LJHT01000079.1 GCA_001295905.1 beta proteobacterium AAP51 | reverse complement strand
CAGGATCGGGCGATCGATCGGGTTGGTTTGGGCGATGCTCAATCCCACCCGCCTGTTTCGCCCGATCCTGCCTATAGGGGCTGGCCTGCGAAGGGACGGATGCTGCGTCGGTGCCGTCGAAGTCCTCAAGGTCGGGCGCTGCCCGGCTGGAGGACTGGCGCAGCACCTCGGCCAGCGCACGCATGTTGACGGCCAGGTCCACGCGGCGAGGGAAGTTGTGGCGACGCTCTACAAGGACACCGGCCTCGCGCAGCTTGCGCCTAGCCGTCTGCCACTGGTCGCGCGACAGGCCGGTCTCCGCGTGCCATTGCTCGCGGTGCATGGTCACCAGGCGGGTGAAGCCCGTATGGCCTCGCGCCGCAGCCTGCATGAGGGTGGGCGCATCCAGCGCAGGCAACCGGGCAGAGGCCAGCAGCCGCGAGCACATCATGGCCGAGGGGACGGGGAACACTCGGGCGAGCATCCCGTGGAACAGAAAGGCGCGGCCAATCAGGTCGTCAGCGGCAGGGCTCTGTAGGGGTTGTTGAGGGCCCTGGCCAGGCGGACCCGGCGGTCGTCGCGTCCGTGCAGCCAGTGCTGCAGCTGCGCCTCACCGTCGTTGGAGCGGATCAGGTCCAGATTCGGCACCGAGGTGCGCGAGATGGCCAAGTGTGAGACCGTGCCGCCCGTGACGACTTCCACCAGGCCCTGTTCGGCCTCGTAGCTGAGGTGGAAGTACTTGGTGAGGCTGGGCTGGGGGTCTGCGTCGACGAGAAGGGTGCGGGCACCCATGTCGGCGAGAAGTCCGCCCAGGTTGGCGAGCAGCGTGGTCTTGCCGACGCCACCCTTGCTGTTCAATGCTGCGAATGTCCTGATCACTGCCAGTCCTCCGGTCCGTGGAACACGGTGGGGAGGTGGCAGGAGGCGCGCAGAAACCGCGCCTACAAAGGACTCGCTGGAACCCCGACTGGTCAGATCGCTGAGAGGGCCTGCCTGCGTGGCAAGCAGACCCTCGACGACCTTGGCTCCCCGACCTGGGCTCGAACCAGGGACCTACGGATTAACAGTCCGGCGCTCTACCGACTGAGCTATCGGGGAACAGAGCCTCACAGTATAGCGTGGTTTTTCGGCCCTTCGGCTGTGCGTTGTTGCCGCCTCAGAAACCCAGCGTCATCGAGACATGGAAGCTGCGCGGCGCCAAGGGGTAGAGGTAGGCGTGGCCGAACTGGAAGGGCGATTCTTTCCAGGCGCGCTCGTCCGCCAGGTTGTCCACCCCGAAGCGCCACACGGCCTTCCGGCCGCTGCCCAGTGTCTGGGTGTAGCGGGCCGCCAGGTCCAGCCGGGTCCAGCCCGGTGTGGCGATGCTGTTGTCGGGCAGCACGATGCGCTCGCCCTCGTGGGTGACGAAGGCCAACAGCGCCAGGCCCGGCAGGCCGGCCACGTTCCAGGCGCCTTGCAGCTTCACGCTCGTGGCCGGCACGTTGGTGGGGCGCTTGCCGTCTTCGGCCGCGCTGCTGGCGCCTTCGCGGCGCGCACGCAGGGCCAACACGCTACCGCGCAGGCTGTAGGCGCCCGCGCGCCACTCGGCCTCGGCCTCCAGCCCGCGGTGGCGCGAGCTGCCATCGGCGCGGCGCGTGCAGCTGCCGTTGACGTCGCAGCCGCCGATGTCGCGCCACTCGGGGCGGTCGATGTCGAAGACGGCCACGCGCCAGTCCAGCGGCCGGCTCGCGAACTTCCAGCCCAGTTCGACCTGCTGGCTCTTCAAGGCCGGCAGGGCCTGGCCCGCGTTGGTGTAGCGCGCGCGGTTGGGCGCCACCTCGCTTTCCACACCCTCGCCCCAGCTGAGGTAGGCCGTGCCTTGCTCACCCACGGCCTGGCTCAGCGCCAGCCAGGGCGTGGTGAAGCGCTGTGCGTAGGCGGTGGGGCGCGAGCCGTCGGTGCGCACGCTGTCGCGCTGCAGGCGGCTGTGGCGCAGGCCCGCCCAGAGCTGCAGGCCGCCCGGGAAGCTGATGGCGTCCTGCAGGTAGAGCTCGGTGCTGCGCTCGTCGCGCTGCGTGTTCTCGTCGGTCAGCGTGGGGTCGGCAGGCACCACGCTCGTGGCCGCGATGGTGCCCACGCCCACGTAGTTGTAGGCCTGGCGCCCGAAGCGCGCGCTGGTGCGCGTGCCCAGCACGCCCAGCTTGAAGCGGTGCTGCAGCCCGGCCAGCGTGGCGCGGCCCTGCAGGGCCACGTCGAGCGCGTCGGTGTTGCGGCGCTCGCCCTCGCTGCGGAAATCGTAGTAGTCGAAGCTGCCGTCGCTGCAGTAGCGGTCGAAGTTGTTCTCGGCGCTGCAGCCATAAGGAAAGGCGATGCGGTCGTCGGTGCGCAGCCTTTGCGTCATGCCGTGGGCGATGAGGTCGATGCGGTCGTTCAGTGCCTGCGTGTGGCGCAGCGAAGCCGTGCGGCCTTCCATCACCACCGGCAGGCTCCAGGCCTGGTTGTTGAGGTTGGTGCGGGGGTCGATGCTGTCGGCACTGGGCAGGCGGTTGCCCAACACGCTGAAGCCGGGCGTGCTGCGCTGGCTTTGGCGGCTGAGTTCGAACTCGGCTTCCAGCAGGCCGCCGGCCACCGGCTGCAGTTCCACGGCGCCAGCCAGCAGGCTGCGGCTGCCACGCGCGTTGCGCATGGGTGGGTCCAGGCGCGTGGCGCTGGCGTTCACGCGCCAGCCCAGGCGCAGCCCGGCTTCGCTGCGGTCGCCCACGTCGATGGCGGCGCTGAGGGTGCTGTCGCTTTCCCAGCCCAGGCTGGCCTGCCGCACATCGCGCTGCGGGCGCTTCACCACCAGGTTCACCAGGCCGCCCGGGGCGCTGGTGCCGGCCTGCAGGCCGCTGGTGCCCTTGATGATCTCCAGGGCCTGCTTGTTGGCTTGGCCGATGACGGTTTCCGCGTTGATGGGCAGGCCGTCGCGGCGGTAGTTGTAGCGGTTGTCCAGCGTGAAGCCGCGCACGGCCAGCTGGCCCCAGTAGCCCGGCGGGTTGTAGGCGTCGGTGATGCCGGCGTCCAGCCGGGTGATGTCGGCCAGGCTGCCGATGCCGGCATCCTGCAACTGCGTGGTGCTGATGACGCTGGCCGACAGCGGCAGCCGCGCCAGCGGCACGTTGCCGAAGCCCGCCACGCTGGCGCTGTTGCTGGCGCTTTGCCCGGTGACGGTGATCACCTGCACGGCAGCGCCGGGCGCCGGTGCCGCCTGGGCCAGCGCGGCGTTGGTCAAGGTCAGCTGGCTGGCGAAGGAAAGAACGGAAAAACGAAAGAACGAACGGAATGCCATCGTGTGCCTTTGTGAGCGATGGCAGGTGGGCAAACTGGAAGGCGCGCCCACAGGACGTGGGCGTTGTTCAGGCTGCTTCCCTGCGCGAGGATTACCTCAATCAGGTTCAAAGGGACTTTCTCAGTCGGGCCTGTTCAGGCCCAACACCCCTAGCGAAGTGCTGTCGGCACGGGAGCCGGCAGCGGGCGCGATTATGCAGGCGCCGGCCGAGGCGTGCCGAAGGCGCCCAGCCCTGCACCCAGGCGGTTGCAGAAACGACACAGCCCGCCAAGGGCGGGCTGTGCGGGTGAAGCGGGAAGGGTGGCTCAGCGCTTGAGCTGGTCGAGCTTGTCCTTGCGGTCTTTCCACTCGTCGGCTTCGGGCAGCGGCGCCTTGCGCTTGGTGATGCTGGGCCAGTTGCGCGCCAGGTCGGCGTTGAGCTTGATGAAGGCCAGCTGTTCGGTGGGCACGTCTTCTTCCGGCAGGATGGCATTCACCGGGCACTCGGGGATGCACACCGCGCAGTCGATGCATTCATCGGGGTCGATGACGAGCATGTTCGGGCCTTCGCGGAAGCAGTCCACCGGGCAGACATCAACACAGTCGGTGTACTTGCAGCGTATGCAGGATTCGAGAACAACGTGGGTCATGGGGCACTCTGTGGGGTGGAGCGGGCGGCGGGGCATGCCGCAGCCCGCACCGAAAGCATGATTTTACGCAGCCGCTGGCGCCCGCCCTGCGGCGGCCACCGGCAGCGCCTGCGCAGACGACGGCGTGCGTGGCGCGGCGGCCACGGGCGCCGCGCCCGTGCCCACCGTCACCACCGTGGGCCGGCCGGCATGCAGCAAGGCAGCGCCGGCCAGGCCGGCCAGGGTGTGCTCGCTGGCCAGGGCGTCGGGCCAGCCCGCGCGCGACACCACGCACACGGGTGTGTCCTGCGGCCAGCCGACCCGCAGCAGCGCCCGGCCCAGCGCGCCCAGCTGTCGGCCCGCCATGTAGAACACCTCGGTGTCGGCATGGCGCCCGGCCTGCAGCTGGCCCTGGCGCGTCATGGCGGTGGTCAGGCTCACGCTGCGGCCACCGCGGCCCGCGGTGCCGCGCCGCGTCAAGGGGCGTTGCGTGTGCGCGGCGGCGGCGATGGCCGCCGTCACGCCCGGCACCACCTCGCAGGCAATGCCGGCAGCGGCCAGGGCTTGCAGCTCTTCTTCCAGACGCCCGAAAACGCTGGCATCGCCGCCCTTCAGGCGCACCACCACCTCGTGCTGGCGGGCGTGGCGCACCAGCAGCGCGTCGATGGTGGCCTGGCCGGTGCTGTGGCAGAAGCCGCGCTTGCCCACGTCCACCCACAGAGCCTGGGGCGCGAACTCGCGCAGCGCAGGGTCGGTGAGGGCGTCGAAGAGCACCACCTGCGCTTCGGCCAGGCGGCGCGCACCACGCAAGGTGATGAGGTCGGCTGCCCCCGGCCCGGCGCTGACGAAGACCACGCGGCCCATCTCAGGCCCCCAGGGCGCCGCGCACCAGCAGCGCGCCGCTGGTGCGGTGGCTGCTGGGGTCCACCACGATGAGCGCACCGCCCACGCGCTGCTGCGCATAAGGCGCCAGCGGCAAGGCTTGCTGAAGCTCGAACACGACTTCTCCGATTTCATTGACGGCCAGGCTCTCTGCGGGCTGGCCCTGCAGCGTGTGGATGTCCAGCCGCTGCGTGATGGCCAGTAGACGAGCCTGCACCCAGCGGTGGCCGTGGCGCAGCCAGTACTTGCGGCCGGGCGTGGCAGCCTCCAGGTCCAGCCAGGCCAGCGTGGCGCTGAAGCGCTGCACCGCGGCCAGCCGGCCCGGCGCGGCCAGCCAGTCGCCGCGGGAGATGTCGAGCTGGCGGTCCAGCACCACGCCGGCCGACTGCCCGGCGGGCACCACGGCCACGTCACCGCGGGCATGGCGCAAGGCCGCGACCACGGCCCTTTCGCCACTGGGGAAGACCTGCAGTTCGTCGCCCACGCGCACCTCGCCGGTGGCCACGCGGCCCCAGAACACGCGCGGCAGCTCGCCGGTGCCGTCGCCTTCACGCGCGACGTACTGCACGGGGAGGCTGAAGGTGTTGCAGTGGTCGGCTTCTGCGGGGGTGGCCGCAGGACCGCGCACTTCGTCGCCTTCGTCGCCTTCGTTCGGCAGGCCTTCCAGCAGCTGCAGCAGTGTCGGGCCCTGGTACCAGGGCGCCTGCAGCGGCGTGGCCACGTTGTCGCCGCGCAGGGCCGACACCGGCACGATGCCGGCCAGCGGCAGGCCGGCCTCTTGCGCAAAGGCCTGCAGCGCCTGCGACACGGCCGCGTAGGCCTGGGCCGGCTCGGCCACGGCGTCGATCTTGTTCACGGCGAACACGATGCTGGGTACGCGCAGCAGCTGCGCCAGCAGGCTGTGGCGCCGCGTCTGCGGCAGCAGCCGCACGGGGCCTGCAGGCCCGGCCGAGAGGTCGAGCTTGGTGATGTCCACCAGCACCACCGCCGCGTCGCTGCCGGCCGCCGCCGTGACCATGTTGCGCGTGTACTGCTCGTGGCCCGGGGCGTCGGCAATGATGAACTTGCGCGACGGCGTGGCGAAGTAGCGGTAGGCCACGTCGATGGTGATGCCCTGTTCACGCTCGGCTTCCAGCCCGTCGGTGAGCAGGCTCAGGTCGAAGGGCGCGGCGTCGGCAGCGCGGCCGGCGCTGGCGGCACGCTGGTGCAGGTGCTCCAGCTGGTCGGCCAGGATGGCGCGGCTGTCGTAGAGCAGGCGGCCGATGAGGGTGCTCTTGCCGTCGTCCACGCTGCCGGCAGTCAGGAAACGCAGCGCGCGACGCGCGCTGACGGCCGGCCGGTCTTGCATCACGGCAGACATCAGAAGTACCCCTCTTTCTTGCGGCGCTCCATGGCCGCGTCGGAAGCGCGGTCGTCCATGCGCGTTGCGCCGCGTTCGCTGACCGTGACGCTCAGCGTCTCGGCCACCACTTCGGTGGCGTTGCTGGCACTGCTGGCCACCGGGCAGGTGCAGGTCATGTCGCCCACGGTGCGAAAGCGCACCGGCACGATTTCCACACGTTCGCCGGCGGCGGGGGGCGTCACCTCGGTCACGGGCACCAGCAGGCCCTTGCGGCGCACCACCTCGCGCTCATGGCGGTAGTACAGGCCGGGCAGCGGGATGTTCTCGCGCGCGATGTACAGCCACACATCCAGCTCGGTCCAGTTGCTGATGGGGAAGGCGCGGAAGTGCTCGCCGGGGCGCAGGCGTGTGTTGAACAGCGTCCAGAGTTCAGGCCGCTGCTCCTTGGGCTGCCACTGGCCGAAGCGGTCGCGGTGGCTGAAGATGCGCTCTTTTGCGCGGGCCTTCTCTTCATCGCGCCGCGCACCGCCGATCAAGGCATCAAAGCGGTGTTCTTCGATGGCTTCCAGCAGCGCCACGGTCTGGTGCCCGTTGCGGCTTTCCAGGGGGTGAGCCAGGCGCACGGTGCCGCGTTCGATGCTGCTTTCCACGCTGGCCACGACCAGGCGTTCGCCCATCTCCGCGACGCGCTGGTCGCGGAAGCTCAGCACCTCGGGGAAGTTGTGGCCGGTGTCCACGTGCAGCAGGGGGAAGGGCAGCCGGCCGGTATAAGCGGCAGAGGGCTGGGCCGGCGTGGGCGCCGCGGCGCGCTGCTTGAAGGCCTTCTCGGCCAGGCGCAGCACCACGCAGCTGTCCTTGCCGCCACTGAAGAGCAGGGCGGGCCGCTCGAAACTGGCCGCCACCTCGCGCAGGATGAAGATGGCTTCTTCTTCCAGCCCATCCAGGTGCTGGTGGTCCAGATGCGGCAGCAGGTGGGCCGGGGATGCGGGGGCGTTCATGCGGTTTCCTCGTTGCGCTTGCGCGGCACATGCAAGCCGCATTCCTTCGCGCTTTCCTGTTCCCACCACCAGCGGCCGGCGCGGAAGTCTTCGCCCACGGCCACGGCGCGCGTGCAGGGCGCGCAGCCGATGCTGGGGTAGAACTGGTCGTGCAGCGGGTTGTAGGGAACGCCGTGGGTGTGGATGTGGTGCCAGACGTCGGCCAGGCTCCACGCCGCCAGCGGGTTGAGCTTCTCGCGGCCTTCGGCGTCGATGCTGCTGAAAGGCAGCTCGGCCCGCGCGTCGCTTTGTTCACGACGCAGGCCCGTCACCCAGGCGCTGCGGCCGGCCAGGGCGCGCGCCAGCGGTTCCAGCTTGCGCAGCGCACAGCAGGCCTTGCGCAGCTCGATGCTCTGGCGCATGGGCAACTCGCCATGGCTGCGGGTGAAGTGCAGCACGGCCTCGGCCTGCGGGTGCCATTGCTCCACCGTCAGGCCGTACAGCGCCTGCAACTGCGGCAGCAGGGCCAGCGTCTCCGCATGCAGCTGGCCGGTTTGCAGAGTGGCCAGGGCGATGGGCAGGCGGTGGCGCGCAATCAGCTCGGCCAGCACCATGTCTTCAGCGCCCAGGCTGGTGGTGAAGACGATGCGGCCCGGGTGCCGGGCCGCCGCTTCTTGCAGCAGCGCCACGGTCTCGGCCACGCGTTGTTCGTAGCCGGGCGTCAGGCGGGCGTACAGGCTGATGGCGCTCACGAGGCCGCCCCCTGCGCCACGGCGGGTGCCACCACCTGCGTCGCACGTTCGGCGGGCACAGTCTGGTAGTGCGTGTCGAAGTAGCCCAGCGCGCGCTGGGCCGCCTCCAGCTTCTGGTCGGCCCGCAGGCGCACGCCGGTGAAGCCGCAACGGCGCAGCAGCGGCAGCATGTCGGCCAGCACCTCGCCGGTGGCAATGAGTTCGCCGCTGTAGCGCAACCTTCCGCGCAACAGCACGGCCTGCGAATAAGCGCGGCCGTCGGTCCATTTCGGGAACTGCAGCTGCACCGTGCCGTGGCCGGCCAGCGCCGGGCCCAGGGCCAACACGTCGGCGGTGTTGTCCAGCACCAGGGTGTCAGCAGGCAAGGCTTGTTCAGGGCTGATGAAGTTCATGGGCAAGCTCGGGTTCAGGCCGGGGATGCCTCAGCCGCCGCCGGTGCGGTGGCGGTGCTGCGTCGCACGGCATCGGCCGCCTGGCGGAAGGGCAGGGGCCCCAGGCGGCGCGCGGTGTCGATGAAACGTTCGCTGGCCTCGCGTTGCTGCAGGTACACGCCCACGACGGCTTCGATGACGTCAGGCACCTCGTCTGCAGCAAAACTCGGGCCTATCACCTTGCCGGCCACGGCCGCGCCGCTGAGCGTGCTGCCGTCGGCACCGGCCACCGTGACCTGGTACCACTCGCTGCCGTCTTTATCTACACCCAGGATGCCGATGTGCCCGCTGTGGTGGTGGCCGCAGCTGTTGATGCAGCCGCTGATGTGCAGGTCGATGTCGCCGATGTCGTGCAGCTCGTCGAGGTCGGCGAAGCGTTCGGTCAGTGCCGCGGCGATGGGCAGGCTGCGCGCATTGGCCAGCGCGCACAGGTCGCCGCCGGGGCAGGCGATCATGTCGGTCAAGAGGCCGATGTTGGGCGTGGCCAGGCCCAGTTCGCGCGCGGCCAGCCACAGCGCGGGCAGGGCACTCTGGTGCACCCAGGGCAGCAGCAGGTTCTGGTCGTGCGTGACCCGCAGTTCGCCCTGGCTGAAGCTGTCGGCCAGCGAGGCCGCGGCGTCCATCTGCGCGGCCGTCACGTCACCGGGCGGCAGGCTGGCGCGCTTCAGCGACAAGGTCACCGCCCGGTAACCCGGCAGCTTGTGGGCGTGCACGTTGCGTTGCAGCCAGCGCGTGTAGGCGGGCGCTTCGGCGGTGCTGGTGCCGGCGTCGGCTTCTTCCGTGGGCTGCACCGGGTTCGTGAAGCTGGCTTCCACGCGCGCCAGTTCCGCCTGCGGAATGAGCGGCGTGCCCGGGTCGGCCAGCAGCGCCTCGAATTCACGCTGCACGGCTTGCACGAAACGTTCACCCTCGGCTTTCACCAGGATCTTGATGCGAGCCTTGTACATGTTGTCGCGCCGGCCGTAGAGGTTGTAGACGCGCACCACGGCTTCGATGAACACCAGAATCTGCTGCCAGGGCACGAAGGCGCTGAACTCGCTGGCAATCAGCGGCGTGCGGCCCATGCCGCCGCCCACGGCGACGCGAAAGCCCACCTCGCCGGCCTCGTTCTTCACCAGCCGCAGGCCGATGTCGTGCCAGCCGGTGGCGGCACGGTCTTCGCAGGCGCCGGTGACGGCAATCTTGAACTTGCGCGGCAGGAAGGCGAATTCCGGGTGCAGCGTGCTCCACTGGCGCAAGATCTCGCAGTAGGGGCGGGGGTCCACCACCTCGTCGGGCGCAATGCCGGCCAGCGCATCGGTGGTGATGTTGCGGATGCAGTTGCCGCTGGTCTGGATGCCGTGCATGTCCACCTCGGCCAGCAGGTCCATCACGTCGGCGCTGCGCGCCAGCGGAATCCAGTTGAACTGCAGGTTCTGGCGCGTGGTGAAGTGGCCGAAGCCGCCGCGCTGGGTGGGCAGGCCTGCGTCCTGCAGGTCGAACTCGCGGGCGATGCGCCCCAGCTGGCGCAGCTGGCGGCTGCTCAGTTCGCCATAGGGCACGGCCACGCGCAGCATGGGCGCGTGGCGCTGCACGTACCAGCCGTTCTGCAGACGCAGCGGGCGGAACTCGTCGTCGGGCAGTTCGCCGACCAGGTGGCGCTGCAGCTGGTCGCGGTACTGCGCGGCGCGGGCGCGCACGAAGTGGCGGTCGAAGTCGGTGTAACGGTACATGCGAAGGTTCTGCGCTTCAGGCCAGCGCGTGCCAGAGATTGAAGGTGCTGATGCACACGATGACCAGGCCCACCAGCACCAGCAGCGTGCGGGTGTTCAGGCGGCTCGTCATGAAGGCCGCCAGCGGAGCCGCGAACAGGCCGCCCACCACCAGGCCGGCCACGGTGGCCCAAGGGGCTTCGTCGACCAGCAGCATGAACACACCGGCGCTCACGAAGGTGAGAAAGAACTCGGCCAGGTTCACCGAGCCGATGGTGGTGCGCGGGTCGTGCCCCGTGCCCACCAGCGTGGTGGTGACCACCGGGCCCCAGCCGCCACCGCCGGCGGCGTCGACAAAGCCGCCCACCAACCCCAGTTTGGCGACGTGGCGTGGCTCACCCTGGTTGACGCGGCGCTTGCGGAAGGCCTTGCTCAGCACGAACAGGCCCATGCCCAGCAGGTAGGCGGCCACGAAGGGCTTGATGGTGTCGCCGTCGATGCTGGAGACCACCCAGGCCCCCAGCACCGCGCCCGCGATGCCCGGCAGTAGCAGCCGCAGGAAGAGCTGCCGGCTCACATTGCCCAACTTGATGTGGGCCACACCCGACACCCCGGTGGTGAAGACCTCGGCAATGTGCACGCTGGCACTGGCCACGGCCGGTGGCGAGCCCGTGGCGAGCAGGAAGCTGGTGGAGGTGATGCCGTAAGCCATGCCCAGCGCGCCATCCACCGCCTGAGCGATCAAGCCCACCAGCACGGCATACCAGAAGGCCTCGGAGGCCAGCACGTTGCTGACGATCTGCCAGCTGCCGGGCTGCTGGGCCAGCCGGGTGGCCAACCAGGCCATGGCGCCGGCCATCAGCAGCAGCACCGCCCACATCGTGACGCGCAGCACCGGGTGCAGGGTGGGCAGACGCAGGCTCTTTTCGACCGGCGGCAAGCCCAGCGCCTGGTGCTCGGCGTTGCGCGGGTTGTCTGAGAGGTCGAGGTCGCGGATTTTCATGGGGACGCCGCAGCCGATGGGGCTGGGGAGCAGCGACTGTAGGCAGGGTTTGTTATTTCCGGAAGTACATGTTCAGCATCTTCTTATATTTAATCAAGTCTATAAACGGGTGTCATGCCGCCGATCCATAGAATGACACGATGTCAAGACGCGTGTTCATCGCCTCGGCGCTGCTGGCCTTGGCCGGTTGCCAGACCCTACCCGGGGCGCCGCCGCCCTCGGCACCTTCCGCGCCACCACCACCGCCGCCGGCACCACCGCCATCTCCATCCGGCACGGCATCGGCTGCGCCCACCGCAAGACCTCCCGCGCCCCCGCCACCGCAGCCACCCCCTTCGCGCCCGCCGCGTCTGGGCCTGGCGCTGGGGGGCGGCGCCGCGCGCGGCTTTGCCCACATCGGCGTGATCCAGGTGCTGGAGGAAAACGGCATCAAGCCCGACCTCGTGGTGGGCACCTCCGCTGGCAGCATGGTGGCAGCGCTCTATGCCTCAGGCCGAACAGGGTTGGACATGGGCACCCTGGCCCAGACCATGGACGAAGGCGCCATCACCGACTGGGCCTTCCCCAGCCGCGGGCTGCTTCGCGGCGAGGCGCTGGCGCGCTACGTGCGCGAGCAGACCGGCGGCCTGGCCATCGAGCAGATGAAGCTGCCGCTGGGCATCGTCGCCACCGACCTGGACAGCGGCGCCGGCGTGCTGTTCCGGCGTGGCGACACCGGCACCGCCGTGCGCGCCAGCAGCGCGGTGCCGGCGGTCTTCCAGCCGGTGAAGATAGGCTCGCGCGAGTACGTGGACGGCGGCTTGATCTCGCCCGTGCCGGTGCGCTACGCGCGGCAGATGGGCGCTGACGTGGTGCTGGCGGTGGACATCTCGAACCCGCCGGAGGGCGCCCTCACCAGCGACCTGATGAAGATGCTGCTGCAGACCTTCGCCATCATGAGCCGCAGCATCAACAGCTTCGAGCTGCGCGAGGCCGACGTGGTGCTGCGGCCGGCCCTGGCGGGCATTTCCAGCGCCGACTTCACCGCGCGCCGCCGCGCCATCATCGCCGGGCGCGAGGCGGCGCTGAAGGCCCTGCCGGAACTGCGCCAGCGCCTGGCCGACTGGGCGCAGCGCGCCGCCGCACCCCAGTAACGGGCCGCGGAAAAAGAAAAGGCCCGGTGTCGCCACCGGGCCCAAGACAACCTTCCACACGAGAGACCCGGGGTTTGCAGTCCCCCAGGCCAGCGGTAGAGCGGGGGGCGGCGGGAAAAGTTCCGTGCCGTCATCCGCGCCACCGGGCGCGCGTTCAGGCGGCCTTCTTGCCCTTGGTGGCGGTCTGCGTGGCCTTCACGGCGCTGTTGGTCAGCGTGGTGAAGTTGGCCTCGGCCACTTCGGTGGCTTGCTTGGCTGCCTTCTGCACGGTCTCGAAGGCATTGTTGGCGGCGGTCACGGCCGACTTCATCATCGCCACGGCGCTTTCCGAACCGGCGGGCGCATTCTTCACGGCGGTGTCCACCAGGGCCAGCACCTTCTTCTGGCTGTCGGCGATCTGCGCTTCGGCGGCCTTGGTGGCTTCGGCGTTGGCACCGGCGACGATGTCGTACACGTGGCGGCTGTAGCTGGCGGCCTTCTCGGCAGCGGGCTGCAGCAGGCTGGCTTGCAGGTTCATCAGTTCCTGCACGTCCTTCACCGACAGGGCGGCCTGGGCGGTGTCAGCGGCTTCGCTGAGGGTAGTCTTGGCGACCTGCATGTTCAGTTCGACCAGCTTCTCGACGCTGTCGAAGGCCTTGTGGGTCAGGCCGAACAGGGTTTCGAGGGTGGCCTTCTGGGCAGCGACGAATTGTTCAGGGGTGAAAGTCGTGGTCATGGTGAGCTCCTGGGTCAGTGAGTTGGAAACCTTGCCGCGCCGGTTCAGCTGAATTGCTGCGCTGCAACATGAATGGAAGTATAGGGGTCTTCCCGAGCAACGCAAGCCGTTTTTGTTGCGCTGCAGCAATTTAGGGGTGGCTTCCTAGAATCGACCACGTGCGCGCCTTCCATTCCGACCAGTTCGTGTTGCCGCTGCCCGAAGGCCACACCTTCCCCATGCCCAAGTACCGCCTGCTGCGCGAAGCCGTGCAGGCCAGCCTGCCGGGCGTGCAGCTGACCGAGGCCCCGCCGGCCAGCGACGGCGAACTGGCGCTGGCGCACGAGCCGGGGTGGATCAGCGCCGTGACCGAGGGCACCACCACGGCGGCGCAGCAGCGCGAGATTGGCTTTCCGTGGTCGCAGCGCATGGTCGAACGCTCCCGGCGCTCGGTCGGCGCCACGGTGGCGGCGGCGCGCACGGCGCTGTTGGGCTTCGCCGGTGGCGCGCCCGAGGGCGTGGCCGCCAACCTGGCGGGCGGCACGCACCACGCCTATGCGCACAAGGGCTCGGGCTACTGCGTGTTCAACGACGTGGCGGTGGCCGCGCGGCTGATGCAGGCCGAATGGCACCGGCATGGGCAGCGCGCAGGCGCGCGATCGGCCTCGCAAGGCCGCCCACCGCACCTGCTGCGCGTCATCGTCATCGACCTCGACGTGCACCAGGGCAACGGCACCGCGGCTATCTTCCGCGACGACGACAGCGTCTTCACGCTCAGCCTGCACGGCGCGCGCAACTTTCCCTTCCGCAAGGAAGCCAGCGACCTGGACGTTGAACTGCCCGATGGCTGCCGCGACGACGAGTACCTGGCCGCGCTGGACACCGCCCTGGCGACGGCCTGGGCCCGCCACGGCAACCAGCCGCCTGGCCTGGCCTTCTACCTGGCGGGCGCCGACCCGCACGAAGACGACCGCCTGGGCCGGCTGAAGATCAGCAGCGCCGGCCTGGCCGAGCGCGACCGCCGGGTGCTGGCCGCGCTGCAAGAGCGCGGCATTCCGGTGGCGCTGAGCATGGCCGGCGGCTACGGCCGCGACATCCACACCACCGTGGCGGTGCAGCGGCAAACCCTGGCGCTGGCGCTGCAGGCCTGGGCCGCGTGGTCGCGGCAGGCCGGGCAGGGCGCTCCGGCGGCGGTGGAAGAATCGGGCGCATGAGCCCTGCCCACCCTGGCGACGTGCGAACGCGCCCGCAGCCCCTGCCGCGCGCGCACTTCGCGCACTTCCAGCCCATCACCACACGCTGGGCCGACAACGACGTCTATGGCCACGTCAACAACGTCGTGCACTACAGCTACTTCGACACCGCGGTGAACCGCTTCCTCATCGAGGCCGGCGCACTGGACATCCACGCCGGCGGCGTCATCGGCCTGGTGGTGCACACGCAGTGCCACTACTTCGAGAGCCTGGCCTTTCCGCAAACGGTGCACGCGGGCCTGGCCGTGGCGGCGCTGGGCCGCAGCAGCGTCACCTACGAGCTGGGCCTGTTCGGCGACGAAGCGCCGATGTCGGCCGCCGTCGGGCGCTTCGTGCATGTGTATGTGGACCGCATCACGCGCCGGCCCGTGGCGCTGCCTGCGGCCTTGCGCGCGGTGCTGGAGCCGCTGCTGTTGAAGCCGTCCGCACCCGCCGAGCCCGACCCACCGGCAAAACCCACCCCCGCCCCCACGAAGGAAGACGCATGACCGTGCCGACCCTGGCCGCCGCCCTGGCTGCGCCCATCACCCCCAGCACCACGGCCGCGGTGGATGCCGCCGTGCTGTCGCGCCGCTCCATCCGCGCCTTCCTGCCCACGCCGGTGCCGCGCGCCACGGTGGAAGACATCCTGCAGGTGGCCTCGCGCGCGCCTTCGGGCACCAACACCCAGCCCTGGCAGGTGCACGTGCTGACGGGCGCCGCCCTGCAGGCCCTGGCTGCCGACATCGCCGCCGCCCACGACGACCCGGAGGCCCGCGCCAGCCACACCGAGGAATACGCCTACTACCCCCAGCAGTGGCAAAGCCCCTACATCGACCGCCGCCGCAAGGTGGGCTGGGACCTCTACACGCTGCTGGGCATCGCCAAGACCGACAAGGCGCGCATGCACACGCAGCACGGCCGCAACTACAGCTTCTTCGGCGCGCCCGTGGGGCTGATGTTCACCATCGACCGCGTGCTAGAAAAGGGCAGCTGGCTCGACTACGGCATGTTCCTGCAGAACGTGATGATCGCGGCGCGCGCGCGCGGGCTCGACACCTGCCCGCAGGCCGCCTTCACACCCTTTCACCGCATCATCGCGCGCCACCTGCAACTGCCCGAGACGCAGATGCTGGTGTGCGGCATGTCGCTCGGCCATGCCGACCCGGCGGCCATCGAGAACACCCTGGTCACCGAGCGCGAGCCGGTGGCCGGCTTCACCCGTTTCCTTGAATAAACCCGAGAGCCGTCCATGAGCAGCAGCCCCCGCCCCGCCATCCTGGTGGCTCGCGCCGTCTTCCCCGAAATCCTTGAATTGCTGCGCCAGCACTTCGAGGTGGAAGACAACCAGGCCGACACCGTCTTCAGCAAGCAGGAACTGGCACGCCGGCTGCAGGGCAAGGCCGGTGCCTTCACCACCGGCGGCGACCGCGTCGACGCCGAAGTGCTGGCCGCGAACCCGCAATTGCGCATCGTGGCCAACATGGCCGTGGGCTACAACAACTTCGACATCCCGGCCTTCAATGCGGCCGGCGTGTGGGCCACCAACACGCCCGACGTGCTGACCGAAAGCACGGCCGACTTCGGCTTCGCGCTGATGATGGCCACCGCGCGCCGCATGGCCGAGAGCGAACACTTTCTGCGCCGCGGCGAGTGGACGAAGTGGGCCTACGACATGTTCGCCGGCAGTGACGTGCACGGCAGCACGCTGGGCATCCTGGGCATGGGGCGCATAGGCCAGGCCATCGCACGGCGCGGCCACCATGGCTTCGGCATGAAGGTGGTCTATCACAACCGCAGCCGGCTGCCGGCCGAAACCGAGGCCAGCGTGGGTGCCACCTGGGTGGACAAGGCCACCCTGCTGGCCCAGGCCGACCACCTGGTGCTGGTGCTGCCCTACACGCCCGAGAACCACCACTGCATCGCCGCAGCGGAAATCGCGCAGATGAAGCCCACGGCCACGCTGACCAACATCGCCCGCGGCGGCATCGTCGACGACGCGGCGCTGGCCGAGGCGCTGCGCGAGCGCCGCATCGCCGCGGCGGGGCTGGACGTCTTCGAAGGCGAACCGGCGCTCAACCCCGCGCTGCTGAGCGTGCCCAACGTCGTGCTCACGCCGCACATCGCCAGCGCCACCGTGGCCACGCGGCGGGCCATGGCCCGGCTGGCGGCCGACAACCTGATTGCCGTGCTGGGCGCGCCAGGGCAGGGCGGCCAGCCACTGACACCCCTCAACGCCGGGCAGTTCACGCCGCGCGCTTGATGCCGGCCTGGGTTGCCTACGCCGCGCTGGCGCTGCTGGCGCTCAATCTGCTGCTGGCCGTGGCCTTGCTGCTGCGGCGCACCGAAGACCGCAGCGCCGGCCACGCCGAGCGGCTGGAGCGCGAGTTGCGCGACGAACTCGGCCGCCAGGGCCAGGCCACACGCGCCGACCTGGCCTTGGCCCAGCGCGCGATGGCCGAGCAGCTGCGCGCCCAGGGGGAGGCCAACGAACGCCGCCTGGCCGAGGTGCGCGCCACGGTGGAAGTGCGCCTGAACGCGCTGCAGGCCGGCAACGAGAAGAAGCTCGACCAGATGCGCGCCACGGTGGACGAGAAGCTCCACGCCACGCTGGAGCAGCGGCTGGGCGAAAGCTTCAAGCAGGTGGCCGACCGCCTGGAGCAGGTGCACAAGGGCCTGGGCGAGATGCAGACGCTGGCGCGCGACGTGGGTTCGCTCAGCCGCGTGCTCAACGGTGTGAAGACGCGCGGCATCTTCGGCGAGACGCAACTCGCCGGCCTGCTGGAGCAGGTGTTCACGCCGGAGCAGTACGCCGCCAACGTGGCCACCGTGCCGGGCAGCAGCGAGCGCGTGGAATTCGCCATCCGCCTGCCGGGCCAGCGCAGCGATGGCCAGCCCCTTTGGCTGCCGGTGGACGCCAAGTTCCCGCGCGAGGACTACGAGCGCCTGCTGGAAGCCCAGGAGCGCGCCGACCCCGCTGCCGTGGAAGCCGCTGCCAAGGCCCTGGAAGCCCGGCTGCGGCTGGAAGCCCGCAGCATCCGCGACAAATACGTGGCGCCGCCACACACCACCGACTTCGGCATCCTCTTCGTGCCCACCGAGGGCCTGTACGCCGAGGCGCTGCGCCGGCCCGGGCTGCTGGAAGCCTTGCAGCGCGAGTTCAAGGTGATGCTGACCGGCCCCACCACGCTGCTGGCCACGCTGAGCAGCCTGCAGATGGGCTTTCGCACGCTGGCGCTGGAGAAGCGTTCGGCCGAGGTCTGGGAAGTGCTGGGCGCGGTGAAGACCGAGTTCGGCCGCTTCGGCGGCGTGCTGGCCAAGACCAAGAAAAAGCTCGCCGAAGCCAGCGACACCATCGACGCCGCCAGCGTGCGCACCCGGGCGATGGAGCGGCGGCTGAAGACGGTGGAGGCACTGCCTGAGGCGCAATCGGCACGGTTGCTGCCGGGCCTGGGTGGGCCCGATAGCGAAGCCGAGGCCGAAGCCGACGCGGAAGCCAATGCCGGGCGTGGCCGGAGCCCGAGCCCCGATGCCTGATCCACGGCCGCCTTCCCCCGTGCCCGCGCACCCACGCACGGCCGGCAGCGCGCCGGTGCTGGCAGCCTTGATCGCCGGGCAGCTGGGCATGCACTCGGCCATGGCCGGGCTGCGCCTGGCCGCGCCGCTGCAAACGCTGAGCGAGGGCTACAGCGCCTGGAGCGTGGGCCTGCTGCTGGCCTTGTTTGCCGCCGCGCCGGTGGCCACCGCGCTGTACGCCGGCCGCCTGGCCGACCGCCTGGGCTACCACCGCCCGGTGGCGCTGGCCGTGGCCTTGACGCTGGCGGGCTGCCTGCTGGCCCTGCTGTCGACCTTCGTCACCGGCGCGTTGCACTTCGCTCTGCTCTGCGGCGCGGCCCTGCTCACAGGCGGCGGCACCAACGTGGGCATGCTGACCATCCAGCGCACCGCAGGCCTGGCGGCGAAAGACAGCATCGAGCGCGTGCGCGTGTTCAGCTGGCTGGGCGTTGCGCCGAGCTTTTCCAACGTGCTGGGGCCCGTGACCACCGGCTTCGTCATCGACGCCTTCGGCTACCGCGCTGCCTACGGCGTGCTGCTGCTGATGCCCTTGATCAGCATCGCCTCGGCCCGCCTGGTGCCGCACCTGGCGCCGGCCGGCGCCGCCGCCGCCGTGGCAGGGCGCCGCGCCTGGGACATCCTCAAGGCCCCCGGCATGAAGCGGCTGTTGGTCGTGAACTGGCTGCTGGCCACCTGCTGGGACGTGCACATCTTCGCCGTGCCGGTGCTGGGCCACGAACGCGGCTTCAGTGCCAGCACCATCGGCCTGATCCTGGGCACCTTCACGCTGGCCGTCACCGGCATCCGGCTCTTGATTCCCTTCCTGGCGCACCGCCTCAGCGAGACCGTGGTGCTGCGCACGGCAATGGTGGCTGCGGGCGTGGTGTTTGCGCTCTACCCGCTGGCACCGAACCCGCTGGCCATGGGGGCCCTGGCAGTGCTGCTGGGCGTTGCGCTGGGCAGCGTGCAGCCCATGGTGATGTCGATGCTGCACCACATCACCCCCGACAACCGCCACGGCGAGGCACTCGCCTTTCGCAGCATGGCCATCAACGCCAGCAGCACCCTGATGCCGCTGGCCTTCGGCGCCGCCGGCACCCTGGTGGGCGCGGGCGTGCTGTTCTGGGTGGTGGGCGGTGCGGTGAGCGCGGGCTCGTGGCTGGCACGCGGCCTGGCCCCGGTGCCACAAGGTGCCTAGCGACTGACGCGGTGTGCCGCCCTGCGGGCGGCGCGGGGTGCTGAGGGTCTAGAAGCGGGGGCCGCTGGCCGGCGGCGGGGGCGATTCCAGCGCGGCGGGCGGTGCCGGCTGCGGGGGCGCCGCGGCGGCCACGGGCGCGGCACGGGCCACCAACGGCGTGGCGGTGGGCACGGGCCAGTTGCGCGGCAGGCGCGATTCCTTCGGATAGCCCGCGGCGTCGAGAAAGCCGGCCCAATCGGCGTCGTTGAAGCCCCGCAGCGGCTGGGCGCCCACCGTCAATGCCGGGACTGTGCGGCCGCCCACCAGACGCTCGAGCGCCTGGCCGTCTTCATCGGTGCTGACATTGCGCTCCGTGTACGGAATGCCGCGCTGCTGCAGCAGGCGGCGCCCGCTGTCGCAGGGTACGCAGTCGCTGGTGGTGTACAGCGTGACGGGGTAGCGCGCCACCACCTGGCGCAGTTCCACCGGCAGCCCTACTTCGGCACTGGCCGCGGGCGCGGTTGCGTTGCGGCCCATGGGCGTGACGCGCAGGTTGGCCTGGGCCGGCGGGCGGTCGGTGTAGGTGACGCTGCCGTCGGGGGCCACCACCTTGTACTGCGCCTGGGCCGGCGCCAGGGCCCCGGCCAGGCAGGCCGCCACGGCAGCGGTGGCCAGGATGCGTGTGTTGCTGGGCTTCATGGGCTGGGGGCGTTCGCCCGGGTGGGAGAGGGGCCTGAATCTAGCCCAGGCGCACCGCCGGCTCAAGCCAGTCCCTGATGGCGCAGCAAGGCATCGAGGCGGGGTTCACGGCCGCGGAAGGCGCGAAAGCTCTCCAGCGCCGTTCGGCTGCCGCCCACTTCGAGGATCTGCTCGCGGAAACGCCGGCCAGTGGCGGGGTCGAAGATGCCGGCTTCCTCGAAGGCGCCGAAGGCATCGGCCGACAGCACTTCGGCCCAGGCGTAGCCGTAGTAGCCCGCGCCGTAGCCACCGTTGAAGAGGTGGCCGAAGGTGCAGGGGTAGCGGGCGAATTCCGGCGCGGCCTCGGGCTGCACCTCGGCGTTCACTTCGTTGCACACCGCCAGCACCTGCGCCGCTGCGCGGGGCTCGCTGTGCACGCGCATGTCGAACAGGGCGTACTCGCACTGGCGCAGCAGGAACAGCCCCTTCTGGAAGTTGCGTGCCGCACGCATGCGCTCGAACAGCTCGCGGGGCAGCGGCTCACCGGTGTCGACGTGCCGTGTCAGGCGCTGCAGCACTTCCCATTCCCAGCAGAAGTTCTCCATGAACTGGCTGGGCAGTTCGATGGCATCGCCTTCCACGCCCGAGATGCCCGAGACCGCGAGTTCGTCCACCTGGGTCAGCATGTGGTGCAGGCCGTGGCCGAACTCGTGGAAGAGGGTGACGAGCTCGCTGTGCGTCAGCAGCGCCGGCTGGTCGCCCACGGGCGCGGCGAAGTTGCACACCAGGTGGGCCACGGGCAGCTGGGTGCGGCCCTCGGGGCGGCGCCAGCGGCCGCGGCTGTCGTCCATCCACGCGCCGCCTTGCTTGCCGGCCCGGGCGTAGGGGTCGAGGTAGAAGGCGGCCACGGGCTGGCTGCCGCGCCAGACGCGAAAGTAGCGCACGCTCTCGTGCCACACCGGGGCGTCTTCCTGGCGTATAGCCACGTCGAACAGGGTTTCGATGAGGCCGAACAGTCCCTGCAGCACCGCCGGTTCGGTGAAGTACTGCTTGAGCGCCTGGCTGCTGAAGGCATAGCGGGCCTGCTTGAGCTTCTCGGCGACGAAGTAGCGATCCCAGGGCTGCAGGTCGTGCAGCCCCAGCTCGGCGGCAGCGAATTCGCGCATCTCGGCCAGTTCACGCTCGGCGCTGGGCCGGGCACGGGCGGCAAGTTCGCGCACGAAGCTAAGCACCTCGGCCGGGCTGCGCGCCATCTTGGGCACCAGCGCGAGGTGGGCGTAGCTGGGGTGGCCCAGCAGCGCCGCTTCTTCGGCGCGCAGGGCCAGCTGCTCGGCGATGTTGGCGGTGTTGTCGAACTCGGCCGGGCCCAGTTCGCTCGCCCGGGTGTTGTAGGCGCGGAAGAGCTCCTCGCGCAGGGCGCGGTCCTGCGCGAACTGCATCACCGGCAGGTAACACGGCATCTGCAGCGTGAGCAGGCAGCCGGCCTGGCCGGCCGCAGCGGCGGCTTCGCGGGCGGCCTGGCGCACGTCGTCGGGCACGCCTTCCAGCCGCGCTTCGTCCACCACCCGTTGGAAGGCGTCCGTCGCATCGAGCGTGCGGTTGCCGAACTCGAGGGACAGCGCCGCCAAGCGGTGCTGAAGGGCGGCGTGGCGTTCGCGCGCCGCGCCCTGCAGTTCGGCCCCGCCCATCACAAAGGCGCGCAGGGCATCGGCCAGGGCCTTGCGCTGGGCCGGGTTCAGCGCCTCGGCCGCCGGGCTGGCTGCGATGGCCTTGTACTTGGCATAGAGGCGGTGGTCGGCACCCAGCCGCGTGTAGAAGGCCACCACGCGTGGCTGGGCCTCGGCGTGCGCGGCGCGCATCTCGGGGCTGTCGGCCACGGCCTGCAGGTGGTTCACATGCGCCCAGGCGCGGCGCAGGCGCTCCACCGGCACGTCCAGCAGCAAGGCCAGGGTGTCGTGGTCGGCCGGCACGTTGGGGCCCACCGCGCGTTCCAGCGCCGCTTCGGCTTCGGCCAGCAGCACGTTCAGTGCCGGGGCCACGTGCTCCGCGCGTATCTCGTCGAAGGGCGTGAGTTCCGCTTCGCGCAAGAGGGGGTTCGTTTGCTCGGGCTGGTTCACGGCTGGGCCTCCGCTGCCTGCAGGGTGTTGACGAGCAGCATGGTGATGGTCATCGGCCCCACCCCACCCGGCACGGGGGTGATGAAGCCCTGCGGGCCCAGCGCCTCGCGCACGGCAGCGAAGTCGACATCACCGCAGAGCTTGCCTTCTTCATTGCGGTTCATGCCCACGTCGATGACCACCGCGCCCGGCTTCACCATGCCGCCGGTGAGCGTGTGGCGCCGCCCCACGGCCACCACTACCACGTCGGCCTCGCGCGTGTGGCGAGCCAAGTCGAGTGTGCCGCTGTGGCACACGGTGACGGTGGCGTTGGCCTGCAGCAGCAGCAGCGCCATCGGCTTGCCCACGGTGTTGCTGCGGCCGATGACCACCGCATGCTTGCCCTTGAGTGCCAGGCCGCTGCGCTCGATGAGCTTCATGCAGCCATAGGGCGTGGCAGGGCGCAGGCCGGGCAGGCCCGTCATCAGCGTGCCGGCGCTGTGCACCGAAAAGCCGTCGACGTCCTTTTCGGTGGCGATGGCCTCGATGACCTTGTGCGGGTCGATGTGCCGCGGCAGGGGCATCTGCACCAGGATGCCGTGGATGGTGGGGTCGGCGTTCAGCGCCGCGATGCGCGCCAGCAGCGCTGCTTCCGACAGGGTGGCTTCGTACTTCTCCAGCACCGAGTGCAGGCCGTGGTCGGCGCAGGCCTTGACCTTGTTGCGCACGTAGACGGCGCTGGCCGGGTCGTCGCCCACCAGGATGACGGCCAGGCCGGGCTTGCGGCCACGCGCCGCCAGGGCGGCGGCACGGGTGGCGACTTCGGCGCGCAGTTGTTGCGAAAGGGCGGTGCCGTCGAGGATCTGGGCGGTCATGGCGGGCGTTCCTGGGAAGGCAGTGCAGGGCCGGTGGGTGGGCAGGGAAAGAAAAAGGCCGCTCTTGCAGCGGCCTTGTCGAAGGAAAGAAAGCCTCAGGCCTTCTGCTGTGCGCCGAGCGCGATCTTCAGCAGGTCAGCCACCGTGTTGGCGTTGAGCTTCTCCATGATGTTGGCGCGGTGCGCCTCCACCGTCTTGATGCTGATGCCCAGGTCGTCGGCGATCTGCTTGTTCAGGCGGCCGGCGACGATGCGTTCCAGCACCTGCGCTTCGCGCGTGGTCAGGCGGCTGAGCAGGGCGTCGCGGCTGGCCTGTTCCTGGTGCTGGCTGAAGGCGCTGCGCGCCTCTTCAAGCATGCGTTCCACCAGGCCCAGCAGCTCTTCCTCCTTGAAGGGCTTCTCGATGAAGTCCATCGCGCCCTTCTTCATGGTGGTGACGGCCATGGGCACGTCGCCATGGCCGGTGATGAACACCACCGGCAGCGGGCTCTTGCGTTCGATCAGGCGGTCTTGCAGTTCCAGGCCGCTCATGCCGTCCATGCGGATGTCGGCGATGAGGCAGGCCACTTCACGCGGGTCGAAGCGCGAGAGGAAGCTTTCCGAAGAGTCGAAGCACTTGACCCGGTAGTCCTTGCCTTCCAGCAACCACTGCAGCGAATCACGCACGGCCTCGTCGTCATCGACGACGTAGACGGTGCCCTTCTTGGGGATCAGGCTCATGGAAACTTCGGCGGCGTGCGGGCGCGCGGTTCAGGTGTTTGCCGTGGTTTCACCCTGGGGCGGGGCCGGCAGCGCGGCCTCGGTCGGGGCGGTTGCAGCGTCGGTGCGGGGGGCAGTGTCCACCGGCAAGGTGAACGAAAACCGGCAGCCAACAGCCTGGGTGCCATTGTAAAGGTTCTGTGCGCGCATCCGGCCCTGGTGGCTCTCGATGATGCTGCGGCACAGGCTCAGGCCGATGCCCAGCCCGCCGGCCTTGGTGCTGAAGAAGGCCTCGTAGAGCCGCGCGATGACCTCGTCCTTGATGCCCGGCCCCATGTCGGTGACGCTGAACTCGATGACGCCGCCTTCTTCTGGCGTGTGGCGCGGCACCACGCGCAGCTCGATGTGGCGGCGCTGTGTGGGCAGCTGTTCGCTGTCGATGGCCTCGGCGGCGTTCTTCAACAGGTTCAGCAGCACCTGCTCGATGAGGATGGGGTCGACCATCAGTACCGGCAGGCGCTGCGCCACGTAGGTGTGGATGGCGACGTTGCGCCGCCGCAGTTCGATGCCCGCCAGTTCCACCGCGTCTTCGACGATCTCGCGCGCTTCGGCCGGCTCGCGCTTGGGTTCGCTGCGCTTCACGAAGGCGCGGATGCGGTGGATGATCTGCCCGGCCCGCTCGGCCTGGCGCGCGGTCTTCTGCAGCGCGGCGATGAGGTCGTCCTGCTGGATGGTCTGCGCCTGCACTCGGCTGACCATGCCGTTGCAGTAGTTGGTGATGGCCGTCAGCGGCTGGTTCAGCTCGTGCGCCACCGAGGAGGCCATCTCGCCCATCGTCACCAGGCGGCTCGTGACCTGGGCCTTTTCGGCCTGGGCCGCGCTTTGCTCCTCGGCGCGCAGGCGGGCGGTGATGTCGGTGGCGATCAGCATCTGCGCCAGGCGGCCATCGGTCCACTGCAGGTAGCGCGCGCGCACGTCGAACCACTTTTGCAGGCTTTCCACGAACACCTCGCGCGGGTTGGCGCCGGCTTCGGTGAGCTCTTGCGTGGGCAGACCCGAGAGCGGGTCGCTGTCGTCCTCGGGGTCGGGCGTGTAGGCCTGGATGCCGGCCACGCCGCCGGCCAACTGCTGATGGCCGCGCGCATCACCGCCGAACCACAGCCGGTAGCTGCGGTTCACGAACAGCAGTTCACCCTGCTGCACCGAGAGCACGCTGACGCTGGCGTCCAGCCCCTCCAGCACGGTGGTGAAGCGCTCGTGGCTGGCACTGAGCTGGTCGCGGATGCGCTTGGCCTCGGTGATGTTGGTGATGCTGGTCATCCAGCCCGTCTGCTGGCCCTTGGGGTCGATCAGCGGGCTGATGTACATGCGGGCGTCGAACTCGCTGCCGTCCTTGCGCATCAGCCGTACCTCGATGCCGCCGCTGGGGCTGCGGCCCTGCAGTTCCTGCAGCAGCAGGCGCTGGTTCTCGTCGATGCGGTGCGGCGGCCAGTAGGGGTAGGGCGGCAGGCGGCCGACCAGCTCGGCATTCGAGAAGCCCGTCATCTGACAGAAGGCGGCGTTGACGTAGGTGACACGGCCTTCCAGGTCCATCGCGCGCATGCCGGTGGGCATGCTGTTTTCCATGGCGCGGCGGAAGTTGGTTTCCTGCACCAGCGCGCCCTGGATCTGCCCGCGCCGGCGCATGTGGCGCCAGGTGCCCAGCAGCATCCACACGGTGAGCACACTCAGCGCCACCACCATCCAGAACAGCGTGTTGTTCACCAGGCCGATGCTGGTGCGCCAGCCTTGGCCACGCAGCACCAGGCCGTTGAGCGCGGGCGTGAGCGGGGCGTCGCTGACGATGGGCGCGCGCCGCCCCGCCTGGCCCGGCATGGGCGTGACGGTGGCCGCCAGCGTCTGCGCCTGCTCGTTGACGACGGAGATCATGTGCCGCTGCGCCACGTCGGCGGGCACGAAATGGCGCACCAGCGTATCGACCGAGTACTCGACGATGAGCACGCCCTCGAAGGCATTGCGCCTGATCAACGGCACCTGCAGCTGGAAGACGGCGGCGCCGGTGTTGTCGATGAAGCCGCGTGAATAGGCCGGCGAGCGCGTGTCGCGCGCGGCGCGGAAGGTGGCTTCGGGCTCGGTGGCTTCGCCCTCGTTGGGCAGCAGCGGTGCGGCCTCGGCGCCCCCGGTGCCCGTCGTGAAAAGCATGGCGCCGTGGCTGGCGCGCACGCGGCGCCGGTTGTCCACCCAGCTCAGGTGCGTGAGTTCGGGCCGTTCGCGCGCGAAGGCCACCGCTTGGGCGACGAACTCTTCGGGCTCGCCTTCACGTTCGACGAGGTCTCGCGCCATGCGGATCAGCGCTTCCTGGTTCTGGATCAGGCGCAGGCCGATCTGCTGCTGCGTGAGCTCGGTGTCGCGCTTGACCGACTCGGTTTCCCGATCGATTTCCTCATTGCGCAGGTACCAGAAGGCCGAAATGATGGCCGCCAGGAACAGCATCACCGACAGCAGCGGGCCCAGCGTCGCGAAGCGGTCTTGCCGGGCCGGCGACTGCCGCCGCCACCAACGCCCGAACAGGCGCTTGACAGCAGGCACGGGCGCCGGCGCGGAAGGGGCCGGCGGCGGTGACGAGAACTCGGGGAAGGACATCTTTAGATTATCGGCTGCAAGCCTGGCCGGCCCTTGTAATTCCGCATTGTGGAACTGGTATCCACTCTTTGAAATCATCGGGACTTGTGACACACTCGCGCCCGACCGCAAAAACACCCTTCATTGGAGACAAGCATGTCCGCTCTGCCGGAGTCCTTCCTGGGCCGTTCCGCCCAAGACAGTGCCAACGACAACCCCGCCGACACCGACGCCCAGGAAACGCGTGAATGGCTGGATGCGCTGTCGGCGGTCATCGGCACGGAAGGCGCGGAGCGTGCGCACTTCCTGCTGGAACAACTGCTCGAGCACTCGCGCCAGAACGGCATCGACATGCCGTTCTCGGCCAACACCGGCTACGTGAACACCATCGAGCCCAGCGACGAAGAGCGCAGCCCCGGCAACCTGGAACTGGAAGGGCGCCTGCGCGCCTACATGCGCTGGAACGCCATGGCGCTGGTGGTGAAGGCCAACCGCCTGCACCCGGCCGATGGCGGCGACCTGGGCGGCCACATCAGCAGTTTCGCGAGCCTGGCGCACATGTTCGCCGCCGGCTTCAACCACTTCTGGCACGCCGAGAGCGAGAACCACGGCGGCGACCTGCTCTACATCCAGGGCCATTGCAGCCCCGGCATCTACGCCCGCGCCTTCATGGAAGGCCGCCTCACCGAGGAGCAGATGCTGAACTTCCGCCAGGAGGTCGACGGCAAGGGCCTGAGCAGCTACCCGCACCCCAAGCTGATGCCCGAGTTCTGGCAGTTCCCCACCGTCAGCATGGGTCTGGGGCCGCTGATGGCCATCTACCAGGCGCGCTTCCTGAAGTACCTGCACGCCCGCGGCATCGCCAACACCGAGAACCGCAAGGTCTGGGTGTTCTGCGGCGACGGCGAGATGGACGAGCCTGAAAGCCTGGGCGCCATCGGCCTGGCGGCACGCGAGAAGCTCGACAACCTGATCTTCGTCGTCAACTGCAACCTGCAGCGCCTGGACGGTCCGGTGCGCGGCAACGGCAAGATCATCCAGGAGCTGGAAGGCGAGTTCCGCGGCGCCGGCTGGGACGTCATCAAGCTGATCTGGGGCAAGGAGTGGGACAGCCTGCTCGCGCGCGATAAGGACGGTGCGCTGCGCAAGATCATGATGGACACGCTGGACGGCGACTACCAGGCCTTCAAGGCCAACGACGGCGCCTTCGTCCGCAAGAACTTCTTCGGCCGCGACCCGCGCACGCTGGAGATGGTGGCCAAGATGTCCGACAAGGACATCTGGAACCTGCGCCGCGGCGGGCACGACGCGCAGAAGGTCTATGCCGCCTTCCACAAGGCCAACAACGCCAAGGGCGTGCCCACCGTGCTGCTGGTGAAGACGGTCAAGGGCTGGGGCATGGGCAATGCCGGTGAAGGCAAGAACACCGCCCACCAGGCCAAGAAGCTGACCGACGAAGACGTGCGCTTCATGCGCGACCGCTTCAACATCCCCATCAGCGACGCCGACCTGCCGAAGATTCCGTTCTACAAGCCGGCCGAAGACACGCCGGAGATGAAGTACCTGCACGAGCGCCGCAAGGCCTTGGGTGGCTACCTGCCCAAGCGCCGCGTGAAGGCCGACGAGAGCTTCACCGTGCCCTCGCTCGAAACCTTCAAGAGCGTGCTGGAGCCCACCGCCGAGGGCCGCGAGATCAGCACCACGCAGGCCTACGTGCGCTTCCTGACGCAGCTGCTGCGCGACCAGGCCCTGGGCCCGCGCGTGGTGCCCATCCTGGTGGACGAGGCGCGCACCTTCGGCATGGAAGGCCTGTTCCGCCAGATCGGCATCTACAACCCCGAAGGCCAGAAGTACACGCCGGTCGATAAAGACCAGGTGATGTACTACAAGGAAACGGTCAACGGCCAGATCCTGCAGGAAGGCATCAACGAGGCCGGCGGCATGAGCAGCTGGATCGCGGCAGCGACGTCGTACTCGACGAACAACCGCATCATGGTGCCGTTCTACATCTACTACTCGATGTTCGGCTTCCAGCGCATCGGCGACCTGGCCTGGGCGGCGGGCGACATGCAGGCGCGCGGCTTCCTGCTCGGTGGCACCAGCGGCCGCACCACGCTCAACGGCGAAGGCCTGCAGCACGAAGACGGCCACAGCCACATCTTGGCCGGCACCATTCCGAACTGCATCAGCTACGACCCGACCTTCGCGCACGAGGTGGCCGTCATCATCCACCACGGCCTGAAGCGCATGGTGGAGAAGCAGGACAACGTCTTCTACTACCTGACGCTGCTGAACGAGAACTACCCCATGCCGGGCCTGAAGCCGGGCACGGAAGAGCAGATCATCAAGGGCATGTACCTGCTGGAAGAAGGCGCGAAGAAGACCCCGCGCGTGAACCTGCTGGGCAGCGGCACCATCCTGCGCGAAAGCATGGAAGCGCGGAAGCTGCTGGAAGCCGACTGGGGTGTGGCCGCCAACGTCTTCAGCTGCCCCAGCTTCAACGAACTGGCCCGCGAGGGCCAAGATTGCGACCGCTGGAACCTGCTGCACCCGCTGGAAACGCCGCGCGTGCCTTTCGTGACGCAGCAGCTGGCCGCACATGCCGGGCCGGTGGTGGCTTCCACTGATTACATGAAGGCCTATGCCGAGCAGATTCGGCCCTTCATCCCGAAGGACAAGGGCGTCAGCCGCGCCTACCGCGTGCTGGGCACCGATGGTTTCGGCCGCAGCGACTTCCGCAGCAAGCTGCGCGAGCACTTCGAGGTGAACCGCCACTACATCGTGGTGGCGGCGCTGCGCGCACTGGCCGACGAAGGCAGCGTGCCCGTGGCCCGCGTGGCCGAAGCCCTGAAGAAGTACGGCATCGCCGTCGACAAGATCAACCCGCTGTACGCCTGAGCGCGCGCACCACGAACAAGAGACTGGAGACAGGCCATGGCATTGGTCGAAGTGAAGGTGCCCGACATCGGCGACTTCAAGGACGTGGAAGTGATCGAGCTGCTGGTGAAGCCGGGCGACACCATCGCCGTCGAGCAGAGCCTGCTGACGGTGGAAAGCGATAAGGCTTCGATGGAGATTCCTTCCACGCATGCGGGCGTGGTGAAGGAGATGAAGGTCAAGCTGGGTGACAAGGTGAGCCAGGGCACGCTGGTGCTGATGGTGGAGGCCGCCGGGGCCGCTGCGGCGCCCGCC
>LJHT01000078.1 GCA_001295905.1 beta proteobacterium AAP51 | reverse complement strand
AGAAAGCTGGCCAGGACCATGGGCATCAGTGTGAAGGCTGCGCCCGTGCCTGAGGTACCAAGTGACTCCTCAAGCCATTCACGCGCTACTTCATGATGTGGATGATCGGTGCGCGAGGCTGCGACCAAGACGTTCACGTCAGGCGTCATCGTCCAGAGCCTTGAGTAGAGCCTTGTTGCTTAGTGGGTTGACGCCTGCCACTAGGCCGCCCCGGCCCTTGAAGACAGGAAGGCGAACACGACCGGGCTTGGCAGAACCTGACCTAGCGCGCAGGCGAAGTTGGAGTCCCTCCTCGATCAGGCGCGTAAGGGTAGTACGTTGCTGAGCCGCTAACGCCTTTGCGTCCGCAAGGAGCTGGTCGTTGAGGTCAAGGGTGGTCTTCATGCCGGCATCATACAGATTTCTGTACCAGCGAGGCAAGTGGCAGTCACGCGCCGCGCAACCTCTTGCGCTGGGGGTACTCGGCGGTCTCAAAACCAAAGTGCAACACGAAGGGGTTAAGCGGAGGGTGAAGGGACTGTAGCGGAGGGCCGAAGTAGCTAATCAGGCGTGAATGCCAAGCTGCGCGTGGCATTCACGCGGTGAGGCGAGCGTAACTGCTCGAGCGCCCGCGTCAAGGCCAAGCCCTGCGGGCGCGCTGCGCGCGGCCTTGACCCGTTCGATCGAGCGATCAGTGGACGGTGGAGCGCGAGTGGTTGCCAGCCAGCATGCGGGAGAAGACCTGCATGGGCGTATCCCAGTTCAAGGTTTTGCGCGGGCGGGCGTTCAGGCTGTCGGCGATGGCGTCGAGTTCATCTTGGGAGTAGACGGACAAATCGGTGCCCTTGGGCAGGTACTGGCGCAGCAGCCCGTTGGTGTTCTCGCAGCCTGCACGTTGCCAGGGGCTGTAGGGGTCGCAGAAGAAGACGCGTACGCCGGTGGCGGCGGCCAGTTCGCGGTGGCGCACCATCTCAGAGCCGCGGTCATAGGTCAGCGATTGGCGCATGGGCGTGGCGATGGATCGCAGCTTGAGGGTGAAGCCGGCGAGAGCGGACTCTGCGGTGGAGTCAGGCATGCGTGCGAGCAGCACCAGGCGGCTGGTGCGTTCGACCAGCACGCCGACGGCAGAGCGGTTGCCGGCGCCCTTGATCAAGTCGCCTTCCCAGTGTCCTGGCATGAGGCGGTCGTCGACCTCAGGTGGACGGACATGGATGCTGACCATGTCCGGAATGGTCTGACGGCGATCGGTGCCACCACTTCGGGGCCGCCGGGACGAGCGAGACTGGCGCAGAAGCGAGATGATCTGGCGGCGCAACTCACCGCGAGGCAGGGCGTAGATGGCGGTGTAGATCGTCTCGTGGGACACGTGGCGCTCGCGCTGACTGGGGAAAGTGCGGCGCAGTGTGGCGGCGATCTGTTCGGGAGACCAGCGCCACTCCAGAAGCGTGAGCACGATGGGCCAGAGTGTGCCGGAGTGATCGAGCTTGGTTGGCTGGCGGGCGGTGCGGCGGCGCAGATCGGACGCGGCCTGGGCCTTGTCATACCAATACATGGGCCCGACGACGCAGTTGCGTGCGACCTCGCGGCTGATGGTCGCCGGCGAGCGCTTCAGGCGCAGTGCGATGCTGCGCAAACTGGCGCCTTGGATGAGTTCGCGGGCGATGACGAACCGTTCCTCAGCCTGCAGCTGACGATAGGTCTTGCGGGATTCCATATGACACCTCATGTGGGGATGAGGTGTTGCACTTCAAACTGGAGCCCGCGGTTGCTTCGGACTGCGACGCCTAACGTTCGAGTTCACCCGGGCCGCGGAGGCAGGTGTGGTAAGCCCGGCGTGTGACGATGCTACTGCTGGCGCACGCCGGGCTTACCACGCCTGCCGTAGCGGGTCCGGGGTGCAACGAGGGGTTAGGCGTCGCCGCGTGGTCGTCGTTTGGATTGTGTTTCGACGTACTGCTTCAGCACACCGTCCATGCGTGACTGCCAGCCTTCGCCGGTTGAACGGAAGAACTCAATCACCTCTGGGCTGTAGCGCACCGAGACGAGTTGCTTTGGGTTCGCGGACGGAGGGCGGCCGCGGAGCGCACGTGCTGGAACCATGCCTGCGAGCTGCTTGCCCGAAAGCGGCTGCGCGTCTGGGTCAGCCTTGGCTGCAGCGGTGATCTTTCGATCCTCCGCGAGGCTAGGCATCTTGATCATCTGCTTCTTCAAGGGCTTGGACATACCGCTTGACCTCTCGTCGGTTGGCGCGCCGAAGACTGATGATTCTTCTGACGTCAGCTCGGTCTACGAAGGCGACGTAGTACAGGATCTCGGTTTTCGGTGCGAGGGCCAAGACTCGCGTCTCCCCGTAGTCCTGCCTGTCATCGATCCAGAGCAGGGCAGCTTCCCAGTCAAGCCCTTTGGCCAGGCTGAGGCTCAAGCCATGCTTCTCGAGGTTGAGGCGATCCTTGTTGGGGTCGAAGTCGAATCTCACGCTTTAGTGTAGCTACCTAAAACTTCGATGTCCAGCTGACTCTTTTTGCGACGCCTAACGTTCGAGTTAACCCTGACCGCGGAGGCAGGCGCTGTAAGGCCAGGCAACGACGATGGTACACACTGGCGTTGCCTGGTCTTACAGCGCCTGCCGTAGCGGGTCAGCTTGAGCGAGGGGTTAGGCCGCAATCGGTACGACCCGGGCGCATGGTTGACAGATTTCTCTGGGCGCATGGTTGACAGATTTA
>LJHT01000077.1 GCA_001295905.1 beta proteobacterium AAP51 | reverse complement strand
CGGGTGGGGGTGGGGGCCAGGGCGGGCACGGGGCGCTCCGTCTCGTGTGTGTGCCGGCCGGGGCCGGTCAACCCGCCATTGTCGGGCCACGGCCGTTTTCTGGGGTGGCCAGGGCCATGAAGGGTGCACGCGGCGTCGGCCCCCTGCAGGCCCGCGGCGCTCAAGCCACGGGTGCGGCGGCCGAAAACCCGGCGATGGAAGCCATCTTCAGCTGGGTCGGCGCAGCCCTTGGTGCGCTCTTCGTCGTGGCCGTGGCCGTGGCCTGGTGGGAACACCTGGTGCGCCGGGCCAGCACGAAGCTGCCGCCCCCGCCCAGCGCCCCGCGCGTGGTGAGCGTGGATGTTTCGCTGGACAGCCTGGCCGAGGCTTCGCTGCCGCCCGCATCCACCCCACCGGCCGCCGTGGCCGCATCGGCCCCACCGCCGCCCGCAGGCGATGCCGCCGAGCGCCAGGCCGCCCTGGACGGCGCCATGAGCCGCATGGCCCGCCCCGCCGGCACCACCAGCGCCGACCCGGCCTGGACCGAAACCACCCCCATGGTGCTGCGCCCTTTGGCCGAAGCCGACACGCAGCCAGCGGCGCTTGCCGCACCGGACACTGCCGCGCCCCGGCACACACGGGCCTAGTTGGGCCCAGCCAGCCGTGCAAGGCCCAGCGGCCTCGCACCAGAGCGCTCAATCGCCTGCCGACTCTGCGGCCACCAGCCCCGCGCGCGGCGCGGGGGCTGGCGGCGTGTCGTCGAGCTCTTCGCCCAGGAAACCACCGCTCTGGTGTTCCCACAGCCGTGCGTAGATGCCGCCGGCCGCCAGCAGCGTGGCGTGGTCGCCCACCTCGACGATGCGGCCCTGGTCCATCACCACGAGGCGGTCCATCGCGGCGATGGTGCTCAGGCGGTGCGCAATGGCCACCACCGTCTTGCCTTCCATCAGGCGGTACAGGCTTTCCTGGATGGCCGCCTCCACCTCGCTGTCCAGCGCGCTGGTGGCTTCGTCCAGCAGCAGGATGGGCGCGTCTTTCAGCATCACCCGAGCGATGGCAATGCGCTGGCGCTGGCCGCCGCTGAGCTTCACGCCACGTTCGCCCACGTGCGCGTCGTAACCCTTGCGGCCCTTGGCATCCGACAGCCCGGCGATGAACTCGGCCGCCTCGGCACGCTCGGCGGCACGCACCATCTCGGCCTCGGTGGCATCGGGCCGACCGTAGACGATGTTGTCGCGCACGCTGCGGTGCAGCAGCGAGGTGTCCTGCGTGACCATGCCCACGTGGCGGCGCAGGCTGGCCTGCGTGACGCCGGCGATGTCTTGCCCGTCGATGAGCACGCGGCCTGACTCCAGGTCATAGAGGCGCAGCAGCAGGTTCACCACCGTGCTCTTGCCCGCGCCCGAGCGGCCCACGAGGCCGATCTTCTCGCCCGGGCGGATGTGCAGATTCAGCCCGTCGATGACCCGCTTCTTGCCGCCATAGCCGAAGACCACGTTCTCGAACACGACCTCGCCGCGCGGCACCGTCAGCGCCTTCGCGTCGGGCTTGTCGACGACGCTCTGCACGCGCGAGAGGGTGCCCATGCCGTCCTGCACGGTGCCGATGTGCTCGAACAGCGTGGCCAGCTCCCACATCACCCAGTGCGAGATGCCGTTCAGCCGGAAGGCCATGGCCGTGGCTGCCGCCACCGCGCCCACGCCCACCAGCGATTCGGTCCACAGCGCCAGGCTGGCGAAGGCGGTGGCGGCGATCAGGCCCACGCTCAGGATCTGGTTCACGGTCTCGAAGCCCGTCACCAGGCGCATCTGCGCGTAGGCCGTGGTCATGAACTCCTGCATCGCGCCACGCGCGAACTGCGCCTCGCGGTGGGAGTGGCTGAAGAGCTTCACCGTGGCGATGTTGGTGTAGGCGTCGGTGATGCGGCCCGTCATCAGGCTGCGGGCGTCGGCCTGGGCCTGCGCCACCTTGCCCAGCCGCGGCACGAAGTACACCAGCGCGCCGATGTACAGCACCAGCCAGCCCAGGAAGGGCGCCACCAGCCAGAGGTCGAAGGCCCCCACCACCGCCAGCAGCGTGACGAAGTAGATCACCACGTACACCATGATGTCGGTGACGATGAGCCAGGTGTCGCGCACGGCCAGCGCCGTCTGCATCACCTTGGTGGCGATGCGCCCGGCGAATTCGTCCTGGTAGAAGCCCATGCTCTGCTCGAGCATCAGGCGGTGGTAGTTCCAGCGCAGCCGCATCGGGAAGTTGCTGAACACGCCCTGGTACTTGAACAGCGCCTGCAACGCCGCGAAGGCCACGCTGGCCACCAGCACACCGGCCAGCAGCTTGAGCAGGCCGCCGTGTTCGACCCACAGCTGCCCGGGCTGCACCTTGGCCAGCAGGTCCACCACGTGGGCCATCATGCTGAAAAGCAAGGCCTCGAAGGCGCCGATGGCGGCGGTGAACAGCGTCACCATCAGCAGCCAGGGGCGCACGCCCTTCGAACACGTCCAGAGGAAGGCGAAGAAGCTCTGCGGCGGTGGCGGCGGCAGCGCATCGGGGTAGGGATGCACCAGCCTTTCAAAACGTCTGAACACTTCGTGTCGCTCCCTGGAGGGCCTGCGGCCAGGCTTGCGCCCGCGGCCAGCCTTTGATTATCGAGTGCCGGGCCGGGCTGCCCAGCCGCCACGCGGCCTATGCCGTTTGGCCAGGGGCGGCCGTGCGCGACCGCCCTTCACCCCCCGCCCGCGCTAGAGCGGTGCCACCAATCACGGGCGGGGCTGCTGACTATGATGGACCGAGACCCCTGAATCCCATCCCATGCACGACTACATCATCGTCGGCGGCGGTGCCGCCGGCTCGGTGCTCGCCGCCCGGCTGAGCGAAGACCCCCAGACCCGCGTGTGCCTCGTCGAGGCCGGCCCCGTGGACCGCAGCGCCTTCATCCACTGCCCGGCCGGCTTCGCGCTGATGGCGCAGACCGGCGTGGCCAACTGGTCTTTCGAGAGCGTGCCGCAGCCCGGGCTGAACGGCCGCCGTGGCTACCAGCCGCGCGGCAAGGTGCTGGGGGGCAGCAGCTCCATCAACGCGATGATCTACATCCGCGGCCAGCGCGAAGACTTCGACCACTGGGCCGCGCTGGGCAACCCGGGCTGGAGTTTCAGCGATGTGCTGCCCTACTTCCTGCGCTCTGAGAACAACGAGCGCGGCGCCGATGCCTGGCACGCTGCCGGCGGCCCCCTGAACGTGATGGACCTGATGCAGCCCAACCGGGTGTCCTCACTCTTCGTACAGGCCGGCACGCAGGCCGGCTACCGCGCCAGCGCCGACTTCAACGCCGGCCAGCAGGAAGGCGTGGGCCTGTACCAGGTGATGCAGAAGGGCGGCGAGCGCATGAGCGCCGCCAAGGCCTACCTCACCCCGGCGCTGAACCGCCCCAATCTGCAGGTGCTGACCGATGCCACCGTGGCCCGCGTCACCTTCGACGGCCGCCGCGCCACCGGCATCGAACTCGTGCAGGGCGGCAGCACACGCACGCTGCAGGCGCGGCGCGAGGTGCTGCTGTGCGCCGGCGCGCTGCAAAGCCCGCAGATCCTGCTGCGTTCGGGCGTGGGCGATGGCGCGCAGCTGCAAGCGCATGGCATCACCACGCTGCACCACCTGCCCGGCGTGGGCCGGCACCTGCACGACCACATCGACGTGACGCAGGTGCATGCAGCGCCGCGCGCTAAAGACCTCTTCGGCCTGTCGCTCACCGGTGCCTGGCACGCGCTGCAGGGGCTGTGGCAGTGGCGCACGGCGCGCCGCGGCATCCTCACCACCAACTTTGGCGAGGCTGGCGGCTTCATCAAGAGCACGCCCGACGAAGCCACGCCCGACCTGCAGTTCCACTTCGTCATCGGCAAGCTGGTGGACCATGGGCGCAAGACGGTGTTCGGCCACGGTTTCTCTTGCCACGTGTGCCTGCTGCGCCCTGTCAGCCGCGGCAGCGTCACGCTGGCCAGTGCGGATGTGCACGCCGCGCCGCTCATCGACCTGGGCTTCCTCACCGAGCGCGACGATGTCGAGCGCCTGGTGCGCGGCTTCAAGCTGATGCGCTGCATCCTGGCGCAGCCGGCGCTGGCGGCCCTGGGCGGGCGCGAGCTGCCGGCCAGCGCCGCGGCGCAGACCGACGCGCAGATCGAGCAGTTCGTGCGCAACCACGCCGACACCATCTACCACCCGGTGGGCAGCTGCCGCATGGGGCCGGGGCCCGATGACGTGGTGGATGCACAACTTCGTGTGCACGGCCTGCAGGGCCTGCGCGTGGTGGACGCGTCCATCATGCCGCGCATCGTTTCGGGCAACACCACCGCACCCACGGTGATGATCGCGGAGAAGGCAGCCGACCTCATCAAGGCCGCCGCCTGAACACCGGTGCCGCGCTCACGCGCGCGGCCTCAGTTCGGCCTCAGTTCGGCCCTAGTTCGGCATCAGCCCCGCGACGATCTGCTCCACGCGCTGCGTGACGGCGGCGTCCATCGTGATGGTGCGGCCCCACTCGCGCGGCGTTTCGCCCGGCCACTTGTTGGTGGCATCCAGCCCCATCTTCCCGCCGAGGCCGCTGACCGGGCTGGCGAAGTCGAGGTAATCGATGGGCGTGTGCTCCACCAGCGTGGTGTCGCGCACCGGGTCCATGCGCGTGGTGATGGCCCAGATCACTTCCTGCCAGTTGCGGATGTCGACGTCGTCATCGGTCACCACGATGAACTTCGTGTACATGAACTGCCGCAGGAAGCTCCACAGCCCGAACATCACGCGCTTGGCGTGGCCGGGGTAGGACTTCTTGATGGAGATGATCGCCATGCGGTAGCTGCAGCCCTCGGGCGGCAGGTAGAAGTCGACGATCTCCGGAAACTGCTTCTGCAGGATGGGCACGAACACCTCGTTCAGCGCCACACCCAGGATGGCCGGCTCGTCGGGCGGCTTGCCGGTGTAGGTGGAGTGGTAGATCGGGTCGCGGCGGTGCGTGATGCGGTCTATGCGGAAGACGGGGAACCAGTCCTGCTCGTTGTAGTAGCCGGTGTGGTCGCCGAAGGGGCCTTCCAGCGCGTGCAGGTAGCCGCCCTTTTCCTTGAGTTTCACGCCCAGGTCCGAAACGCCTTCGAAGCCGGCAGGCGCGGGCGGGATGTGGCCCTCGAACACGATCTCGGCGCTGGCCGGCACGTTGAGCTTCAGCGCGCCCTCGCCCACCTGGGTGGCCACCAGCTCGGTGCGGCTGCCGCGCAGCAGGCCGGCGAACTGGTACTCGCCCAGCGTGTCGGGCACGGGCGTCACCGCGCCCAGGATGGTGGCCGGGTCGGCGCCCAGCGCCACCGCCATCGGGAAAGGCTGGCCGGGGTTGGCGCGCGCGAACTCACGGAAATCGAGCGCGCCGCCGCGGTGGGCCAGCCAGCGCATGATGACCTCGCGCTGGCCGATGACCTGCTGGCGGTAGATGCCCAGGTTCTGCCGGCTGCGCGGGTTGGCCACGCCCTGAGGCCCGCGCGTGACGACCAGGCCCCAGGTGATCAGCGGGCCTGCATCGCCCGGCCAGCAGGTCTGCACCGGCAGCGTGGCGAGGTTGACCTCGCTGCCTTCCAGCACCACGTCCTGGCAAGGCGCGTTGCGCTGCACCGAGGGCTTCATGTCCCAGAGCGCCTTGCCCATGGCCAGCAGCTTGCCGGCGTCCTTCAGGCCCTTGGGCGGCTCGGGCTCCTTCAGGCCGGCCAGCAGCCGGCCGACGTCGCGCAGGTCGGCAAGTGTTTCGGCGCCCATGCCCAGAGCCACGCGCCGGGGGGTGCCAAAGAGGTTGATGAGGCAGGGAATCTTGTAACCGGCGGGCTGGGTGCACAGCACCGCCGGGCCGCCGGCGCGCAACAGCTTGTCACCAATTGCCGTCATTTCGAGACGTGGAGACACCGGTTCGGCCAGCTTTCGCAGCTCGCCCAGCTTTTCCAGCTGGGCCATGAAGTCACGCAGGTCTCTGTATTTCATAGGTGTCAGTTATTAGAGACCCATTTGATATTCTTGACCGGGTATGAGGGCATTCCTAGAATCCCGCTGCATACCAACCTTAAGGGTTAACCCGTGCCGCCGGCCCCAATGCGCCAGGCCCACGCGTCAACCCTGCACCGCCCCGCTGCCGGCAGCCCCCGAACACGCATTCAGGCGTGGCTGTCTTCCTGGTTCCACAGGGGCGTTCGATTATCACTGGGGCCCTGCAGCAGCCGAACCGGCGCAGGGTCACCCGGGTCTGAGGAGTCACACGATGCGAGCCTTGAACATGCTGCGCCAGGCGCCGCGCGCCGCCGTCCGGTCCATCTGCGTCTTCGCTGGCGACGTGGGTCGCGGCCTGCTGGAGATCAGCCACAACACGCTGGCCCTTGTAGGCCTGCTGGCGGTGGCCGCCGCAGTCTTTGCGCTGGGCCGGGCTGATGTGCGCGGCCACCTGGAGGTGGCCACGCTGGAATGGCTGCAGACCCGCCACGAAGCCCGTGAACTGGCCAACGGCAACCTGCTGGCCGCCGTGGCGGAACCCGAGGCCGTGAGCCGCGCCACCGCAGCCAGCCTGACCGAACTGAACCGCCAGCAGGCCGCGCTGGCGACCTGGATCGCCAGGCGCTACAAGGTGGCCCCCGAGCCCGTGGGTGCCCTGGTGCTGGAGGCCTGGGCCCTGGGCCAGCGCGCCGGCCTGGACCCGACGCTCATCCTGGCCATCATGGCCGTGGAATCGGGCTTCAACCCCTTCGCACAAAGCCCGGTGGGCGCCCAGGGCCTGATGCAGGTGATGACGCGGGTGCACGACGACAAGTACGAGTCCTTTGGCGGCGTGCATGCGGCCTTCGACCCCATCACCAACCTGCGGGTGGGCGTGCAGGTGCTGCAGGAGTGCATCCGCCGGGCGGGCGGCCTGCAGGAAGGCCTGAGGTTCTACGTCGGCGCCGCGCTGCTGGAAACCGATGGCGGCTACGTGGGGCGCGTGCTGCTCGAACAGACCCACATGCGCAACGTGACCGAAGGCCGCAGCGTGCCCGTGAACATCAGCAACACGCCCGTGGCCCCGGTGCTGAAGGAAGCCGAGGCCACGGAACCGGTGGAACCGCCCACGCCCACCGAACTGGTGGCGCTCAAGGGCTAGACACTGCTGCGCCAGAGGCCCGCGCAGCCCAGCACAGCCCGGGTTTCCCCGGGTCAGCGCTACACTGCCGCTCCTGCGCAACTGGCGATAGGGGCCGGGCCGAGGGCCCACCCCGAGGTGGACGACCACCGGGAAGCGCAGGCCGCCAGCCCCTGGCTGCGGTGCCCGCCGTGCGCCTGGGCAGCCCTCGACCGCGCAGCCGGCTGACAGCTTCAGCCCCGCCGCGTGGCCTTCGAAGGCCCTTCACCGTGAAGACCGCAAACACTGCGAAGAGGACTGCCATGTTCGACCGTTCCACCTCCACCCTCGCCCTCGTCGACCCCGAACTCTGGGCCGCCGTGCGGGCCGAGAATCAGCGCCAGGAAGATCACATCGAGCTGATCGCCAGCGAGAACTACACCAGCCCGGCCGTGATGCAGGCCCAGGGCAGCCAGCTCACCAACAAGTACGCCGAGGGCTACCCGGGCAAGCGCTATTACGGCGGCTGCGAGAACGTCGACATCGCCGAGACCCTGGCCATCGAGCGCGCCAAGCAGCTCTTCGGCGCGAACTTCGCCAACGTGCAGGCCAACAGCGGCAGCCAGGCCAACCAGGCGGTGTTCTTCGGCCTGCTGCAGCCCGGCGACACCATCATGGGCATGAGCCTGGCCGAAGGCGGCCACCTCACGCACGGCATGCCGCTGAACATGAGCGGCAAGTGGTTCAAGGTGGTGAGCTACGGCCTGGACGAGAACGAGGCCATCGACTACGACGCGATGGAGCGCCTGGCCCACGAGCACAAGCCCAAGCTCATCATCGCCGGCGCCAGCGCCTACAGCCTGCGCATCGACTTCGAACGCTTCGCCAAGGTGGCCAAGGCCATCGGCGCCATCTTCATGGTGGACATGGCGCACTACGCCGGCCTCATCGCCGCCGGCGTCTACCCCAACCCGCTGCCCCATGCCGACGTGGTGACCAGCACCACCCACAAGAGCCTGCGTGGCCCGCGTGGCGGCATCATCCTGATGAACGACGAAGCCCTCGCGAAGAAGGTCAACAGCGCTATCTTCCCGGGCATCCAGGGCGGGCCGCTGATGCACGTGATCGCGGGCAAGGCCGTGGCCTTCAAGGAAGCGCTGACGCCTGAGTTCAAGGCCTACCAGGCGCAGGTGATCGCCAACGCCAAGGTGCTGGCCGAGACGCTGATCGAGCGCGGCCTGCGCATCGTCAGCGGCCGCACAGAGAGCCACGTGATGCTGGTCGACCTGCGGCCCAAGGGCCTGACGGGCAAGGAAGCCGAGGCCATCCTGGGCAGCGCGCACATGACCTGCAACAAGAACGGCATTCCGAACGACCCCCAGAAGCCCATGGTCACCAGCGGCATCCGCCTGGGCACGCCGGCCATGACGACGCGCGGCTTCCGGGAAGAACAGGCGCGCCTGACGGCCCACCTGATTGCCGATGTGCTGGACAAGCCGCAGGACGAAGCCAACCTGGCCACCGTGCGCGCCAAGGTGGCCGCGCTGACGCGCGACTTCCCCGTCTATCGATGAGCCCCCAGGCTTGCGGCTGCGCCGCAGCGCCACCCCCCGAGGGGGCTCGGCCGCCTTGGGGCGGCCCGGCGGCGGCCGGCTGAATTGCCATGCGCTGCCCCTTCTGCAGCCACGAAGAAACGCAGGTCGTCGAAACCCGCGAGAGCGACGAGGGCGACGTCATCCGCCGCCGTCGCCGCTGCCTGCACTGCGAGAAGCGCTTCACCACCTACGAGCGCAGCGAGATCGCGATGCCCGCGGTGGTGAAGAAGGACGGCGCGCGTGTGGACTTCGACCCCGGCAAGCTGCGCGCCAGCATGCTGCTCGCATTGCGCAAGCGGCCGGTGAGCGTGGAGCAGATCGACGCGGCGGTGGAACGCATCCAGGAGAAGCTGCTGGCCAGCGCCGCGCGCGAACTGCCCAGCACCCGCCTGGGTGAGCTGGTGATGCGCGAACTCAAGCGCATCGACAAGGTGGCCTATGTGCGCTTCGCCTCGGTGTACCGCGAGTTCGAGGACGTGGACGCCTTCCGGCAGCTGATACGGGACATCTGAGGGCCCTCCCCCGCCCGAGGTGGGGCACGGGGGGGGATCGGTGGGGGCCCCCGCCAGTGCCGTGGGTCGGGCCCACGTGAAGGGGAAGCGGCGGGG
>LJHT01000076.1 GCA_001295905.1 beta proteobacterium AAP51 | reverse complement strand
CCCGAGCCCGCCAGCGACGAGGCGCAGGCCGGGCCTCCACCAGCTACAAATCTCGGCGCGAACCCGGGCGCGAACCCGGGGGCGAATCCCGGCGGAAAGCTCGGCACGAACGCCGGCGCCCACGGCACCACCGTGCCGCCAGACCGCCGAAGCGGCAGCCCCGAACGCTGGCGCCTGCACCCGCTGCTGCGTGCCTGGCTGCGGCGCCACCACCCCGCCGACGCTGCCACGGCCGCGCAGGCGCAGCAGGCCGCCACGGCAGCCTTGATGGCCGAGTTGCAAGCGTTGCTGGCACCCGGTGGCACCGACCGGCCCGGGGCGCTGGAGCGCCTGGAGATCGAACTCCCGCTGCTGCGCCTGGCGCTGGAGCTGGCAGTGGCCCGCGCCGACGAAGCGGCGCTGGCCGCGCTGGTGCCGGCCCTGGCCGCGCTGTTCGAACTTCGGGGCCACCGCGAAGAGGGCCTGGCGCTGCTGGGCAGCGTAGCGGCCCGCCTGGCTGCGGCGCCGGCCGGCCGGCGCCTGGCGGTGCGCGGGCCGGTGCAGTCGGCCCGCGCGCTGCTGTGCTATCGCGCCGGCCACCACGACGAGGCCCTGCTGCTCGCGCGCGGCCTGGCGCGTGCGGCCCCGCGTGCACGCGCCACCGCGGCCCGCACCCAAGGCCTGGTGCACTGGCAGCGCGGCCAGTTGCCCGCCGCCCGCCGCGCCTTCGAACACGCCCATGCCCTGGCCGTGGAGCATGGCTGCGACGACCTCGTGCCCGAAGCCATCAACAACCTGGCCCTGGTGGACCACATGGCCGGCCGCGATGCCGAGGCCGAACGCGGCTACCGCCGCGTGGCGCAGCTGGCGCAGGCGCGCGGCTCGGTGCGCCTGCAGGCGCTGGCCCTGCTGAACCTGGGCTCGCTGCTGCACCCCGCCGGCCGTGGGCGCGCCGCGCGCGAGGCGCTGCAGGAGGCCCTGGCGCTGCTGGACGGCCACGGCCTGCATTCATTGGTGCCGCACGTGCTGGCCAACCTGGCCGGCGCGCTGCTGGAAATCGGCGATGCCGAAGCCGTCGCGGCACTGCGCGCGCTCCTGCCCCGTCTGCAGGCCGCGCTGCCGGCCGGCGAAGGCCCGCTGCGGGTGGCGCTGCGCCAGGCCGAGGCCCTGCTGCACGCGCGCCATGGCGACCCTCGCCTGGCCTGGCCCCCGCTGCAGGCCGGCTGGCGCGATGCCGTGGCCTTGGGCCTGCAGCCGCTGCAGCTGAGCATGGTGCTCGCGGCCGTGCAGGCCTGGGCCGCGGCCGGCCAGCGCCCGCGCGCGCTGGCCTGGCTGGCCTGGCAACAGCAGCAGCACCCGGCGCAGTGGGACGCCGACCGCCGCGAAGGTGCGCGGCTGTGGGCGCTGCTGCGCCCCAGCGAGGCCGAGGCCGCAGAGGCCCGGCAGGCGGCCGCTGTGCTGAGCCTGCCCCGCCTGGGCCCGCAGCTGGACGACACCGCCGCCCAGGCCGGCTGAAGGCAGCGCCGACCCCATCGAGCGGGGGCCCCCGCCCGGCGGGTGGCCGGGCGGCAGGCCCGGGCTACGATCCCGACCCAGCCATGGACACCCCGACGAAGCCCGAACCCGCCGCCGCCCGCACGGCCGTTGCCGACACCCGCCCGCTGCAAGTGCTGCAGCAGGTCTTCGGCTACCCCGCCTTCCGCGGTGCGCAGCAGGAGATCATCGAACACGTCAGTGCCGGCGGCGATGCCCTGGTGCTGATGCCCACCGGCGGCGGCAAGAGCCTGTGCTACCAGGTGCCGGCCATCGTGCGGCACCGCGCCGGCCAGGGCGTGGCGGTGGTGGTCAGCCCGCTCATCGCGCTGATGCACGACCAGGTGGGCGCGCTGCACGAAGCCGGCGTGGCGGCGGCCTACCTGAATTCATCGCTCGAAGGCGACGAGGCCCGGCGCATCGAGCGCGAGCTGATGAGCGGCCAGCTGGTGCTGCTGTACGCCGCGCCCGAACGCATCCTCACGCCGCGTTTCCTGGCCATGATGGCCAGCCTGCACGAGCGCGGGCTGCTCAGCCTCTTCGCCATCGACGAAGCCCACTGCGTCAGCCAGTGGGGCCACGACTTCCGCGAGGAGTACCTCGGCCTCTCGGCACTGCACGAGCAGTTCCCCGGCGTGCCGCGCGTCGCGCTCACGGCCACCGCCGACAGCCACACGCGCGCCGACATCGTCGAGCGGCTGCAGTTGCAGGAAGCGCGGCTCTTCGTGGCCAGCTTCGACCGGCCCAACATCCGCTACACCATCGTCGAGAAAGACGAGCCGAAGAAGCAGCTGTTGCGCTTCATCCGCGACGAACACGACGGCGACGCGGGCGTCGTCTACTGCCAGAGCCGCAGACGAGTGGAAGAAACCGCCACCTGGCTGCAGACCGAAGGCATCAACGCGCTGCCCTACCACGCGGGCCTGGACGCCGACGTGCGCCGCCGCCACCAGGACCGTTTCCTGCGCGAGGACGGCATCGTGGTGGTGGCCACCATCGCCTTCGGCATGGGCATCGACAAGCCCGACGTGCGCTTCGTGGCCCACCTCGACCTGCCCAAGAACATCGAGGCCTACTACCAGGAAACCGGCCGCGCCGGCCGCGACGGCCTGCCCGCCAATGCCTGGATGAGCTACGGCCTGGCCGATGTGGTGAACCAGCGCCGCATGATCGACGAGAGCGAAGCCGAGGAAGACTTCAAGCGCCTGCAGCGCGGCAAGCTCGACGCCCTGCTGGCGCTGTGCGAGGCCATCGACTGCCGGCGCGTGCGCCTGCTGTCCTACTTCGGCCAGCCCAGCACGCCCTGCGGCAACTGCGACAACTGCGTCAGTTCGCCTGAAACCTGGGACGCCACCGAAGCCGCGCGCAAGGCGCTGAGCGGCATCTACCGCTTCCGCCAGGCCGGCGGCCAGCGCTACGGTGCCGGCCACCTCATCGACGTGCTGCGCGGCAAGACCACCGAGAAGGTCACGCAGCACGGGCACCAGAGCCTGTCCACCTTCGGCATCGGCGCCGACGTGAGCGAGGCGCAATGGCGCCTGGTGCTGCGCCAGCTCATCGCGCTGGGCCATGTGCAGGCCGAGGGCGACTACAACACCCTGGCCCTGGCCGACAGCGCGCGCGAGGTGCTGCGCGGCGAAGTGCCGGTGCGCCTGCGCGTGCCCGCCGAACCCCGGGGCCGCGGCGCCACGGGCCGCGGCGAACGCCCGGCCCGCGGCAGTGCCGGCAAACCGCCGCCGCTGCCGCTGGACGCCGAGGCCACCGAACGCTTCCTGCGCCTGAAAGCCTGGCGCGCGGAGGTGGCGCGCGAACACAACCTGCCGGCCTACGTGGTATTCCACGACGCCACGCTGGCCGAGATGGCGCGTGAGCAACCGGCCTCGATGCAGGCCCTGGCGGCCATCAGCGGCGTGGGGGCGAAAAAACTTGAGGCCTACGGTCATGAAATCCTGCGCGTTCTGGGCGGGGAAACTGGCGTCATTTCTGGCCCGGACTGAAAAAACTGATCGCATGGGCGGGGTTGCAGTCGCATACTCTCCCCAAACCAGACAAGGCCTTCCGCCCACCTCGGGAAGCGCTGGCCGGCCAGGAGATGTCAAGCTTGCCCACCACGCCTGAAACACCGCGCGAAGCCGGGCCGGCCCCTGCCAGCACAGGCGCAGAGACCCCGGCCGTCTTCAGCGGGCAGGTGGTGGCCATCGGGGCTTCGGCCGGCGGGCTGGACGCGCTGGAGCGCTTGTTCGGCGCCCTGCCGGTGGACACCGGGGCGGCCTTCGTCGTCATCCAGCACCTGTCGCCCGACCACAAGTCGATGATGGACAACCTGCTGGCGCGCTACACCGCGATGCCGGTGCGCGTGGCCGGGCACGACATGCCGCTGGCGCCGAACGCGGTGTTCCTCATTCCCCCGGCCAAGAGCATGCGCATCGCGGGCGACCGCCTGCTGCTGAGCCCGAAGCCCGAGCATGGGCTCTCGCTGCCCATCGACGTGTTCTTCTCCAGCATGGCCGAGCAATGTGCCGACCGCGGCACGGCGGTGGTGCTCTCGGGCACGGGCAGCGACGGCTCGCGCGGCATTCCCGCCGTGAACGCCGCCGGCGGCTTCGTCTTCGTGCAGGAACCCAGCAGCGCCAAGTTCGACGGCATGCCGCGCAGCGCCGTGGGCACGGGCCTGGCCGACGTGGTGGCCCCGGCCGAAGAGCTGGCGGAAAGACTGGCCGCCCACCTGCGCGCGCCGCGCCACGGCGCCATGCGGCTGCTGGCCGGCAGCCCGCCGCCCAGCCTGGCCGAACCGCTCGAAGGCGTGCTGGAACTGCTGCTGGGCAGCAGCGGCATCGACTTCCGCGACTACAAGCCCACCACCGTGCTGCGCCGCATCGAAAGGCGCATGCAGGTGCAGCACGCGGCTTCGCTGGCGGCCTACCGCGACGCCCTGGCGGCCTCGGCCGACGAACAGGCCGTGCTGCGCCGCGAGCTGCTGATTCCCGTGACACGCTTCTTCCGCGACGCCGAGGTCTTCGAACAACTGGCCGAGCAGGTGATCACCCCGCTGGTGCAGGCCGAAGGCGCGATGGAGCCGCTGCGCGTCTGGGTGGCCTGCTGCGCCACCGGCGAAGAGGCCTACTCCATCGCCATGCTGTTTGCCGAAGCCTTCCACCGCCTGGGCCGCATGCGGCCGGTGAAGATCTTCGCCACCGACGTGGAGCAGCACTACCTCGACATCGCTGGCGCGGGCCACTACCCCGACACCATTGCCGCCGAGGTGTCCGGGCAGCGCCTGGAGCGCTGGTTCACCGAGCGCGACGGCGGCTGGATGGTGCGGCCCGAGATCCGCCAGATGGTGATCTTCGCGCGCCACAACCTGGTGGCCGACCCGCCCTTCACGCGCATGGACCTGGTGACCTGCCGCAACGCGCTGATCTACTTCCAGCCCGCCGCGCAGGAGCGCGCCATGCGCCGGCTGCAGTACGCGCTGCAGCCCGGCGGCCACCTGCTGCTGGGGCCCAGTGAATCGCTGGGCGTGCTGCACCGCGATTTCGCCACCCTGCCCGGTCGCGGCAAGGTCTACCGCCTGCTGCGGCGCGACCGCCTGGGCCTGCAGTTCGACGGCAACTCGCGCCACGAAACCTCGTCGCAGCGTCGCGCCTTGCGGCGCCGCCCTTCGGAAGTGGCCCCGCCGCCCGCCCAGGCCTGGGTGACGCAGGGCGAACGCCTGCTGCAGCAGGCCTACATGCCGCCTTCGCTGCTGGTGGGGCCTTCGCGCGAGTTGCTGCATGTGTACGGCGCCGCCAGCGAACTGCTGCAGATCGGCGAAGGGCAGATGTCGCTGGACGTGCTGAAGCTGCTGCCGCGCGAGCTCTCCTGGGCCGCGGGGCTGCTGCTGCAGGCGGTGTCGGCCGACGGCCGCGCCGACAGCGCGGCGCCGGTGCGCCTGGGCGAAGGCGACAACGCGCGCCGCGTGCGCCTGGTGGCGCGCCGCGTCGGCGAGGCCGGCCCGCTGGGCGACGCGACCGGCCCGGTGCTCACGCTGCTGAGCTTCGAGCCGCTGGACCCGCTGCACCACGCCGATGCGCCCACGGCCGAGCTCGACGAAGAGCAGCGCCGCCGCGTCGAGCGGCTGGAACGCGAGCTCGACCTCACGCACGAAAGCCTGCAGGCCACCATCGAAGAGCTGGAAACCGCCAACGAAGAACTTCAGGCCACCAACGAAGAACTGATGGCCAGCAACGAGGAACTGCAGAGCACCAACGAAGAGCTGCAGTCGGTGAACGAAGAGCTCTACACCGTGAACTCCGAGTACCAGGAGAAGGTGGACGTGCTCAATTCGGTGAATGCCGACCTCGAGAACGTGGCCAAGGCCACCGCCACGCCGACGCTCTTCGTCGACGAGGAACTGCGCCTGCTGCGCTTCACGCCCGAACTGATGCAGCTCTTCAAGGTGCGCGAAGGCGACCGTGGCCGCTCGCTGGAAGACTTCGCCAACCTGCTGGACTACCCCGAACTCTTCAACGACCTGCGCCGCACGCTGGCCACGCGCGTGGTCACCGAGCGCGAGGTGAAAAGCCGCGACGGCCAGTGGTGGCTGGCGCGCATCCAGCCCTATGCGGCGCGCGTGACGGGCACCACCAAGGCGGTGATGAGCTTCGTCAACGTCACCTCGCTGAAGGACAACCTGCACATGCAGTCCATCCTGGACTCGCTGGCCGAGCACCTTGCCGTGCTCGACCCCCAGGGCAACATCGTGCGCGTGAACGAGGCCTGGCGCCGTTTCGCCGCCGCCAACGGCGACCCCGAACTGCGCCACAGCGGCCCCGGCAGCAACTACCTGCGCGTGTGCGCCAGCGCCGCGCTGCAAGACCCCGACGCGCGCGCCGCCCACGACGGCGTGAGTGCGGTGCTGGCCGGCCGCATACCGCGCTTCACGCTGCAGTACCCGTGCATCAGCCAGGGCCGCCGGCTGTGGTTCCTGATGCACGCCGCGCCCGTGGCCCATGCCACCGGCGGCGCGGTGGTCAGCCACATCGACATCACGGCGTGGATGGGCCCCGCCGAGACCGACCCCGAGCCTCAGCCCGAGGAGCCCGCCCGATGAGCCCACATGCCCTGAAGCAACGCGTGGAAGCGCGCGACCGCCTGCTGCTGCAGGCCGAGAGCGTGGGCCCGCTGCTGAACGAGCAGCTGAAGGACGCGGTGGCGCGCGGCGAACTGGCGCTGGTGATGGAAGCCGCCCGGCGCCATGACGCGCGCCTGTCCGAGCTGGCCGAGAACCTGCGCATCTACCAGGCCGAACTGCACGCCCAGGCCGACGAGCTGCAGGCCAGCCAGGCGCGCACCGAGGCGCTGGCCGAGCGCTTCGCCACGCTGTTCGCCGGCATGCCGGTGGCCTGCCTGCTGGTCACCTTCAACGGCGGCCTGCTCGAGTGCAATGCGCTGGCCACACGGCTGCTGAACCTGCAGCAGCGCGCCACGGGCGCGGTGTTCCTGCACCGCCTGATCGACAGCAGCGACTACCAGGACCGCGTGCGCCCGGCCTTCCACGAAGCCCAGGGCGCGGGCGCCAGCTCGCTGGAGAACGTGGGCTTCTTCGGCAGCGGCGGACGGCGCTTCAGCGGCGACCTGTACATCTCGCGGCTGCCCGGCACCGCACCCGCGGCACGCGACGAGCAGGGGCAGTACGTCTGTGCGGTGATCGACCGCACCGAACACCTGCAGGACCTGCGCGCCCTGGAAGCCTCGGAAGTGGCGCTGCGCCAGAGCGAGGCCTTCCTGGCCGAATCGGCGCGGCTGGCGCGCGTGGGCGGCTGGGAACTGACGCTGCGCCCGCACGCCCTGCGCTGGTCGGCGCAGCTGCGGCAGATGCTGGAACTGCCGGCCGATGTGCCCGCCACGCTGGAAGCCACGCTGGCCCTGTGCGCGCCCTACGACCGCAAGAGCTTTGCCGGCGCCGTGGCACGGGCCGAGCTGGGCCAGCCCTTCGAAATAGAGATCGACATGCTCACCGCGCAGGGGCGGCCGCTGCGGGTGCTGGCCGTGGGCTCGGCCGCGGTGGCCGGCGAAGAAGTGGTGCGCGTGCTGGGCGCGCTGCAGGACATCACCAGCCAGCACCATGTGCGCAGGCAGCTGGGCGAGCTGACCGAGCGCCTGGCCATCGCCAACGAAGCGGGTGGCATCGGGGTGTGGGACTGGAACCTCGCCGAAGGCACGCTCAGTTTCGACACCCGGCTGTGCGAGATGCTGGGCCTGCCCGCCACGCCCGCCGGCACGCTGGCCGAGGCCCTGGCGCCAAAGCTGCTGCCGCACGAGGCGGAACACCTGGAAGCGGCGCTGCACCTGGTGCTGACACGCCAGGTGCCCCTGAACGTGGAGCTGCAGCGCAGCGGCACGGATGGGGCCGAAGGCAAGGCCGGCGCCGAACGCTGGCTGCACGTGACCGGCCGCGCCCACGCCAACGCCCAGGGCCGCGTGCTGCGCGTCATCGGCTGCGCCTGGGACAGCAGCCCCGAGCACGAGGCGCTGCGCCTGCTGGCTGCGAAAGAGGCCGCCGAAAGCGCCAACCAGGCCAAGAGCGCCTTCCTTTCGCGCATGAGCCACGAGCTGCGCACGCCGCTGAACGCCATCCTCGGCTTTGCGCAGCTGATGCGGCTGGAGGCGGAATCCGGCGACCTCGTGCTCAAGCCCCACCGCGTGACGCTGATCGAAAGCGCGGCGCGCCACCTGCTGGAGCTGGTGAACGAGGTGCTGGATGTCTCGCGCATCGAAACCGGGCAGCTGGAGGTGAAGCTGATGCCGGTGAATCTGCGCCAGACGCTGGCCGAAGCGCTGCCCATGGTGCACGGCCTGGCCGAGCGGCTGGGCGTGACGCTGGACGAAAGCGCCTGCTCAGGCCCGCCGTGCTGGGTGCGGGCCGACCGGCTGCGCCTGCGCGAGGTGGTCATCAACCTGCTGTCCAACGCCGTCAAATACAACGTGCGCGGCGGCCACGTGCGCTGCGAGGTGAGCACCCTGCCCGACGCCGCGCAGCTGATCGTGGCCGACACCGGCATCGGCCTGAACGCCGCCCAGCAGGCCGAGCTCTTCCAGCCCTTCAACCGCGTGGGTGCGGAGAACACGGGCATCGAAGGTTCGGGCATGGGCCTGTTCGTCAGCCGCCGCTTCGTGGAACTGATGGACGGGCAGATCACCTTGAGCAGCGCGCCAGGCGAGGGCACCACGGTGGTGGTGCAGCTGAACACCGCCGCACCGGCCTGAGCCCCTGCCCGTTCGGGCCTGCGTGGCTATCATGGCCGGTTGCCCACAGCCGCCGCCATGCCCCAGCCCACCGAAGAAAACCCGGCCTCACCCAGCGGTCCCGATAGCCCTGCCTCCCGGGCCGCTGCTCACACGGCACCCATGCGGCGGGCGGCCCAGGAAAGCCACGCCTTGCGCGTGCGCGGCGCGCGCACGCACAACCTGAAGAACATCGACCTCGACATCCCCAAGCACGCGCTGGTGGTCATCACCGGGCTCAGCGGCTCGGGCAAGAGCAGCCTGGCCTTCGACACGCTGTACGCCGAGGGCCAGCGCCGCTACGTGGAGAGCCTGTCGGCCTACGCGCGGCAGTTCCTGCAGCTGATGGACAAGCCCGATGTCGATGTCATCGAGGGCCTCTCGCCGGCCATCAGCATCGAGCAGAAGGCCACCAGCCACAACCCGCGCAGCACGGTCGGCACCATCACCGAGATCCACGACTACCTGCGCCTGCTGTACGCCCGCGCCGGCACGCCCTACTGCCCCGACCACGGCCTGCCGCTGCAGGCGCAAAGCGTCAGCCAGATGGTCGATGCCGTGCTGGCCCTGCCCGAAAACACCCGGCTGATGATCCTGGCGCCCGTGGCGCGCGACCGCAAGGGCGAGTTCAGCGAACTCTTCGCCGACATGCAGGCGCGCGGCTATGTGCGCTTCCGCGTCAGCGGCACCATTGTCGAGGCCGACGCGCTGCCCGCGCTGAAGAAGGCCGACAAGCACGACATCGACGTCGTCATCGACCGGCTCAAGACCCGCCCCGACATGAAGCAGCGCCTGGCCGAGAGCTTCGAGGCGGCGCTGCGCATTGCCGACGGCCGCGCCATCGCGCTGGAGATGGACGCGCGCAACGACGATGCGGGCCGCGCGCAGCCGCCGAAAGAACACCTCTTCAGCAGCAAGTTCGGCTGCCCGGTGTGCAGCTATTCGCTGAGCGAACTGGAGCCCCGCCTCTTCAGCTTCAACAGCCCCGTGGGCGCCTGCCCGGCCTGCGACGGCCTGGGCCAGGTGACGGTGATGGACCCCGAGCGCGTGGTGGCCTTCCCCAGCCTGAGCCTGGCCTCGGGCGCGGTGAAGGGCTGGGATAGGCGCAACGTCTACACGCACACCTTGCTGCAGGCAGTGGCCAGGCACTGCGGCTTCGACATCGACACGCCCTTCGAGAACCTGCCCGAACGCGCAAAGCAGGTGTTGCTGTACGGCAGCGGCAGCGAAGACATCGAGTTCACCTACGAAGCCGAAGGCAGCGCCGCGAGCCCAGGCAAGCCCGGGCGCAAGCCGCGCGCGGTGAAGCGCCACCACCCCTTCGAAGGCATCATCCCCAACTTCGAGCGGCGCTGGCGCGAAACCGACTCGGCCGCCGTGCGCGAAGAGCTGGCGCGCTACCAGGCCGCGCGCGCCTGCCCGGCCTGCGAAGGTTCCCGCCTGCGCCGCGAGGCGCGGCATGTCTTCCTGCAGCATGCCGACGGCCGCAAGGGCCCGCCCATCTACGAGGTGGAGCACGCCACCCTGGCTCACGCGCTGGCCACCTTCGAGACGCTGAAGCTGCAAGGTGCGAAGGCCGAGATCGCCGAGAAGATCGTGCGCGAGATCCGCAGCCGGCTGCGCTTCCTGAACGACGTGGGCCTGAACTACCTCAGCCTGGACCGCGGCGCCGACACGCTGAGCGGCGGCGAGGCGCAGCGCATACGCCTGGCCAGCCAGATCGGCAGCGGCCTCTCGGGCGTGATGTACGTGCTGGACGAACCCAGCATCGGCCTGCACCAGCGCGACAACGAACGCCTCATCGGCACGCTGCTGCACTTGCGTGATCTCGGCAACAGCGTGCTGGTGGTGGAGCACGACGAAGACATGATCTGGGCCGCCGACCACGTGGTCGACATGGGCCCGGGCGCTGGCGTGCACGGCGGCCGCGTGATGGCGCAAGGCACGCCGCGCGAGGTGGCCGACAACCCCGATTCGCTCACCGGCCAGTACATGGGGCGCGTGCTGCGCATCGAGGTGCCGAAGAAGCGCCGGCCGGCCAGCGGCTTCGGCGCCGCACCCTTCCGCCTGAGCATCCTGAACGCCCGTGGCAACAACCTGCGCGGGCCCGACGGGCAAGGCGTGAACGTCGACATCCCGGTGGGCCTGCTCACCTGCGTGACGGGCGTCAGCGGCAGCGGCAAGAGCACGCTGATCAACGACACGCTGTATGCCGCCGTGGCGCGCAAGCTCTACCAGGCGCATGCCGAACCGGCGCCGCACGACCGCATCGAAGGCCTGGAGCATTTCGACAAGGTCATCAACGTCGACCAGAGTCCCATCGGCCGCACGCCGCGCAGCAACCCGGCCACCTACACAGGGCTGTTCACGCCCATCCGCGAGCTGTTCGCCGAAGTGCCGATGGCGCGCGAGCGCGGCTATGGCGCCGGCCGCTTCAGCTTCAACGTCAGCGCCTCTTCAGGCGGCGGGCGCTGCGAGGCCTGCGAGGGCGACGGCGTCATCAAGGTGGAGATGCACTTCCTGCCCGACGTCTACGTGCCCTGCGACGTGTGCCACGGCGCGCGCTACAACCGCGAGACGCTGGAAGTCCTCTACAAGGGCAAGAACATCACCCAGGTGCTGAACCTGACGGTGGAAGACGCGCACGCCTTCTTCGGCGCCGTGCCCAACATCGCGCGCAAGCTGCAGACGCTGCTGGACGTGGGCCTGGGCTACATCACCCTGGGCCAGGCCGCCACCACGCTGAGCGGCGGCGAGGCGCAGCGCGTGAAGCTGGCCCTGGAACTGAGCAAGCGCGACACCGGCCGCACCCTCTACATCTTGGATGAACCCACCACGGGCCTGCACTTCCACGACGTGCGCCTGCTGCTGAAGGTGCTGCACCAGCTGCGCGACGCGGGCAACACCATCGTCGTCATCGAGCACAACCTCGACGTCATCAAGACCGCCGACTGGCTGATCGACATGGGCCCCGAGGGCGGCAGCGGCGGCGGCCGCGTGGTGGTGGCCGGTACGCCCGAAGAAGTGGCGGCCTGCGCGGCCAGCCACACCGGGCGCTTCCTGAAGGCCATGCTGTGAACCGCCGCCGCAGCTTGCAAGGCCTGCTGGGCCTGCCTGTGCTGCTGGGGCCCGCGGCCCTGCTGCTGGCCGCCTGCGGCCAGCGCAAGCCGGTGGTGCAAGGCGTGGCCGTACCGGCCGGCGCCACGGTGCTGGCGCTGGGCGATTCGCTCACCCACGGCACCGGCGCCACCGCCGAGACCGCCTACCCCCGCGTGCTGGCGCGGCTGACCGGCTGGGCCGTGGTGAACGGCGGCGTGCCCGGCCACACCTCGGCGCAGGCCCTGCAGCGCCTGCCCGAGCTGCTGGCCGAGCACCGGCCGGTGCTGGTGATCGTTTCCATCGGCGGCAACGACCTGCTGCGCCGGCAGGACGAAAACGCGCTGCGCGACAACCTGCGCCGCACGCTGGCCGCCGTGCGCGAGGCCGGTGCGGAGGCGCTGCTGGTGGCCGTGCCGCGCCCTACGCTGGCAGCCCGCGTGACCGGCGCGCTGGACGACCACCCGCTCTATGCCGAAGTGGCTGCCGAAGCCCAGGTGCCGCTGCACGCCGGCGGCTGGAGCACCGTGCTGGCCGACGAGAAGCTCAAGAGCGACGCCATCCACGGCAACGCGGCCGGCTATGAAGCCTTCGCGCAAGGGCTGCTGGGCACCCTGAAAGCCAGCGGGATGCTGGCGAACTGAAGTCAGGCCGAGATGGGCCGGGCGTGCGCCACCATCTCGGCGAACAGCATCTCCAGCGCCTTGGGCCGCAGTTCGTAGGGGTCGAACTCGGACTGCGCGGCGTACTTCAGGAACATCGAGCGGTTGGCTTCGGTGGTGGTCACCAGGCCCATGGCCCAGTCGCCATAGAGGCGGTGGTCGATCTCGCCGTAGGCCAGGATGGCAGGCTCGCGGTGGCGCGCATCCAGCAGGATGCGGTGGTACAGCGAGTTCACCATCAAATGATCGCCTTCCAGGCACTGCAGGAAGATGCCATTGCTCAGCACCAGCGCGCCCGTCACGCCCAGCTTCGCGTTGTTGCGCTGCGAGCTGCGCACGATGTCCTTCACCTCCACCGGCGAGAGCATGCCGGCGCTGCGGCTGGCGTAGATCAGGCGAACGAGCATGGCAACTCCGGGGGGCTGGGCGGCGCCGATCGTAAGCCGCAGCCCGCGCAGGCCCGACAGCGCAAAGAAAAAGGCCCCGAAGGGCCTTGGCGTTCAGCGGGCCGCAGCCTGCATCACTTGAGGTGGCTGCTGATCAGCTTGGTCATCTCGAACATCGAGACCTGCGCCTTGCCCAGCACTTCCTTGAGCTTGGCGTCGGCGTTGATCATCGTGCGCTTGGCGGCGTCTTGCAGGCCGTTCTTCTTGATGTATTCCCAGACCTTCTTCGTCACGTCGGTGCGGGGCAGCGGCTTGTCGCCGATGATGGCCGCCAGTGCCGCGGTGGGGGTCAGGGGCTTCATGAAGGCGGCGCTGGGGGTGCGCTTCTTGGCCGGTGCGGCCTTCTTGGCCGGCGCCGCTGCCTTCTTGGCCGGTGCGGCCTTCTTCGCCGGGGCCGCCTTCTTCGCGGGCGCTGCCTTCTTGGCAGGCGCCGCAGCCTTCTTCGCCGGAGCGGCCTTCTTTGCAGGTGCCTTGGCCGGCGCGGCCTTCTTCGCAGGAGCTTTCTTCGCAGTTGCCATTTGGATGTACTCCATCAGTGGATGAGGGATGCCGCTTGCCGCGCAGACCTCGCTTCATGGTGTGAACGGGCCTGTCTTTCCTGGGAAACGTGCAGGCGCGATGGTAATGCGCTTGCACAGGGGTGAGAAGCGGTTTTCCCTGGGAAAAGCGGCTTTCGCACCACGATTTGCACCACGCTATGCTGCAGGCATGAAGATCATCGTGCGTTGGTTGCTGCTCGCGGCAGCGCTCTTGCTGGTGGCGCACCTGTACAGCGGCGTGCAGGTGGCCAGTTTCACCACCGCGCTGATTGCGGCTTTTGTGCTGGGTTTGTTCAACACGCTGGTGCGTCCGCTGCTGGTGCTGCTGACGCTGCCGGTGACGCTGCTGACGCTGGGGCTCTTCCTCTTCGTCATCAACGCGCTGATGTTCTGGGCCTCGGCCAGCGTGCTGAGCGGCTTCAACGTCACGGGCTTTTCCGCGGCGCTGATCGGCTCGCTGCTCTACAGCCTGTGCGGCATGGTCATCGACTTGGCCACCGAGCGCCTGTTCAGCCGCTCTGCCGACTAGACCGCGCCGCCGCGGGTGGCGGCGCCGCCCTCACCTCGAAGCGGATGCGGTGCAGCGCGCCGGCCCCCGCGCCCTGCAGTTCCAGCACATGCCGGCCCGGCCGCGGCAGCCAGCGCAGCTGCGCACCGCGGCCGAGCTCGCGGCCGTTCAGCAGCCAGCGGCCCGGCGCGCCTTCGAACACCAGGCGCTGGGCGGCCGGGGGGATGTCGGGGTCGAGCACGTAGACGCTGCCCTCCCGCGGCACCTGGATGCCGAAGGGCTGAACGCCGGCGGGAACCGCATGCAGGGCTTGCGCGGCTTGCAAGCCCTGCACAGCCGCAGGCTGCGTGCCGGCGACGAACCACTCGCCACCCTGCGCCACCAGGCCCGGTGGCGGTGCCGGCGGCGTGGAGGGGCTGTGCGCGTGCAGGAAGGCCACCAGCTCGCGCCACACCGGCGCCGCACCGCTGACGCCGCTGACGCCGTGCATGGGCGCGCCGCTGGCATTGCCCACCCACACGGCTACGGTGTAGCGGCGCGTGAAGCCGATGCACCAGTTGTCGCGCAGGTCTTTGCTGGTGCCGGTCTTCACCGCCGCCCAGCCGCGCGTGACCAGCGGGCTGTCCAGGCCGAAGGTGATGGCGCGGGCAGCGGGGTCGGCCAGCATGTCGGCGACGATGAAGCTCACGGCCGGGCTGAAGACGCGCGTGCCGGCCGCATGCTCGGCCGCTGAACCCCGGGCCGCCGTCCGTGCAGCATCGGGCTGCCAGCGCGGTGCAGTGAGCAAGCCGCCATTGGCCAGCATGCGGTAGGCGTTGGCCAGGTCCAGCAGCGTGGCGTCGGCACTGCCCAGCACCAGCGCATGGCCGTGGTAGCCCGCACTTTCGCTGGGGCGCAGGCCGGCGCGCTGCAGGGTGCCGAACACCTGCTCGGGCCCGAGCATCGCGCCCAGGCGCACGGCCGGCACGTTCAGGCTGGAGGCCAGCGCCGTGCGCACGCCCACCGGGCCCTGGAAGCTGCGGTCGTAGTTCTGGGGCTGGTAGACGGCGCCGCCGGCGTCCAGGCCCGCCAGCTGCAGCGGCGCATCGTCCAGCCGGCTGGCGGGGGTGATGAGGCCGCGCTGCAGGGCCGCGGCGTAGACGAAGGGTTTCAGCGTGCTGCCGGGCTGGCGGCGCGCGAGCACGGCATCGACCTCGGCCGCGGCCGAGAGGCCCGTGCCCGAGCTGCCCACCCAGGCCCGCACTTCGCCGCTGGCGTTGTCCAGCACCAGCACGGCGCCGTCTTCGACGTTGCGGCCGCGCAGTTCCTGCAGCTGGCGGCGCAGCGCGGCGATGGCGGCGCGCTGCAGGCCGGCGTCCAGCGTGGTGGGAATGGGCTCGCCGGGGCCGGGGCCGGTGGCGGCCTGGCCCGGGGCGCGGGCGGCCATCGCGCGAGTGCCCAGGCGCGAGGCCAGGCGCTCAGACAGGTGCGGCGCCAGCGCAGTGTCCTGGGCCGAACCGGCCGCCCCCAGCAGCGCCGTGGGCCGGCGCGCCAGGGCCTGGGCCCAGGTGAAGGCCACGGCTTCGCAGCCGCGCTGCTGCAGCTTCAGCACCTCGCAGGCGCGGCGCTCCACCACCGCCGCGCTGGCGTTGGGCGCACGCACCAGCGCGGCCAGCAAGGCGGCTTCCACCGCGTCCAGCCCGCTGGCGTGTTTGCGGAAGAGCTGCAGTGAAGCCGCGGCAACGCCCACCAGCTCGCCCCGCAAGGGCACGCGGTTGAGGTAGGCCTCGAGGATCTGCGCCTTGCTCCATTGCGCTTCGAACTGCTGCGCGCGGCGCAACTGCGTGAGCTTCTGGCCCACGCTGCGGCCGCCGGCGGGGCGCAGCAGTTCGGCATCGCTCAACGCGGCCAGCTGCATGGTCAGCGTGCTGGCGCCGCGGGTGCGCGTGTTCCAAGCATTGGCCCAGGCGGCGCCGGCCAGGGCCGCCCAGTCCACGCCGCCGTGCTGCCAGAAGCGGCGGTCTTCGCCCAGCACGATGGCGTGGTGCAAGGCCGGCGAGATGTCTTCCAGCGCCAGCCACGGGCCTTGGCGCACGTGCATCTGCGTGCGCACGGTCTGCAGCACGCTGCCGTCGCGCGCCAGCACGGGCACGTCGGAAGGGCGGTGCGCGGCGCGCACGGCTTCGAAGCTGGGCACCGGGGCGGCAGCAGTGGCCCACGCCAGTGTCAGCGTCAGACAGAGTGCGGCTGCTGCCACGGCGCACCTCAAGGCGCCACCTCCAGGGCATCGTTGGGCGTCTCGCCAAAACTCTCAGGCGAATACATAGCCTCCACCCGCGTAGGCGGCAGCTGGAAACGGCCGCTGGTGTTCAGGCGCAGCGTGTATTCGATCTGGTGGCGCCCGCGCGGCAGCCACTCGTAGTAGGCGCGCCAGGCTTCGAAGCCGCGTTCCTCGAAGGCCAGCCACGCATTGCCGCTGCGCTGTTCACCCTGGGTGCTGAGGGCCGAATCGCGCCCCAGGCCACCGCCCAGCACGGCCGCGCCCGTGGGCACGGGGTCGCTCAGCACCACCCAGCCCATGTCGGCCAGGGCTTCGATCTCCACGCGCACGCGCAGCACGTCGCCGCGCTGCCAGCGGCCCGGCGTTTTCTGCTGCACGGGCGTGATGCTGCGCGTGACGCGGTAGCCCGCCGACACCGGCGCACGCAGCGGCACGGCGGCCAGGGCCTGCACGGCCAGCCAGGGGCGGCCCGCACCTTCGTGCTGCGCCTGCAGCGGCGCGTTGCCGGCCCAGGGCAGGTTCTGCGAGCTGCCGTTCGGCGTAGCCGCCCAGTCCTGCGTGCGCGTGGCCGTGCCCAGCTGCAGCGTGCTTCGGCCGGCCACGGGCGTGGCCTCGAACTTCGCGGCAAAACGCTCCAGCGCCAGCACGCCCCAGAGGTTGGCCGTGGTGGTGAGCCAGGCGCCACCACGCTGGCGCGCCAGCGTGCCGTTCAGCAGCACGGGCACGTCGGCCTGCCAGGCCGGCTCGGCAATGGCGGCCAGCAGCAGGCGCGCGGCATTGGCATCGGGGCCTTCCATCAGCCACCACCAGTTGTCTTCGGCCTCGGTGCTGAACTTCAGCGTCGTGCCGCCGGCCACCAGGCGGCTGCGGATGAGGCGCTGCAGCTCGTCCAGCCGCGCTGCGCGCTGCGGCAGGGCTTCGCCACGGCGGTACAGGCCCCAGGCGTCGAGCAGGGCGCTGGTGGGCCAGGCGGCGGGCGTCCAGGCCAGGCTGTCAAGCCAGCGCGCCTGCACACGGCCGTGGCGGGCCAGGGCTTCCAGCGCGGCGAGCTTGCGCACGTCGAGGTCGGCCCGCGGGGCGTTGAAGCGGCGCTGCAGCCGGCCTTCAACGAAGGCCGTCAGCCCGGCCAGCATGGCCTGCTGCGTGGCTTCGGGCCAGGCACGTTCGGCTTCGTGCGCGGCGGCCAGCAGGTAGGCAGTGAGGCGGTCGCTGCCGCGCGCCTCGCTGCTGGACGTGGGCGGGAAGTAGTGGGCCAGGCCGTCGGCATCGAGGTAGCTGCCGGCTTGTTCGCGCAGGCGGGCCCAGCCGGCTTCGTCGCGCAGGGCCAGCGCGCGCGAGGTCTGCTGTTCCAGGCAGCTGAAGGGGTAGGTCTCGAAGTAGCGGCGCAGGCCAGGCAAGGCGCCGCCCAAGCGCGGCTGCAAGGCCACCTGCACACCGCCGCTGCCCGGCAAGGCTTGCGGCGGCGGTGCCAGCGGCAGCGTCAGCGGCCCCTGGGGCGGCCCCTGCAGCTGCACCAGCGTGGCCTGCTGCACGCGCACCGGCACGGCCGGCACGATGGTTTGCACGACCTTCAGGCGGTCGCGCGCCGGGCTGGCACCCGGGGCTGGGGCGGGGGCTGAAGCGGCGCCGCCGGTCTCTTCCGCCGCGGCCTGCCATTCCAGTGCCGTGGCACCGGCCGGCACCTGCACGGGCCAGCGCACTTCAGCCGCAGCACCGGCAGCCAGGTTGAGGGTTTGCGGCGCCAGCGGCGCCACACCCGGCGCGGCCAGCGTGGCCTTCACCGTCATCGCGCGCGGCGTGGTGTTGCGCAGCGTGAAGCCGGCATCGAAGCGGTCGCCCTCGCGCGCCAGCGGCGGCAGGCCCGAGAGCATCTGCAGGTCTTGCGACACGCGCACGCTCACGCCGCCGGTGCCAAAACGCGGCAGCTCGCTGCCCTCGGCCCCGGGTGCATCGGCCCCCGGTGCATCGGCAATCGCCACGAGCCGGAAGCTGGTGAGCGAATCGTTCAGCGGCACCGCAATCTGCGCACGGCCCTGCGCGTCCAGCTGCACGGTGCCGCGCCACAGCAGCAGGGTGTCGAAGAGTTCGCGCGTGGGGTTGCGGCCGCCGCCACCGCCCGGCGGCAGGGCCTTGCGGCCGTAGTGCCTTCGGCCCACCACTTCGCCTTGCGCGGTGGCCGTGGCCACGGCCCAGGGGCGCGGGCGCAGCAGGCCTTCCAGCAGCTGCCAGGATGCATTGGGCTGCAACGCCAGCAGGCCTTCGTCCACGGCCGCGAACGCGACCTCGGCGCCCGCCAGCGGCCGGCCCTGGTGGCTGACCTGCACCGTGGCCTGCACCGTTTCGCGCACGGCGTACTGCGTCTTGTCGGCCGACACCTTCACTTCCAGCCGGTGCTGCGCGCGGCCCACCTGCAAGGCGGCGGCGCCGAACTTGAAGCTGGGCTTGGCCAGGTCGACCAGGGCCGTGGGCGCGCGCCATTCGCGCCCTTCGTAGCGGAAGGCGCGCCACCACTCGCCGGGCTCGCGCCAGCCCCAGGTGAAGAGGCTCCACCACGGCGCTTCGCGCAGGCGGCCGCGCAGCACCAGCACGCCCACCACCACGTTGGGCGCCCAGGAACGCTGCGCGTCGGCGGGAATGGGCAGCTCGATGACGGGTTCACGCCCGCTCAGGCGCACCACGCGCGCATCGAGCACGCCTTCGCGTTCCACCGTCACCAGCGCGGTGGCTTCGCGAAAGGGCATGCGCACCTGCAGCCGCGCGGTCTGGCCGGGTTCGAGTTCGCGCTTTTCGGGCAGCACGTCGATGCGGTCGTCGTTGTCCTGCGCGAACCACCACTGGCCACGGCCGCTGACCCACACGGTCGCGGCGGCCTGCGCGCTGCGGCCGGCGTCGTCGCGCGCGCTGGCCACCAGCTCTACCTCGCCTTCGGCCTGCAGTTGCACGGTGCAGGCCAGGCGGCCCTGGGCATCGGTCTTGCCGCTGCACAGCGCGCCCAGCTCCTGCACGCTGCGCTGCTGGTCGTAGGCATAGAAGCCGCCGACGATGCGCTTGCGCGTGCTGGTGGTCTGGTGCAGCCGGCCGCGCACTTCCACGCTGCGGCCCTTCAGCGGCTGGCCGTTGGTGGACAGCACCAGCACCGTGGCCGCAGCCTCGGTGCGGCCGTCTTCGCCAGCGCGCAGCGCCGCCCAGCCGGGCACGCGCAGGCCCACCACCACGGAAGCCGGCCACAGGCGCAGACGCTGGGCCACGGTCTGCACCTCGCCATTGGGGTCGGTGAAGCTCAGCTCGGCCAGCACGTCGGCAGGGGCCGTCAGCGTGGGCAGGCCCTGCACGCGCAGCTGCGCCGCGCCGCGGGCATCGGTGCGGGCGGCCAGCTTGTCGGCCACCAGCTTCTGGCCGCGCACCGTTCCTTCGGGTGCTTCTTCCTCGTCGGCCTGCGCCGTGCCGGGCGGGTTGAAGCTGAAATCGGCATGGGCCGGAAACTGCACCAGCGCCGGCCGCAGCAAAGCCGAGAGCTGCAGCGGCGCGCCCGCCATGGGCCCGCCGGCCAGCGCGTTGAGCTGCGCGTTGAAGGCCAGCTCGGCGGGCGCCACCAGCTCGCCCGAGGGGCCCGACAAGCGCGCGTCCAGCAGCGGCACGCGGAAGGCTTCCACGCGGAAGCTGCCACTGGGCGTGCGCCGCTCGCCCTGCAGCAAGGCCACGTCGTACAGGCCCAGCTTGGCCGTGGGCGGTATCACCCAGCTGCTTTCGCTGCTGCGCGCACCACGCGGCCAGGCCAGCGGCAGCTTCACCTCGTCGCCACTGCCCACGTGGGTGAGCAGCAGCTCGGAGGGCAGTTGTTCGCGCGGCGGCAGCGCCAGGCCGGTTTCGGTGGCCACGCGCAGGAAGTGCTTCATGTGCACGGTTTCGCCCGCGCGCAGCAAGGTGCGTGCGAACACGGTGTGGGCGACGGCATCACGTCCCGCATCACGCCCAGCGTCCTCTTCCGCGCTGCCGTACCAAACACCGCCCCCCGCGCCCAGGTTGAAGCGCCAGGGCTCGATGCCGCGCTGCCATTCACTGAAGACGAAGGCGAGATCGTCACCCCCCGGGCCCGCCGCCGGGCCCGTGAGGCGCGCGGTGATGAAGTGGCCCTCGCGGCTGAGACAGTCTTGCGCGTACTCGGTCTGGAAGCCGCGCGGCACACGCGCCATGCCTTGTGCGTCCGTGCTGCCGGCCCAGAGCTCGCGGCCGCGGCAGTCGTTGACGGCCACGCGCGCGCCGGGCACGGGGCGGGCGCGGTCCAGCGTGCTCACCCACACCAGGCTGGAAGAACGCCCGCTCTTGAAGTGCACGGCCAGGTTGGTGACCAGCGCCCCGGTGCGCGCGTACATGGGCGCGCGCTGCGCCAGCAGGGCGTGGCCGAGGATGCGCGATTCCACCTCGATGAGGTGGTAGCCGCGCTGCGGCAGCGGCACGCCCAGCACTTCGGTGGCCGCGGGCGTGCTGCCCTTGAGCTGCGGCAGTTCGGTGCGCTGCACGCCACTTTCATCGGCCAACAGCGACTGCGCGCGCGTCTCATACTCGCGCTCCTGGTCTTGCCGCAGGCGGCCCAGCCAGCGCAGCAGCTCGGCATCGGGCGTGGCCGGGCCCAGACGCTTGATGGCCACGCGCCCGCCGGTGCTGGCACCGGCCAGGTCGGCCTGCACGTGGCGCAGCGTGAGCGGCATCATGGGTGTGGTGGCCGGGTCTTGCGGCCGGCTGCCGCTTTCGATGATGCCGAAAGGCGCCCCGGCGAACTTCGCCAGCGGCGGCAGGCCCCCCGTGGCTACGGCCAGCGGAAAGCTGCCGGCGTTGGCCAGTTCGCGGCCGGCTTCGTCCTTCAGGCCGGCCGGCAGCTGCAGCTGGAAGCGCGTGTTCTCGGGCAGCGGGGCGGCGAAGCGCACGTGGTCGACGTGGGCGGCTTTGCCGCCGGGCCCATCGGCCGCTGGCAGCAGCGGCTGGCCGCCAGCGGGCAGCAGGCGCGCCGCCAGGGCCAGGTCGCGCGGCACCGGGCTGCTGAACTGCAGGCGCATGGCGCGCAGCGGCAGGCAAGGGGCTTGCGCGTTTTCCCGCTCGCAGCTGAATTCAGCCGTGAAACGCGGACGCACCTGCCACTCGAAGCGCTGTTCGCGGCGCGAGACCACGGGCGGCGTGGTCGCGCTGGCGATGCCGGCGCCCCACACCAGGCGCATGCGCGCCTCGGGCACCAGCGGGCGTTCGCAGCGCAGCAGCACGGCCTGCACATCGTCCGCGCGGGGTGAGGCGCCTGCACGGCGCCAACCTTGCTCGCGCAGCACGGCCTCGCGCGCGGGGCCTTCCACCACGGCCACGGGCAGGCGGTCGAGCAGGCCTTCCATCTCGCACCAGACGTGGCGGCGCACGCTGGCCAGATCGACCGCGCCGTTCAGGCGCAGCAGGAAATGCTGGTCTTCCTCGATGCGCGAACCGGGCCAAGGCGCCACCGACACCACCACCGGCGCGCCGGTGCTGAAGCGGTGTTCACGCGGCCCCTGCCAGGCCGTGCCGCGCACCTGCAGCGAGCTGACGAAAGCAGGGTTCAGCGTCAGCGTGCAGCGCTGGCCGGCGGGCAGCACCTCGTTGAAATCGAAGGCCCAGCTGCGGTCGTTCAACCAGCGGGCGCTGCCCGGCGGGGCCGCAGCCCCGCCGATGGCCGCCGCGGGGCCGCCCGGCGCTGCGTTGCCCACGCAGGCCAGGGTGTAGGGGGCTGGCTGCTGCAGGTCGCCCAGGGGCACCACGGCGGCGGTGAAACGCACCAGCACCTGCCGCACCTGCGCCACTTCGCCCTGGGGCGAGAAGGTGGCTACGGTGGCGGTGCTGGGTGCTGCTGGAGGCGCTGGTTGCGCCGTGGCCGAAGGCGCCAGCTGTGTCGCGGCTGCCGCCACCCCAAGGGCACACAAAGCCCCTCTAGCCCCCCGCCACCACCCCAGCCCTGCGCCCGCCCACCACTGCTGTGTCATGCAACCACCCCCTGCGCAGGCATTCTGGCGCGCAGCCGGGGCTTTGGGGATGCGGGTGACTCAGGGTTCCTGCGCGCGCGGCCCTTCGCCCGGGGGCGGCTCTTCGCCCCTCAGTTCAGCGGCCAGCACGCGCCGCTGGTTGCTCACCTGGCGCAGACGCGCGTCGATGATGGAGGCTTCGATGAAATCGGCATTGCCGGGCTGGCGCGACATCGCCTGCGCCGCGCGCAGCCGGTCGATGGCACCGCTGAGGTCGCCCACCACCGCGCGGGCTTCGGCGCCGGCACGCATGGCGCGCAGCTTCAGGCCTTGCGCCTCGCTGGTCTGCGACAACAACAGCCAGGCGGCGGCGTCCATCTTCTGCTCGGCCACCCAGGTTTGCAGGCTTTCGGTGCTGGCACGCAAGGGGCCGGCCGCGGCGGCGGGGTCGCTGCGGTGTAGGGTGAGCGCGGCCTGGGCGCGCAGCAGCAGCGGCGGGCGCTGGGCCTCGCGCGCGTTGAGGGCGTTGAGGGCGCTGGCAGCGGTGGATGGGGCGGCAGTGGCGGGAGCAGCCAATGAGCCGGCAGGGGCGGTGGCAATGTCCAGCACCTGCAACGCGCCCGGCGCGTCACCGGCGTTGATCAGCACCTGGGCCTGCAGCAGGCGCAGCGCGCGTTCGGCCGCCGGCTCGCGCGGCGACAAGCCGGCTGCCAGCTGCAGCGCCAGCGCCACCTGGCGTTCGGCGCGCGCATGGTCTTTCAGCAGCGAGGCCGCCATCGCGCCGCCATACAGCGCCGCGATGCGGTCGGCCGCGGCGGGCGAAGAGGTGTTGCCGTTCAGGCGCTGCAGGCCGGTGACGCTGTCGTCCATCAGCACGCGGGCGCGCATCTGCATCAGCGCGTGGTGCACGGTGGGCAGCGAAGGCTGGTTGTCGCCCAGCAGCGTGCGGCTGCGTGCTTCGCTGATGCGGTCGATGGTGAGCGGGTGGCTGCGCAGGTAGGGGAAGCCGCCGTTGTCCGACAGGCGGGTGGCGGCGTCCATGCGGTCGAACATCTGCGCCTGGCCGGCGGGCGCGAAACCGGCGCGGTTGAGCAGGCCGTAACCGATGCGGTCGGCCTCGCGTTCCATGTCGCGCGAGAAATTCAGCTGCGCCTGGACGGCCGCGCCCTGCCCGCCCATGATGGCGGCATTGGCCAGGTCGACATTGCCCGAACGGCTGGCCGCGATGATGCCCAGCAGCAGCGTGGCCACGGCCAGCAGCGAGGCCTGCTGCTGCGGTGCGATGCTGCGCGCGATGTGACGCTGCGTGACATGCGACAGCTCGTGCGCCATGACGCTGGCGAGCTGGTCGCGCGTGGTCGTGATGGCGATCAGCCCCAGGTGCGCGCCGACAAAGCCGCCGGGCAGCGCGAAGGCGTTGACGCTGCGGTCGCGCACGAGGAAGGTTTCCCAGGCGAAGGCGGTGTCGGTGTCGCCATCGATCTGCCCCACCTCGCGCGCGGCCAGCACCAGGGGGTTCCAGATGCCCTGCACGTATTCCAGCAGCACGGGGTCGTCGAGGTAGGCGGGGTCGCGCCGGGCCTCGCGCATGATCTGCTCGCCCAGGCGGCGTTCGGCGCCCACGCTGAGGTCTAGCGAGGCGCTTTCGCCCAGCGAAGGCAGCCGCACCTGGGCCAGCGCCGGGTTGGGCAGCGCGGGCAACAGCATCAGCACGGCCAGTGCAGCGGCCAGCGGGCGGTGCCAGCGGGGCAACGCGGGCGACAGTGCGGGCGGCAGGCCAGCGGCGGGGCGGCGGAGGGTGGGGGCGGTGGACGGCAAGAAGGGCTCTCGGCAAACGGCTGTCGGCAAACGGCAGTGGGCCGTTGGAGTGCGGGGCAGCGGCAACGTTCCCTCTGGCTATCATGACACCGCCCTGTTGCTGAACGTGAAGGGCAGCCCTTCCGACCGCTCTGCCCGCCCTGCCTGCCCTGCCCCAGCCCCATGAGCGCCAACCCGCCACCAGACACCAGCCCGCAGCCCCTGACGCACTTCGACGCCCAGGGCCAGGCCCACATGGTGGATGTGGCTGCCAAGGCCGAGACCCACCGTGTGGCGCGCGCCAGCGGCAGCATCCGCATGCAGCCGGCCACCTTCGAGCTGATCGCCAGCGGCCAGGCGAAGAAGGGCGACGTCATCGGCATTGCGCGCATCGCAGCCATCCAGGGCGCCAAGCGCACGGCGGAACTCATTCCGCTGTGCCACCCCCTGCCCATCACGCGCGTGGCGGTGGATTTCGAACTCGACCGCGAGTACAGCACCGTGCACTGCAGCGCGCAGGTGGAGACGCTGGGCCGCACCGGCGTGGAGATGGAAGCGTTGACGGCGGTGCAGGTGGGCCTGCTGACCATCTACGACATGTGCAAGGCCGCCGACCGCGGCATGGTGATGACCAACATCCGCGTGCTGGAAAAGCGCGGGGGCAAGAGCGGCGAGTGGGTGGCGGCCTTGTGAGCGCAGGCGCGCAGCCCTAGAGCCCAGGGCGAACGAAGCTGCGCCAGTTCGGTACTTGCGCGGGTGGCGCGCACTGGAACGGTCTGGGCAGGGTGGCGGCTGGCGGCGCTGAAGCTGCCGATGCCGCCGACGCAGGCGCCGCGGCATCACACACGGCGAAGAACTCCTCGGCATCGGGCTTGCGAAACTCGCGCAGGCGCTCGGCAATGTGGCTGGCAGCCTCGGTCTGGCCGCGAGCGGCCAGCGATTGGGCCCAGGCCATCATCAGGCGCGCGTCCAGCAGGTAGTGCACCACGCGGTCGAAAGCGCGCGCGGGGTCGGCAACGGGCAGCCCGGCCGTGACGGCAGCGTAGTCGGCGTGGTGGGCGAAGAACACGCTGTTCTGGCCGCTGGCCACGCGCTGCGCCAGCGGCGCCTGGCTCAGCTGGCTGCTGAAGATGGAGGCCACACGCAGGTAGTCGGCCACGGAGAACACCGCGCCGGCCAGCACCACGGCCGCGGCCACGACCAGGGGGCGATACACCGGCACGGCCTGGTCGGTGGGCCGGGGCGGTGCGGCCGGCGCGGTGTTCGAAGGCAGCGCAGCCTGCGACGCAGCAGCCCGCCCGTCGGCCTGCAAGGCAAAGCCCCAGGCCCAGGCAGCCGGCAGCAGGAAATAGCTGTACCACAGCGGGTACTCCAGCAAGCTGTGCAGGCCGATCATCAACACCATCAGCAACGCACAGCGCTGCGCCACGCCCAGACCGCCGGGCGTGGCCCAGGCCGCGCGGGCGCTGCACCACAAGGCCCAGAGCAGCAGGCCCATCACCCCGGCGGCCAGGGGCAGGCCCAGCTCCACGGCCAGCTGCAGCGGCAGGTTGTGCGTGTGGTCGAAGAAGGCCACGGGGCGCTGCGGCAGCGGTGTCAACGTCCACGCGAGATTGAATTCGCCGAAGCCCACGCCGGCCCAGGGCTGCTGGGCGATGAGCGTGAGCGTGTCACGCCAGATGGCCACGCGCGACCCGCCGACGTCGGCCTCGGCCAGGCGCTGGGCACCACCGAAAGTGGCCTGCGTGAGCTCGGCCCATTGCGCCATGCCCACCCAAGACAAGGCGTAGGCGATGGGTGCTGCCACCAGCAGCAGGCGCGCAGCGCGTGAAAGGCGGCGGTCCAGCAGGCCCCAGGCCGCCAGCAGCAGCACGCTGACGAGCCCGGTGCGCGAGGCCGTCAACACCACCGCAAACACCCCCAGCGCCAGCAGCACGGCGGCCCAGGCGCGGCGCAGGCGGCCCAGTTCCAGCAATGCCAGCACGGCGATGCAGTGCCACAGCAACAGGCTGCTGAGGTGGTTGGGCTGGCGCAGGTTGCCCACGGCGCGGCCGGGCACGCTGGAAGCGGCGAGCCAGGCGCCGTCGGCCCACGAGGGGGCGAACACCTGCACCAGCGCGATGGCGATGTTCAGCGTGCCGCAGACCACCCAGGCCCAGGCGAAGGCGACGAACAGCCTTTCGGCATCAGGCCGCGCGCGTGCGCCGGCGCCGGCGCCCACCAGCACCGCGGCGGCGAACAGCGTGGCCAGGGCCGACAGCGCCAGGCTGGCCGGCAGCGCCCCCGGCCCCCACGACCACAGCGCCGCGGCCGCCAGCACCGCCATGGCCGCCCACAAGGCCCAGGGGCCACGGCCCGGGCGCTGCGGAGCCGTGAACAGGGCGAACATCGCCCACAGCGCAAAGGCCAGGGCCTGGTTCAGGTAGGTGGGGCTGGGGCTGAGGTTGTAGGCGAGGAGGGAGGGAAGGGTGGCGGCGCCAAATCCAACTGCGGCGCTCAGAAAGACACCGAGGGGCCAAGCCTGAGGGCGGAATGCACTGACCGGAATCAATCCAACCTTTCTACGCAGTCACTGACGATGAAGCCTGCAGCAGGACTGACCCGCTGCACAAACTCCATCGACTGGATCAAAGTCAGATCGGAGGCTGGGAAAAGCTTGCACAGGGCGTTTGCTAGTTGGCTTGCACGCTTTTCGTCACCTGCGACCTGGTGAACCGTGGCGCACCGTGCGAGCACGTACGGCGATGGCGCGAAGTGTAGGGCGCGGTCACAGCGAACCGCCAAGCCCTCAGCCGTCTCGAGCGTTGGCAGCGCGGTCATCAAGTCCAATGCTTCCGCCCAATCGCCGTACGGGGACCAGGGTGGAACCTTGAGCAACGCGTTCCTGATTCCGGGCGCCGGTTGCGGCGCGCCGCCCACACCGACCTGAAGCATCACGATTTGCATCGCGTTCTCCAAGGGCCGTACCAGCGCGTGCGCCGCGATGGCCCCAGCAAGCAGCATCACCGGTAGAACGCGTTGTTCCCGCCATACCGCGGGCGAAGGGTCGTTCTCAGGTTCGGCCGCCAGACCTGCAATCAGACCGAACAGACCCAGAAAGTAGGCATACCAGAAGGGAAACTCGAGCATCGAGTGGATCAGCAGAACACATCCGCATGCTGCTGCGAAGAGAGCCTCAGGGCTGTGGCGAGAACGTCGCAACGCCTGGAAGAGCCAGAAACCCACTGCCGCCGTCACTGCCAGCGCAGCGGGTATGCCGAACTCCGCAGCCAGTTGCAGTGAGATGTTGTGCGCGTGGGATGTCGCGCCCTGTTCCGGGCTGCGCTCATCTGCCATAGACATCTCGAGTCCGTGACCCACATACCGACCCGCGCCCACACCAAGCCAGGGCTCTTGGCTCGCGGCGTCCATCGCAACATGCCAGTACCACAGCCGCTTGCTGTCAGACGAACCATGCCCCGTTTGCGACAGGCGCGTACTGCCTGAACTCATACCAAAGAAGTCTGCGACTCCTGCAAGCGACAGAACCGGCGCCAGTGCGGCAAAGCCCAGAGCCATACCCACGAGCCAAGGACCCAAGTGCTTCACAGTTGCTTGGCTACCGCGAAGCCAAGCCAACAGGCCAAGGCACAAGGTGACCATGGCGTAGACCCAGGGCATGCGTGAACCTGTCAGATGCACAAAGACCAGAACGAGGAGCAATACCAGGCCCACTGCCCAAGGCTCGACGACGCGCTTCACCGCCAGATAAGCGGCGGCGAGCGCACCCAGCCAAAGCAGGTTGGCCAAGTGATTGGCCTGCGCCAAGTTGGCGGTCACTCTGCGGGTGCGGCCAGCAACGAAAGGCCAATCGAATTCGATGAAATTCAGTTGCAAGGCTGCGAAAAACACGCAGCCGACCACCCCGATCAACAGGGTGCCGGCCAGTAACACGGTGGCTCTGCTGCCGAACTGCCTACGCATTCCGACCCCGCTGCACAGGGCTACCAAGAAAACCCCGAGGTAACCGAGATACAGAGCGACCCGTGGCGCATGCTCAGGACGCACGGCTGCCTGCAAAACGGCAACCACGGCCAAAGCGGCCGCTCCAAGAAACAAGGGGTGCCGCGCCACATCACGCAGCGGCACAGGCTTCAGCCCCAGCAGCGCTGCCACCGCCAGACCGGTGACGAAGACCCACTCCTTGTAGAACTCAAGAAAGGGCAGCGGAAAGTAGGCCAGCCACCACGCAGCAAGCAGCGAGAAGCCCAGCAACTTGACGGCTGCGCGCGGATCCATGCTCGAAGCAGTTGTGCGCATAGGCTGAAGCTAAAAGGAGTCCAGAAACAAAAAAGGACCGCTTTCGCGGTCCTTTTCAAGTGTCGTTCGGCCTCAGGCGCGGCAGCTCGAAGGGCGGTACTTCGCAATCAGCGTGCCGCCCGTGCAAGACCAAGTGATCGAGCCGCTCGGCGGGGTGTTCGCAGCCAGCGCACCACCGCTGGAGGTCGGGACCAGGGTCAACGTACCGTTGCCAGCAGCGGCGGTGTACGTGATTTCGATCTCCCCGTTGGTACCGTCGATCGTGACGCTCGTCACGTTGGCGGTAGCAGCAGGAGCAGTCCAGCCGAGATCCAGTGCAGAAGCAGCGGCCGCGGCATTCTCAGCCACGGTCACCTTCGCCGAGCTTGCCAAAGACAAGCCCTCCGTGACCTTCGCCCGGACCGTGTAGTCCTGATAAGCCGGCAGCGCCACCGCCGCCAAGATGCCGATGATCGCCACGACGATCATCAGTTCGATAAGGGTAAAACCTTGCTGTACGCGCTTCATGTGGGGGGGCTCCTAGGCGAGCGGGTTGGTGGAGAGACACCCCCTTGATTGCAGGGTCCGTGCCAGGCTTTCAGCACCTGGTGCGCGAGACCTTTTGCACACCGGTCGACGCGCTTGGTCACTTCGTTGGCATCGCGCCTGCCGAAAACCGGCAGGGCTGACGAAATTTGTCAGGCCTGCGGCCGGGGCTCGTCGGCCAGGGTCATCACCTGGCCGGTGGCCAGTGCGCGGATGCGGTGGCGGCTGGCCTGCGCACCGATTTCCGTCATGACGGCATCCACCTCGCCGGGCTTGATGTGCGTGATGTACACGTCGGCCGGTTGGGCGAAGCCCTCCAGTTCGTGCTGCAGCTGCGACGGGCACAGGTGCTGGCTGATGGTGGCCAGCGCGTGCTCGTCGTTGCGGAAGGCGGTTTCGATGACCAGCGCGGCCACCGGCAGGCTGCGCAGCCGTTCCCAGAGTGCCGGGTTGGGCCCCGTGTCGCCCGTGAAGACCCAGGCACCGCCCGTGCCCAGCACGGCATAGCCGACCGCAGGCACCGTGTGGCTGGCGGGCAGCACCTCGATGCGCCGTCCGGCCAGTTCCAGCACCTCGCCCACGGCCAGCGGCTCGAAAGCCAGCACGGGGTGCTGCAGATCTGGCAAGCGAGTGAAGTCGGGCCAGATCACGCCGTTGAACACATGCTGGCGCAGCGCCGCGATGGTCTCCGGCAGCGCATGCACCACCACTGGCGGCCGGGCGGCGGCATGGCGCCGCCGCGTCACGCTGTCTGCGAGCAGGCCGATGGCCAGCACGTGGTCGAGGTGCGAGTGCGTGACCAGGATGTGGTCAATGCGCGCCAGTTCGTCCAGAGTGAGGTCGCCCACGCCGGTGCCCGCGTCGATGAGCACCTGCTCGTCGAGCAGAAAAGACGTGGTGCGGTTGCCGGCGGCAATCGAACCCGAGCAACCGAGGACGCGAATCTGCATGGTGCGGGGGGTGTGGGCAAGCTTCCGCACTGCTGCGGACAAGATGCCCATGCTGCAGGGCACAGCCCGGCGCCGCAAGGCACGGTGACACTTTTACGTCAAGCCGCTGAAGCCGGCCTTCCTGCCGCGTGAAGCCCGTCACGAGGCAAGGGCACCGCGCCTGAGGGGGCGCGGACCCGAGCGCCCGTACCGTCAGCGGTAGATGAACTGCATCTGCGTGCCGGCGAGCTCGATCACGTCGCCGTTGCGCAGCGGCACCGAATCACCCACCAGCGGCACGCCGTTGATGCTGGGACGCGTGGCACCTTCCACGTGTGCGAAGGCATAGCCATTCGGGCGCTTCGTGATGGAAGCCACTTGCACGCCGGGCTTGCCGACGGTGGTGACCACCTTGCTCAGCGTGACCTCGCGGCCGGCGGCAGCACCGTTCAGCACCTTGATGGAGGCCGGCTGCAGCGGTGGCGCAGGCGGGGGCGGCGGTGCATGCAGCCCGCCGAAGTTCGAGGGCGTGCTGGCATAGGTCGGCGCTGGCATGGTGGGCGCGCCGGCATGGGCAGCCGCGGCGGCAGCGGCAGCGCCCGGACGCATGATCATCGTCTTCTCGTACTCGCCGCTCTCGTCGACCAGGAACTTGATCTTGTACTTGCCGATCTCGACCGTGTCGTTGTGCGTGAGCAGCTGCTTCTTGATCGCCTTGCCGTTGATGTAGGTGCCGTTGGTGCTGTTCAGGTCTTCGATGAAGACGTCGGCGCCCACCATCTGCAGCACGGCGTGTTCGCCGCTGACGGCCAGGTTGTCGATGACGATGTCGTTGTAGGGACGGCGGCCAAGCGTGGTCTTGTCCTTCGTGATCTGGACTTCCTTGATGACCACACCGTCGAGCGAAACCACCAGCTTGCCCATGCCTACCCTCGATTCCATCTGCTATCAGCCGCAACGGCTCCAAGCGCCTGCGGCGTCTGTGTACTGCCTGCGTACCGCACCTGTTGTCTCATCGCCGGAAGGGCCACCACGACCACGCCGGCGCGCTCGCGCTGCCAGAGGCCCGAGCCAGGATGACGGAGATATTATCCTTTCCCCCCGCATCGTTGGCTGCAGCGATCAGCGCCCGACCCCTTGTTTCCAGCGAGTCGTGCCCCAGCAACACCTGCTGGATAGCGGCATCGTCCAGCATGTCGGACAGACCGTCAGAGCACAGCAGAAATACATCTTCCGCTTCCACGTCGTGCTGATGGGTTTCCAGCAGCACGGAATCCTCCACACCCACGGCCCGCGTGACGAGGTTCTTGTTCGACGAGAACGCCGCCTGCTCAGGCGTGATGAGGCCGGCGTCCAGTTGCTCCTGCAGCAGCGAATGGTCGCGGGTCACCTGCTGCAGGCGGCCGGCGCGCAGCCGGTAGCAGCGCGAATCGCCCACATGGCCCAGCAGCAGCCGGTCGTCGCGGAACACCGCCACCACCAGCGTGGTGCCCATGCCCGCGTACTGCGGGTTGCTGTTCGACGCGTTGTAGATGGCGCGGTTGGCGTTGTCGACGCAGATGTCCATGGCGCGGCGCACTTCGGCGTCGCTGGCCTGCTTGCTGGCTTCACGCAGCCAGCGGCCGAGTTCGGTGCGGATGAAGGACGTGGCCATGTTGCTGGCCACTTCGCCGGCGTTGTAGCCGCCCATCCCGTCGGCCAGAACGGCCAGCGCCACGCCGTCGTCGGTGGCCACCGAATCCTCGTTGTTGCTGCGGGCCCGCCCAGGGTCTACCGCCGCAAAGAGCTCAATCGTCATGGACACGGAGTGATTCGTCGGGGCGCGGAGTGGAATGCCCGCAGATTGTGCATCGGAACCCGGGGCTTTCTGCGGGGTGGCAGCGGGCTGCACAAGGCCTTCGAGAGCCTCGGACAAGGCCTGTGCATCATTGGGCCGCTGCGCAGCGGGCTTGGCGAGAAGGCCAGCCACCAAAGCTGCCAGCGCGGGCGTGATGCCTGGCACACATTCCAGCAGATCAGGCGCTGGCTCGTGCGCCACCTGGCGCAGCAGTTCGCCCATGCTCGGCGCGGCATGGGGCAGCCGCCCGGCGAGCAACTCGAACATCACCACGCCCAGCGCATACAGGTCGGTGGCGGGCGTGGGCAGGTTGCCGGCCAGCAGTTCGGGCGCCATGTAGGCCGGTGAACCGGCCACGACGCCCGTGCCGGTCTGCACGGCGTCGGCGCCGCGGGCCAAGCCGAAGTCGGCCAGCTTCACGGTGTGGCTGGGCAGGTGCACCAGCACGTTGGCTGGCTTCAGGTCGCGGTGCACCACGCCATGGCGGTGGGCGTGGGCCAGGGCCTGGGCCATGCGCCAGGCCAGCATCAGCACCAGGTTTTCTGGCAACAGGCGGCTGGGCAAGGTGTAGCGGCCGAGATCACCACCGGGCACCAGTTCCATCGCCAGCCAGGCCAGGCGGTCTTCGATGCCGCCGGCATGCACGGCCACGATGCCCGGGTGCACCAGCCGCTGGGCATGGCGAACCGTGGCCATGAAGTGTTCGCACCAGGCCCGGGCCCCGTCGCCCGTGGGCACCCGTGCCAGCTTCAGGGCCACCGGCCGGCCACCGGGCGCCTCTGCGAGGAACACCTCGCCATGCGCGCCCTGCCCCAGGGGCCGCTGCAGGCGATGGCCAGCGACGATCTGCCCGAGGTGCCAGCTTTCCTGCATCAGCGGGTGTTCAGGCCGCTGCGCTGGCGCGATGGCGCTTGACCAGCATGCCGATGGCCAACACCAGCAGGGCGCCGGCCACGCCGGCGCTGTAGCGCACACCGGCCACCACATCGGGCAGCTGGCCTTCCACGGTGGCGCTGGCCAGCGGCATGTATCCCACGATGGCGGGGTCGGTCACGGCCATGGTGCCGGCTATCCAGCCCAGCAGCATGCCGCCCGCGGTGATGATGACGGGGAAGCGGTCCATCAGCTTGATGACCAGCTGGCTGCCCCAGACGATGATGGGAATGCTCACCAGCAGGCCGAAGACGACCAGCACCATCTGGTGCTCACCCGCGCCCTGCGCCGCGCCGGCGATGGCGATGACGTTGTCCACGCTCATCACGAGGTCGGCGACGATGATGGTCTTCACGGCGGCCCAGAGTTTGTCGGAGGCCGCCACGTCCCCATGGCCGTCTTCATCGGGCACGAGCAGTTTCACGCCTATCCACACCAGCAGCAGCGCGCCCACCACCTTGAGGAAGGGAATGCTCAGCAGCGTGAGTGCGAAGAAGATCAGCACCACACGCAGGATGATCGCGCCGGCCGTTCCCCAGATGATGCCCTTGGTGCGCTGTGCCGGCGGCAGCTTGCGGCAGGCCAGCGCGATGACCACGGCGTTGTCGCCACCCAGCAGGATGTCGATCATGATGATCTGGCCTACGGCGATCCAGAACGCGGGGTCGGTGAACATGTCCATGGGGCAGCGAGCGCTTTCGGCGAGAGGGAAACCACGGGGCGGCCGCAGCCAATACCCGTACAGCGCAAAAGTGTAATCGGCGCCTTGAGGCGCCGATTGTGGGAACTACGCGCGTCTGCCGAGGCGCAGGGGTGGCGCTTAGAGCAGCGCCTTCAGCATGCGACCCATCTCGCTGGGGTTGCGCGTCACCTTGAAGCCGCACTCTTCCATGATGGCCAGCTTGGCGTCGGCCGTGTCGGCGCCGCCGCTGATGAGTGCGCCCGCATGGCCCATGCGCTTGCCGGCCGGTGCCGTGACGCCCGCAATGAAGCCCACCACGGGCTTCTTCATGTTCGCCTTGCACCAGCGCGCGGCTTCGGCTTCATCAGGGCCGCCGATCTCGCCGATCATGATGACGGCGTCGGTTTCGGGGTCGTCGTTGAAGGCCTGCATCACGTCGATGTGCTTCAGGCCGTTGATGGGGTCGCCGCCGATGCCCACCGCGCTGCTCTGGCCAAGGCCGATTTCGGTGAGTTGCGCCACCGCTTCATAGGTGAGCGTGCCGCTGCGGCTGACCACGCCGATGCGGCCCTTGCGGTGGATGTGCCCCGGCATGATGCCGATCTTGATTTCTTCCGGCGTGATGAGGCCCGGGCAGTTAGGGCCGAGCAGCAGCGTCTTCTTGCCGCCGGCGGCTTCCTTGGCCTTCATGCGGTTGCGCACCATCAGCATGTCCTTCACCGGAATGCCCTCGGTGATGCAGATGACGAGGTCGAGGTCGGCCTGCACGGCTTCCCAGATGGCATCGGCCGCGCCGGCGGGCGGCACGTAGATGACGCTGACGGTGGCGCCCGTGGCGGCCTTGGCCTCGGCCACGCTGGCGTGGATGGGAATGCCTTCGAAGGCCTCGCCGGCCTTCTTCGGGTTCACGCCGGCCACGAAGCAGTTCTTGCCGTTGGCGTAGGCCTGGCAGCCCTTGGTGTGGAACTGGCCGGTCTTGCCGGTGATGCCTTGCGTGATGACGCGGGTGTCTTTGTTGATGTAGATAGACATGTCTTGTTCTCCGGGTCAGGCCACAGCGGCGACGATCTTGGTGGCGGCCTCGGCCATGGTGTCGGCCGCGATGATGGGCAGGCCGCTGTCGGCCAACATCTTCTTGCCCAGGTCTTCGTTGGTTCCCTTCATGCGCACCACCAGCGGCACGCTCAGGTTCACGGCCTTGCAGGCGGTGATCACGCCTTCGGCGATGGTGTCGCACTTCATGATGCCGCCGAAGATGTTCACGAGGATGCCTTTGACCTCGGGGTTCTTCAGCATGATCTTGAAGGCTTCAGTCACCTTCTCGGCGGTGGCGCCGCCGCCCACGTCCAGGAAGTTGGCGGGTTCGCCGCCGAAGAGCTTGATGGTGTCCATCGTGGCCATCGCCAGGCCCGCGCCGTTGACCAGGCAGCCGATGTTGCCGTCCAGGCTGATGTAGGCCAGGTCGAACTTGCTGGCTTCGACCTCGGCGGGGTCTTCCTCGTCCAGGTCGCGGTAGGCCACGATTTCGGGGTGCCGGAACAGCGCGTTGGCGTCAAAGTTGAACTTCGCGTCCAGGGCGATCAGGCCGCCCTTGCTGTCGCGGTTCAGCGGGTTGATCTCCACCAGGCTGGCGTCGGTCGCCATGTAGCAGCTGTAGAGCTTCTGGAAGAGCTCGATGGCCTGGGCCGTGCTGTTGGCAGGCAGGCCGATGGCGTCGGCGATCTTCTTCGCCTGGGCGTCACCCAGCCCGGTCAGCGGGTCGATGACCTCGGTGATGATCTTCTCGGGCGTGCTGTGGGCCACCTCTTCGATGTCCATGCCGCCTTCGCTGCTGGCGATGAAGGCCACCTTCTGCGTGGCGCGGTCGGTCACCAGCGAGACGTAGTACTCCTTCTGGATGTCGGCGCCTTCTTCGATGTAGAGGCGACGCACCTTCTGGCCTTCCGGGCCGGTCTGGTGGGTCTTGAGCTGCATGCCCAGAATCTGGCCGGCGATGGTTTCCACCTCGGCCAGACTGCGCGCCAGCTTCACGCCGCCGCCCTTGCCGCGACCACCGGCGTGAATCTGCGCTTTCACCACCCACACCGAGCCGCCCAGCTTCTGCGCGGCTTCCAGCGCTTCGCGCACCGTGAACGCCGCGTAGCCGCGCGGCACGGGTACGCCGTGCTCTCGCAGCAATTCCTTGGCCTGGTATTCGTGGATCTTCATCGGGGGCTCCTTTTCTGGGGCAATGCGGCTCGCGCGGTCGGTCGGGATAAGGGGGTCAGGCGCCGGTGGCGGGGCGGTACCAGCGGGGGTAGAACTGCTGCACCACGGCACCATCGCTGCGCAGGGCATGGCAGCGGTCGATCTGGAAAGGCTGGCTCGCGCCTTCTTCGCTGCCGCGGGTGTCGATCACCTCGCCGGCAAAGGCCTGCACCACGGCCGTGGGCAGCACCTGCGCCAGTTCGGTGATGTGGGTGCAGCCGCGCACGCCGCCCACACGCTCGCGCGAGGTGAGGCGGAAGTTCTTCAGCAGGTTCAGGCCCACCAGGCGCTGGTAGACGTCGCCATGCTCGCCACAGAAGCCGGTGTAGGGCATCCAGCGTGTTTCGGAGCCGGCTTCCAGGATGTCGAGCTGTGCGTTCACCACCAGGCGCAAGAGCATCTCGTGGATGGGCTCGCCGGGCTCGCGGGGGCCGCTGCCCAGGTGGGCCGTACGGGTCTTGGTGTCGACGAGCGTGGCGTCCACCTCCCACAAGCCGTCATCGCGCGCGTACACCTGCACGTCGATGTGACGGCGGTGCTTCAGCTGGCGTCGGGGCGCCGCTTGCGGGAGGGTCATCGTGGAGGGGAAAAAACTGACGCTGCATGGCGCTGGGCCAGCGCGTCGTCGAATTTAGCATGCGGCGCCGCAGCAAAAGCTTACAGCGGCTCTGCCCGCTGCGCCCTCAGGAAGGTTCGTCTTCGCCACTGCCGCTCACCACGCGGCGGATGATGTCGCCCTCGAACCCGCGGCCGGCAAGAAAGCGCATTTGCCGGGCACGCTCGGCCGCGTCGGCAGGCGGGCTGCCGAAGCGACGGCGCCACACTTCCTGGGCACGCGCGAGTTCGGTGCTGCGGGCCTGCTGCAGGGTGCTGGCAACGAGCGCGGGCGCCAGGCCCTTGCCCTGCAGGGTTTGCTTGAGGCGCCGCACGCCGTAGCGCTGGCCCTGGCTGTGCAGCACCGATGCAGCGGCCCGCTCTTCGCACAGCAGGCCTTTGGCGGCCAGTTCGTCCAGCGCCGCTGAGATCTGCAGCTCGGCGCTGGCGGCTTCGGTGTCTTCCACGTGGCGGGCCAGCTTGCGCTCGAGTTCCTGCCGCGAGTGCTCGCGCTGCGCCAGGTAGCGCAGCGCGCGGCCTTTCACCGAAAGCGCAGCGAAGCCCACGCGGAATGCCGGCCGCCCGGTGGCAGCAGGCTCGGGCTCAGGCCCCGCCCTCGGCGTTCAGCAGCGGAATGCCCATGTGCTCGCGCACCTTGTTTTCCACCTCGCGGGCGACATCGGGGTTCTCGCGCAGGAATTCGCGCGCGTTGTCCTTGCCCTGGCCGATTTTTTCGCCGTTGTAGGCGTACCAGGCGCCGCTTTTCTCGAGGATGCGCGCCTCGACACCCATGTCGATGATTTCGCCTTCGCGGCTGATACCTTCGCCGTAGAGGATGTCGAACTCGGCGGTCTTGAAAGGCGGGCTGACCTTGTTCTTCACGACCTTGACCTTGGTCTCCGAGCCGATGACCTCTTCGCCCTTCTTGATGTTGCCAGTGCGGCGGATATCAAGACGCACGCTGGCATAGAACTTCAGCGCATTGCCGCCGGTGGTGGTTTCGGGGTTGCCGAACATCACGCCGATCTTCATGCGGATCTGGTTGATGAAGATGACCATGGTGTTGGTCTTCTTGATCGTGGCGGTGAGCTTGCGCAGCGCCTGGCTCATCAGCCGCGCCTGCAGGCCGGGCAGGCTGTCGCCCATTTCCCCTTCGAGTTCGGCCTTGGGCGTGAGGGCGGCCACCGAGTCGACGACGATGAGGTCGATGCTGCCGCTGCGCACCAGGGCGTCGACGATTTCCAGCGCCTGCTCGCCAGTGTCGGGCTGGCTGATCAGCAAGTCTTGCAGGTTCACACCCAGCTTCTGGGCGTACTGGATGTCGAGCGCGTGTTCGGCGTCGATGAAGGCGGCGGTGCCACCCTGCTTCTGCATCTCGGCGATGACCTGCAGCGTGAGCGTGGTCTTGCCCGAGCTTTCAGGGCCGTAGATTTCGACCACGCGGCCGCGCGGCAGGCCGCCGACGCCGAGGGCGATGTCCAGGCCCAGGCTGCCGGTGGAGACGACCTGGATGTCCTCGATGACCTCGCCCTCGCCCAGGCGCATGATCGAGCCCTTGCCGAACTGCTTTTCAATCTGCGCCAGCGCCGCCTGCAGGGCCTTGGCTTTTTCGGTGTTGAGTGCTTTCACGGGTGCGTCCATGGGAATCTCCTTCGGTGGCCCGGATTATGCCGACAAAGCTGGATGGACGTACAGCTCTTTCGGGGTAACTCCGTGGGGCCACTCCAGCGAGGGGGCCCCAGGATAGACAAGCGTCAAATCGGGTGGCGGGTGGCTGCCTAGAATTTGGTGTGCCAGACAGCGATAGACACGGAACGACAGTCGGCGCTAGGCCCGCCGCCGCGGGCTGCACAGGAGACAAGGCCATGCGCATCCTCATTGCCGAAGACGACCAGGTGCTGGCCGACGGGCTGTTGCGCTCGCTGCGTGCCGGTGGTTACGCCGTCGACCAGGTAGGCACCGGCAGCGAGGCCGACGCCGCCATAGCCGGCCACGAATTCGACCTCGTGATCCTCGACCTCGGCCTGCCCAAGATGCATGGCTTCGAGGTGCTGCGCAAGATGCGGGCGCGCGGCAGCAGCATTCCGGTGCTCATCCTCACCGCAGCCGACAGCGTCGAGCAGCGCGTCAAGGGCCTGGACCTGGGCGCCGACGACTACATGGCCAAACCCTTCTCGCTGCAGGAACTGGAAGCCCGCGTGCGCGCCCTCACGCGTCGCGGCCTGGGCACGGCCAGCAGCCTGCTGAAGCATGGGCCGCTCACCTTCGACGCCACCGGCCGCGTGGCCTACCTGAACGACCAGATGGTGGAGTTGAGCGCGCGTGAGCTCAGCCTGCTGGAAGTGCTGCTGCAGCGGGCCGGCCGCCTCGTCAGCAAGGACCAGCTGGTCGAGCGCCTCTGTGAATGGGGCGAAGAGGTGAGCAACAACGCCATCGAGGTGTACATCCACCGCCTGCGCAAGAAGATCGAGCAGGGCCCGGTGCGCATCGCCACCGTGCGCGGTCTGGGCTATTGCCTGGAAAAGATCGCGGCCTGACTTGCCCGGCCACGTCACCCCGGCAAGCCCGGCGCCCGAGGCGCCATCAGCGTCTTCGTCGCCTTCATTGGCTTCATCGCCCTCAGCGCCGCCCGCGGCCACCGCTGCCTCGGCGCTGGCGGTGGTGGTGCACCGCGAGCAACGTTCGCTGTTCGGCGAAATCCTCGACTGGATGCTCGCCCCGCTGCTGCTGCTGTGGCCCATGAGCCTGGGCCTGACCTGGGTGGTGGCGCAAGCCATCGCCGCGCGCCCTTACGACCGCGAACTGGCCGACGTGGCCCGGGCCTTGGCGCGCCAGGCCACGGTGCAGACCTCCACCGCAGACCTGCCCGTGGGCAGCGTGCGCGCCGAACTGGAGCGTGCCGCCGCCACGCTGAAGCGCGATGACGACGACGACCGCAGCTACTACCAGGTTCTGGGCCGGCGCGGCGAGTTGCTGGCCGGCGAAGCCGGATTGGCCGTGCCCCTGGTGGATTACACGCCAGCGCCGGAAGGCGGCGTGCGCTTCCGCGACGACACCATCGGCGACGAGCCCGTGCGCGTGGCCTACCTGTGGCTGCCGCCGGCACCGGGCGAGGCCACCAGCGAGGCGCTGGTGCAGGTGGCAGAAACGCTGGGCAAGCGCAGCAAGCTGGCCACCGAGATCATCAAGGGCGTCATCCTGCCGCAGTTCATCATCCTGCCGCTGGCAGTGCTGCTGGTGTGGTTTGCGCTGTCGCGCGGCATCCGGCCGCTGGCCGAACTGCAGCAGCGCATCCGCAAGCGCGAGAGCACCGACCTCTCGGCCATTCCCGATGGCGACGTGCCCGACGAGGTGGCGCCGCTGGTGCATGCCATCAACGACCTGCTGCAGCGCCTGGACAAGACCATCGCCACGCAGCGCCACTTCCTGGCCGACGCCGCGCACCAGCTGAAAACACCCCTGGCCGGGCTGCGCATGCAGGCCGAGCTGGCCGCGCGCGAGATCGACAGCGGCGGCGGCGACCCGGCCTCGATGAAGCACACGCTGCGTCAGATTGCGCTGAGCACCCAGCGCGCCGCGCACATGGTGAACCAGCTGCTGGCGATGGCGCGCGCCGAAGACACCGGCCAGGCTGCGCGCCACCAGACGGTGGACCTGGCAGCCGTCACGCGCGCGGTGGTGCGCGACTTCGTGCCCCGCGCCATCGAACGCCGCATCGACCTGGGCTACGAGGGTCCGGACCATGCCGCGCCCGAAGGCGGCAGCACCCGCCTGCGCGCCGAACCCGTGCTCTTGAGCGAGATGGTGCGCAACCTGGTGGACAACGCGCTGCAGTACACGCCGCAGGGCGGCACCGTCACCGCGCGCGTGCTCACCGACCCCTTCGGCCAGGCCGTCATCCTGCAGGTGGAAGACACCGGCCCCGGCATTGCGCCGGCCGAGCGCGAAGCGGTCTTCCGCCCCTTCTACCGCGCGCTGGGCACGCAGGTGGACGGCAGCGGCCTGGGCCTGGCCATCGTGGCCGAAGTGGTGCAGCGCCATGGCGCCGAGATCACCGTCGCCGACGCGCGCCCCCGGGAAGCGCTGGGGGGTGCGCCCGGCACCACGCCGGGGGCGCTGTTCACGGTGCGTTTCCCGCTGGCCGCACCGAGCGCCAGCGAGCTTGGGGGCTGAGTCAGCTCTGCATCAGCCTGCGGCTGCGCGCAATCGACATCAGCATGCCCAGCGCCAGGCCCAGCGTGACCATGGCCGTGCCGCCGTAGCTCACGAAGGGCAGGGGCACGCCCACCACCGGCAGGATGCCGCTGACCATGCCCATGTTGACGAAGGCATAGCTGAAGAAGCTCAGCGACAAGGCACCGGCCAGCAGGCGCGAGAACACCGTGGGTGCCTCGGCCGCGATGACCAGCCCGCGGAAGATGAGGAAGATGAAGGCCGCCAGCAGCAGCAGCACGCCGGCGAGGCCGAACTCCTCGCTGAAGGCGGCGAAGATGAAGTCGGTGGTGCGCTCGGGGATGAATTCCAGGTGCGTCTGCGTGCCCTGCATGAAGCCCTTGCCGGCCAGCCCGCCCGAGCCGATGGCGATCATGCCCTGGATGATGTGGAAGCCCTTGCCCAGCGGGTCGCGCATGGGGTCGAGCAGGGTGCAGACGCGGGTTTTCTGGTATTCGCGCAGGCCCACCCATTCCACGCCGGGCTGGCACCAGGTGTCGCCCATCAGCACGATGGTGAGGATGCCGGCTGCCACCAGCCCCAGCACCGGCAGCACCAGCTTCCAGCTCAGGCCGGCGAAGAAGATCACATAGACCCCGGAGAACAGGATGAGCAGCGCAGTGCCCAGGTCGGGCTGCTTGGCCACCAGCAGGAAGGGCACGGCCAGCAGCCCGGCCGCGACGACGAAGTCGGCCACGCGCGGCTGGCCTTCGCGCTTCTGGAACCACCAGGCCAGCATCAGCGGCACGGCGATCTTCAGCACCTCGCTGGGCTGGATGACGGTGACGCCCACGTCCAGCCAGCGCGTGGCGCCCTTGCGCGTGATGCCGAAGAACTCCACCGCCAGCAGCAGCACCACGCCCACCACGTACAGCGGCGGTGCCAGCTGCTGCAGCTTGTGCGGCGGCACCTGCGCCACCACGAACAGCACCGTCAGCGCGATCAGCATGTTGCGGCCATGGTCGACGAAACGCGTGCCGTGGTCGTAACCGGCCGAATACATGGCCAGCAGGCCGATGACGGCCAGCAGCAGCACGGCCGCCGACAGCGGGCCGTCGAAACCCCCGAACACCCGCCGCAGCAGGAACCAGGGCGAGGGACGCTCGAAAACCGCGTTCATCTCGACACGGGCGCGGCCGTGGCCGCCACGCGCTGCGGGGCAGTTGCAGCCACGCGCTGCGGGGCCGAAGCCGCCAGGCCCGCCGGCCGCGCTGCGGGTGCCGGCGCGGGCCCGGGTGCGGAAGCCGCGGCGCCG
>LJHT01000075.1 GCA_001295905.1 beta proteobacterium AAP51 | reverse complement strand
ATGGCCCGCCAGCCGCTGGCGGCCCTGCAGACGGCGCGGCTGCTGGCCAACCACCAGGCCTTCTCGCCGGTGGTGGCGCAAAGCCTGCTGCGCTCGCTGGCCGCTGAAACGCTGGAGGGTGCGCACGACGCCCAGCAGCTGCGCCGCCTGTGGGGCCAGTTCGACCCCGCCGACCGCCGCGATGCCAGCGTCAGCGCGCGCGCCGCCGTGCGCGCCGTGCAGCTGAACGCCGCCGAAGACGCCCGCCAGTGGTTGCGCCCTTTCTGGGAGCGGCTGGCCGAACTCCCGCGCGAAGAGCGCGAGCAGGTGGCCCTGGCGCTGCTGGAAGCGCGCGGCGGCATCGGCACCGACTGGCTGCCGCGCCTGGAGGCAGCGGTACAGGCCTTCGGCCACGAGGCACCGGTGGTGGCCGCGGTGGGCATGGCCTTCGCCGAGCGCCAGCTCTGGGGCAAGGCCCGGCTGCTGCTGGAGCAGGCGGCTGCGGCGCCCAGCCTGGTCACGCGCACGCGCCGCACGGCGTGGCGCCAGCTGGCCGCGCTGGCGCGGCAAGACGGCGACGAAGCGCGCGCCCTGCAATGCGAACAGGCCGCCGCGGCGCTGGACTGATGCACGCGCGGCCCCCCGAAAAGCCGTGCTACACTGCAAGGCTTGATGCGGCTGTAGCTCAGCTGGATAGAGTACTTGGCTACGAACCAAGGGGTCGTGGGTTCGATTCCTGCCAGCCGCACCAAAACTTTCCATCGAACTGCGCCCCAGTGCCTGCCGGCCCTGGGGCGTTTTTCTTGCTGCCGTGCGCACGGCGGCCTGTGGGCGCCGCCCGGGCGCAGAGACGGCGCATGAGGCCAGGAGAGCCCCGCTGATGGCTGGCGAGCCCGACTCCCGGCCTCTGCGCGTGCTGGCTTGTGGCAGCACGGGTTCGGGCCTGAGCACCCTGGTCGAGCAACTGGCAGGCACCCCGGCCGGGCCTCAAGACCCGCCGCTGCGCTGCTTCGACATCCCGATGCCTTCCGGCCCCTGCCGGTTGACCGAGATGCCTGCCGATGCGCCGCACACCCGGCACTGGGTGGCCGCGGCTTCCGAGGCCGATGTCGCCCTCATCATGGTGGACGCCGCGCAAGGCGTGTCGGCGCACACTCGGCGCCAGGCCTGCCTGCTGGGCTTGCTGGGTGTGCGCCGGTGGGCGCTGGTCGTGAACAAGATCGACAGCGTGGGTTTCGATGCCGACACCGTGGCGCGCATCGACGCCGAACTGCGCGCCTGCGCAGCGCCGCTGGGCGCGCTGTCCATCACCACGCTGCCGGTCTCGGGCCTGCATGGCGACAACCTCTCGCAGCGCAGCACCCGCACGCCCTGGTACACCGGCCGCACGCTGCGGGCCTGGCTGGAAGACGGCTTCGCGCCCCACCTGCAGCCAGCGTCACAGCCAAAGCCCCAGCCGCCCGGGCCCGCCGCAGAGCCGCAGCCGGCCACGGCCGACCAGTTCGAGTGCACGCTGCTGTGGCTGGACGAGGCGCCGCTGCTGCCCGGCCGCCGCTACACCCTGGCGCTGGGCGACCAGCGCGTGGACGCCAGCGTCACCGACATCAAGCACCGGCTCGACGTGCCCACGCTGCAGGCCCTGGCCGCGCGCACGCTGGCGCGTGACGAGGTCGGCGTGTGCAAGCTGGCGCTGGACGCGCCGGTGTCTTTCGAGCCCTATGCCGTGAACCGTGTGCGGGGCCGCTTCCTGCTCGTCGACCGGAGTTCGGCGCACCCGGGCGCGAACCCCAGCCCGCAGCAGCCCGCCGCTGCTGCCGGCCTGCTGCATTTCGCGCTGCGCCGCGCGCAGAACCTGACGCTGCAGCCCCTGCTGGTGGACAAGGCCACCCGCGTGGCCCTGATGGGCCAGCAGCCGCTGGTGCTGTGGTTCACGGGGCTGTCGGGGGCCGGCAAGAGCAGCATTGCCAACGAGGTGGCGGTGCGGCTGCATGCGCTGGGCTGCCATACCGCGCAACTGGATGGCGACAACCTGCGCCACGGCCTGAACCGCGACCTGGGCTTCACTGCCGCCGACCGCGTGGAGAACATCCGCCGCGTGGCCGAGGTGGCGCGGCTGATGGTGGACGCCGGCCTCATCGTGCTGGCCAGCTTCATCTCGCCCTTCCGCAGCGAACGTGAACTCGCACGCAGCCGCGTGGCGCCGGGCGAGTTCATCGAGGTGTACGTCGACGTGCCGCTGGCCGTGGCCGAAACGCGCGACACCAAGGGCCTTTATGCGCGTGCGCGGCGTGGCGAGCTGCCGCACTTCACCGGCATCGGCTCACCCTACGAAGCGCCCGAGGCCCCCGAAGTTCACCTGCGCACCGACCAGCTCACGCTGACCGAAGCGGCCGAGGCCGTGATGCAGGCGCTGCGCGAGCGCGGGCTGCTGCGCTGAGCTGAAGCCGCGCTCACGCGCCGTGCGGCGCCGTGGACTCCACTGCCTGAACCGCCTGCAAGGCCTCGCGCAGCGGGTCGAGCAGGGCGCCGAAACCGGCCGCCGGTGTGGAGGTCTGGCGCATGGGCTGGCGCACCTGCAGCGCACTGGGCGTGCGGATGGCGCGCTGTGCGGTGTGGAAGTTCAGGCAGCCGGGTTCGAAGGGCAGGCCGCAGAAGGCCAGCAGTTCGCGGATCTGCGCCTCGGGCGCCGCCACCAGCGCTTCGTAGCGCTGCACGCGCACATGCTGCGGGTGGCGCTGGGCCCAGAAGTCGCCCAGGTCTTCGCAGGCCCGCCAGTACTGGACCAGGCTGTCGAAGCCGTAGCTGAAGCCGGCCAGGCCGGGCGCGAACAGCTGCTTGTAGCAGGACCAGCAGGTCTCCAGCGGTTCGCGTCGGCAATCGATGATGCGCGCGCCCGGCAGCATGGCGCGCACGGCGCCCACCAGTTGCCAGTTGTCGGGCAGCTTGTCGGTGGCGATGGGGCGCTGGTGGCGCCAGCGCTCGCTGAGCTTCAGGTACTGCTGACCCAGGCGCGCCCAGTCTTCGCTGCGTGCCTGCGGCACCCAGGCCGGAAAGGCGCGGCCGCGGCGGCGCGATTCGGCCTCGATCACCTGCTGCAGGTAGGGCAGCTCGCTGGCCCCTTCCACGGCCGAGTGGCTGGCCAGCACCTGCTCCACCAGCGTGCTGCCCGAGCGCGGCAGGCCGACGAGGAAGATGACTTCGCTGCCTGGCTGACCTTGGTGGCCTTGCTGCACCGGCGGGCCAGGGTCGAAGGCCGCGCGCAGCGCCGCCACGTGGCGGGCGAAGGCCGCGCCGTCCCAGGGCAGGCCGCGCCGCACGGCGGCGTTGGCGCGGTGCAGCGCCTGCAGCGCGCCGGCGTGGTCGCCCGCGTCTTCCAGCACCTTGCCGAGCGCGAAGTCCAGCAGCGGCTGCTCGGCGGCCGGCACCTCGGGACGCTCGGCCGCAGCGCGCAGCGCCGCGAGCTCTTCGGCGCTCAAGGGCACCGTCTTCAGGTCGACCAGCGCGAACCAGGCCCGAGCCACTTCGCGCCGCTGCTGGATGAGGCTGCGGCAGTCGGCCGCCGCCGCCTGCGGCTGGCCCAGCGCCTTGTGGCAGCGGGCGCGCTGCAGCAGGCCCACGGGCGAGAGCGGTTCGCGCGCCAGCAGCGCATCGGCGGCCTGCAGCGCTTCTTCGAAGAAGCCTTGTTCGTCGCACACCAGGCTCAGCTTCAGCCACTGGGCCGGCGTGCCGGCGCAGCGCGCCGCCGCCTTCAGGCTGTGGCGGGCGGCCGTGGCATCGCCGGTCTGGCCCTGGGCCGCACCCAGCATGCACCAGGCCTTGAAGTCGAGCGGGCGGTGCTGCACCACAGGCGCTAGGCAGCGCGCCGCATCGGCCCAGTCTTCGGCTTCCAGGTGCATCAGGCCCTGCCACAGCAGCACTTCGGGGTGCTGGGGCGCCAGGCCGGCGGCCTGCAGCAACCACTGCCCGGTCATCAGGCGGTCGCCAGCGGCGTGCAGCCGCATCACCTGGCGCATGGCCTCGGCCGCAGCCGGCGGCAGGCCACGCAGGCGTTCACGCAGTTCGGCGCTGAGCGCCTTGTCAGGGGGGCGGGTGGGGGCCGGGGCTTTCATGGCGGCATTCTGGGCCCGCACAGCCCGAACGAATGCGCGGCGACGGCTGGGCCGAGTGGCCCGGGCCCCTGCGGGAGTCCTGATAATCCGGGCATGACTGTCTTCTACTGGGTGATGGGCGTGCTCATCGTCGGCACCTTCGTGCCTTCGGTGCTGTACCTGCTGCTGTACGCCACCACGGGCGAGCCTGCCTGCCTGCGCCGTTCACAGGCGCTGTGGAACGTGTCGCGGGTGTTTTCGCTGCTGGGCTTCAACCTGCTGGTGTGGGGCCATGTGGTCTATGGCCTGTGGAGCATCTGGTTCGGTTGAGGCCCTGCCTGCCCGGGCTCCGTGGCGGTGGCGTTCAAGGGTTGAAGACCGCACCCTCCTCAAGCCCCAGCACGCCTGCGGCGCACAGCTCGTGCACCAGCGTGCTTCCGTAGGCCTGCAGGCTGCCCCCCGGCGCGCCCAGGCCGGCCCACACGCGGCCGTACAGCGGCGCCTGCCCGAACCACGCCAGCAGTTCGGGCAGGCCTTGCCGGCCCACTTCCAGCACGTGGTACTTCAGCAGCGCCTTCAGCGCGTGGCGGGCGTGGCGTGCCGGATCGGCGCGAAAGGCCGCCAGGCGCTGCCGGGCCTGCACCAGGGCGCCGGCGATGTCGGTGAAGGCCGGCCCGTGCCCGGGGATGGCCACCGCCGCGCCCAGGCTTTCGATGAGGTCCAGCGTGGCCGCCACTTCGTCGAAGGCGGTGTCGCCGTCCAGTTCGGGGAAGACGATGCCGAAGCCGCGTTCCCACAGCGCGTCGGCCGTGATGACGACGCCGCTGTCGTCGTTGAAGAGAATGAGCGAGTGCGGGTCGTGCCCTGGCGCTGCCAGCGCCTGCCAGGCCTGGCGGCCGGCGCGCAGCGTGTCACCGGGCCGCAAGCAGCCGCTGGGCACGAAACGCTCGCAGCGCTGGCCGGTGGGGGCGTAGCTCAGGGCGTCTTCGTCCCAGGCGTTCACGGCGGCCCAGCTGCCGGGCGGAATGTGCAGGCTGCAGCCGAAGGCGCGCTGCAGCGTGGCGTTGCCGCCGCAGTGGTCGGAGTGCAGGTGGGTGTTGACGATGCCGCGCAAGACCGCGCCGCCCCCGGCCGCCTGCGCCAGCGCGTGGCGCACCAGCGCCAGCGTCTGCGTGGCATGCACCACGTGCCCGGTGTCCACCAGCACGGCCGCGCTACCGGGCTCAGAAGGGTCGTGCAGCAGCACGTTGTTGGATGACAGCCAGCCGCGTTCCAGCAGCGTGATGCCGCCGGGCAGCGAGCTCGGCGCCGGGCTGGACGCCGGGCGCGGCGCCAGGTGCGGCGGGAGGGCGGCGGGCTTCATGCCTACCTATTCTGTGGCACGCCGATGCGGTCACGCGGCAGCCCGCAAGCTACCATCCGAAATGCGGTCCACACGGCCGCTCACCTGCGGGAGATGCCCTTGAAACTGCTGCTGAAGATCAACCTCATCCTCGTGCTGGTGATGGCCCTGGGCGTGGCCATCAGCGGCTGGATCAGCCGCAACCTGCTGCAGCAGCAGGCCCAGGAAGAGGTGCTGTACGGCGCCCGGCTGATGATGGAACAGGCCAGCGCGGTGCGCGCCTACACCTCGGGGCAGATCACCAACCTGCTGCAGGAACAGATGAAGACCGAGTTCCTGCCGCAGTCGGTGCCCAGCTACTCGGCCACCGAGGTGCTGGCCAAGGTGCAGCGCAACCACCCGCAGTACTTCTACAAGGAAGCCACGCTCAACCCCACCAACCCGCGCGACCGCGCCGAAGGCTGGGAGGTGGACATCGTCAACGCCTTCCGCAACAACGCCGAGCTGAAGGAATTCGTGGGCCAGCGCGACACACCCACCGGGCGCTCGCTCTACGTGGCGCGGCCGCTGCGCATCACCAACCCTTCCTGCCTCCAGTGCCACAGCAGCGTGGAAGCCGCGCCGCCCACCATGGTGGCCAAGTACGGGCCTTCCAACGGCTTCGGCTGGCAGCTCAACGAGGTGGTGGGCGCGCAGGTGGTCTCGGTGCCCATGGCGCTGCCGCTGCAGCGCGCCGACGAAGCCTTCAAGCTGTTCATGGCCTCGCTGGTGGGCGTGTTCCTGATGGTGGGCATCGTGCTGAACCTGATGATCTGGTTCTTCGTGGTGCGCCCGGTGACGCAGCTCTCGGCGCTGGCCGACCGCGTGAGCCAGGGCGAGCTGGACGCGCCCGAGTTCAACACGCGCAGCCGCGACGAGATCGGCGTGCTGGCACAGAGCTTCAGCCGCATGCGCACCAGCGTCGTGCAGGCGATGAAGATGCTCGAGAACTGATGCACCGCAGGCCCAGCGCGTGAGCCACCCCGAGAAGCTCGGCAAGTACCGCATCACCGGCGTGCTCGGTGAGGGCGCCATGGGCGTGGTCTACCGCGGCTTCGACCCCGACATCCGCCGCGTGGTGGCGCTGAAGACGATACGCCGCCTGGGCGGCCCGGCCGCCGACGGCGCCGAAGGCGCGCAGCAGGCCGCGGCACGCTTTCGCAACGAAGCGCAGGCCGCCGGCCGCCTGCTGCACCCGGGCATCGTGGGTGTCTACGACTTCGGCGAAACCAGCGATGGCCGCGTGGCCTACATCGCGATGGAGTTCGTCGAAGGGCACACGCTGGCCGCCTACATCGCCAGGCGCGTGCGCTTCACCGATGCCGACATCGCCAGCCTGGGCGCGCAGCTGCTCGACGCGCTGGGCCATGCGCACGAACACGGCGTGTGGCACCGCGACGTGAAGCCCAGCAACGTCATCATGACCAAGAGCGGGCGCATCAAGATCGCCGACTTCGGCATCGCGCGCACCGACACCACCGGCCTGACCATGGCCAACAGCGTGCTCGGCACGCCCATGTACATGGCGCCCGAGCAGTTCATGGGCAAGGCCATAGACCACCGTGTCGACCTGTATGGCGCCGGTGTCGTGCTGTACCAGCTGGTGGCCGGGCGCACGCCTTTCGTGGGGCCGCCCGAATCGCTGATGTACAAGGTGGTGAACGAGGTGCCGCTGCCGCCGTCGGCCGCCGAGGGCGCGCGCACCGGGGCCTTGTTCGACACCGTGGTGGCTCGCGCGCTGGCCAAGAGCCCGGCGGAACGCTGGCCGCATGCCGCGGCCTTCCGCGAAGCCCTGCAGCAGGCGCTGCACCAGGCGGCCGGCATTGGCGTGCCGGCCGCGGTGGCGCACGAGGCCGTGCATGCCTTGCCGGTGGCCAGCGAGTACGCGCCCACGGAGCGCATTGCGCCGCCGCAGGCCCCCGGCGCCGGGATGGGCACGGGCGCGCAGCGCGGCGAAGGCGGCAGCGGCTACACCGGCACCGGCAGCGCCCCCATCCACTGGGAAGCGGCGGTGCTGGCGCGCGTGGAAGCTGCACTGGCCCGGCACGTGGGCCCCATGGCCGCGGTGATGGTGCGCCGTGCCGCGCGCGAGTGCCACGACCTGCCGGCGCTGCACGCACGGCTGGGCGAGCAGATCACCCAGGCCGCTGCGCGCGAGGCCTTCCTGGGCCAGGTGCAGGCCGGCGGCACGGGCAGCCTGGGCAGCATCGGCAGGACGGGCGGTGGCAGCATGGGCAGCGCCGGCAATGCCAGCGCGGGCACGCGGGGCCCGGTGTCAGGCAGCGGTGCGCCAGGTCCATCACCGGGTGGCAGCAGCGGTGCGCCGGTGAGTGACGCCCTGGTCGAGCAGGCGCAGCGCCTGCTGGCCGCGCATGTGGGGCCCATCGCCCGCGTGGTGGCCCGGCGCGCGGCTGAACGCTCGCGCGAGCGCGAGGTGTTCTTCGATCTGCTGGCCCAGGCCGTGCCCGAGGCCGAGCGCGGCAAGCTGCTGGCCGAACTGGCGCGGCTGGCCGGGCCCTGAGCGGCCCCCCGTCGACCGGCCTGCCCTGGCGCAAGGCCCTGGTGCGCGCTGGCGCAAGCCCGGCTTTCCACTCTCTTTTCGGCCTTTGCGCCGCCGGGTGGCCCCCTATCTTCAGGGCCTTGTGGAACCCCAACCGCAGGCCCGCCATGACCCACCCCACGAACCCCGAGACTCCTGCACGTGAAGCCCAGCAGGCGCGCCGCGCGTCGCTGGCCGTGGGCCTGGCGCCGGTGGTCGTGCTGCTGGCACTGCTGGCGGTGGTGGTGGGGCTCATCGAGCCCGCCACGGGCCTGCTGTATTTCGTGGCCGGCGTGGCCTGGACGGTGTACGAGATGTACCGCTACCTGCAGCTGGTGGACGAAGGCAGCGAAGCCGCGGACACCACCGCCGCAGCCCCGGCCGGCGTGGCCGGCGGCGCCGGCCCCGCTGGCGGCCTGTAGCGGCACCGGCAGCGCCCCGGCCGCCGCGCCACCACCGCGCCACCACCGCGCTACCGACGCGCGCCGCTACTTCCGCGTGTTGTCCAGCGAAGGCGGCGGGGTGTAGCCCAGTTCGCGCGCGCGCGATTCGTACTGCGCCGCCAGCAGCGGCTGCCCCACACGCCGGTAGTGCAGCGCCAGCTCGTAGCTGGCAATACCGTTGCCCAGCGCGGCGGCGTACTGCAGCCAGCCTTCGTAGCGGCTGGCATCGAAACGCGCGCCGTCGCGGCCGTAGATGCGGGCCAGGCGCGCTGCCGCGTCCTTGTCGCCACGGCCGGCCTTCACCAGTTCCGCGGCCGGCAGTTCGTTCGTGGCCTGGAAGGCGGTGCGGAACAGGCGTACATCGCGCCGCCGCAGGATCTGCATGGCCTCGGTGGCGCCCGCGCGCGCCACTTCGGCGCTGCCGGCCAGGCGGCTCTTGGGGTGGTTCTTCAGGAAGTCGGTGGCCAACTGGGCGATGTCGGAAGGCCACACGGCGGCTTCCAGCGCCGCCCAGTCGGCCGCTTCGTCGCGGCTGGCAAAACGCGCCTCTGGTGGCGCCGCCGCGGCCTCGGGCGGCAGCGGGGCCAGCCGGCGCGTGACCTGCGTGTTCTCGGCGATGAAGGGGAACTGCGCAAACTGCCGCAGCAGCGGCAGCGGGTGGTTGAGCATCACGTTCTGCACGTCCAGCTTCACCAGGCGGAAGAGGTCGGAGAAGCTGATCTCGTCCGAGGCCGATTCCAGCAGCTTCACCAGCGAGGCGGTGTAGAAGGTCTTGCGGTTCTCGTCGGCCGGCGCAATGGCCGGGCGGCCCGCGCCGGTGGCGAAGGCGATCAGGCTGCCCGCGGGTGCTTCCACCTGGTTCAGGCCCTCGCCGCTGGCCACGTCGCGCAGCGAGGTGCGGCAGGCGTCGATGACGGCCATAGTCAGGCCGCGGGGCCGCACCGGCAGTTCGCCCATCACGTCGCGCGTCAGCGCAAGGCTGCTGCGCACCAGCGTCTCGGGGCGCGCCTTGGGGTTCACGCGGGCCGAGACGAGCAGGTTCTCGGCGTCCACCTGGGCGCCGTGGCCCGAGAAGTAGAACAGCACGGTGGCATCGGGCGGCGCGGCGCGCACCTTGGCGGCGAAGGTGGCGGTCGCGGCGCGGGCCGCGGCCTGGTCGAGATCCAGGCCCTGGCTGACCTCGAAGCCGCGCTGCTCGAGCACCGTGCGCAGGTCGCGCACGTTCTTGTGGATGGGCGGCAGGTCTTCGCCTTCGGGGTAGTCGCGGTTGCCGATGAGCAAGGCCAGCCGCGGCGGCTCGCCGCCGGGCGCGGGCTGGGCGCGCACGGGCCTGGCCAGGCCGCCGGCCTGCGTGGCG
>LJHT01000074.1 GCA_001295905.1 beta proteobacterium AAP51 | reverse complement strand
CGGGTGCGGCCACCGCGGCGGGCACGGCTGCCGCAGCCGCAGCTGCAACTGAGCGAGGTGACGCAGCCGCGGGCGCCGCTGGCGCCTGAAGCGCGGGCCGGGCCGGCTGCGCCGAAGCGCCGTCGTGCAGTTCCAGCGTGGCCTGGGCGGGCGCCTCGGCCGCACGCGTCTTCAGTGAACGTTTCTCGGCGCGGGGTGCGGCCTGGGCTTCGAAATCGGCGGCGCGCAGCAGGTCACCTTTTTTCGCGGGCGGCTTGGGCAGGGGCATGGGTAGGGAACCGTTCAGGATGAAAAGCAAAAAGCCGCACAGGCAGCTGTGCGGCTTCGTCGGGAGGGGGTGGCGCAGTGGCGGCGGTGCCGCGTTCGCGCCCGGTGGGGCAGCAGGGCCACGTGGCGGTTCAGGCGGCCTTCTTCAGCGCCTTCACGGCCTTGAGCACTTCATCCACGTGGCCGGCCACCTTGATGCCGCGCCACTCGGCACGCATCACGCCTTCGGCGTCGATGAGGAAGGTGCTGCGCTCGATGCCCTTGACCTTTTTGCCGTACATGATCTTGTTCTTCACCACGCCGAACATGTGGCAGAGCTTTTCTTCGGTGTCGGCAATCAGTTCGAAGGGCAGTTCGAGGTTCTGCTTGAACTTGTCGTGGCTGGCCATGTTGTCGCGCGAGACGCCGAACACCACGGCACCGGCCTTGATGAAGTCTTTGTGCTGGTCGCGGAACTGCATGGCCTCGGTGGTGCAGCCGGGCGTGTTGTCCTTCGGGTAGAAGTACAGCACCACAGCCTTGCCGATGTGCGACTGGGGCGTGAACTTCACGCCACCGGTGGCCAGGGCTTCGAATTCCGGTAGGGACTTGTTGATGACAGGCGTCATGGACGGTTTTCTCGCACTGCGCTGTAGGAAGCCGGCTCCTCAGCCCAAGCCGGCTCAATCCGGAATTATAAAGTCTCTGGCAGGGACATCCGCCACCGCCCCCCTCAAACGACCGTGGGCAGCAGCAGTGCGGCCAGGGCGCGGCGGTGCTCGCTGACGAGCACGTTGTACGTGCGGCAGGCAGCGGCGGTGTCCATGGTTTCCACGCCGATGTGCAGCGCGATCAACGGGCGCAGCAAGGCCGGCGAGACGAAGCGCAGCCGGGGCCCGCTGCCGAAGATCACCACCTCGGGCCGCAGCGCGGCGATCTGCTCGAAGTGGGTTTCGGTCAGCGCTTCCAGGCTGTCGGCCGGCCAGGTCAGCACTTCGCCTTGCCAGGGCACCAGCACGCTGCGCGTGTGCGGCATGGCACCCACCCACAGGCGCCCGGGCTCGTGGCGGGTGACGAGGTTGACGCCTTCGGCGCTGTCAGGCTGGAACTTCACGGGATGGGAACCTCATGCGGGATAATTCTAGGTTCCTCGCTGGCCCGGCCTTCAGTGCGGCGCCCTTGCCCCGGGTGCCAGCGACCCTGCAGCCCGAGCCCATGCCATGAAACCCATTGCCAAGTCAGCCAAGCTCGCCAACGTGGGCTACGACATCCGCGGCCCCGTACTCGACAAGGCGCGGCAGATGGAGGAAGAGGGCCAGAAGATCATCAAGCTGAACATCGGCAACGTGGCCGCCTTCGGCCTGATGCCGCCCGACGAGATCGTGCAGGACATGATCCGCAACCTGCCCAGCCAGACCGCCGCGGGCTACACCGACAGCAAGGGCCTCTTCGCGCCGCGCAAAGCGGTGGTGCACTACACGCAGGAAAAGAACATCGCCGGCGTGACGGTGGACGATGTCTACCTGGGCAACGGCGCCAGCGAGCTCATCGCGATGAGCATGAACGCGCTGCTCGACACCGGCGACGAAGTGCTCATTCCCGCACCCGACTACCCGCTGCACACCGCCGTGGTCTCGCTCTCGGGCGGCACGCCGGTGCATTACCGCTGCGACGAAGGCTCGGGCTGGCTGCCCGATCTGGACGACATCCGCAAGAAGGTGGGCCCGCGCACCAAGGCCATCGTCGTCATCAACCCCAACAACCCCACCGGCGCGCTGTACCCGGTGGACGTGCTGAAGGACATCGTCGAGATCGCGCGCCGGCACCAGCTCATCATCTTCGCCGACGAGATCTACGACAAGACGCTGTACGACGGCGCCAGCCATACCAGCATTGCCAGCCTGGCCGACGACGTGCTCTGCGTCACCTACAACGGCCTGAGCAAGAACTACCGCAGCTGCGGCTACCGCGCCGGGTGGATGGTGGTGTCGGGCCCCAAGCGCCATGCGCGTGACTACATCGAAGGCCTGAACATGCTGGCCAGCATGCGCCTGTGTGCGAACACGCCAGGGCAGATGGCCATACAGACGGCCCTGGGCGGCTACCAGAGCATCAAGGACCTGGTGGCGCCCGGTGGCCGTCTGCGCCGCCAGCGCGACCTGGCGTATGAGTTGCTCACGCAGATTCCGGGCGTGAGCGTCGTGAAGCCGCAGGCGGCGCTGTACATGTTCCCGCGCCTGGACCCCAAGCTCTACCCCATTGCCGACGACCAGCAGTTTGCCTACGACCTGCTGGCCGAAGAGAAGGTGCTGATCGTGCAGGGCACCGGCTTCAACTGGCCCGAGCCCGACCACTTCCGGCTGGTCTTCCTGCCCAACAGCGACGACCTCACCGAGGCCATCGGCCGCATCGCCCGCTTCCTGGCCGGCTACCGCCGCCGCCACGCCGCCTGAAGCTGCGGCCCGGCCTTCCTTTCAAGCACGGAAAAGTTGACATGAACCCGATACAGGTCGGCCTCTTGGGCATCGGCACGGTAGGCAGCGGCACCTTCGAAGTGCTGCGCCGCAACCAAGAAGAGATACGCCGCCGTGCCGGCCGTGGCATACAGATCGTGGCCGTGAGCCGGCGCGACACCGTCGCAGCGCAGCGCATCGTGGGAGATGCGGCGACGGTGCACGCCGACCCCTTCGAGATCGTGCGCAACCCGGCCATCGACATCGTGGTCGAGCTCATCGGCGGCACCACGCTCGCGCGTGAGCTGGTGCTGGAGGCCATCAGCCGCGGCAAGCACGTGGTCACGGCCAACAAGGCGCTGCTGGCGGTGCATGGCAGCGAGATCTTCGCGGCGGCGCGCGCCAAGGGCGTGATGGTGGCCTTCGAGGCCGCGGTGGCCGGCGGCATTCCCATCATCAAGGCGCTGCGCGAGGGCCTCACGGCCAACCGCATCGAATGGGTGGCCGGCATCATCAACGGCACCACGAACTTCATCCTCAGCGAGATGCGCAGCAAGGGGCTGGATTTCGCCGTGGTGCTGAAGGAAGCGCAGCGCCTGGGCTATGCCGAGGCCGACCCCACCTTCGACATCGAAGGCGTGGACGCGGCGCACAAGGCCACGATCATGAGCGCCATCGCCTTCGGTGTGCCGGTGCAGTTCAGCAAGGCCTACGTCGAAGGCATTACCGGGCTGCAGGCGGCCGACATCCGCTATGCCGAGCAGCTGGGCTACCGCATCAAGCTGCTGGGCATCACGCGGCGGCGCGACGATCTGAAATCTGCAGCCTTCCCGGCCGGCGGCATCGAACTGCGCGTGCACCCCACGCTGATTCCTTCCACGCGGCTGATTGCCAACGTGGAAGGCGCGATGAACGCCGTGGTGGTGAACGGCGACGCCGTGGGTTCCACGCTGTACTACGGCAAGGGCGCCGGCAGCGAGCCCACCGCCAGCGCCGTGATCGCCGACCTGGTGGACGTGACGCGCCTGCACACCGCCGACCCCGAGCAGCGCGTGCCGCACCTGGCCTTTCAGCCCGGCGAACTGCATGACACGCCGGTGCTGCCCATCAGCGAAGTGGTGACGGCTTTCTATCTGCGCCTGGTGGTGGCCGACAAGGCCGGCGTGCTGGCGCGCATCACCGGCATCCTGGCCGAAAGCGACATCAGCATCGACGCCGTGCTGCAGCGTGAAAGTGCAGAAGGCGAGAAGCAAACCGACCTCATCATCCTCACGCACAACACCGTGGAAGGCCGCATGAGCGCGGCGCTGGCGCAGATGCAGGCGCTGCCCACGGTGCTGGCGCCGATCGTGAAGATCCGCAAGGAAGAGCTGAATTGAGCCCCCAAGCTCGCTGGCGCTCGCTACCCCCCGAGGGGGCCGTCCGCCAACGGCCCGGCAGAGCCGGTTCCGTGGCGGGAAGCTTGATCACAACCGTTCGCGCATGAGATACCTCAGCACCCGTGGAGACCGCACACCGCGCGGCTTCTCCGACATCCTGCTCGAAGGCCTGGCGCCCGATGGCGGCCTGTACCTGCCCACGCACTACCCGCAGGTGGACGCGGTCCTGCTTTCGCGCTGGCGCAGCCTGCCCTATGCCGAGCTGGCCTTCGAGATTCTTTCGCTGTACATCGACGACATCCCGGCCGCCGACCTGCAGCGCCTGTGCCGCGCCACCTACACCGAAGCGGTGTTCGGCACGCCGCAGATCGTGCCGCTGAAGCGCCTGGAAGACGGGCCTCGGCCTCTGTATCTGCAGGCCTTGTCCAACGGCCCCACGCTGGCCTTCAAGGACATGGCGATGCAGCTGCTGGGCCACCTGTTCGAGTACGAGCTGGCGCGGCGCGGCGAGGAACTCAACATCCTGGGCGCCACCAGCGGCGACACCGGCAGCGCGGCCGAGTACGCCATGCGCGGCAAGCGCGGCGTGCGCGTCTTCATGCTCAGCCCGCACGGCCGCATGAGCCCCTTCCAGCAGGCGCAGATGTTCAGCCTGCAGGACGCCAACATCCACAACATCGCGGTGGCTGGCGTGTTCGACGACTGCCAGGACATCGTCAAGGCCGTCAGCAACGACCTGGCCTTCAAGCGTCAGTACCGCATCGGCACGGTGAACAGCATCAACTGGGCGCGTTTGCTGGCGCAGGTGGTTTACTACTTCGCAGGCTATTTCCAGGCCACGAAAAGCAACACCGAGCGCGTAAGCTTCGCCGTGCCCAGCGGCAATTTCGGCAACGTCTGCGCCGGCCACGTGGCACGCATGATGGGCCTGCCCATCGCGCAGCTGGTGGTGGCCACCAACGAGAACGACGTGCTCGACGAGTTCTTCCGCACCGGCACCTACCGCCCGCGCGGCACGGCCGAAACGCACGAGACCAGTAGCCCTTCGATGGACATCAGCAAGGCCAGCAATTTCGAGCGTTTCGTGTTCGACCTGCTGGGCCGCGATGGTGCCCGCGTGAAGCAACTCTTTGGCGAGACGCTGCAGCGCGAAGGCGGCTTCACGCTCACGCCCGAAGAATTCAAGCGCATCGCCGGCTACGGTTTCGTCAGCGGCCGCAGCACGCACGCCGACCGCCTGGCCACCATCCGCCACACCTGGCAGGCGCAGCAGACGCTGGTGGACACGCACACCGCCGATGGCCTGAAGGTGGCCGCGGCCTACCGTGCGGCGGGCCAGCCTGGGGTGCCCATGGTGGTGCTGGAAACGGCGCTGCCGGTGAAGTTCGCGGCCACCATCGAAGAAGCGCTGGGTTTCCGGCCCGAGCCGCCGGCCGCGCTGGCGGGCCTGGAGGCCCTGCCCAAGCGTTTTGTCGTCGTGGACACCGACGCCACGGCCGTGAAGCAGTACATCGAAGCCCACTGCGCCGCATGAACGCGCCCCGTGCCCCCCGCCCCTTGCTGAGCCTGGACGATGCGCTGGCCCGGCTGGTGGCCGCCGCGCAAGAACATGCGCTGCAGGCCGCCGAGGCCGTGTCCACTTTCGATGCGCTGGGCCGCGTGCTGGCCGAAGACGTGTGCTCGGCCCTGGACGTGCCGCCCGAAGACAACACCTCGATGGATGGCTATGCGCTGCGCGCGGCCGATGTGCCTGCGGCCGGCGCGGTGCTGCGCGTGGCGCAGCGCATCCCGGCCGGGCAGGTCGGCCAGCCGCTCTTGCCAGGCACGGCGGCGCGCATCTTCACCGGCGGCCAGGTGCCGCCCGGGGCCGACGCGGTGGTGATGCAAGAGCAGTGCGAAGCGCTGCCGCTGGGCGAAGGCGAAGGGTCGGGCCAAGGGCTGGGGCAGGTTCGCGTGAACACCGTGCCGACGCCGGGGCAGTGGATACGCCGCCGCGGTGAAGACGTGCAGCGCGGCGCGGCCGTGCTGCAGCGCGGCCAGCGCCTCACGCCGCAGGCGCTGGGGCTGACTGCCAGCGTGGGCGCGGCCCACCTGCACGTGCTGCGCCGCCCGCGCGTGGCCGTGTTTTCCACCGGCGACGAACTTCAGATGCCCGGCGAGCCCCTGCGCCCTGGGGCCATCTACAACAGCAACCGCTTCACCTTGCGCGGCCTGCTGCAGGCCGGCGGCTGCACGGTGCAAGACCTCGGCATCGTGGGCGACACGCTGGCCGCCACGCGCGCCGCGCTCCGCGAAGCGGCCGCGCACAGCGACCTCATCATCACCAGCGGTGGCGTCTCGGTGGGCGAGGAAGACCACCTCAAGCCCGCCGCCGAGGCCGAAGGCACGCTGGAGAACTGGCAGATCGCCATCAAGCCCGGCAAGCCGTTGGCGCTGGGGCGCATACACCGCAGCGACGGCACGGCGGCGCTGCTCATTGGGCTGCCCGGCAACCCGGTGTCTTCCTTCGTCACCCACCTGCTGATGGTGAGCACGGCGCTGCGCGCCATGCAGGGCATGGACCCGGCGCTGCCCGCGGGCCTGCCGCTGCGCGCCGATTTCGACTGGCCGCGCCCCGACAAGCGCCGCGAATTCCTGCGCGCGCGTCTGAATGCGGCCGGCGGCCTGGAACTGTTTGCCAACCAGAGCAGCGGCGTCCTGACTTCCGCCGTGTGGGCCGACGGCCTGATCGACAACCCCGGCGGCCAGGCCATCGCGCGCGGCGACACCGTGCGCTTCCTGCCGTTGTCTGAACTGGTGGCCCGTTGATGAAGATCCAGGTGCGTTATTTCGCGGCGCTGCGCGAGGCCTTGGGAGCGCAGGAGACGGTGGACGTGCCCGCAGGCTGCACCCTGGGCGCGCTGCGGGCACAGCTGGTGGCCAGCAGCCCCCGCCATGCCGAACTGCTGGCCCCGGGGCGTGCCCTGCGCGGCGCCATCAACCAGACCATGGCCGATGAAGCCACCGTGCTGCCCGAAGGCGCCGAAGTGGCCTTCTTTCCCCCCGTGACGGGCGGATAGGGCAGCATCGCGCCATGCAGCCCCGCGTCAGCATCCAGACCCAGGACTTCGACCTCGGCGCCGAAGTGGCCGCCCTGCGCGCGGGCGACCCCGCCGTCGGCGCCGTGGCCAGCTTCATCGGCACCGTGCGTGATCGCAACGGCGGTGGCGGCGCTGGCGACATCAGCGCGATGGAGCTCGAGCACTACCCGGGCATGACCGAGAAGTGCATCGAAGCCATGATCGAACAAGCCCTGCAGCGTTTCGACCTGCGCGCCGCGCGCGTGGTGCACCGCGTGGGCCTGCTGCAGCCGGGCGACCAGATCGTGCTGGTGGCCGTGAGTTCGGCGCACCGGGGTGCAGCCTTTCAAGCCTGTGAGTTTTTGATGGACTATCTGAAGACCCAGGCGCCGTTCTGGAAGAAGGAAACCACCGCCCAAGGCGCACGCTGGGTCGACGCCCGCGTGGCTGACGATGCGGCGCTGGCACGCTGGGGCATCGTGGCGGGCAATGCTGTGGCCGATGCCGCGGCCAGAGCCGAGACCGCCCCGGTGGCGGGCCGGTGATGGACAAGCGCCGCTTGCGCACCGCCCTGGGCCGCTTTGCCACCGGCGTCACCATCGTCAGCACGGCCGATGCTGCGGGCCATTGGTCTGGCCTGACCGTCAGTTCCTTCAGCTCGCTGTCGCTCGAGCCGCCGCTGGTGCTGTGGTCGCTGCGGCTGGAAAGCCCCAGCCTCGCGGCCTTCGAAGCCAGCCCGGTGTTCGCGGTGAACGTGCTGGGCGAAGAGCACATGGGCCTGTCGCGCCGCTTCGCCACCGCGCACGAGCACCGTTTCGGTGAAGGCGAGTGGGCGCTGGGCGCCCACGGCGCGCCGGTGCTGAACGGCGCGGTGGCAGTGTTCGAGTGCGAAACCGTCACGCGGCAGGACGCGGGCGACCACCGCCTCTACATCGGGCGCGTGCTGGCTTTCGCCGAACACGCGCACGCGCCGCTGCTGTACCGCTCGGGCCACTACCACCGGCTGGGCGAGACGCTGTAGTTCGCACGCCGGCCCGGCTGCCGCAGCAGCGGGCGGGTGCGCTTCAGTTCAGGTGCTGCCCGGCCGGGGGGCGCTCATCTGGCGGGGGCTCGGTCGGGCCCGTGGCTGGGGCCGGGCCCTCGGGCAGGGCCCAGTTCGCGGCGGCCAGCGCGCTGTCCATCAGCCGCAGCAGCGCGGTGGCCAGCTCGGCCGTCAGCCCCAGTTCGATGTGGCGGCCGCGTGTCTCTCGCAGCAGCAACTGCAATTCGCCCGCGGCGTTGCGGCGCAGGTCGCCCACGTCGGGCAGCAGCGGCTCGGTGCCCAGCGGGTAGCGGCAGTGTTCGTCGGCCTGGAAGGGCTGGTTGAACTGCGTGCCGGGCAGCGGCCGGGCCAGTGCGGCCTGCGCCAGCATCTCGCGCGCTTCGGGCACCGGCAAGGCGTTCGGGGCCACCTGCTGCAGGCCGCTGGCCATCACCGCCTGGCGGAAGGGCGGCAGCAGCAGGCCCACCATGCGCCGCGTCAGCCACACGGCATACAGCTCGGCCTGCGTGCTGCGCACCTGCAGCAGCAGGCGGTCGGCGGTGGGCTCGAAGCGCAGCTGGATCTGGTGGATGCCCATGCCGCGATTTTGCGACGGGCCACGGCGTTTGAGCTGCCTCAAGCCCAGGCCGGGCGCCGAGGCTTGAAATGCAGCCCCTGGCATCCACGTGTAGGGCATTCCGGAGGAACACCCCATGCGTTTCGACAAGCTCACCACCGCCTTCCAGCAAGCCCTGGCCGACGCCCAGAGTGCGGCCGTCGCGCGCGACAACCCCTACATCGAGCCGGCCCACCTGTTGGCGGCCATGCTGGCCCAGCCCGACGGGCCCAAGGCGCTGCTGGAACGTGCCGGCGCCAACACCGCGGCCCTGGGCACGGCCATGGAAACCGCCATCCGCAACCTGCCCACCGTGCAGTCGGCCTCGGGCCAGGCCCAGGTGCAGCCGGGGCGCGACCTCATCCAGCTGCTGCAGGCCGCCGACAAGGAAGCCGGCAAGGCCGGCGACCAGTTCATCGCCAGCGAGATGTTCCTGCTGGCCCTGGCCGATGCCAAGACCGACCTCGGCGGCGTGGCGCGCGGCCATGGCATGACGCGCAAGGCGCTGGAGGCCGCCATCATCGCCGTGCGCGGCGGGCAGACGGTGGACAGCGCCGATGCCGAAGGCCAGCGCGAGGCGCTGAAGAAGTACACGCTCGACCTCACCGAGCGTGCACGCAAGGGCAAGCTCGACCCCGTGATCGGCCGCGACGACGAGATCCGCCGCGCCATCCAGGTGCTGCAGCGCCGCAGCAAGAACAACCCCGTGCTCATCGGCGAGCCCGGCGTGGGCAAGACCGCCATCGTCGAAGGTCTGGCGCAGCGCATCGTCAATGGCGAGGTGCCTGAATCGCTGAAGAACAAGCGCGTGCTCGTGCTCGACATGGCCGGGCTGCTGGCCGGCGCCAAGTTCCGCGGCGAGTTCGAGGAACGCCTGAAGTCGGTGCTGAAGGAAGTGGCGCAGGACGAGGGCCGCATCATCCTGTTCATCGACGAGCTGCACACGATGGTGGGCGCTGGCAAGGCCGAAGGCGCGATGGACGCCGGCAACATGCTGAAGCCCGCGCTGGCGCGCGGCGAGTTGCACTGCATCGGCGCGACCACGCTGAACGAATACCGCAAGTACGTCGAGAAAGACGCCGCGCTGGAGCGCCGCTTCCAGAAGGTGCTGGTGGAAGAGCCCAGCGTCGAAGCCACGGTCGCCATCCTGCGCGGCCTGCAAGAGAAGTACGAGGTGCACCACGGCGTGGAGATCACCGACCCCGCCATCGTGGCCGCGGCCGAGCTGAGCCACCGCTACATCACCGACCGTTTCCTGCCCGACAAGGCCATCGACCTCATCGACGAGGCCGCGGCCAAGATCAAGATCGAGATCGACAGCAAGCCCGAGGCGATGGACAAGCTCGACCGCCGGCTCATCCAGCTGAAGATCGAGCGCGAAGCCGTGCGCAAGGAAACCGACGAGGCGTCCATCAAGCGCATGGGTCTCATCGAGGAAGAGATCGCGCGCCTGGAGCGCGAGCTGCGCGACCTGGAAGAGATCTGGAAGAGCGAGAAGGCCACCGCGCAGGGCAGCGCACAGGTGAAGGAAGAGATCGACCGCACGCGCCAGCAGATCGAGGAGCTCAAGCGCAAGGGTGATTTCAACAAGGTGGCCGAGTTGCAGTACGGCAAGCTGCCCGAGCTGGAGAAGCGCCTGAAGGAAGCGCAGGCCAAGGAGACCGGCAAGAAGGGGGCGGGCCGCCCGCAGCTGCTGCGCACCATGGTGGGTGCCGAGGAGATTGCCGAGGTCGTGAGCCGCGCCACGGGCATCCCGGTCAGCAAGCTGATGCAGGGCGAGCGCGACAAGCTGCTGCACATGGAAGAGCGCCTGCACGAGCGTGTGGTGGGCCAGCACGAGGCCATCGTGGCCGTGGCCGATGCCATCCGCCGCTCGCGCGCCGGCCTCTCCGACCCCAACCGCCCGCTGGGCAGCTTCCTCTTCCTCGGCCCCACGGGCGTGGGCAAGACCGAGCTGTGCAAGGCGCTGGCGGGCTTCTTGTTCGACAGCGACGACCACATGATCCGCGTCGATATGAGCGAGTACATGGAGAAGCACTCGGTGAGCCGCCTCATCGGCGCGCCGCCGGGCTATGTGGGCTACGACGAGGGCGGCGCGCTCACCGAGGCCGTGCGCCGCAAGCCCTACAGCGTGCTGCTGCTCGACGAGGTGGAGAAGGCCCACCCCGACGTCTTCAACGTGCTGCTGCAGGTGCTGGACGACGGGCGGCTGACCGACGGCCAGGGCCGCACCGTGGACTTCAAGAACACCGTGATCGTGATGACCAGCAACCTGGGTTCACAGATGATCATGCAGATGAGCGGCCAGCCCACGGCCGAGATCCGCGATGCGGTGTGGGGCGAGGTGAAGCAGCATTTCCGGCCCGAGTTCCTGAACCGCATCGACGAGACGGTGGTCTTCCACGCGCTCGACCAGAGCAACATCGAGAGCATCGCGAAGATCCAGCTCAAGCTGCTGGAGTCGCGGCTGGAGAAGCTGGAGATGAAGCTCGAGGTGTCGTCGGGGGCGCTGGCCGAGCTGGCCAAGGTGGGCTTCGACCCGGTGTTCGGCGCGCGGCCCCTGAAGCGGGCCATCCAGCAGCGCATCGAGAACCCGGTGAGCAAGCTCATCCTGCAGGGCAGGTTCGGGCCGAAGGCGGTGATTCCGGTGGACGTGGAAGCCGGCGAGTTCGTCTTCTCCCGCATCGTTCACTGAGCCCGCGCGTGCAAGGCCGGAAGGCCTTGCACGGCTGGCGAAGGCCGACCGGCGATTTCACGCCGGGAGGCTGAGCCCGCCGCGAAGCTGAACGCAGGCTCAAGTTATGTGACGCATGCGACGTTAAGCAACGCAGGCGCGGCAGGGCAGGTGATAGCCTGTGCCTGCGCCATCAACCCCAACCTGCACAAGGACAATTCGCATGCGCTTTCGCCCTGTTCGCTTCTGCGCGGCCGCAGCCGCCCTGGCTGCCTCCTGCCTGAACGCCGCCCACGCGGGCGAGATCTATCTGGGCCTGGGCATTCCCGGCGTGGGCCTGGGCTACGCACAACCCCTCAGCCCCAGCCTGACGCTGCGGGGTGACTTCCTCACCCTGGGCAGCCGCAACGCCACCGAAACCGAAAGCGGCATCCGCTACGACGGCAGCTTCAAGATCCAGCGCGGGGCCCTGCTGGCCGACTGGTTTCCCTTCGCCGGCACCTTCCGCCTGACCGGCGGCGCCACCTTCAACACCTTCAAGGTGGTGCTGGACGCCAGCGGCGCCGGCGGCACGCTGACCATCGGCGACCGCACCTACGCCACCACGGCGGCCGACGGTCTGAACGTGCAGGTGAAGTTCCCCAGCACCACGCCCTACATCGGCATCGGCTGGGGCCACCAGACCGGCTCGGGGCTGCGCTTCTCGGCCGACATCGGTGCCTCCATCGGGCGCGCCACGGTGTCGGCGGCCGTGCGTGGCCAACTGGCCGGCCAGCCCGACATCCAAAGCAACCTCGACAAGGAACTGGCCGAGCTGCGTGACGGCGTCGGCAAGGTGCGTGCGCTGCCTCAGCTGACGATCGGCATCGGCTACAGCTTCTGAGCACCCCCAGGGCTGGGCGGCGCCCAGCCCGCCCCCCGCGGGGGTTCAAGGTGCCCGGCAAAGCCGGTTCACCTTGGGAACAGGCCTTACTGCGGCGGCTCGATGCGCTCGAGCTGCATGCGCGCCAGCGTGAGGTTGCCGGTGCTGGCCTGCACCACCAGGTGCAGGGCCACGCCCGGGTGACCGGGCACAGGGCGCAGGATGAGGTGGTGGTTCGTGGTGCTGACGCTGGCTTCGGCACGCGCCGGCCCCAGGCCCAGCGCCCGCGAGGCGTCGTTCATCTGCCCCAGCAGCACCGAGCCCTGCTGCGCCAGGCGCTCGGCCGTGGGCGGGCCGCCGGCCGAGGCCATGGGTTGTGAGGTGTGCACGTCGAACACGCAGCTGGCCACGGCACCCTTGATGAGCAGGCAGCGCTCGGCATAGGCCTGCCAACCGGTGGTGCCGCCCACCTTGGGCATGGGTGTGGCCATGCGGGGAATGGGCGGCGCGGCAGGCGGCGGGGGGGCCGTGGGCTGCAGGTCCATGGGCTGGGTCGGCGCTTCGCTCATGGGCACCTGGGGCCGGGCCGCGGCGGCGCCCAACTCGGTGTTCAAGGTGCGCTGGTTGCCGGCGCTGGCCTGCTGGCGGTTCCAGGCGCCGCTGATGTAGCCCCAGGCCTGCCTGGGCTTGTCGGCCTGCGGCGTGACCTGCACGGCCACCGCGCTGCCGGCCCCGAGCTGGGCCGCATGCCCCGCCAACGAAGCGCCGCTGCCCAGCGGCACCATCAAGAGGTCGCGGTTGGGCCAGCTGCCGCGCATCAGGCTCTCGTGCAGCGGGCCCAGCTGGCCGGCCAGCGCATGCGGGGGCAGTTCACCCACCAGCAGCACGCCCAGGCGGCTGTGGCCCAGCAGCACACGCGCCACCTGGGCGCGGGTGGGGGCGTCGGCGTTCACGTCGGTGGCGTACACGCGCACCTGGCTGCCGTCGCCCAGCGGCATTTCGGCGAACTGCAGCACGGCCAGCGCCACGCCATGGCCCTGGCGGCGGATGGACAGGCGCTGCACGCGCGACCCCACGGCCCCCGCCAGGCTGGTGAGCAGGCGCAGGCTGGCGGCGGTGCCCAGATCGTGCAGGGCGATGAACTCGGGCGTGTGCTCGATGAACTCGCGCTGCAGCGAGCCCGGCACGTCGGCGGTGATGAACAGTTCGACCTGGTCGTCGGAGATGCGTCGGCCCACGTCGTGCCGGCCCTGGCCCAGATAGGCGTTGCGGTCGGTGACGATCTGCGTGCGCGGGGCCATCAACTCCGCCCGGTCGACCGGACGCGCCGCGGGCCGGCTGGGGTCTTGCCACATGGGTTCGTCGCGACGTAGGTTCATCGGGCCATCATAGGACGGCTCCCTACACCCCGTATCCGTAGAAAAGAGGGCCATTCCCTAGAATTGCGCCCCCGCTGACGCGCGCCCACCACAGGCTCTTGAAATGACGAACCCCCCAGGTACTGCCAAGGCGAATGCCGCCGAGGCCGGGTTGCAGGTGCCGGACCCGACCCAGCCCCAGGCCCCGGTGGTGGTGGTGGGTGCCGGGCTGGGCGGCCTGGCCGTGGCCCTGCACATGGCGCAGCACCTGCCGGTGGTGGTGCTGGCCAAGCGCGGCCTGCACGAAAGCGCCACGGCCTGGGCGCAGGGCGGCATCGTCGGCGTGCTCGGCAGCGACGACAGCATCGACAGCCACGTGCGCGACACGCAGGACGCCGGGGCCGGCATCGTCGACGAACACACCGCACGTTTCATCGCCGAGCACAGCGCGGCCGCCGTGCGCTGGCTGGTCGAGGCCGGCGTGCCCTTCTCGGAAGACGCCGACGGCCCGCTGGGCCTGCACCTCACGCGCGAGGGCGGCCACGCCGTGCGGCGCATCGCACATGCGGCCGATGCCACGGGCAAGGCCATCCACGACACCTTGCTGCAGCGCGCGCTGGAGCACCCCAACATCACGCTGCGCGAGCGCTGGATGGCGGTGGACCTCATCACCTCGCGCCACCTGCGCCGCCGTGGCACGCGCGATGAAACGCCGGCCGACGGGCCGCCGCGCTGCTTCGGCGTGTACGCCCTCGACATGGACAGCGGCCGCGTCGAAACCCTGCCCGCCACCGCCGTGGTGCTGGCCACGGGCGGCGTGGGCAAGGTCTACCGCTACACCAGCAACCCCGACACCGCCACGGGCGATGGCATCGCCATGGCCTGGCGCGCCGGTTGCCGCGTGGGCAACATGGAATTCATCCAGTTCCACCCCACCTGCCTGTATCACCCGCAGGAGCGCAGCTTCCTCATCACCGAGGCGTTGCGTGGCGAGGGCGCCCATCTCACCCTGCCCGACGGCACGCGCTTCATGGCGGCGCACGACGAGCGCATGGAGCTGGCCCCGCGCGACATCGTGGCGCGCGCCATCGACTTCGAGATGAAGAAGCACGGCCTCGACCACGTGTGGCTCGATGCCCGGCCCATCGTCGCCGAGAAGGGCGAGGCCTTCGTCAAGGAGCACTTCCCCACCATCCACGCGCGCTGCCTGAAGCTGGGCATCGACATCGTGCGCCAGCCCATCCCCGTGGTGCCCGCGGCGCATTACACCTGCGGCGGCGTCGTCACCGACCTGGAAGGCCGCACCGACCTGCCGGGCCTTTTCGCCGTGGGCGAAACCACCTACACCGGCCTGCACGGCGCCAACCGGCTGGCCAGCAATTCGCTGCTGGAATGCGTGGTGCTGGGCCGCACCTGCGCGCTGCGCATCATGGCCGAGGCCGCTCCCTCGCCGGGCCCGCTGCCGCCCTGGGACGAAAGCCAGGTGGAAGACGCCGACGAGCAGGTGGTCATCGCCCACAACTGGGACGAGCTGCGCCTCTTGATGTGGAACTACGTCGGCATCGTGCGCACCACCAAGCGGCTGGAACGGGCGCTGCACCGCATCAAGCTGCTGCGCCAGGAAACGCTGGAGTACTACGCCCACTTCCGCGTCAACCGCGACCTGCTGGAGCTGCGCAACCTGGTGATGTGCGCCGAGCTCATCGTGCGCAGCGCGCTGCGCCGGCATGAAAGCCGCGGGCTGCACTACAGCCGCGATTTCCCGCACACCCTGCCGGTGAGCTTTCCCACGGTGCTGACGCGCCGCGCGCGCAGCCAGGACGTGAACGACTGAAGCCAGTGGCCGTGGCGCTTGGCCGGCCGCGCTATTCCAGCGTGGCGAAGCCGGTGCGCGGCGCTTGCTCGATGCGCGAGCGGCCCTGGTTCTTGGCCGCATACAGCGCGCGGTCGGCGCGCGACAGCAGCTGTTCCAGCGTGCTGCCGTGGTTCGGGAAGAGCGCGATACCGGCCGAGAACGAACCGCGCGGCAAACGGCGCCGGCCCAGCGCCAGTTGCAGCGAGGTGAAGCTCTCCAGCAGCCGCGTGATGACGGCCTGGGCCTCGTCGGCCCCCAGGTCGGGCATCACGGCCACGAACTCTTCGCCGCCATGGCGGCACACCACGTCGCTCTTGCGCAGCGTGTCCTTCAGCAGCTGGCCGAAGCGCTGCAGCACCAGGTCGCCGGCGGCATGGCCGCAGGTGTCGTTCAGCAGCTTGAAGTGGTCGAGGTCGAGCAGCACCACGCACAGCGGCGCGCCCTGGCGGCGCGCGCGCTCCAGCAGCCCCGGGCCTGCTTCGAACAGGTAGCGCCGGTTGTGCAGGCTGGTCAGCGGGTCGTGCAGGGCCTGTTCGCGCAGTTGGGCATGCAGGCGCTCGGTCTCGGCCATCTGCGCTTGCAGGGCGGCGTTCAGTTCGATGAGGCGTCGGCGGTCGTCTTCCACGCTGCGGCGGCCGTCCACGGCCACGTCGCGTTCGTGGCGCGCCTGCTCCAGCTGGTGGGTGATGTCCAGCGCCACGTAGCGGGCGCGGGCGCTGCGCCCCACCAGCTGTTCGTACAGCCCGTGGGCTTCGCGCAGGTGGGCCAGGGCCTGCGGGGCGTTGCCCGTGGCCTCGGCGGCATCGCACAGCACACGCTGCAGGGCCATGAGGTCGTAGCCTGCGGGCGCGCCGCCGGCCGCCAGGCTGGCCTGCAGCACGGCCAACGCGGTGCCATAGGCCCCCGCTGCATCGCCCTGGGCCAGGCGGCAGCGCGCCATCTGCCAGCCCCAGGCCAGCGCCCATTCACCGGCCGGTTCACGCGGCAGCGCCTGCTGCACGCTGCGCATCAGCGCCTCGGCACGCTCGTGCTGGCCGCCGGCCATCCAGGCCAGGGCCATGGGTGGCGTCATGTCTTCCACGGTGGCCGCCGGCGCGTCGCGCAACAGGGACTCCAGGGTGTGGCCCAGGGCTTCGGCCTCGGCCAGTTCGCCCAGCGCGTGGTGGATGCCGATGAGGTTGCAGGCGGCCACCCGCTGCGCCATCTTTGCGCCCGCCTCGCCGGCCGCGGCCAAGGCCTTCAGGCTGTAGGTGCGCGCGTCTTCCAGGTTGTAGAGGTCGTGGTGGCGGCCGCCCAGGTTGGTGCAGGCGGTGATGTAGGGCCCGGGCCAGCCGGTCTGCTGAGCGGCGTCCCAGGCGGCGTGCAGGTGGCGCAGCGAGACATCCACCTGACCCAGCATCTTCGAGGTGATGGCGCGCGAGGTGTGCGCCAGGAAGCGGTGCATCGGCTCCCGGGCCACCGGGCCTCGCCCGTCGGCGGGGCCGCTCAGGTCCAGCCGCGCCTGCAGCCGCGCCGAGCCGTCCGCATCGCCCTGGCGGCGCAGCAGCACGGCCTGCAGCTCGCCGCACAGGGCCAGGCCACGTTCGCGCACGGCGGGCTCGGCGGCGGCCGCCAGCAGTTCGTGCGCAGCGGCCAGGGCTTGCGCAGCCTGGGGCAGGGGCGACACGCGCACCTCGCCCAGCGCCACGAGCAGCCGGGCCTCGGCGAGGTCGACGCCCGGCTCGCTGCACAGCCCCCGGGCCAGGGCCAGCGAGGCCTCGGGGTCCAGGTAGCTCAGCTGCCAGGCGCGCAGCAGCGGGTTGCCGGCAGGTTCAGCCACGCGCGCGCATGGCCGTGCGGGCCTGCACGAAGCCGAAGGCGTACTCCACGGCGTCCAGCAGCTGGCGTTCGCTGTCACCGCGCTCACGCTCGCTGAGGTAGAAGACGAAGTCGACCTCGTGGCGGATGTAGCGCGGCGCCAGGCGGTTCAAGGCCACGCAGGCCACGTCGGCCAGCAGCTCGGGGTTATGGGCCAGGCCGGGGTAGCGGTCGGCGTGGCGCTGCACGGCTTCGAAGACGGCGCGTTCGTTGTGGTTGCGTACCGACGTGAAGTCGGCGGTGAGCGTGGACGTCATGATCGGGCACCCTGGGGCTTTGCAACGATCAGTATCGGCCCCGCCCTCACCGGCTTGAGCCCTGGTGCCGCCTCAGGCCGCGCCGATATTCGGCACGAAGCCACGGCGCAGGGCCGGTTGTGCCACGCTGGCCGGGTTCTCGCGCACGAAGGCCAGCATGCGGTCGATGCAGCCCAGCGCCTGCGCGCGCACGGGCTCGGGCACCTGCACCTCGTGGCTGCCGCCCGGCGGGCTCTGCAGGCAGGCCACCACGCCTTGCAGCGCGTTCATGGCCATCCACGGGCAGTGCGCGCAACTCTTGCAGGTGGCGCTGTTGCCGGCGGTGGGCGCCTCGATCAGCCGCTTGCCCGGCGCCAGCTGGCGCATGCGGTGCAGGATGCCGTTGTCGGTGGCCACGATGTAGGCCGGCGCCGTGCCATCGACCACCGCCTTCAGCAGCTGGCTGGTGCTGCCCACCACGTCGGCCTGGGCCACCACGCTCTGCGGTGATTCGGGGTGCACCAGCACCAGCGCGCCCGGGTGCTGCTGGCGCAGCAGTTCGAGCTCCACGCCCTTGAATTCGTCGTGCACGATGCAGGCGCCGTTCCACGTCAGCATGTCGGCGCCGGTCTGCTCCTGGATGTAGCGGCCGAGGTGGCGGTCGGGCGCCCACAGCACCTTCCGGCCCTGGTCTTTCAGGTGCTTCACGATGGCCAGCGCGCAGGAGCTCGTCACCATCCAGTCGGCGCGTGCCTTCACGGCGGCGCTGGTGTTGGCGTAGACCACCACCTCGCGGTCGGGGTGGGCGTCGCAGAAGGCCGCGAAGTCTTCGGGCGGGCAGCCCAGGTCCAGGCTGCAGGTGGCGGCCAGGTCGGGCATCAGCACGCGCTTTTCGGGCGACAGGATCTTGGCGCTTTCGCCCATGAAGCGCACGCCGGCCACCACGAGCGTCTGCGCCGGGTGCTCGCGGCCGAAGCGCGCCATTTCCAGCGAATCGGCGACGATGCCGCCGGTGGCCAGCGCCAGGTCTTGCAGGTCGCCGTCCACATAGTAGTGGGCCACCAGCACCGCGTTGTGGGCCTTCAGCAGCGCCGTGGCGCGTGCCATCGTGGCGGCGCGTTCGGCAGCGTTCAGGGCCGGCGGCACCTGCGCCCAGGCCTGGGCGGTGCAGCTGGCGCCGGTGGCGTCCTGCCGGGTGAAGTCGTAGAGCACTTGGGTGGGCGCAGTGGTCATGTCGGCAATGGTAGACCGGGGGCCGGGCACGTGCTGGGCACGTGCCGGGCGCTGCCGGCTGGCCTACAGTCACGCCATGTCCACGCTCACCCTGCCGGAGGGCCCGGCCAGCGCGGCCGGCCGGCGCCAGGACGCCAAGCTCATGGGGCTGGTGGGCCTGGCGCATGCCATCAGCCACTTCAGCCAGCTCTTGCTGGCGCCGCTGTTTCCCTGGCTGAAGGTGGAGTTCGGCGTCAGCTACGCCGAGCTGGGCTTCCTGCTCACCATCTTCTTCGTGGTGTCGTGCGCGGTGCAGGCGATGTCGGGCTTCTGGGTCGACCGCTACGGCCCGCGGCCGGTGCTCTTCGGTGGCTTGCTGCTGGTGGGCACGGCAGCGGTGGGTTACGCCAGCAGCACCAGCTACGCGATGCTGGCGGTGTTTTCGGTGGTGGCCGGCATCGGCAATGGTGTGTTCCACCCGGTGGACTACACCGTGCTGAACCGCAAGGTGCACAAGGCCCGGCTCGGCCATGCCTACAGCGTGCACGGCATCACCGGCAGCCTGGGCTGGGCGCTGGCGCCGGCCTTGCTGGTGCCGCTGACGCTGGCCTACTCCTGGCGCGTGGCCTTGCTGTGCGCGGCGGCGCTGGTGGGGCTGGTGATGCTGGTGCTGTGGCTGCAGCGTAAAGCCCTGCAGGTGCCGGCCGCGGCCGCGCCTGCAGCGGGCAGCGCTGCGGCCGCGGAAGGCAGCTTTGCCTTCCTGAAACTCAGGGCCGTGTGGCTGTGTTTTGCCTTCTTCTTTCTTTTCGCGGGGGCCTTGTCCATCGTGCAGAGCTTCGGCCCGCAGGCCGCGCGCGAGCTGCACGGCGTGCCCGCGCACCTGGTGGCGATCTGCCTCACGGTGTACATGGTGTGCAGCGCGGGCGGCATGCTGCTGGGCGGCTTTCTCGCCACCGAGCCCGAACGCTGCGACCGCGTGGTGGCCGGCGCGCTGGCTGCGGCCGCCAGCGTGGCGCTGGTGCTGGCCTTCGCCACGCTGCCCGGGGCGCTGGTGCCGGTGCTCTTCGGCGCCATGGGCCTGGCTGCGGGGGTGGCCGCACCTTCGCGTGACATGCTGGTCAAACGCGCCACGCCCGCCAACGCCACCGGGCGCGTGTACGGCGTGGTCTATGGTGGGCTGGACGTGGGTCAGGCCCTCGTGCCCCTGCTGGTGGGCGCACTGATGGACCAGGGCGCCTACCGCGGCGTGCTGCTGGTGCTGGCGCTGCTGCAGACCGCCTTGATCTTCAGCGCCTTCCGCGTCAACGCCGCGCGACGCCCGGCCCCGGCCTGAAGCAGGGCGCCGCGCGCCGGGCTGCGGCTACAGTGCCGGCATGAACGCAGCCCACCCCCACACCGCCGCCGCAGGCTTGCGCCTGGCGGGCCATGCCCTCGTCGAAGCCCTGGTCGCGCAAGGCGTGAACACCTGCTTCGGCGTGCCTGGCGAAAGCTACCTTGCCGTGCTGGACGGTTTCCACGAACACCGCGAGCACATCCGCTTCATCGCCTGCCGTCAGGAAGGCGGCGCGGCCTTCATGGCCGAAGCCCAGGGCAAGCTGAGCGGCCGGCCCGGCGTGTGTTTCGTGACGCGCGGCCCCGGCGCCACCAACGCCAGCATCGGCGTGCACACGGCGTTCCAGGACAGCACGCCGATGGTGCTGTTCATCGGCCAGGTGGCCAGCGACCAGCGCGACCGCGAGGCCTTCCAGGAAATCGACTACCGCCACATGTTCGGCCCCGGCACCCTGGGCATGGCCAAGTGGGTGGCCGAGGTGGAAAGCGCCGACCGCCTGCCCGAGTACGTGGCGCGTGCCTTCCGCACCGCCATGCAGGGCCGCCCCGGCCCGGTGGTGCTGGCGCTGCCCGAAGACATGCTCACCACGCCCACCGCTGCGCCCGTGCTGCCGCGTGTGGAGCCCGTGCATGCCTGGCCCGCGCCGGGTGGCCTGCGCGAGCTGCGCGCTATGTTGATGGCTGCCGAACGCCCGGTGCTGCTGGCCGGCGGCTCGGGCTGGGACGCCGAGGCCGCTGCCGCCTTGCAGCGCTTCAGCGAAAACTGGCAGCTGCCCACGGGCTGCGGCTGGCGCTTTCAAGACACCTTCGACAACCGCCACCCGCTCTACATCGGCGACGTGGGCATCGGCATCAACCCGAAGCTGGCAGCGCGCATCCGGCAGGCCGACCTCGTCATCGCCGTGGGCCTGCGCCTGGGCGAGATGACCACCGGCGGCTACACCCTGCTGCAGGCGCCGCGGCCGCAGCAGAAGCTGGTGCACATCCATGCCGGGGCCGAAGAGCTGGGGCGCGTCTACCAGGCCGACTTGCTGCTGCAGTCCAGCATGGCCTGCGCCGCCAAGGCGCTGGAAAGCCTGGCCGCGCCCAACACCGTGCGCTGGACCGACAGCGCCCGAGCCGCGCGCGCCGACTACGAGGCCAACCTGGTGGCCCCAGCGGTGGAACCCATGGACCTGGCCGTGGTGGTGAAGACGCTGCAGCGCCTGCTGCCCGAAGACACCGTCTACACCAACGGCGCCGGCAACTACGCCGGCTGGCTGCACCGCTACGGTGTGCTGCCGGGCCTGCAGCACCACGGCCGCACGCAGCTGGCGCCCACCAGCGGCGCCATGGGCTACGGCCTGCCCGCGGCCGTGGCGGCGGCGTTGCTGCAGCCGCACCGGCAAGTGGTGAACCTGGCGGGCGACGGCGACTTCCTCATGACGGGGCAGGAACTCGCCACCGCCACCGGCTACGGCGCGAAGAAGCTCCTGAGCATCGTGGTCGACAACGGCACCTACGGCACCATCCGCATGCACCAGGAGCGCGACTACCCCGGCCGCGTCAGCGGCAGCGACCTCTACAACCCCGATTTCGCTGCACTGGCCCGCGCGTACGGCTGGCATGCCGAGTTCGTTGATGCCACGGCGGCTTTCGAGCCAGCGCTGCGCCGCGCGCTCGAAGCCGGCCGACCGGCGCTGCTGCACGTGAAGCTGCCCACCGATGTGATCACCAGCCGCACCACGCTCTCGGCCATACGCAGTGCAGCGCTGAAGCAAGCGTCTTAGCACTGCCAAGGGCTCCGTGGATCAAGGTCTTGCGCGGAACCGGCTTGGCCGGGCCGCTGCAAGAGCCCCCTCGGGGGGCAGCGAGCGCCAGCGAGCGTGGGGGCCTATGTCCGGCCCTTCAGCATGAGCACCACGCTGCCGGTCACCAGCGCGGCCGAGAGCCATTCACCCCAGTGCAGCGTTTCGCCGCCCAGCGTCACGCCCAGGGCCAGGCCGATGAGCGGGTTGACATAGGCATAGCTGGAAGACACCGCCGTGCGGGTGCGCTGCAGCAGCAGCATGAAGGCCGAAAAGGCGATCAGCGAACCGGCAATTACGAGGTAGAACCAGCTGGCCAGCGCCAGCGGTTGCGGTGGCCAGCCGGGTTTTTCGCCCAGCAGCAGCGACACCACCATCAGCACCGCCCCACCAGCGAGCATCTGGCTGGCGAAGCCCATGGCGCCGGGCGCCAGCGCGAGGCTGCGGCCGCCCAGGACCCGCGGCAGGCCGCGCGTGCTCCACACGCTGCCCAGCTTCCAGGACACCGAAGCCACCAGCACCGCCAGCAGCCCGCCCGGCGAAGCGCCGAAACCCTGGCCCGAAGCCAGGCCCAGCACGCCCACCAGGCCGAGTGCGATGCCCGCGGCTTCCATGCGCGTGGGCTTCACGCCATAGGGCCACTCGAAGCCGGCCTGCAGCGCCGGGCCGATGGCGATGAAGGCCACCACCAGGCCCGAGCTCACGGTCTGCTGCCCCACCGCCGTGAGGCCGTAGCCCACGCCCAGCATCAGCGCACCCAGCAAGGTGGCATTCACCCATTCGGCACGGTTGGGCCAGCGCCCGCCGCGCCACAGCACCCAGGCCGCCAGCAGGGCGCCGGCGACGAGGAAGCGCGTGCCCATCTGGTGGAAGGGCGGAAAGCTCACCAGGGCCCATTTGATGGCCAGGTAGGTGCTGCCCCATATGAACCAGGTGGCCGCCAGGCAGGCCAGCAGCAGTGGCGGCAGGCGGTGTACCGGCAGGTGGCGGGTGTCGGGTTCTGAAGCGGGCAACATGGCGGGCCGATGCTAGTGAAGCCGCTGTGGCGGCCAGGCCGCAGCGGGGCGCTTACACTACGGGCTCAGTCGGGGCGTAGCGCAGCCTGGTAGCGCATCTGGTTTGGGACCAGAGGGTCGCGAGTTCGAATCCCGCCGCCCCGACCATCCGGCACAAAGACGAGGCCCGCAGAACCCCGGTTCTGCGGGCCTTTTCCTTGGGCGCCGCCAGCAGCGCCCAGGGCGCCTGGCCCGGGCTAGGGTGCGCTGCCGGCCTGCGGCACTGCGGTGGCGCGTGCCATGCGCCGCGCCTGCACGGGGTCGTGCGGTTCGATGCTGGCCTTGTCCAGGGCCGGGCGGCGCAAGGGGGTGGTGCTGTCGTCCACGTCCGCGGCCAGCTGCCTGGCCAGCGTGCAGGCGGTGCTCACCAGCCAGCTGCCGGTGTCCTGGTCTTCGGCGCTGTCGCCGTCCAGGAAGTGGTCGGCCGCGCGGGTGGCGGCGTGCACCTGGTGCGCACGCACGCGCAGCTGCGAGACGGTCTGCTTGAACATCACGTCGGCCGGCTGCTCTTTCATCATGCGCGCGAGGGCGTCCACCTCGCCGGCCAGGTCGCCGGCCATGGCCACGGCGCAGGACATCAGCCACGAACCGGTGTTGCGGTCGGCCTCGTTGCCCTGGGCGCTGAAGTGCTCGGCCGCGCGCGTGGTGGCGCGCAGCTGGTGGGCGCGCTGGCCCAGCTGGCGCATCACCTGCGAGGCGCTGTCGTCGGCCGTAGGGGCGCGGGGGGTGGGGCGGGCTTCGGGCATGGCGGTCTCTGCGGAAGTTCAAGGTGCATTCTGCCCAGCTTCGCCCCCCCTGCGGCGGTGCTGGCGGCCCCTGCGCCCCGCCGCCCGGCATTGAACCCTGGTGGTTCTGCGGTTTTGGTCCTGTCTTGACGCGCGAACGCAAACGAATACATTTGCATTCAAAGCCGCAGCCGAGACCGCCCATGGTGCAGAACAACCCCTCGATGGAGCCCCTGTCGGCCCGCATACCCAGCGATCTGTACCTTTGGCTGGCGCGCATGCCGGTGGAAGGGGCCACCACCAACAGCGACAAGCTGCGCGTCTTGCTCGGCCAACTGAAGCGCCAGCACGACGGCGCCTTCGACTACGTGGCCGCCCATGCCTGGGCGCGCGATCTCGGCGGCCGCCTGCGTGAAGCGCTGGTGCGCCTGGAAGGCGAAACCGGCCGCCACTCGGAAGTGCTGACGCTGGTGCAAGACCACGTGACAGCCCTGCTGGCGCTGCTGGTGAGCCACGCCCCGGCCGATGCGGCCGAGGCCGCCAAGCTGGAAGACGCGCTGGTGCGGCGCGCCTTCGCCATGAACGAGGCCTTGCTGCGGCAGGGCACCACGGCCGCGGCAGCGGCCTTCGACCCCGGCGTCATCCAGCGCCACGCGGCGGCTACGATCGAATTGGCCGCCACCCTCCACAGCCTGAAAGGAACCTGAAATGGCCGATACCCTGAAGACCCGCGTCGGGCGCGTCATTGCCGGCGGCATGCACGCCCTCATCGACCGCATCGAAGACCAGGCGCCCGAGGCCATGATGGAGCAGAGCCTGCGCGAGGCCGACGCCGTGGTGGCCGAGGTGCGGCACGAGCTGGGCGTGGTCAGCGCCAACCGCCACCTCACGCAGCAGCAGCATGCGCGCCTGAATGCGCAGCACGAAACGCTGCTGGGCCAGATCGAGCAGGCCCTGGCCCAGGGCCGTGAAGACCTGGCGCGTGCCGCGGTGGCGCGCCAGCTCGACATCGAAGCGCAGATTCCGGTGCTGGAAACCACGCTGGCCGAGCAGGCCCGGCAGGAAACCGAGCTGCAGGGCTATGTGGCCGCCCTGCTGGCCAAGAAGCGCGAGATGGAAGAAGCGCTGGAAGCCTTCCGCAAGAGCCGCGCGGCCGCCGCTTCGGCCACCGCCAGCGGCGGCGTGGCGGGCAGCCAGGCCGAGCAGCGCATCGGCGCCGTCACCGGTGCCTTCGACCGCATCTACCAGCGCCAGACCGGCCTGTTGGGCACCGACCGCCAGGCTACGCTGCAGCAGACCGCACGCCTGAAGGAACTGGACGACCTGGTGCGTGAGAACAAGATCGCCGAGCGCATGGCGCAGATCAAGGCGGGCAAGGCGTGAACCTGTTCATGGCGCCCGAGACGCTGCCCTTCGGGGTGGCGCTGGCCCTCATCGTCGGCATCGCACTGCTCGAGGGCTTCGGCATGCTGGTGTCGATGAGCCCGAGCAACCTCATCGACGACTGGCTGCCCGAGGTCAACGGCGACAGCGGCCTCGACCGCGTGCTGGGCTGGCTGCACCTGGGCCGCGTGCCGGCGCTGGTGCTGCTGCTGCTGTTTCTGCTGGGCTATGCGCTCTTCGGCTACGGCCTGCAGAAGGTGGTGAGCGGCCTCTTCGGCTTCTACCTGCCCGGCTGGGTGGCGGGGCTGCTGGCCGTGCCTTCGGGCATGGCCACGGTGCGCGGGCTGGGGGCGCTGGTGGCGCACATCATTCCGCGTGACGAAACCAGCGCCGTCAGCGAGATGAGCCTGGTGGGCCGCGCCGGCGTGGTCTCGGCCGGTGCCGCACGCCGCGGCCTGGCCGCCCAGGCGCGTGTTCGCGACGCCCACGGTCGCACGCACTACCTGATGGTCGAGCCCGACATCGACGACGAGATCTTCGAAGAGGGCGCACAGATCCTCATCGTGCGCAAGGCGGGCGCGTTCTACCGCTGCATCGCCAACCCGCACCCCGGCTTGCTTTAACGCAGCCCCGGGGCCGCCCCGGAACACGGGCGCCCGGGCAGGCATCACCACAGAGGGAGTTTTCCAAGCATGAGCAACCTGATCGAAATCGCCAGCCTGGCGGGCATCGCGCTGCTGCCGCTGCTGACCATCGGCATCATCTTCGCGCGCCTGTACAAGCGCTCGACCAAGGAAACCGCCTTCGTGCGCACCGGCCTGGGCGGGCAGAAGGTCATCATGGACGGCGGTGCCATCGTGCTGCCGGTGTTCCACGAGCGCGTGCTGGTGAACATGAACACGCTCAAGCTCGAGGTGGTGCGCCGCGAGCGCGAAAGCCTCATCACCAAGGACCGCATGCGTGTGGACGTGACGGCCGCCTTCTTCGTGCGCGTGAAGCAGACCGAAGAAGCCGTGAGCATTGCCGCGCAGACCCTGGGCGCCCGCACCATGAGCCCCGAGGAGCTGAAGGCCCTGGTGGAAGACAAGTTCGTCGATTCGCTGCGCGCCACCGCGGCCACCATGACCATCCAGGAGCTGCAGGACAAGCGGCGCGACTTCGTGCAGGCGGTGCAGAACGCCGTGGCCGAAGACCTGGAGAAGAACGGCCTCGAGCTCGAATCGGTCTCGCTGACCAGCCTGGACCAGACCGACAAGCAGTTCTTCAACCCCAACAACGCCTTCGACGCCGAGGGCCTGACGCGCCTGACCGAGCAGACCGAAGCGCGCCGCAAGCAGCGCAACGATGTCGAGCAGGACACCGAGGTGCAGGTGCGCACCAAGAACCTGGACGCCACGCGCCAGAAGCTGAACATCGACAAGGACACCGAGTTCGCCACGCTCTCGCAGAAGCGCGAGGTGGAGGTGACGCGTGCCGAACAGGCGGCGCTGATTGCTTCACAGCAGGCCGAACGCAACCGCGAGGCCGAGAACGCCAAGATCGAGGCCGAACGCCAGGTGAGCCAGAAGCGCATCGAGGCCGAGCGCGAGATCAAGGCCGCCGAAATCGAGAAGAACCTCGTCATTCAAACGCGCGAGATCGAGCTCGAGCGCAAGACCGAGATGCAGCGCGCCGAACAGCGCAAGCAGGTGGAGATTGCGCGGCAGGACACGCAGATTGCCATCGCCACCAAGTCGCGCGAGCAGTCCGATGCCGATGCTGCGGCCAACCTGGCGCGCGCCGAGGCGGTGAAGGCCGAGGAAGCCGTGAACACCGCACGGCAGGTGGCGGTGGCCGAACGCGAAAAGAGCATCCAGCTCATCGACGCAGCGAAGGAAGCCGAGCAGAACGCCATCGCGGTGAAGGTGTCGGCCAATGCCGAGAAGGAGGCCGCGCTCGACCGCGCCGAGGCCATCACCATCGAAGCGCAGGCCCGCCAGGCCGCGGCGCTGGCCGAGGCCGAGGGCAAGCGCGCCATCAACCAGGCGCTGAACACGCTCTCGGCGGCGCAGATCGACCTGCAGGTGCGCACCTTGCTGCTGCAGCAGCTGCCGCAGATCCTGGAGCAGGCGGTGCGGCCGATGGAGAAGATCGACTCCATCCGCATCTTCCAGGTGCAGGGCTTGCCGGGGGGCGGCGCCGCTGGAGCGGCCGGTGCCGGCGCAACCGCCGGGCAGCCCGGCGCTACCTTTCCCGAGCAGGTGATGAACTCGGCGCTGCAGTACCAGCTGGCCAAGCCCATCGTCGATGCGGTGATGAAGGACGCCGGCTTGTCCAACGAGGGCATCACCGGCATCTCGCAGGCGCTCAGCGGCATGTTGAAGCCGGCGCCCGGCAGCGGCGCGGCGGCGGCAGACTGACCCCTGGAAGAACCTGGCCTGCCCGGAGGGACTCGAACCCCCTACCTGCTGCTTAGAAGGCAGCTGCTCTATCCAGATGAGCTACGGGCAGCAGCCGCTGATTCTAGAAGCGCGCCTGCGTGCACTTGCTGGCAGGTGCGGCGGCGGCGCGCGGGGTCATGCGGGGCCCGGCGGCCGGGGTGACGCATACACTTCAGCCATCGTTGACCCGCGCAGCCGGCCCAGCGGGCCTGCACCGTCCATCCTGTCCCGGGGCCTTCCAACATGCTCGACGGCATCAAGCGTTTGTTCACCGGGGCACCGGCCCCTGCCGCCGACGGTTGGGACGGCGTGGCGCCGTGGGCCAAGTCCAAGCAGTACGCCTTTCGCGCGGTGCAGGGCGAGGGCTTCGTCATCGATGGCCGGCTGGGCGCCACGCCCTGGCGCCTGGAATGGGGCCCTTCGCACCGCCCCTACATCCAGGGCAAGGAACTGCGGCTGCGCGCCGAACTGGGCCTGCCTGCTGAGCTGCAGGTGGTGGTGATGAACCGTGTGCTGCAGGAAGCCATGGAGAAGGCGGTCTTCGACCAGTATGTCGAGGGCGTGCAGACCCGCATCGACAACCAGACGCCGCCCGAGATGCGCTGGCTGGTGATGTTCCCCAAGCTCTCGGGCGCTGACATGCCGCTGCTGCGCGAGCGCTTCTGCGCGCTTTCCAGCGTGCAGGGCTGGCTGCGCCACTGGCTGGAAGGGCCGCTGACCCAGGGCCTGGCGGCGCTGCGCATCGCACCCGAGGTGCCGCTGGTGCTGATGATCGGCCGCGGCCGCCTGATGCTGCGCACCGCCGTGGCCGAAGCCGATGCCGCCACGCTGCAGGGCTGGCTGCGGGTGTTCGAGACCGCGATGCGCGAAGCGCGCCGCGTGGCCACCGAACACAGCGATTCCATCGCGCCCAGCACGCAACCCAGCATGTGGCAGACGAGTGCGTTGCCGGGCCAGGAACACGAGAAATAGAGCCCCGGGATAAGGCCCCCACGCTCACTGCGTTCGCTGCCCCCCGAGGGTGCTCTTGCAGCGGCCCGGCGGAGCCGGTTCCGCGCAAGGGCTTGGTCAAGCCAGAGTCAGTTTTCCCAGTTCCAGCTTGGCGATGGCGTTGCGGTGCACTTCGTCGGGGCCGTCGGCGTAGCGCAGCGTGCGGGCCAGGGTGTAGAAGTAGGCCAGCGGGGTGTCCTGGCTCATGCCGGCGCCGCCGAAGACCTGCATGGCCCAGTCGATCACCTGGCAGGCCATGGTGGGGGCCACCACCTTGATCATCGCGATCTCGGCCTTGGCGCTCTTGTTGCCCGCCTTGTCCATCATCCACGCCGCCTTGAGCGTGAGCAGTCGGGCCTGGTCGATCTTGCAGCGCGCCTCGGCGATGCGCTCCAGCGTCACGCCTTGCTGGGCGATCGGCTTGCCGAAGGCCACGCGCTGGGTGGCGCGCTCGCACATCAGCTTGAGCGCGCGCTCTGCCAGGCCGATGAGGCGCATGCAGTGGTGGATGCGCCCCGGCCCGAGGCGGCCCTGCGCGATCTCGAAACCCCGCCCTTCGCCGAGCAGGATGTTGCTGACGGGCACGCGCACGTTGACGAAATCCACCTCCATGTGGCCGTGCGGCGCGTCGTCGTAGCCGAAGACCGTCAGCGGGCGCAGGATGGTGATGCCCGGCGTGTCGCGCGGCACCAGCACCATGCTCTGCTGCGAGTGGCGCGGCGCGCTCGTGTCGGTCTTGCCCATGAAGATGAAGATGGCGCAGCGCGGGTCGCCGGCGCCGCTGGTCCACCACTTGCGGCCGTTGATGACGTAGCTGTCGCCGTCGCGCCGGATGTCGGCTTCGATGTTGGTGGCATCGGATGAAGCCACCGCTGGCTCCGTCATGGCGAAGGCGCTGCGGATCTCGCCGTTGAGCAGCGGCTCCAGCCAGCGCTTCTTGTGCTCGGCCGTGCCGTAGCGCGCGATGGTCTCCATGTTGCCGGTGTCGGGTGCCGAGCAGTTGAAGACCTCGCTGCTCCAGGGCACCGCGCCCATGATCTCGGCCAGCGGCGCGTAGTCCTGGTTGCTCAGGCCGAAGTCGAACTCGCTGCTGCCGTCGCCGCGCGAATGCGAGCCATCCGCACTGGGGGGCAGGAACAGATTCCACAGCCCCGCCGCGCGCGCCTTGGGCTTGAGCTTCTCGATGGTCTCCAGGTGCGTCCAGCGTTTTCCGGCGCGCGTGTTGGCCTCGATCTCGGCGTGCCAGGCTGCCTCGGCGGGGTACACGTGTTCGGCCATGAAGGCGTTCAGGCGCGCCTGCAGTTCCTGGGTTCGGGGGCTGTAGCTGAAATCCATCTCGTGTCTCCGTCGTCGGTGTTCGGGCGTGTGGGGCAGCGCAGGCGCTTTCAGCGCTGGCCGTTTTCGTGGGCGCTGGCAAACAGCCACGCCATCTCGGCCAGCGAACGCGTGGCCGCGCCGCTGGCGCGCGCCTGGGCGCTGCTGGCGGTGCCGTCCACCACGCGCTTGGCAATGCCTTGCATGATGCTGGCCAGGCGGAACAGGTTGTAGGCCAGGTAGAAGTTCCACTCGGCCTGCAGCGCCGCCACGTTGCCACGGCCGGTGCGCTGGCAGTAGCGCGCGATGTAGTCGGCTTCCGAGGGGATGCCCAGCGCCGCGTGGTCCAGCCCCCCGATGCCGCGGAACAGCCCCGGCGGGATGTGCCAGGCCATGCAGTGGTAGCTGAAGTCGGCCAGCGGGTGGCCCAGCGTGGAGAGTTCCCAGTCCAGCACCGCCAGCACGCGCGGCTGCGTGGGGTGGAAGACGAGGTTGTCGAGCCGGAAGTCGCCGTGCACGATGGCCGGCGCTGCGCCATCCAGGGCGCCGGGCGGCAGGTGGCGCGGCAGCCAGTCGATCAGGCGGTCCATCTCGGCGATGTCTTCCGTCACGCTGGCGATGTACTGCTTGCTCCAACGGCCGATCTGGCGCTCGAAGTAGTTGCCGGGCTTGCCGTAGTCGGCCAGGCCCGCCGCGGCCACGTCCACGCCGTGCAACGCGGCCATCACGCGGTTCATCTCGTCGTAGATCTCGCCGCGCTCGGCCGGTGCCAGGCCGGGCAGCGACTGTTCCCACAGCACGCGGCCTTCCACGAAGCCCATCACGTAGAAGGCGCGGCCGATGACGGCTTCGTCTTCGCACAGCAGCAGCATCTCGGGCACCGGCACGCCCGTGCCGGCCAGGGCGCGCATGACGCGGAACTCGCGGTCGATGGCGTGGGCCGAAGGCAGCAGCTTCGCTGCCGGGCCGGGTTTGGTGCGCATCACATAGCTGCGGCGCGGTGTCAGCAGCTTGTAGGTGGGGTTGCTCTGGCCGCCCTTGAACTGCTCGACCGTCAGCGGGCCGGCAAAGCCCGGCAGGGCGGCCTGCAGGTGGGCCTGCAGCGCCGCGGTGTCGAAAGCGTGGCTCTCGGCCACGGGTTTGGTGCCGGTGAAATGTTCCATGGTGTTCAGCGCTTCACTTGTCGGCCAGCGCCATCAGCTTCTCGCGTGACAGCACCACCAGCCGCGTGGGTTCCACGCGCACGGCGCCGTCGCGTTCGAAGCCCTTCAGTTCCTGGTTCACGCGCTGGCGCGAGGCGCCCAGCAACTGCGCCAGGTCTTCCTGCGCCAGCGCCAGGCCGATGCGGATTTCCTCGCCATGCTCGATGCCGTAGCTCTTGGCCAGCAGCAGCACCTGGCGTGCCAGCCGGGCCTGCAGCGGGCGCGTGTTGATGTCCTCGAACTGGTCGAACATCAGGCGCAGCCGGCGGCAGTTCAGGCGCAGCAGGGCTTCGTACAGCTCGACGTGCTGGGCCAGCAGTTCCTTGAAGTCGGGCTTGCGCACCACCAGCAGCGTGGTGGGGCCGTGGGCATCGGCATCGTGGGTGCGCGGCAGGCCGTCGAAGAGCGCGATGTCGCCGAACCAGGTGCCCGGTTCGACATAGGTCAGCGTGATCTGCTTGCCCGACAGCGCCACCGAGCTCACACGCACCGCGCCCCGCGCCACGCCGCACCACTCGTGGGCCGGTGTGCCGCGCGTGGCCAGGGCGTCGCCGTCGGCCAGCCGCCGCACATGGGCGCGGGCGAGGATGGCGCGCTGGAGCGCCGGTGAGAGCTTGCTGAACCACGCACCCGATTCGATGTTGTGCTGTTCGTCGAGTGTAAGAACGGGGGTATTCATGGCTTGTCCCGGTTGCGACAGGCGCGCGACGATGGCGGCTGCATTGTTCTCGTGCTGGCGCATCGTGCGCCGGCCAGCCCGGAAGACTACGCCATGCCCACCACCGCCTTGCACATGCCCTCGCTGAAAGAAAGCTGCAACCTGGCCGAGTGGCAGCTGCGCGTGGACCTGGCCGCGGCCTACCGCCTGGTGGCGCTGTTCGGGTGGGACGACCTCGTCTTCACGCACATCAGCGCTCGCGTGCCGGCGCTGGACGGCAGCCACACCGGAGAGTTCCTCATCAACCCTTACGGCCTGATGTTCGAGGAGATCACCGCCAGCAGCCTGGTGAAGGTGGATGCCCAGGGCCGCAAGCTGCAGGACAGCCCCTTCGAGGTGAACCCGGCCGGCTTCGTCATCCACAGCGCCGTGCACGCGGCGCGGCACGACGCTGGCTGCGTGCTGCACGTGCACACGCCCAACGGCATCGCGGTCTCGGCGCAGGAGGGCGGGGTGCTGCCGATCTCGCAGCAGTCGATGTTCGTGCTGGCCTCGCTGGGCTACCACGACTACGAAGGCGTGGCCCTGCGCGATGAAGAAAAGCCGCGCCTGGTGGCCGACCTGGGCGAGAAGACCTACCTCATGCTGCGCAACCACGGCCTGCTGACGGTGGGCGCCAGCGTGGCCGAGGCCTTCCAGGCGATGTACCTGTTCGAGACGGTCTGCATGATCCAGGTGCGCGCACAGGCTGGCGGCGGGCCGCTGCGCCACATCGAGCCGGCGCTCATCGCCACGGCGCGGCAGCAGGCGCGCGAAGTCACGCGCGGTCTGGGTGCCAACCTGGTGTGGCCCGGCCTGCTGCGCAGGCTGGACCGCCGCCTGCCCGGCTACGACGCCTGAGCCCCACGCGCACCTCGTGGCGCCTGGGGCGCTGCGGCGCTTCGGCCCCTGCCGTGGCAGGCGCCACGCTTTGCGCCAGTGCCTCGGTGCCGCCGCCGTGCGAGGTGCAGCCCGGGTGGTAGATTCCTGAGGGACTGTGAACCTGCGTCCCTCCCACCTCCGCTGCATGCCCCTTTTGCGCCGCCGCTTGCCGTTTGCCACCGCAGCCGCGGCCCTGGCGCTGGTGCTGGACGCGGGTGCGGTGAGCCTGGCGCCCACCAGCCAGGCGGCCGTGCTCGGGCAACCGCTGGATTTCGCCGTGCAGGTGCGGCTGCAACCCGGTGAGACGCTGGAAGCTTCCTGCGTGAGCGCCGAGGTGACCGTCGGCGACCGCCGCGTGCCGCCCGCGCTGGTGCGCACCCAGCTGGCGATGACGGGCAACGACAGTGCGCGCATCCGCGTGCTGACCGAACCTGCGATCGACGAACCCGTGGTCGGCGTGGTCCTGAGCGCCGGCTGCGCGGCGGCCCGCTACACCCGCCGCTACGTCGTGCTGGCCGACCCGCCCGTCGACACCTTCCTGCCCTCGGCCCTGGCCGCTGCACCCCTGGTGCCGCCGCAGGCACTGGCACCGGCCAGCGCGCCCGGTGCTGCAGGGCCTGCGGCAGCACCGATGCAGAACGCCGGGGCCACGACCACCCCCGCTCCAGGTGCTGGCAGCCTGGGCGCCGAAGCCGCAGCGGCGCCGCGTCCCACGGCAGCGCCCACGCCGTCGCGTGCCCGCACCGAGACGCCCGAAGCCCGCCAGGCACGTGAAGCCCGGCAGCGCGCCCGTGCCGAGGCCCGTGCAGAAGCTCGAAATGCGGCCCGTGCTGCTGCCCGAGATGAAGAGCGCCGTGCCGCCGCAGCGCGGCAGGCCGAAGCGGGCGGCTCCACCCCGCGCCTGCGGCTGGAAGCCGTGGCCCCCGTGCCCGAAGCCGCAGCCGTGGGCGTCGAACAAGCCATGCAGGCCGTGGCCGAGGCCGCACTGGCTGCACGGGCTGCCGCATCGGCGGCCTCTGCCGCATCGGCCCGCATCGCCACGCTGGAAAGCACCGTGGCCGAGCTGCGCACCGAAGCGGGTGCCGAGCGTGCGCAGGCGGCGGACCTGCGGGCCCGCCTCGCGCGTGCCGAGCAATCTGGCCGCTGGACCACGCCGCTGCTGGCGCTGGTGCTCTTGCTCACCTCGCTGGCGGCCTGGCTGGCGTGGCGCCTGAACGCCGCCGACCGCGCGCGCCAGCGGGGCTGGCAGGTGCCGCAGGGCGTGGAAGGCGCAGCGGCGCGCGGGCCGCAGACTTCGCTGCCGCCAGCACTGGGCGAGCGGGCCTCCGAGCTCACGCCCAGCCGCCTGCCGACCGCGCCCATTCCTTTCGTCAACTCGGAGATCAAGCTGCCCACTGTGGCCTCGGCGCGTGCGCGCCCGGCTTGGCCCGCCCCGGTGATCTTGCCGCCCGACACCGAGCCCCCGCCCGCGATGATGGCCACCCAGCCGCTGCCGCGCCGCGAGTCCGAGAACCCCATGCTGCGCACCGAGCCGCTGCCTTCACAGGGCGTGTTTTCGGAAGGCGCGCCGCGCGATGTGTCGATCGAAGAGCTCATCGACCTCGAACAGCAGGCCGAGTTCTTCGTCGTGCTGGGGCAGGACGATGCTGCCATCGACCTGCTGCTGGAGCACCTGCGCCACACCGGCGGCGGCAGCCCGCTGCCTTACCTGAAGCTGCTGGAGATCTACCGCCGCCGCAGCATGCGCGCCGACTACGAGCGCCTGCGCGAACGCTTCAACCTGCGCTTCAACGCCTATGCGCCCGAATGGGAGGCCGACCTGCTGGCCGGCCGCGGGCTGGAAACCTATGCCGGGGTCATACCGCGCCTGCAGCAGGTGTGGCCGCGTCCGCTGGACGCCATGGCCGAACTCGAGGCGCTGCTGTTCCGCAAGTCACGCGGCGACCTCTTCGACCTGCCGGCCTACCGCGAGGTGCTGTTCCTGTACGCCTTGGCGCGCGACCTGCTCGACCGCGAATCGGCCGATTCCGGGCAGGTCGACCTGCTGCTGCCGATGGCCGATGGCGGCGAATTCAGCAGCACCTCGCCCGCGCCCTACCTGGCGCTGGAACGCGATGCCGGCCGCGTGCAGGAGCGGCCCACCGCGCCGCTGGACTTCGACATCAGCGTCGGCGTCGATTCGGAAACCGGCGCCCGCAGCACCAGCCTTTTCGGGCCGCTGGACGAACCGGCCGTGCCGCGCGCACGGCGCTGAAAGCCCAGCCCCGCGCTCCCGCTGCGCGGCCATGCCGGCGGGCCGGCCCGGTTCTCTTCTACAGGCGCTGCAGCCGCTGCAGCGCGGCCTGCAAGGTGTCGTCGCGCTTGGCGAAACACAGCCGCGCCAAACCCTGCTCAAAGCCGCCCTCGTAGAACGCCGACACCGGGATGGCCGCCACGCCCGCTTCGCGCGTGAGCCACTGGCAGAACTCGGCCTCGGGCAAGGCGCTCACCGCGCTGTAGTCCACCAGCTGGAAATAGCTGCCCTGCGTGTGCAGCGGGCGCAGCCGCGTCCGGGCCAGGCCGGCGCGGAACAGGTCGCGCTTGCGCTGGTAGAAGGCCGGCAGTTCCAGGTAGGGCGCGGCGTTGCCCATGTAGCGCGCCAGCGCGTGCTGCACGGGCGTGTTGACCGTGAACACGTTGAACTGGTGCACCTTGCGGAACTCGGCCGTCAGGGCCGCGGGCGCGGCGACATAGCCCACCTTCCAGCCCGTGACGTGGTAGGTCTTGCCGAAGCTGCTGACGACGAAGGCCCGCGCCGCCAGCGCCGGCAGGCTGGCCACGCTGCAGTGCGGCACGCCGTCGAACACCATGTGCTCGTAGACCTCGTCGGACAGCAGCAGCGTCTGCGTGGGCGCCAGCAGTTCGGCCAGCTGCTGCATCTCGGCCGGCGTCCACACGGTGGCGCTGGGGTTGTGCGGGCTGTTGACGATGAACAGGCGCGTCTTCGGGTTCAGGGCCGCGGCGATGCGCGCGAAGTCGGGGCGGAAGCTGCCGGGGGTGAGCGGTACGCGCACCACGGTGCCGCCGGCCAGCTCGATGTTGGGCGCGTAGCTGTCGTAGCAAGGTTCCAGCACGATGACTTCATCGCCCGGGTGCACGCAGCACAGCACGGCCGTCAGGATGGCCTGCGTGGCGCCGGCGGTGATGGTGACCTCGCTGACCGGGTCGTAGACGCGACCGTACAGCGCTTCCATCTTGGCGGCCACGGCCTGGCGCAGCGGCAGCACGCCGGGCATGGGCGGGTACTGGTTCTGGCCCTCGCGCATGGCGGCGCCGACGTGGTCCACCAGCGCAGGGTCGCAGTCGAAATCGGGGAAGCCCTGGCCCAGGTTCACGGCGCCGGTTTCCTGCGCCAGTGCAGACATCACGGTGAAGATGGTGGTGCCCACGCGGGGCAGGCGGCTTTGCAGGGCAGGGGTGGCGGCTTGCATCGGTTTCAAAGTTCGTAGTCGCTGCTGGGGGCTTCGCCCGTCATGGCGCGCTGCACCAGGGCGGCGGTCAGGCGCGGCGACAGCAGCTCGGCGAAGGCGGTGACGAACTGGCGCAGGTAGGCGCCGCGCTTGAAGGCCACGCGCGTGGTGTTGGGGCCGAACAGGTGGCCCAGCGGGCGCGCGACGAGGTCGCCGTCGCCGGGCTCGCCGCGCATCGCCAGCTCGGCCACCACGCCCACGCCCAGGCCCAGGCGCACATAGGTCTTGATGACGTCGCTGTCGATGGCCTCCAGCGCCACCAGGGGCTTGATCTCGGCGCGTGCGAAGGCCAGGTCGATGCGTGTGCGGCCCGTCATCGTGGGCTGGTACAGCACCAGCGGCTGGGCACCCAGCTGCTCCAGCGTGGGGCGCTCCACGGCGGCCAGCGGGTGGCCGGCGGGCACCACCATCACGTGCTGCCATTCGTGGCAGGGCAGGGTGACGAGCTCGGGGTGGGTGGCCAGCGCTTCGGTGGCCAGGCCGATCTCGGCCACGTCGTCCAGCAGCATGCGCGCCACCTGCTCGGGCATGCCCTGGTGCAGCACCACCTGCACCTTGGGGTAGCGCCGGCGCAGCAGCGCCACCGGTTCGGGCAGGAAATAGCGCGCCTGCGTGTGCGTGGTGGCGATGCGCAGCGTGCCGGTGTCCTGCTTGCTGAACTCTTGCCCGATGCGCTTGAGGTTGGCCACCTCGCGCATGATGATCTCCACCGACTTCAGCACCTGCTGGCCGGGTTCGGTGACGCGCTTCAGGCGCTTGCCGTGGCGCGCGAAGATGTCCACGCCCAGCTCTTCTTCCAGTTCGAGGATGGCCTTGCTGATGCCGGGCTGCGACGTGAACAGCGCCTTGGCGGTTTCGGTGAGGTTGAGGTCGCGCCGCACGGCCTCCTGCACGAAGCGGAACTGGTGCAGGTTCATGCCGGGCCCCCGTTCATGGCCTGCACGGCCACGCCGGCCATGGCGGCCACGACGCTGTCGGTTTCACCCACCGCCGGGTGCAGCGTGAACTGCGTGCCGGGGTGGGTGGCGCGCAGCTGCTCCATCAGCAGCGGCAGGTCCTTGCGCACATGGCCGCCAGCGCCCAGGAAGAGCGGCAGCACCGCCACCTGCGTGCAGCCGGCGGCGGCCAGTTCGGCGCCGGCCTCGGGCAGCGTGGGGGCCATGAACTCGAGGTAGGCCAGTCGCACAGCGGCGGCCGGTTGCTGCGTGCGAACACTTTGCGCCACGGCTTCGAAAGGGGTGGCCCAGCGCGGGTCGCGCGCGCCGTGGGCGAAGAGGATCAGTCCCGAGGGGCTGGCGGTCGTCATGGCTCACATCACTTTCAGCGGTAGCGCACCAGCCACGCGAAGGCGGCCAGCGAAAGCGCCAGGTACAGCAGGCTGGGCGTGGCGGCGGCAAGCCAGGGCGTCCAGCCGCGCAGCATGCCGATGTGGCCCGAGAGGTTGTTCAGCAGCACGAAGCTGATGCCCAGCATGATGCCGCCGAACACCTTCACGCTGACGCTGCCTGCGCGGGCGTGGGTGTAGGCGAAGGGCAGCGCCAGCGCCACCATCACCAGGCAGGCCAGCGGGTACAGCGCCTTGCGCCAGAAGCGTATCTGGTGCTGCTGCGAAGCCTGTTCCTGCGCGCTGAGGTGGCTGCTGTAGCGCCAAAGCTCGGCGGTGGTCATGGTGCCCAGCGGCAGCACGGCTGCGGCCACCACGGCCGCGCTGAGCGTGCTGGGCCAGTTCAGCTGCGCATGGGTTTCGGTGCGCACCGCGGCATCGGCGCTGCGCGCCTGCGGCCAGTGCGCCACGCGCACGTCGCTGAGCTGCCACACCCCGTTGTCGTCCACACGGCCTTCGCGCGCTTCGGTGTTGGCCAAGAGGCGGCCGTCGGCATCGAACTCGAAGATGCGGATGCCGGCCAGCGCGCCCGACGCCGTGGCACCGGCCACGTTGACGGAGAAGCTGTGTTCGCCTTCCGGCATGCTGCGCCTTTCCTTCAGCCAGGCTCCGGCGCCACCGAATTCGATTCCGCCGGAAAAACGCGCCTTCAGCAGCACCGCCTCGCGTTCGCTGGCCGGGGCCAGGTAGTCGCCGGTGATGAAGGTGAGGGCGCCGAAGGCCACGCCCAGACCGGCCAGCAGCCCCATGGCGCGGCCCGGGCCCAGGCCACCGGTGCGCAGGATGGTGAACTCGGACGACTGCGCCAGACGCGCCAGCGAATAGATGCTGCCGATCAGCACCGCAATGGGCATCAGTTCGTACAGGTGGCCCGGCAGTTCCAGGGCCGCGGCCAGTACCGCATGCCAGGTGGTGCGGCCCCGGGTGCCCACGCCTTCCAGTTCATCGACGAAGTCGATGAAGAAGAACAGCGACAGGAAGGCCAGGGCCACGAACATCACCGAAGCCACGATGTCGCGGTAGAGCAGCCGCCGCACGGTCTTCATGGCGCGGGCTCCAGGGCGGCCACCGGCCGGGGCCGGCGGCGCAGCGTGAATACGGCGGCATGGTCGCGCCACCACAGCAGCGCCAGGGCCAGCAGAAAGGTGCCGCCGTGCAGCAGCGCCAGTGCCGCACCCATCGACAAGCGCCCGCTGGCCACCCAGGCCTGCGAGAGGTTGATGAGGTTGTAGTAGACGACGAAGGCCATCAAGGCAAAGAGCAGGTTCCAGTTGCTCGCGCGCCGCGGGTTGGTGGCCGCCAGGCCGATGCCCAGCAGCACGAGGTTGGCAGCCCCCAGCAGCAGGCCGAAGCGCCAGGTGAGTTCACCCAGGTGGCGCGGCGTGGGCTGGCGCATCAGGTCGATGGTGCGCATGGCGCGCGGGGGCCGCTGCTCGGCCGAGCGCGCCGCCCGTTCACCGGCCAGCACGCTGTAGGTTTCGAAGCTGGACAGCGTGCGTTCGCCGCTCGGGCTGTGGGTGTCGTTGCGCTGGCCGCGCTCCAGCACCAGGTAGCGGGCGTCGTCGCGGCTTTCCAGCCGGCCCGCGCGCGCCGAGGTCACCGATTCACCGTCTTCCTGGCGCGAGAGGATGAAGACGTTGCGCGCGTTCGCGCCGTCAGCGGTTTCACGTTCGATAAAGAAGACACGGCTGCCGTCGCTGCTGGTCTGGAAGACGCCGGGCGTCACGCGCGAGAGGTCGGAACGCTGCTGGTAGCGTTCGCGCAGTTCCAGGCTGTTGCGGTTGCCCCAGGGCCACACCACGAGGATGAGCGCCGCAATCACCAGCAGCACCGGCGTGCCCGTGCGCAGCACCGGCCGCACGAAGCGCGAGAGCCCCACGCCGCTGGCGAACCAGATGGCCATCTCGCTGTCGCGGTACATGCGGCCGAGCGTCACCACCACGGCCACGAAGAGCGACAGCGCCATCATCGTGGGCAGGTGCCCCAGCGCCACGTAGCCCAGCAGCAGCACCACGTCCTGCGGTGCCACGCTGCCGCTGGCTGCCTGGCCCACGGTGCGGATGAGGAACATCGTCAGCACGATGGTCAGGATGACGAGCAGCGTCGCCCCGAAGCCCCGGGCCAGCTCACGACGTACGGTGGAGTCGAATAACATCGTTCGTTTTTCGGGTTGAAAGTAATTATGGACTTCAAGACGCAAGTGGCCGCAGCGGCCGGACTGCCTGGCGTGGCCACCGACGCGCTGCTCGTGCTGGTGGCCGGCGAGACCCCCCCCGAAGGCTTGGAAGCCCCCTTGGCCACCGTGTTGGCCGGCGCCATCAGCAGCGGTGATTTCGCCTGCAAGGCCGGGCAGACGCTGTACGCCCACCACGTGCCCGGCGTGAAGGCCGAGCGCGTGCTGTTTGCGGCGGTGGGTGACGCCTCGCCCAAGGCCCTGCGCAAGACGCTGGGCCTGGCCGTGGCCTACCTGAAGACCGGCGGCGCGAAGTCGCTGGCCGTGGCCCTGGCTGGCGCCAGCTGGACCGCCGCCCAGGCCGAAGCCCTGGTGGCCGCCATCAGCGAAAACAGCTACGTCTATCGCGAAACCAAGCCCAGCGCCCCGCCCGCGGGCAAGCTGGCCGTGGTGTCACTGGTGTGCGCGAAGGCCGATGCCGCCATGCTGGGCGCAGCCCTGCAGCGCGCCAAAGCCATAGCCGAAGGCACGGCGCTGGCGCGTGAATGCGCCAACCGCCCGGGCAACCACTGCACCCCCACCTTCCTGGCGCAGCAGGCCCAGAAGCTGGGCAAGGAGCATGGCCTGAAGGTGGAAGTGCTCGACCGCAAGGCCTGCGAGAAGCTGGGCATGGGTTCCTTCCTGGCCGTGGCCCAGGGCTCGGACGAGCCGCTGAAGTTCATCGTCGCGCGCTACGAGGGCGCCGCCAAGACCGCAGCGCCGGTGGTGCTGGTGGGCAAGGGCATCACCTTCGACACCGGCGGCATCAGCATCAAGCCGGCCGCCGAGATGGACGAGATGAAGTTCGACATGGGCGGCGCCGCCAGCGTGCTGGGCACGCTGAAGGCCGTGGCGGCGATGAAGGCCAAGGTGAACCTGATCGGCATCATCCCGGCCTGCGAGAACATGCCCAGCGGCCGAGCCGTGAAGCCGGGCGATGTGGTCAAGAGCATGTCGGGCCAGACCATCGAGGTGCTGAACACCGATGCCGAGGGCCGGCTCATCCTGTGCGACGCGCTGACCTATGCCGAGCGCTTCAAGCCGGCCGTGGTGGTGGACATCGCCACGCTCACCGGCGCCTGCGTCATTGCGCTGGGCCACCACCGCACGGGCCTCTTCAGCCCCGACGACGCGTTGGCCGCCGAACTGCTGGCTGCCGGCGATGCCGCGCTCGACCCCGCCTGGCGCATGCCGCTGGATGAAGAGTACGACGAAGCGCTGAAGAGCAACTTCGCCGACATGGGCAACGTGGGCGGGCGTGCGGGTGGCTCCATCACGGCGGCCAAGTTCCTGCAGCGCTTCACCGGCAAGCTGCGCTGGGCCCACCTCGACATCGCCGGCACGGCCTGGAAATCAGGCGTGGCCAAGGGCGCCACGGGCCGCCCGGTGCCGCTGCTGGTGCACTTCGTGCTGTCGCGCGCCCGCTGAAGGCCGGCCCTGGCAGCGCGCTGAACGCCCACCCTGCGGACATGGCAGCAGGCCCCGGCGAGGTGGAATTCCACACCGGCGTGGAAGACAGCGTCGCCTTCGCCTGCCGCCTGCTGCGCAAGGCGCAGCGCCAGGGGGCGCGCGTGCTGGTGACGGCGCCTGAAGAAGTGCTGGCCGAACTCGACCGGGCGCTCTGGGTCTTCGACGAGCGCGAGTTCCTGCCGCATGTGCGCATGCCCGGCGCGCGGCCGGCGGTGGCCGCACGCACGCCGCTGTGGCTGGCGCGGGATGCCGCCGAGGCCGGTGCGGCGCAGCCGGCCGCCGCGCCACGCGTGCTCGTGAACCTGGGGGCCGAGGCGCCGAAGAACCTGGATGGGTTCGAGCGCCTGATCGAGGTGGTGGCCAGCGACCCCGAGGCTACCGAACTCGGCCGCCAGCGCTGGCGGGCCTACAAGGCCGCCGGGCTGGAGATCAAGCACCATGCCGCAGGAGGAGCGGGCCGTGAATGAAGACACCGCGCCACCCGGCGCCGACCGCGTGCCCACGCTCACCGAGGTGGTGGAACTGCACGCCATGCCGGCGCACGGCGGGCCGGGCAACGGCGCCGAAGAGACGGCCCTGCTGGCAGAGGAAGTGCCCCCCGCGCCAGTGCCCGATGCGGCCGGGGGCACCACGCCCAACGCCTGGGCAGCGTCTGCGGCGCCGGCACCGGCGCCGAACGAACCGCCCCCCATCGACACCCAGGCCCTCGTGACCGAGGTGCTGGCCGAACTGCAGCCGCGGCTGGACATGCTGTTCGAGGCGCGCCTGCGCGAGGCCCTGGCGCCCGCCCTGGCGCGTGCGGCCGAAGGTTTGATCCGCGAGGCCCGCGGCGAACTCGGCAGCGCGCTGCACGGCCTGGTGAACGATGCCGTGAAACGCGCGCTGCAGCGCCGCACCGGGGCGCGCTGAAGGCGCTGCGGTGCGCTGCGCCTTCCGGTGCATCCGACGCATCCGGGCAGACCCTGTAGGCGCACTTCCGCCCCCAGGCGTTGGCAGTGGGGCCGGCGTGGCGGGAGTGCTGCGGGCACAGGTCGTGCTTGGGTGGCCTGGGGGTTTTGAGTTATCGTGTTTTGGTTCGCGACATGACACTTTTCTGACGCGACAACATTCCAACCGGAGGTATTTGCATGCAAGTCAAACTGAACCTGATCGTCGGCGCCACGGCCCTGTTGCTGGGCGGTTCGGTGTTCGCGCAGGACATGGTCGTGAAGATCGGCCACGTCGGCCCCACCAGCGGCGGCATCGCCCACCTGGGCAAGGACAACGAGAACGGTGCCCGCATGGCCATCGACGAGCTCAACGCCAAGGGCGTGACCATCGGCGGCAAGAAGGTGAAGTTCGAGCTGCTGGCCGAAGATGACGCCGGTGACCCGAAGCAAGGCACCGCCGCCGCGCAGAAGCTGGTGGACAGCAAGGTCAACGGTGTCATCGGCCACCTGAACAGCGGCACCACCATCCCCGCTTCGAAGATCTACAGCGACGCCGGCATCCCGCAGATCAGCCCCAGCGCCACCAACCCCAAGTACACCCGCAACGGCTACAAGACGGCCTTCCGCGTGGTGGCTGACGACGTGCACCTGGGCGGCACCCTCGGCAAGTACGCCGTCACCCAGCTCAAGGGCAAGAGCATCGTCGTCATCGACGACCGCACGGCCTATGGCCAGGGCGTGGCCGACGAGTTCGAGAAGGGCGTGAAGGCCGCCGGCGGCAAGACCGTGGGTCGTGAGTTCACCAGCGACAAGGCCACCGACTTCACCGCCATCCTGACCAGCCTGCGGGCCAAGAAGCCCGACGTGGTGTTCTTCGGCGGCATGGACGCCGTGGCCGGCCCGATGCTGCGCCAGATGAAGCAGCTGGGCATCGATGCCAAGTTCATGGGCGGCGACGGCATCTGCTCGGGCGAACTGCCCAAGCTGGCGGCCGGCACCATGGCCGACGGCCAGGTGGTGTGCGCCGAGGCCGGTGGCATCGACCCGAAGGACGCCGCGGCCGTGAAGGCGATGAGCGACTTCCGCGCCAAGTTCAAGACCAAGTTCAACGCCGACGTGCAAATCTACGCCCCGTACGTCTACGACGCCGTGAACGTGATGGTGGCCGCCATGGTGAAGGCCGGTTCGGCCGAGCCGGCGAAGTACCTGCCGGTGCTGGCCAAGATCGAGCACAAGGGCGTCACGGGCAACATCGCCTTCGACGGCAAGGGCGACATCAAGAACGGCGCGCTCACCCTGTACACCTACAAGGGTGGCAACAAGGAATCGATGGGCGTCGTGCGCTGACGCCGGCGGCGGCCTTTGCGCCGCCATTGCCGCCTTCGCAGCGTGTCTCACCCCAGGGGCCCTCGGGCCCCTTTTTCATGCCTGTGCGGGGCCGAAAGGCCTGGTGCAGGCAAGAAAAAACCCGCCAGCGGCGGGTTTCTGCGTCTCGGCCGAGGCCGGTTACTTCAGCTTCACTTCCTTGTACAGGACGTGCTTGCGTGCCTTCGGGTCGAACTTCAGGAATTCGAGCTTCTCGGGCGTGGTCTTCTTGTTCTTGCTGGTGGTGTAGAAATGCCCGGTGCCTGCCGTGCTTTCCAGCTTGATCTTCTCGCGGCCGCCTTTGCTTGCCATGGTGTGTGCTCCTTAGATTGCGCCGCGGGCACGCAGGTCGGCGAGGACCACGTCGATACCCTTCTTGTCGATCAAGCGCAGCGCCGCGTTGGTGATGCGCAGGCGCACCCAGCGGTTCTCGCTTTCCACCCAGAAGCGCCGGTACTGCAGGTTGGGCAGGAAACGACGCTTGGTCTTGTTGTTGGCGTGGGACACATGGTTCCCCACCATCGGGCCCTTGCCCGTCACTTCGCACTTGCGTGCCATAGGAAGCTCTTTCTTGAACAGCCGGCACCGCTGGCCAACCCCGAGCGGGGCGCAGGCGGTGGGAGACGGCTTGACCTCGCCAGATGCGGGTGGCGGTTTCCCGTGTTTGCCCCAGCAGACGGGCCCAAAAAGCGCCCGTTGCAATCAGCAAAGCCTTCTAGTATAGCTTCAAGCCAAGGCTGAAGCGCCGCTCATTCCTGAGACTCCAGGAAGCGCTGGGCGTCCAGCGCCGCCATGCAGCCCGTGCCGGCGCTGGTGATGGCCTGGCGGTAGATGTGGTCCTGCACGTCACCGGCCGCGAAGACGCCCGGCACGCTGGTCATGGTGGCCATGCCGTCCAGGCCGGTCTTGGTGATGATGTAGCCGTCCTTCATCTCCAACTGGCCCTTGAAGATGTCGGTGTTGGGCTGGTGGCCGATGGCGATGAAGCAGCCCTTCACGGGCACTTCCTTGGTCGCGCCGTCCTGCGTGCTTTTCAGGCGCACGCCGGTGACGCCGCTGTCGTCGCCCAGCACCGCATCCAGCGTGTTCCACAGGTGCAGCTCGATCTTGCCGGCGGCCACCTTGGCCATCACCTTGTCGACCATGATGGCCTCGGCGCGGAACTTGTCGCGGCGGTGGATGAGGTGCACCTTCTCGGCAATGTTGCTCAGGTACAGCGCTTCTTCCACCGCCGTGTTGCCACCGCCCACCACGCAGACGGTGTCGCCGCGGTAGAAGAAGCCGTCGCAGGTGGCGCAGCCGCTCACGCCCTTGCCCATGAAGGCGGTTTCACTCTCCAGCCCGAGGTACTTGGCGCTGGCGCCGGTGGCGATGACCAGGGCGTCGCAGGTGTAGGTGCCCGAGTCGCCGGTCAGCATGAACGGGCGGCGGCTGAAGTCGACCGTGTGGATGTGGTCGAAGACGATCTTGGTGTTGAAGCGCTCGGCGTGCTTCAGGAAGCGCTCCATCAGCTCGGGCCCTTGCACGCCGGCTACGTCGGCAGGCCAGTTGTCGACTTCGGTGGTGGTCATCAGCTGTCCGCCTTGGGCGATGCCGGTGATGAGCATGGGCTCGAGGTTGGCGCGCGCCGCGTACAGCGCGGCCGTGTAGCCGGCCGGCCCCGAGCCGAGGATGAGAACGCGGGCGTGCTGGGTGGATGTGGTCATGGCAGTGAACGAGAGAGCTGGAAGAGGAGGGGGGCGTCGTGCCGAACAGACACCGGAGGAGCGCTGAACATGCGCCGAACAGGCGCCACGAAGGTACATCAGGGCGGCCCGCTTCTGGAGCAAGCCCACCTATGGGCACAATAGCGGCATTCTTGCAGACGGCGCGCAGACGCACCGGCCTGCCAGGCCAGAGAAGATCACAAGAGGAGCCCTGTCGATGTCGATGCTGTCCAACCTGGACCTGATCCGCCGAGTGCCTTTGTTTTCGATGCTCACCGCCGAACAGGCGCAGGCCATCGCCGACAGCGTGGTGAAAAGGCGCTTCCGACGTGGTGAACTGGTGGTGGAGCAGGGCCGCAAGAGCAACAGCCTGTTCATCCTGCTCAACGGCCGCGCCCGCGTGCTGACGGCCGACACGCGCGGCCGCGAGGTCATCCTGGCGGTGCTGGAAGCCGGTGACTACGTGGGCGAGATGAGCCTCATCGACAACGAACCGCACAGCGCCACCGTGCGCGCCGAAATCCAGACCGACATGCTCGTGCTGGCCCGCGCCGACTTTGCGCGCTGCCTGCCCGAGAACAGCACGCTCAGCTACGGCATCCTGCGCGGCCTGGTGAAGCGCCTGCGCAACGCCGACCGGCAGATCGAAAGCCTGGCCTTGCTCGACGTCTACGGCCGCGTGGCGCGCACGCTGCTGGACATGGCCGAAGAAGTGGACGGCGTGAAGATCATCCGCCACAAGGTCAGCCGCCAGGACATGGCCAAGGTGGTGGGCGCCTCGCGCGAGATGGTCAGCCGGGTCATGAAGGACCTGGAAGAGCGCGGCGTCATCGAGACGCAGGAGACCGGGTCGGTGGTGATCAAGGAACGCCTTCCTAATGATTGACCCCCAAGCTCGCTTGCGCTCGCTACCCCCCAGGGGTGCCGTCCGCCGGCGGCCCGGCAAAGCCGGTTCCGCGGCGGGAAGCTTGGTCGCGTGACGTTGGGATGAGCTTCTCTCTCGGTACCCTGCGTGGGGATGCGCCTCTGCCGTCGGGTGCAACCGAATCTCCCCGCTGGCGCCAGCAGGCGCTGCTGATCGCGGGCGCGCTGGCCTGGCTGCTGTTCCTGCTGGCCATGGCCACGCACCACGCCGGGGATACGGCGTTCAGCACTTCGGGTACAGGCCAGGCGCTGCAGAACAAGGCCGGCGTGCTGGGCGCGCGGGTCTCGGACATGGCGCTCTTCCTCTTCGGTTTCTCGGCCTGGTGGCTGGTGCCCGTGGGCTTGCGGGCCTGGCTCTCGGCGCTGGCGCGCTTGCTGCGCGGGCCATCCGATGCGCCCGCGCCGCCGCGGTGGATGTTCTGGCTGGGCCTGGTGCTGTTGCTGGCCGCCAGCGCCTCGCTGGAATGGACGCGGCTGTACCGCTGGGAGACGCTGCTGCCGGGCCATGCCGGTGGTGTGCTGGGCTACACGCTGGGGCCGCTGTCGATGGAGTGGCTGGGCTTCGCCGGTTCGGGCGTGCTGTGGATCGCCCTGCTGGTGGTCGGCAGTTCGTTGGCGCTGCGCTTTTCCTGGCTGCACCTGGCCGAGGCCCTGGGCGCCGCCTTCGACCGCCTGCGCGAAAACCGGCAAGACAAGCGTGAGGCCGAGGAAGACCGCCGTCTGGGCGAGCGGGCCGCGCGCGAGCGCGAGGCCGTGGTGGCCGAGCAGCGCCAGGAACTGCAGGAACACCTGCCGGTGCTGATCGAGCCCGTGCTGGTGGACCTGCCGCCTTCGCCCCGCGTGGCCAAGGAGCGCCAGCAGCCACTGTTCCAGGAACTGGCCGACACCAAGTTGCCGCAGGTCGACCTGCTGGACGCCGCGGGCGCGCGTCAGGAGCTGGTCACGCCCGAGAGCATCGAGATGACCTCGCGGCTCATCGAGAAGAAGCTCAAGGACTTCGGCGTGGAAGTGCGCGTGGTGGCGGCGAGCCCCGGCCCGGTGATCACGCGCTACGAGATCGAGCCGGCCACGGGCGTGAAGGGCGCGCAGATCGTCAACCTGGCCAAGGACCTGGCGCGCAGCCTGTCGCTGGTGAGCATCCGCGTGGTGGAGGTCATCCCCGGCAAGAACTACATGGCGCTGGAACTGCCCAACGCGCGGCGCCAGACCATCAAGCTCAGCGAGATCCTGGGCAGCGAGGTCTACAACGACTCGAGCAGCCAGCTGACCATGGGCCTGGGCAAGGACATCGTCGGCAAGCCCATCGTGGCCGACCTGGCCAAGATGCCGCACTGCCTGGTGGCCGGCACCACGGGCTCGGGCAAGAGCGTGGGCATCAACGCGATGATCCTCAGCCTGCTCTACAAGGCCGAGGCGCGCGACGTGCGGCTCATCCTCATCGACCCGAAGATGCTGGAGATGAGCGTCTACGAAGGCATTCCGCACCTGCTGGCGCCCGTGGTCACCGACATGAAGCAGGCCGCCAACGCGCTGAACTGGTGCGTGGGCGAGATGGAGCGCCGCTACAAGCTGATGAGCAAGCTGGGCGTGCGCAACCTGGGCGGCTACAACAAGAAGATCGCCGAGGCCGCAGAGCGCGGCGAGATCCTGCCCAACCCCTTCAGCCTGACGCCGGAAGCGCCCGAGCCGCTCGAGCGCCTGCCACATGTCGTCGTCGTCATCGACGAACTGGCCGACCTGATGATGGTGGTGGGCAAGAAGATCGAAGAGCTGATTGCGCGGCTGGCGCAGAAGGCACGCGCTTCGGGCATGCACCTCATCCTGGCCACGCAGCGGCCCAGCGTCGACGTGATCACGGGCCTGATCAAGGCCAACATTCCAACGCGCATCAGCTTCCAGGTCAGCAGCAAGATCGACAGCCGCACCATCCTCGACCAGATGGGCGCCGAGGCGCTGCTGGGCATGGGCGACATGCTCTACATGGCCAGCGGCACCGGGCTGCCGGTGCGCGTGCACGGCGCCTTCGTCAGCGACGACGAGGTGCACCGCGTGGTGAGCTACCTGAAGACCCAGGGCGAACCCAACTACATCGAGGGCATCCTGGAAGGCGGCGTGCTGGAAGGCGAGGGCGATGCGGCCCTGGGCAGTGCGCCCGGCGGCAGCGGCGAAAACGACGCCATGTACGACCAGGCCGTGGCCGTGGTGCTGCAGCACAAGCGCGCCAGCATCTCGCTGGTGCAGCGCCACCTGCGCATCGGCTACAACCGCGCCGCGCGATTGCTGGAACAAATGGAGCAATCCGGGCTCGTATCGCCCATGGGACACAACGGCAACCGGGACATCATCGTCCCGAAGCGGGACGAATGATCAAGCGCACCCTGGGCGCTGCGGCGCTGGCGGCCTGGGCCCTCACGGCTTCCGGCCTGGCCCGCGCCGACGCGGTGGACACCTTGCGCGCCTTCGTGAACGAGGTGAAGAGCGGGCGCGCCGCCTTCACGCAGACCGTCACTTCGGCCGACGGTGCCCGCCAGCGAACCAGCAGCGGCCAGTTCGAGTTCCAGCGCCCGAACCGCTTCCGCTTCGCCTACACGAAGCCCTTCGAGCAGACCATCGTGGCCGATGGCGTGAAGGTGTGGATCTACGACGCCGACCTGAACCAGGCCAGCTCGCGCCCCGTGGCGCAGGCGCTGGGGGCCACGCCGGCCGCGCTGCTGGTGGGGGGCGACCTCGACAAGGATTTCGTGCTGAAGGCCGAGCCCTCGGCTACTGGGCAGGGCGCCGGCCTGGTCTGGGCCCTGGCCACCCCGAAGGTGAAGGACGGGCCTTTCCAGTCCTTGCGGCTGGGCTTCAGGGGGAAGGAACTGGCGGCGGTGGAAATCACCGACAGCTTCGGCCAGCGTTCGCTGCTGCAGTTCAGCGGCTTCCAGGGCAATGTGCCGCTGGATGCGGCGCGTTTCCGCTTCACACCGCCAGCCGGGGCCGACGTGATCGAGCAGTAGGCTGCGAGGCGCAGCCGCGCGCGCCTCGACGCCGCTCTCAGTGCATCTGGCCGGGCTCGGTCAGGCCCATCTCGGGGCTGCGCATCAGCGCCTCGATGTCCATCAGGATGAGCATGCGATCGGCCTCGCCCTGTTTCAGCGTGGCGATGCCCGTGATGTAGGTCGCGTCGACCGCGCCGTTGAATTCGGGCGCCGGTTTCACCTGGCCCGGGGGCAGTTCCAGCACGTCGCTGACGGAATCGACCACCATGCCCACGGTGCGGTTCGCCACGTTCAGCACGATGACCACGGTGAAGTCGTTGTAGCTCACGTCGGCCAGGCCGAAGCGCAGGCGCATGTCGACCACCGGCACGATGACGCCGCGCAGGTTGACCACGCCCTTGATGAAGTGCGGCGCGTTGGCGATGCGCGTGGGCGCCTCGTAGCCGCGGATCTCCTGCACGCGCAGGATGTCGATGCCGTATTCCTCGGCCCCAAGCTTGAACGACAGCACTTCGCGCGGGTTGGCGGGCAGACTGGCATGGGTGGGCAGGGCCGTGCCACCGGTCGTGGCCGGGGTGGTGCTGGTGGCGGGGGCTGGGGCGGGGACGGTCATGCTGTTCATCACGCAGGGCTCCATTCGGTGATGGCCGCAGTGTCGGGCGGCCGCCGGGGCCCTGAAGGGCCGAAGAGGCCGGGCAAAAGCGGCCAATTTCGCCAAGTTCCATGACGCGGGGCGACGGCCCGGCGCAGGGAACACCTCCAGATGAAGCCGGGGCGACAATGCCGCATGCCTGAACAGGACGGCCTGCTCTTCGAAGACGACGAACCCGGCACTCGGCCCGGTGCCGCAAGCTCACCCGAAGCCGGCCTGGCGGCCACGCTGCCGCTGGCCGAGCGCCTGCGCCCGCGCAAGCTCGCCGAGGTGGTGGGCCAGCGCCACCTGCTGGCCCCGGGCCGGCCCTTGCGGGTGGCCTTCGAGTCGGGCCGGCTGCCTTCGATGATCCTCTGGGGCCCGCCCGGTGTGGGCAAGACGACGCTGGCGCGCCTGCTTGCTGGGGCCACGGGCGCGCACTTCATCGTGCTCTCGGCCGTGCTGGCAGGCGTGAAGGACATCCGCGAGGCCGTGGAGCAGGCCGCCACCGTGCGCCGCGGCGGCAAGGCCACCGTGGTCTTCGTCGACGAGGTGCACCGCTTCAACAAGGCGCAGCAAGACGCTTTCTTGCCGCACGTCGAGGCCGGGCTGTTCAGCTTCATCGGCGCCACCACCGAGAACCCTTCCTTCGAGGTGAACTCGGCGCTGCTCTCGCGTGCCACCGTGCACGTGCTGAAGGCGCTGGACGAAGCCGAGCTGGGCGACCTGCTCGTGCGCGCCCGCGCAGCGCTGGCCGCGCCGCCCTTGACCGCGGCCGCGCAGCAGCAGCTGGTGGCGCATGCCGACGGTGATGCGCGCCGCCTGCTGAACGCCTACGAAAACCTCGTCGCCGCCAATGCAGGCGCGGCCGAGCTGGGCGAAGCGCAGCTGGAGGCCACGCTGGGCGAGCTGCTGCGCCGTGGCGACAAGGGTGGCGATGTCTTCTACGACACCATCTCGGCGCTGCACAAGAGCGTGCGCGGCAGCGACCCCGACGCCGCGCTGTACTGGCTGGCGCGCCTGCTGGATGCCGGCATGGACCCACGTTATGCCGCGCGCCGCCTGGTGCGCATGGCCTCGGAAGAGGTGGGCCTGGCCGACCCGCGCGCGCTGCGCCTGGCGCTGGACGCGGCCGAGGTCTTCGAACGCCTGGGCTCGCCCGAAGGCGAGCTGGCCCTTGCGCAGGCCGCGGTATACCTGGCCGTGGCGCCGAAATCGAACGCCGTCTACCAGGGCTGGAACGCGGTGCGCGCGCTGGTGGCCAGCGACGGCAGCCGCCCGGTGCCCATGCACCTGCGCAATGCACCCACGCGCCTGATGAAGGGGCTGGGCCACGGTGCCGGCTACCGCTACGCCCACGATGAAGAAGGCGCCTATGCCGCCGGCGAGCGTTACCTGCCCGAAGGGCTGCCCGCGCAACACTTCTACGAGCCGCAGCCGCGGGGCCTGGAGGCGCGCATCGCCGACCGCCTGGCCGAGCTGCGCGCGCTGGACGCAGCGGCGCGCAAGCCGCGCTGAGCGCGGCCCGCGCCAAGGGGGTAAGCCCGCTGCGGAGCCCGTGGCGCGCGAACCTAGAATCCCGCCCCACTGCAGGCCCTTGTCGGGCCGGCCTGGGGGCGAGGCCGGTTTCTTGCATACGCCCTGCTCAGGCCTGAAAAGGCAGCAGTCACCGGAGCTCCCATTCGATGGAAACCTTCTTCCAGCAGATCATCAACGGCCTCGTCCTCGGCAGCATGTATGCGCTGGTGGCCCTGGGCTACACCATGGTCTACGGCATCATCAACCTCATCAACTTCGCCCATGGCGAAGTGCTCATGGTGGGCGCCCTCGTCAGCTGGATGGTGGTCTCGGGCCTCACCGATTCCGGCCTGCCGGGCTATGTGATCCTGGGGCTGTCGCTCATCTGTTCCATCCTCATCTGCGCGGCGCTGAACTTCACCATCGAGAAGGCGGCCTACCGACCCTTGCGCAACGCGCCGCGGCTGGCGCCGCTGATCACGGCCATGGGCATGAGCCTGCTGCTGCAGACGCTGGCCATGATCATCTGGAAGCCCAACCCCAAGCCCTACCCGCTGCTGCTGCCTACCGAGCCCATCAATCTGGGCGGGCCCGTCATCACCGTCACGCAGTGCCTGATCCTGGGCCTCACCACCGTGCTGCTGGCCCTGCTGATGTACCTGGTGAACCGCACCAAACTGGGCCGCGCCATGCGCGCCACGGCCGAGAACCCGCGCGTGGCCGCGCTGATGGGCGTGAAGCCCGACATGGTGATCAGCGCCACCTTCGTGATCGGCGCTGCGCTGGCCGCGGTGGCTGGCGTGATGTGGGCCGCCAACTACGGCACCGTGCAGCACAGCATGGGCTTCCTGCCGGGCCTGAAGGCCTTCACGGCCGCGGTGCTGGGCGGTATCGGCAACCTCGCCGGGGCGGTGGTGGGCGGGCTGCTGCTGGGGCTGGTGGAAGCCCTGGGCGCAGGCTACCTGGGGGCACTCACGGGGGGCCTGCTGGGCAGCCATTACGCCGACATCTTCGCCTTCGTCGCGCTCATCCTGGTGCTGACGCTGCGGCCGCAAGGGCTGCTGGGCGAGCGTGTCGCCGACCGGGCATGAACCAGCTGAGAAGGCAGCCGATATGAAACACAAGATTCTCGTTTTCGTGATCTGCGCGCTGGCCCTGCTGGCGCTGCCCCATCTGGCGCAGTACTTCGGGCAGGGCTGGGTGCGCATCATGGCGCTGTCGCTGCTGTACGTGCTGCTGGCGCTGGGCCTGAACATCGTGGTGGGCTATGCCGGCCTGCTCGACCTGGGCTATGTGGCCTTCTATGCCGTGGGCGCCTACATGTACGCGCTGCTGGCCAGCCCGCACCTGTGGGAGAACTTCGAGTGGATCGCCCAGGCCTTCCCCGAGGGCCTGCACACGCCGATCTGGGTGGTCATCCCGCTTGCGGCGGGCTTGGCGGCCATTGCCGGGGTGCTGCTCGGCACGCCGGTGCTGAAGCTGCGGGGCGACTACCTCGCCATCGTCACCCTGGGCTTCGGCGAGATCATCCGCGTGTTCATGAACAACCTCGAGCACCCGGTGAACATCACCAACGGGCCGCGGGGGCTGGACCGCATCGACTCGATGAACCTCTTCGGCTTCAGCTTCGGCAAGGCCATCGAGATCGGCGGCTACCGCATCAGCTCGGTGGTGCTGTACTACTACCTGTTCCTGCTGCTGGTGGTGGTCAGCGTGATCATCTGCCACCGCCTGGAAACCAGCCGCATCGGCCGCGCCTGGATGGCCATCCGCGAAGACGAGATCGCGGCCAAGGCCATGGGCATCAACACGCGCAACATGAAGCTGCTGGCCTTCGGCATGGGTGCCACCTTCGGCGGCGTGTCGGGCGCGATGTTCGCGTCCTTCCAGGGTTTCGTGTCGCCCGAAAGCTTCAGCCTGCAGGAAAGCGTGCTCATCGTGGCCATGGTGGTGCTGGGCGGCATGGGCCACCTGCCGGGCGTGATTCTGGGCGCGGTGATGCTGGCGGCGCTGCCCGAGGTGCTGCGCTACGTGGCCGGGCCGCTGCAGCAGCTGACGGGCGGGCGGCTGGATGCCTCCATCCTGCGCCAGCTGCTCATCGCGCTGGCCATGATCGGCATCATGCTGGCGCGCCCGCGCGGCCTGTGGCCGGCGCGTGAACATGGCAAGGCTGCGCCGCAGCCGGTCACGAACTAAGGCAGGGCCGGGCTGATGAGCACACCCACCACTTCCTCCACCGCTGCTTCCACCCCTGTGCTGAAGGTGCAGGGCGTCAGCAAGCGCTTCGGCGGCCTGCAGGCCTTGTCGGATGTTGGCGTCACCATCATGCCGGGGCAGGTGTACGGCCTGATCGGGCCCAACGGCGCGGGCAAGACCACCTTCTTCAACGTCATCACGGGCCTGTACACGCCCGACGGCGGCACCTTCGAGCTCGGCGGCGCACCCTACAGGCCCAGCGCGGTGCATGAAGTGGCCAAGGCCGGCATCGCGCGCACCTTCCAGAACATCCGCCTCTTTGCCGAGATGACGGCGCTGGAGAACGTGATGGTCGGCCGCCACGTGCGCACGCATTCCGGGCTGGGGGGCGCCATCTTCCGCACCAGCGCCTTCAAGGCCGAAGAAGCGGCCATCGCCCAGCGCGCCCAGGAACTGCTGAACTACGTGGGCATCGGCAAGTACGCCGAGTTCAAGGCCCGCACGCTGAGCTATGGCGACCAGCGCCGGCTCGAGATTGCCCGCGCCCTGGCCACCGACCCCAAGCTCATCGCGCTGGACGAGCCCGCTGCCGGCATGAACGCCACCGAGAAGGTGGTGCTGCGTGAGCTCATCGACCGCATCCGCAACGACGGCCGCACCATCCTGCTCATCGAGCACGACGTGAAGCTGGTGATGGGCCTGTGCGACCGCGTGACGGTGCTCGATTACGGCAAGCAGATCGCCGAAGGCAACCCCGCCGAGGTGCAGAAGAACGAAAAGGTGATCGAGGCTTACCTCGGCGCCGGCGCGCACTGAAGGGGCGGCAGACGATGTCTCAATCCATGTTGAAGGTGACCGGGCTGAAGGTGGCCTACGGTGGCATCCAGGCCGTGAAGGGTGTCAGCTTCGAGGTGATGCAGGGCGAACTGGTCAGCCTCATCGGGGCCAACGGCGCGGGCAAGACCACCACGCTGAAGGCCGTCACCGGCACGCAACCCGTGGCCGAGGGCAGCATCGAGTTCCTCGGCCGCAGCATCAAGGGCCAGGGCCCTTGGGATTTGGTGAAGCAAGGCCTGGTGATGGTGCCCGAAGGCCGCGGCACCTTCACGCGCATGACCATCACCGAGAACCTGCAGATGGGCGCCTTCGTGCGCAAGGACAAGGAGATCGATGCCGACATCGACAAGGTCTTCGCCCTGTTCCCGCGCCTGAAGGAGCGGCGCAACCAGCTGGCCGGCACGATGAGTGGCGGCGAACAGCAGATGCTGGCCATGGGCCGCGCGCTGATGGCCCGGCCCAAGGTGCTGCTGCTCGACGAACCCAGCATGGGCCTGAGCCCCATCATGGTCGACAAGATCTTCGAGGTGGTGGCCGACATCCACGGCCGCGGCACCACGGTGCTGCTGGTCGAGCAGAACGCCAGCCGCGCCCTGGGCCTGGCCAACCGCGGTTACGTGATGGACTCGGGCGAAATCACGATGGCCGGCGATGCCAAGGCGCTGCTGGCCGACCCCAAGGTGCGCGCAGCGTACCTCGGCGAATGACCAGCACGCCGCGCCGCCGCTGGCTGGCCGGCACGGCCGGGCTGGCCTTGTGTGCCTGGGCAGGCCCCGGGCTGGCCCAGGCGCAGGCCTTCCGGCTGCAGACGCCCACGGCCTTGCCGCCGACGCCGCGCACCTGGTCCTTCCAGGTCTTCGACAACGGCGATCTCGTCGGCATCCAGCGCCAGGGCAGCAAGGGCAAGACCGAACTGCATGTGCTCACCGCCGGCAGCAACTACCAGCGTTTCGCCTTCCAGCTGGAAACCGCGCTGGCCGCGGCCGACGAAGGCTGGGCCTTCGTGGCCCTGGCCAACCGCGACCTGCTCGCGGTGCGGCGCGCCGGGGCCTCGGGCAAGACCGAGGTGCATGTGCTGGATGCCGAGCGCGACTACGCCAGCTTCAAGCTGCAGGTGCCCACGGCCCTGCCGCCCACCGACCGCCGCTGGAGCTTCGGCGCCAACGCTGCAGGCGACCTGTACTGCATCAACCGCCTTTCCAGCACGGGGCAGACCGAGGTCTTCGTGCTCGATGCGCGCAGCCGCTACGCCAAGGTGGCCCTGCACGCCCACACGGCGCTGCACGCCACCGACACCACCTGGGACTTCGGCGTCATGCCCACGGGCGACCTGGTGGCCATCAACCGCGGCGGCGACTCCCAGCGCTGCGAGGTGCATGTGCTGGCGGCTGACAAGCGTTTTGCAGCTTTCCGCCGCCAGGTGCCCAGCCCCCTGCCTTCGGTGGACCGCAGCTGGCAGTTCGCGCTGCGCGCCAACGGCGAGGTCTACGCCGTGCACACCGAAGGCGGCAGCAGCGGCAAGACCGAGGTGCATGTCTTCACCGGTGCAGCCACGGGCAACTGAGCCCGCGCGTGCGAGTCCGGAAGGACTTGCACGGCTGGCGAAGGCCCGAGCGCGATTTCACGCGCGAGGGCTGAGGCTGGGCAAGGCCCGCCGAGAGGGTTTTTCCGCAGGGTGGCCGGCCCGCTCGGGGGGTCGACGGCCGGCTGACATCCATGCAACACTTGAAAACCGTTTCGAACGGTTTCTGCAAGCGATGCGCACGCACATCGCCACGTTGTATCCATCCCGAGGGAGCATGAGATGGCATTGAGGAATGATCGCAAGGCGCGCTGGGCAGCGCCGCTGACCCTGGCCCTGGCCCTGCCGCTGGCAGGCTGCCTGGCCACCGCGCCTTCGCTGGGCGGCGGCAGCGCCACCGCCGTCACGGGCGCAGCTGCGGGCGGCAGCGCCGCGGCGGCCAACAGCAAGCTGGAGCGCTGCCCCGAGACGCTGGGCACCATCCGCATCGAAGAGAACGTCAACGCGCCCTGGTACGCGTACTACAACCAGAACTACCGGCTGGGTTCCACCGCACCGCTGCTGCGCATGATGATCCAGCAGTCGAACTGCTTCGTCATCCTGGAGCGCGGGCGTGGCATGCAAGGCATCGAAGCCGAACGCAACATGATGCGCACGGGCGAAGAAGGCCGTGCCGGCAGCAACTTCGGCCCTGGTCAGCAGGTGGGCGCCGATTACTCGCTCAGCCCCGAGATCATGATGAGCGCCAAGGGCACTGGCGGCGGCAGCGCTGGCCTGGGCGGCCTGCTGAGCCGCGTGTCGCCGGTGCTGGGCAGCGTGGCCGGCAGCGCGAAGATGAACGAAGCCGGCACCATCCTGCTGCTGGTGGACGTGCGCTCCACGGTGCAGATCGCTGCCGCCGAAGGCTATTCCAAGAACTGGGATTTCGGCGTGGGTGGCAACATCTTCGGCATGCTCGGCGGTGGCGTGGGCGGCGGCAACGCCAGCGGCTTCACGAACACGCCCGAGGGCAAGCTGGTGGCTTCGGCCTTCGTCGATGCCTACAACAAGATGGTCGTGGCGCTGCGCCAGTACAAGGCGCAGACCGTGCGCGGCGGGCTGGGCACCGGTGGCCGCCTGGGCGTGCAGGGCGGCCAGACGCCGGCTTCGCCGCAGAACACCGCGCCTGCAGCGCCCAGCGGCCGCAAGTGAAGGCAGGCTGCCTGCTCGCTACGGCGGCAGCGGCCGGCACGCTGCTGGCCGCGCTGCCTGCCCAGGCACAGCAGTACCACCTGTACCTGCTGTGCCAGGGCACCGTGGCCGCCGGCCCGGGGGCGGCCACGCCGGCCGACACCGGCGTCACGCCGCGCAGTGGCGGGGCCGCCGCCGGCCCGGCCACCGAAAGCGCCGACAGCGACAAGAACGCCGGCGGCATGGACGCCGACGAGAACAGCCAGGCCCGCGTGCGCGCCGTGCGTTCGGCCGCCAAGCGGGGCGACGCCACGCTGGAACTCGCGCTGCGCGACAACAACATGATGGCGCTGGTGCAGCGTTCGAACGTGCTGCCCACTGGCGAGCGCATGAAGTACCAGGCCACGCAGACCCACTACACCATCACCTACCTGCCGCAGGCCGGCAGTGCCAGCTACCGCGAGTTCAGCAACGGCTGGCTCTTCGGCTGGTACCCGCCCTTCCAGAAGCTGAAGGCGGCGCGTTTCGCCGTCGACCGCCAGAGCGGTGTGCTGGAGGGCGACATCGTCGGCCCGGCCGGTGAAGTGCTGGGCCTGATCGACATGCAATGCGAGCCGCGGCGCGCCGGCGAAGGCCCCGCGCCGCGCTTCTGATGCACGCCATGGCCATGGCCACGGCCGCCCGCCGCCCGGGTGCCTGGGCCTGGCTGCCCTTCCTCTTGGCCTGTTGCTGGGCCCTGGCTGTTGGCACCCCGGCCCACGCCGCCCGGTTGGCGATGGTGGTGGGCAACGACAGCTACACCCACGTCACGAAGCTTCGCAACGCCCGCAACGACGCGCGCAGCATCGCGGCCGAACTGGAGGCCGCCGGCTTCAAGGTGACGCGCCTGCTCGACGGCACGCGCAAGAGCATGAACGACAGTTTCGACGCCTTCCTGCGCAGCATCGAGAAGGGCGACGAGGTGGTGTTCTACTTCTCGGGCCACGGCTCGCAGCCGCCCCAGGCCGGGCCTTTCCTGCTGCCGGTGGACATCGAGGTCAGCAGCGAGCGCGCCATCCTGCGCGACGGCCTCTCGCTCGAGCAAGTGGTCGACGACCTGAACCGGCGCGCGCGTTTTTCGCTGGTCATCATCGACGCCTGCCGCGACGACCCCTTCCGCCAGACCAGCGCCGGGCGTTCGCTGCAACCCGGCTCCAGCCTTTCGCGCATCGAGCCGCCCAAAGGCACGATGATCATCATGGCGGCCTCCAAGGGCCAGCAGGCACTCGACCGGCTGAGCGACAACGATCCCGTGGCCAACGGCCTGTTCACGCGGGAACTCGTCAAGCAGATGCGGCGGCCGGGCATCTCGGCCGGCGAGATGCTCAAGAGCGTGCGCGCGAACGTGGAACGCGCCGCCCAGTCGGTGAACCACGCGCAGCGGCCCTCGCTGGTGGACGAATCGTCGAGCGACTTCTTCTTCCACGCGCCGCGCGGCGGTACGGCGGCCGCCGGTGCCACGGCTGCC
>LJHT01000073.1 GCA_001295905.1 beta proteobacterium AAP51 | reverse complement strand
CCGACATCATCGGCACCATCGACGGCATCGCCTTCCAGACCAACATCCTGGCGCTGAATGCCGCCGTCGAAGCCGCGCGGGCCGGCGAGCAGGGCCGCGGCTTTGCCGTGGTGGCCAGCGAGGTGCGCAGCCTGGCGCAGCGCAGCGCCGAGGCGGCGCGCGAGATCAAGACGCTGATCGGCGCCAGTGTGGAGAAGGTGGAAACCGGCAGCCGCCAGGTGGCCGATGCCGGCCGCACGATGAGCGACATCGTCACCAGCGTGCAGCGTGTGAACGACATCATCGGCGAGATCAGCACCGCCGCGGCCGAGCAGAGCCAGGGCATCGGCCAGGTGAACGGCGCGGTCACGCAGCTCGATCAATCCACCCAGCAGAACGCCGCGCTCGTGGAGCAGAGCGCTGCGGCCGCCGAGTCGCTGCGCGAAGACGCCGAGCGTCTGGCGCAGGTGGTGGCCACCTTCAAGTTCGTTCCTGCGCCGGCCACGTGAAAACGCCGGCGCTTCCCGCGCTTTGATGTAGCAGTACCCAGACCATGTTGACCTTGAGCAGTTTGAAGATCGGCCCCCGCCTCGCGCTGGGTTTCGGCACCGTGCTGGCCCTGATGGCCTTGCTGGTGATCTTGATGGTGGGGCGCCTGCAGGTGCTGAGCGCCGACAACACCGCGGTGGTGGACTTGCAGCGCCGCGCCGCCGCGGCCGACGAGTGGCGCGGCCTGGTGAACCTGAACGCCACGCGCGCGCTGGCCATCGCCAAATCGGGCGGCATGCCGGCCGTGGACGGCTTTCTTTCGCCGCAGATGAAGACCACCAGCGAGCGCATCACGGTGCTGCAGAAAGAGTTGACCGAGCAGATCACCAGCGACGAAGGCAAGCGGCTGATGGCCGACATCGCCCAGAAGCGCCAGATCTACGTGGACGCGCGCGCCGCCGTGCTGGCCCAGCTGAAGGCCGGCGACGCCGCGGCAGCGCAGGCCCTGCTGACCGACCGGATGCTGCCCACCTCGGAAAGCTATGTGGCTGCCATCGACACCCTGGCCCGCTACCAGCAAGGCCTGGTGTCGGCGGCCATCGGCACCGTGGACGCCGATGTGAGCCACGCGATGAAGCTGCTGCTGGCAGCGCTGGCAGGCGCGGTCGGCCTGGCGGCCTTCTTCGGGTGGAACATCACGCGCTCGATCACGCGGCCGCTGCAAAGCACCGTGAGCGCGACCGAACGCATCGCCAGCGGCGACCTTTCGGGCCGCATCACCGCCGAAGGGCGCGACGAAGTGGCCGCGCTGCAGCGTTCGCTGCTGCAGATGCAGGAATCCTTGCGCCGCCTGGTGGGTGAAGTGCAGCAGGGCAGCGAAAGCATCAGCACCGCCAGCGCCGAGATCGCCACCGGCAACCAGGACTTGAGCAGCCGCACCGAGCAGACCGCCGGCAACCTGCAGCAGGCCGCCAGCAGCCTGGAGCAGCTGACCGGCACCGTGGGCCAGACGGCCGACAGCGCCCGCACCGCCAACCAGCTGGCCGTGGCGGCCAGCACGGCCGCGCAGCGCGGCGGCCAGGTGGTGTCGCAGGTGGTCAGCACGATGGAAGACATCAACACCAGCAGCAAGAAGATCGCCGACATCATCGGCACCA
>LJHT01000072.1 GCA_001295905.1 beta proteobacterium AAP51 | reverse complement strand
CGGCCCCCGCGCCAGTGCCTGCGCCTGCGCCGGCCCCCGCCCCGCCCCCGCCGCTGGCCGCGCCCCAGCCGGCCGAGCCCGACATCGCCACCGAACGCGCCGAACGCCGCAAGGCCGAGGAAGCAGCCAAAGCTGCCGCCGAACGTGAACGCGCGCTGGCCGAGCGGCGCAAGGCCGAAGAAGACAAGGCGCGGCGCGAGCGGGAACGCGAGCGCGAAAGAGAACGCGAAAAAGCCGCCGCCCAGGCGCGCGAGGCCAAGGCCAACGAAGAGCGCCTCGCCCAGCAGCGCGAAGAAAACCTGCGCCGCATGATGGCCCAGGCCGGCGGCCCCACGGGCACTGGCCCGGCCAACGCCACCGGCACCGCGGCGCAAAGTGCGGCGCCCTCGGCCGCCTACAGCGGGCGCCTGGTGGCGCTGATACGCGGCAACCTCGTCTTCACCGGCACCCTGCCCGACAACAACGCCGCCGAGGTGGAAGTGAGCGCCGCCGCCAACGGCACCATCATCTCGCGCCGCCTCGTCAGGAGCAGCGGCCACCGCGAGTGGGACGAAGCCGTGCTGCGCGCCATCGACCGCACGGCCACGCTGCCACGCGATGTGGACGGGCGCGTGCCCTCGCGGCTGATCATCAACTTCCGCCCGCGCGAATAGCGGAACAGGGCCCGGCGGCCCTGCCTTCAGCCTGCCTTCAACCCGCCGCCCGCGCAAAGCGCGCGATGAAGCCGCGGTCGATGCGGTCTTTCCACCACCAGGCCAGGCGGCCGAAAGGTGCCTCGCCGAGGCTGAAGCCGCCCCACACCGTGATGGCGCTGCGCTCGCCGCAAGACAGCAGGTTCAGCGTGCGCGCCTGCGGCTGGTAGGGCAGCGGCGCGGCGCCGGCCACCAGGCGCTGCAGGTTCAGCGCCAAGGGCGGGCCGGCGCGCACGGCATAGACGCCGCTCTTGGCATGCGGGTGGTCGGCGCGCGTGGCCACATCGCCCGCGGCCAGCACCTCGGGGTGAGAAGTGCTCTGCAGCGTGGGCCCGGTGAGCACGAAGCCACGCGGGCACAGCGCCAGGCCGCTGCCAGCCAGCCAGGGCGCGGGCTCGGTGCCGGTGGCCACCACGGCGGCGTCGCAGGCCACGCGCGCGCCGCTGGCGAGCACCACCGCGCCTGCCTGCAACTCGGCTGCACGTTCGCGGAACACCGTGATGCGCCGTCGCGCCAGCGCACGCAGGCCGGCCTGCACCACGGCCGGCGGGTAGCCGGCCAGCGGCGGGCCGTCGCCGCTGAGCAAGGCCACGCGGCAGGCGGGCAGCCGGTGCTGCCAGGCCAGCGCCAGCTCGAAACCCGCAGCGCCGCCGCCCAGCACCACCACGTTCAGCGGCCGCGGGCCGGCCATCGCGGCCAGCCGGGCCTGCAGTTCGACGAAGGGTTCGATGGGGCGCACGAAGAGCCCGTGCTCGCGCGCCCCGGGCAGGCTGCCGCGGTTCTGCACCGAGCCGGTGTCCAGCGAGAGCAGGTCGTAGCCCAGGCTGCGCCCGTCGGCCAGCTGCACGCGGCGCTCGGCCGCGTGCAACGCGATGGCCTGGCCGGCCAGCATCTGCACGCCGGCTGCCGCGGCCAGCGGCGCCAGGTCGATGCGGCATTGCTCGGGGCTGTAGTGGCCGGCCACGAGGCCCGGCACCATGCCCGAGTAGGTGAGCTCGCGGTAGGGCGTGAGCAGGGTCACCTGCGCACCCGCCAGCGGCTGCTGCGCCAGGGCGCTCAACACACCCAGGTGGGCATGGCCGCCACCCAGCAGCAGGACCTGTTTCATGAAGCTCGTCTCATGCGGGAAGCCGCGCTGGCGTCATTCGTTTCAAAGTCGTTTCAAGGTCGCTTCAAGGTCGCTTCAAGGTCGTCTCAAGGCGCCCAGCGCAGATCGGCGATGTGGGCGACGGACTGCCCGCCGGTGTTGTCGGCATCCGCGCCCACCAGCACGGCGGCCAGCGCGGGCAGGCCGGGCTGGCTGGCCGGCCATTCGTCACCGAAGGCGCGGCGGAAGTCGGCGGCGATGTCGCGGTTTTCCTCGAACCAGGCGCCGCCCGCCTCGGCCGCCGTGCGCAGCACCACGTAGCGCACGCGGCGAGAGAAGGCGTTGTCGATGAAGCTGCCGGCGGCTTCCATCCCGCCCCACACCCAGCACAGCGTGGCGGCCGGCAGGTTCTGGCCCGTGCGCGAACGGGCCAGCCGCAGCAGCGTGCGTTCACCGAAAGGCACCTGCGCCAGCGGCAGGTCGAAGCTGAGGCAGACCTTGGCCGCCACGTCGTCACCGGGCTTGCCGCGCAGGTCGGTGCCCGGGTTGGGCTGCGCCACGCGCCAGGCCCATTGCAAGCGCGCCGGCGCGGGCCCGCCGGGCCAGGCGTGAAGCAGGTTGCCGTAGCTGGCCCGGGCTTCCAGGCGCAGCGCGTTGCGGCCTTGCACCCCCTCGGCGCCATAGCGGGTGGCCGGGGGCTTCTGCTCGGGCAGGTTGGCCACCTGCCAGCCCGCGCCCAGGCTGCTGCCCGCCACCAGCGGCGGCAGGGCCGGCGGCGGCTGCGCCCAGGCGGCGGGTGCGGCCAGCCCTGGCAGCAGAGAAACCAACGGAAGCAAGGCCGGCAGCCTGCTGCGCACTGCGCGCCGCAGGCTACGCACGGCGCCACGCATGGAACTTCTCCACCCAGCGCAGCACGGCCAGCGGCTGGTGGGCGCGTTTCCATTCGCCCGCGGCGTACTTGTTGGCTTCGGCCATCGTGGGGTAGGTGTGGATGGTGCCGAGGATCTTGTTCAGCCCCAGCCCGTGTTTCATCGCCAGCACGTACTCGGCCAGCAGGTCGCCGGCATGCGCGCCGACGATGGTCACGCCCAGTATCGTGTCCTTGCCCGGCACCGTGAGCACCTTCACCCAGCCATGCGCGGCGCTGTCGGCAATGGCGCGGTCGAGGTCGTCGATGCCGTAGCGCGTCACTTCATAGGCCACGCCTTGCTCGCGCGCTTCCTGTTCGTTCAGGCCCACACGCGCCACCTCGGGGTCGATGAAGGTGGCCCAGGGAATGACGCGGTAGTCGGCCTTGAAGCGCTTGAAGCCGAGGAAGAGCCCGTTCACCGCGGCATACCAGGCCTGATGCGCGGCCACGTGCGTGAACTGGTAAGGCCCGGCCACGTCACCGGCGGCCAGGATGTTGGGGTAGATGGTCTGCAGGTACTCGTTGGTACCCACGGTGCGCTGCGCGGGGATGCCCAGCTCTTCGAGGCCGAAGCCCGACAGCCGCGCCACGCGGCCCACCGCGCACAGCAGCGCGTCGAAGGCGATGCGCACTTCGCGGCCCGCATGCTCCACGACGATGAACTTCTCGTCGCCCACCTTTTCGCAGCGCAGCGCCTTGTGGCCGGTGAGCACCTGCACGCCATCGGACTCGAGCGCGCTGCGCGCGAAGGCCGAGACCTCTTCGTCTTCGCGAGCCATCACGCGCGGCCCCATCTCCACCTGTGTGACCTGGCTGCCCAGGCGCGCAAAGCTCTGCGCCAGTTCACAGCCGATGGGCCCGCCCCCCAGCACCACCAGGCGCGACGGCAGCTCGCGCAGGCCCCAGAGCGTGTCGCTGGTGAAGTAGCCCACCTCTTCAAGGCCCGGCAGTGGCGGCACAAAAGGCCGCGCACCGGTGGCGATGACGATGCTGCGCGTGCTCAGCACCTGCACGCGGCCGTCGTCGTGGGTGATCTGCACGTGCCAGGGGTCGATGATCTTGGCCGTGCCCGTCTGCACGTCCACGCCCAGGCTGGTGTAGCGCTCCACCGAATCGTGCGGCGCGATGTCTTGCACCACCTTCGCGATGCGGTCCATCACCTGCGCGAAGTTCAGCGTGTAGCGGGCTTCCGCGATGCCATAGTCGGCGCTGTGGCGCATCTGACGCGCCAGCGTGGCGGTCTTGATGAGGGCCTTGCTGGGCACGCAGCCGTAGTTCAGGCAGTCGCCGCCCATCTTGTGGTTTTCCACCAGCGTGACCTTGGCTTTGACCACGGCCGCGATGTAGGCCGTCACCAGCCCGGCTGCCCCGGCGCCTATCACCACCATGTTGCGGTCGTAGCGCTGGGGCTTCCTGTGCGCCCAGGCGGCGTAGACGCGGCGCGCCTTCCACAAGTCCACGGCCTTCTTCGCGGCCAGCGGAAACACCCCCAGCAGCACGAAGCTGACCAGCAGCCCCGGCGAGACGATGCCCTGCAGCGAACGCAGCTGCCCGAGTTGCGTGCCCGCGTTCACGAACACAAGCGTGCCAGCCAGCATGCCCAGCTGGCTGACGCCGTAGAAGGTGGCCGCGCGCATGGCCGTCAGCCCCATCAGCAGGTTCACCGCGAAAAAGGGAATGGCCGGCACCAGGCGCAGCGTGAAGAGGTAGAGCGCGCCTTCGCGCGCAATGCCCTTGTCGACGTCGGCCAGGCGCGCGCCGAAGCGGGCCTGCACGCTGTCGCGCAGCACATAACGCGCCGACAGCATGGCCAGCAGCGCACCCAGGCTGGAGGCGAAGCTGACGATGAGCGTGCCCACCCACAGGCCGAACAGCGCGCCGGCCAGCAGCGTCATGATCAGCGCGCCCGGCAGCGAGAGCGCCGTCACGGCCACGTAGACGGCGAAGAAGGCGCCGGCCACCTGCCAGGGGTGGGCGGCGTACAGGCTGGCGATCTCGGCCTGCGCGCCCTGGATGTAGGCCAGGCTGAAGAAGCGGCCCAGGTCGAAGGCGAAGAAGGCCGCCACCGCGCCCAGCAGGGCCAGCAGCAGGATGATCTTTTTGGGGTTCAAGGACGCCTCCAGAGGTTCACGGTCAAGTCGGAAGCGGAGCCGCCGACGTTACACCGCCCACTCTCAAAGGCGTTCTTGGGCCGTGACCAGAACCGCGGTTTCGCTGGCGGGCACGAGATCGAGCCGGCCGCTGTCGTCCACGAAACGCAGGCGCAGGCGGTAGGGCGACGGGGGCAGGAACAAAGAGGCCTGGGTGGCGCCGTGGCTCAGGTCGATGGCGCGCACCAGGCGGCCGTCGCTGCCCAGCACTTCCAGCTGGAAGTGGCCCAGCCCGGGCCCGCCGTGACCCTTGGGCGCCACGCCGAAACCATCGACCGCCAGGCGCACGGTGAAGGGGCTGACCACGGGTTCACCATCGCGCAGGTTGGCCACCAGCGCGCGCTGGCCCTCGGGCCGCGGGCGCGAGCGCTCGTCCTGGTACCAGGCCCGGCAGCTGGCCACCGGGTCGGCGGGGTCCCAGCGCGGCGGCTCGGGGCTGCGCGGGCCGCTGACGGTGATGCGCAGCTCGGGGCTGAACACGAAGTAGGGGCGGTGGTCGTGGTCGGCGAACAGGAGGCGCAGCGTGTGCTTGCCGGGCGGCAGTGCCAGCGTGGCGCCCGTCTGGCCCTTGCCGAAATGGCGGTGGAAGTCGTTGAAGGGGATCTTCTGGCCGGGCACCACGGGCAGCGGGGTGTTCACCAGCACGTGGTGGTGGCCGGCCTTCGGGTGCGGTTGGCCGGCGGGTATCACGCCCAGGCCGCGGATGGCGAAGTCCACGCGGAAGGGCGAGCGCACCACGTCGCCATCGCGCAGGTTCACCACCTCCACGGCCGTGGGCTCGTTCAGGCGTACCTGGGTGCGTTCGCGCGTGTGCTGCAGCCAGCAGCTGCGCTGGGCTTCGTCGCGCGGCAAGGGCGGTGTCTGCGCCACGGCGGCGGGCGGGCAGGCCCCGGCGGCCACGAAGGCCAGCGCGGCGAGGCGCGCCCGGGCGGAGGCTGGGCGCCTCAGCGGTGGGCGCAGGGTGCCGGCTGAAGAGCGCGGGCGAGGCGAACGAAGGGCAGAAAGAGACATGCGGGCAGGCGGACGACGGCGGCAGGCCTGCAATGCTGACAAGGCCTCATGACACGATGCGCCCATTGTCGGCCCCCCGGCGGCGATGGGCCGGCCAGGTGCAGGGCCATGGCTCAGGGCCTGGCGGGCGAACGTTCAGCGTTCGAGCGCCGGGTCGCGGGCCCGCACTGCCAGCAGGCGCTGCTGGCGCAGCGCGGCCAGCAGCCATGCCTGGAAGTCGAAGCCGGCGCCGTCTTCTGCCTGTTCAGCCTCGTCCAGGGCCTGCGCCAGGCTGCGGCCGGCCAGCAGTGCGGCGGTGAAGCGGGCCTCGTCGGCCGGCAGCGCCAGCACCTGCGGCACCCAGCCCTGGCGCGTGACCAGGCCCTGTTCGCCGCGCCCCTCGGCCAGTGCCAGGCGCACGGCATCGAAACGGTCTTCGGCGGTGCTGCGGTGGGCCTGCCACAGGCTGAACACCGGCCAGGCCAAGAACAGCACGGCACTGCCCGGGGGCAGCTGCAAGTGCAGGTGTTCGGGTTCCTGCGTGCCCAGCAGCGCCAGGCCTGCCGGGCCTTGCACCGCGTCATCAGCGGCTGCATCAGCAGGCGCATCGGCCGCGCTCTGCACCCGGTGCCAGGCCCATTCCAGCCGGGCCATGTCGGGCAGGTAGGGTTCGTCGGCCAGCGTGGGCACGGTGGCCAGGAAGGCCGGCAAGCCCGCGCCCCAGCACGCCAGGTCGCCGTCGGTGGGCGGCTGTTCGCGCCAGAAGTGGCGGGCCATCTTCGCAAAGCTGTCTTCGCCCAGCAGTTGCTGCAGCACGGGGAAGGCCGCCGCCAGCGCACGCTCGGCCAGGGCGCCGGCATGGGCCTGGTAGGCCGCCAGCCCGCGCTGCACGCGCCGCGGCTGCAGCCAGCCCTGCACCACGCCCGGCCGGGCATCGCCCAGCAGCGCGCGCAGCAGCATCTGCTGGCGCAGCGCCTCTTTTTCGGTCGGGTTCATGGCCAGGCCTGCAGCGTCAGGCGGGTCAGGCCGGCAAGGCCGCCGCGGCCAGCACTTCGGCCGCGATGGCATCGGCCTGGGCGGCTTCGGCCAGCAGCACCGGCAGGGGCGGGATGTCGGTGTCCCACTCCACCAGCGTGGGCAGCGGGCCCAGGCGCTGCACCGCGTGCCGGTACACCTGCCACACCGGGGCGTGCACGCGGCTGCCGTGGTCGTCGACGACCAGATCGGCGCCCGCGTGGTAGCCGGCGAGATGGATCTCGCCCACCGCACCGGCCGTGAGCGCATCCACCCAGCGGCAGGCCGCGGCGGCCGCGCCGGCTTCGCCATGCCCGTCGTTGAGGGCGTTGACGACGAGGTTGTTCACGTCCAGCAGCAGCCCGCAGCCGGTGCGCCGCACCAGTTCATTGAAGAACTCGGGCTCGGCGATGTGGTCGTCGGCCCAGTGCACATAGGCCGAGAGGTTCTCCACCAGCAGCTGGCGCTGCAGCCTTTCCTGCACGCGCTGCACGTTGCGCGCCAGGATGCCCAGCGCGGCGTCGGTGAAGGCCAGCGGCAGCAGGTCGTGGCCGTGCACCACCGGCCCGCCCTGCCGGCGCGGGGCGCGCGAGAAGCAGGCGTGGTCGCTCACGAGCACCGGCTCGATGCGCTGCACCAGCGCCGCCAGGCGCTGCAGGTGGCTTTCGTCCACCCCTGCGGCCGCGCCCAGCGACAGCCCTACGCCATGCAGGCTGACGGGCCAGTGCGCACGCGCGGCCTGCAGCACGCCCAGCGCCGCACCCCCTTCGCCGAAGAAGTTCTCGGCATGCACTTCCACCAGGCCCAGCGGCGGCGGCGCCGCCAGCAAGGCCTGGTAGTGCGCCTGCCGCAGGCCGATGCCGGCGCGCGGGGGGCAAGGCGCAGGGGCGCGCACGGCTTACTGCTTCTTGGCGGCGGCGCGCGCTTCCTCGGCCGTCATGCCCTTCAGCGACTTGCAGGTGCCCTTGGCCACGTACTTCCACTCGCCGGGGTCGTTGTCCACCTTGCTCTGGCCGGCGCAGGAATGGGTGCCCGCCAGGTTGGCGCAGTCGTTCTGGCCGGCCTTGGCGATGCCGTAGCACTTCTCCTTGCCCTTGTCCTGGGCGTGCGCGGAGGCGCTGCCGATGAGGCCCAGGGCCACGACCGAGGCCAGTGCGGAAGAAACGATGAGACGCTGTGTCATGGCAAAACTCTCCATAGGTTGAGGGGGCGCCGCCCGCCAGAGGCCGGCCGCGGTGGGTCGGGCGACCGAACGCAACCTTACACGGCCGCAGCGCCCGGGCGGGCCGAACCGGAGGAATGGGACGAATGGGACGAATGGGCCGCGAAGGCGCCGCTTTTCCGGCCGCTGCCGCAGCGCCAGGCTGCCAGCATGCCCGCAGCCCCTCGAGCACCCATGAGCACCCCTGCCCTGCCCCTGCCGGCCCCGGAAGCCGCTGCCGCGCCGCGCCGCGACAAGCTGCGCCTGGGCGACGTGCTGGTGCAGCAGAAGCTGCTCAGCGAAGACCAGCTCACGAAGGCGCTGGAAGAACAGTGCAGCACCGGCAAGCGCCTGGGCCGCGTGCTCATCGACGCCGGGGTCATCAGCGAAGAGGCGCTGGCCCATGCGCTGGCGCGCCAGCTGCGCGTGGCCATGGTCAACCTCAAGACCTTCCCGCTCAAAAGCGAGACCGTGCGCCTGCTGCCCGAAAGCGTGGCGCGCCGCCAGCGCGCCGTGGTGCTGGAAGAACGCGGCGAAGCGCTGCTGGTGGGCTTCGTCGACCCGCTGGACCTCTACGCCTACGACGAGATCGCGCGGCGCCTGAAGCGCCAGGTGCAGCTGGCGGTGGTGGCCGAGAGCCAGTTCGCGCCGGCGCTGGACAAGCACTACCGCCGCCACGAAGAGATCTCGGGCCTGGCCAAGGCGCTGGAAAAGGACATCGGCGACACCGTCGACTTCGGCACCCTGCAGGCCAGCGTGGGTCAGGAGGGCGCGCCCGTGGTGCGCCTGCTGCAAAGCGTGTTCGAAGACGCGCTGCAGGCCGGCGCTTCCGACGTGCACATCGAACCGCAGGAAAACGGCCTCGTCATCCGCAGCCGCGTCGACGGGCTGCTTCAGACCCAGACCCAGGCCGACAAGCGCATCGCCCCCGCGCTGACGCAGCGCCTGAAGCTGATGGCGGGCCTGGACATCGCCGAGAAGCGCCTGCCCCAGGACGGCCGCTTCACGCTGCGCCTGCGCGAGCGCACGCTCGACGTGCGCATGAGCACCATGCCCACGCACTACGGTGAATCGGTGGTGATGCGGCTGCTGGGACAGGGCGAGGCGCTGCGCCGGCTGGACGAGATCGGCATGCCGCGCGACATGCTGCTGCGCTTTCGCGACATCCTGAACCGGCATTCGGGCATGGTGCTCGTCACCGGGCCCACGGGCTCGGGCAAGACCACCACGCTCTACGCCGCGCTGGGCGAACTGGACGCCGAGCAGCAGAAGATCATCACGGTGGAAGACCCCATCGAGTACCGCCTGCCCGGGCTGACGCAGGTGCAGGTGAACGACAAGATCGAGCTCGACTTCGCGCGCGTGCTGCGCGCCACGCTGCGGCAGGACCCCGACGTCATCCTGGTGGGCGAGATCCGCGACGCCGAGACGGCCGAGATCGGCCTGCGCGCGGCCATCACCGGCCACATGGTGCTGAGCTCGCTGCACACGCGCGACGCGATGAGCGCGCCCTTCCGCCTGCTCGACATGGGCGCCCCGCCCTTCATGGTGGCCAGCGCGCTGCAGGCCGTGATCGCGCAGCGCCTGGTGCGCATGAACTGCGAGCACTGCGCCGCCCCCCACACGCCGAACGCGCAGGAAGCCGCCTGGCTGCAGGCCGTGGGCGGCGCCGCCGCGCTGGCCACGCCCACGCGGCGCGGGCGCGGCTGCCCGCAGTGCAACGGCAGCGGCCACAGCGGCCGCCTGGGCGTGTACGAGATGCTGGAGATGGACACCGGCCTGGCCCAGGCCACGCTGCAGGCCGACCCCGGCGCCTTTGCGCTGCGCGCGCGCGAGCAGCTGGCGCAAAGCGCCATGGTCCACCGCGCGCTGCAGCTGGTGCAGACCGGTCGCGTGGACGTGGCCGAAGCCATGCGCCTGGCCAGCGACCTTTCGGGCGAACTGGCGTGAAGCGCCGGGCACGCTGACCGATGAGCACCTGGGCCTGGCGGGGCCGCAACCGCCGCGGCGAAGAACTGCGCGGCCTGGTCGAGGCCGACAGCCCCACCGCCGTGGCCGACCAGCTGCTGGCCGGCGGCGTGACGCCGGTGCAGATCCACCCCGAAGGCGCCAGCCGCGCCCCGGCCGGCAGCGGCCGCAGCGTGTGGCAGGCGCTGCGCAGCGCGCCCATCTCCGGCGAAGACGTGCTGCTCTTCGCGCGCCAGATGTACACGCTGCAGAAGGCCGGCGTGCCCCTGCTGCGCGCCCTGGCCGGCCTGCAGGCCAGCACCGACAAGCCCGCGCTGGTGGCGCTGCTGGCCGACGTGCGCGCCAGCCTGGACCAGGGCCGTGAACTGGCCGGCGCGCTGGCCCGCCACCCCGCCGTGTTCGACCACTTCTTCGTCGCCATGGTGCGCGTGGGCGAGATGACGGGCCGCCTCACCGAGGCTTTCCAGCGCCTGGCGCAGCACGTGGAGTTCGAGCTCGACGTGCGTGCCCGCGTGAAGCAGGCGCTGCGCTACCCCACGCTGGTGGTGGGCGCCATCGTGGTGGCCATGGTGGTCATCAACCTCTTCGTGATACCGGCCTTCGCCGGTGTCTTCGCGAACTTCAAGGCCGAGCTGCCGCTGATGACGCGTGTACTGCTGGGCGTTTCGGCCTTCACCGTGCGGTGGTGGGAACTGCTGCTGGCCGGCGCCCTGGCCGCCCTGTGGGGCCTGCGCGCGCTGCTGGCCACGCCCGCGGGCCGCTACCGCTGGGACCGCCTGAAGCTGCGCCTGCCCGTGGTGGGCCCCATCGTGCTGAAGGCCACGCTGGGGCGCTTCGCGCGCAGCCTCGCCATCGCCTACGGCAGCGGCGTGCCCATCAGCCGCGCGATGACGGTGGTGGCCCAGACGGCCGACAACGCCTACATGGCCGAGCGCATCGAGCAGATGCGCGACGGCATCGAGCGCGGTGAAACGCTGTCGCGCTGCGCGGCGGCCGCCGGCGTGTTCACGCCCGTCGTGCTGCAGATGGTGGCCGTGGGTGAGGAAACCGGCGCGCTAGACACCCTGCTGCTGGAAGTGGCCGAGATGTACGAACGCGAGACCGACTACGCCATCAAGGGCCTGTCGGCCCACATCGAACCGCTGCTGCTGGCCGTCATCGGCGTGCTGGTGCTGATGCTGGCGCTGGGCGTCTTCCTGCCACTCTGGGACCTGGGCCAGGCTGCCCGGGGTGCCGCATGAAAGCCGCTTCGTGAAATCTTGCGTATGCCGTCCGCGCTCCACTCAAGTTCCCGGGCACGCACCCGAAATACCCACTGAATCACTTCTCACACCAGCAGTGGTTTCCGCTTCCTCCGTCTGGCTCCTTTTTCTTTCGAGGACATCATGCATCGTCGCCAAACCGGCTTCACGCTCATCGAACTGGTGATGGTCATCGTGATCATCGGCGTGCTGGCAGCCGTTGCGCTGCCCAAGTTCTTCAACCTCAGCACCGAGGCCAACACCGCGGCCACGCTGGGCGTGGCGGGTGCGCTGAGCTCGGCCTCGGCCACCAACTACGCAGCGCGCAAGGCCAACGCGTCCAACGGCTCGGCCGTGACCAACTGCTCGAATGCCGCCACGCTGCTGCAGGGCGGTGCGCTGCCTTCGGCCGACTACAGCATCACCCCGGGCACCGTGGCCGCCGATGCCACCGCCACCTGCGTGCTCGAAGGCCCGGGCGCCGCTTCGGCCCCTTTCACCGTCATCGGCATCAACTGAGGTTGCCTTGGCGGCGACACGTCGCCAGCACCGCGGTTTCACGCTGGTGGAACTGGTGATGGTGATCGTCGTCACCGCGGCGCTGGCCGTGGTGGCGCTGCCCCGCCTGATGGACCTGGGCGCGTGGCGCCTGCAGGCCTGGGCTGACGAACTGACCACCGAGATGGCCGCCATGCAGCGCCTGGCGCTGCAGCAGCGCCGGCCCATCGTGGCCTCGCTCACCAGCACAGGCGTGAGCTTCGCCTACGCCAGCGGCGGCAACCTGCGCAGCCTGCCCTGCCCCGCCGCCACCAGCCCCTGCCTGGCCGAAAGCGGCCCGCGCAGCATCACCTTCAACAGCGGCAACAGCGGCCGCGCCGTCAGCAGCACCGGGGCCGCGCTCAGTGTCACCGTGGCACACGGCAGCAGCTCGCGCAGCTTCGTCATCGAGCACGAAACGGGCTTGTTTCGGCCCGCTTCTTGAGCCTTCGCCGGGCGGCCGGCTGCCTAGCATCGCGAACCACAGGCCGATCATCTATGCGGCCTGCGGTGCCACATCGCCTGCCAGCTCATGAACGACCGCTGCCCAACCCCTGCCCCTCAGCCGACCCGCACACTTTGCGCGGCAGGCTGGCGCGCCCGCGGGTGGCGGCAGGCGCAGGGCTTGTCGCTGGTCGAGCTGCTGCTCTTCATCGTGGTGGTCAGCGCCGCGCTGGCAGGGCTGCTGCGCGTCTTCCTGCAAAGCAGTGCCAGCAGCGCAGACCCCCTGCTGCGCCGGCAGGCGCTGGCCATCGCCGAATCGCTGCTGGAGGAAGTGACGCTGATGCCCTTCACCTGGTGCGACGGCGACGACGCCAACGTGGCCACCGCCACCAGCGCGGGCGGCTGTGCCGGCGCGCCAGAGGCCATCGGCGCGGAGGCCGGCGAAAGCCGCACCGGCCTGCCGAGCTTCGACCATGTGAACGACTACCACGGCCTGGTGCTGAACGGCATCAGCGACCTCAGCGGCAGCGCGGTGCCCGGGCTGGCCGGCTACAGCGCCAGCATCAGCGTGGCCGTAGCGGCCCTGAACGACATCGCCAGCGCCAGCGGCGATGCGCTGCGCATCACCGTCACCGTGAACGCCCCGGGCGGCGTGAGCGTGGCGCTGGACGGCTACCGCACCCGCCATGCACCCGATGCCTCGCTCTGACCTGCACCTGCGGCGCCCGGCCCTGCGCACAACCCTGCGCCCACGCGGCTTCACGCTCATCGAAGCGGTGATGGTGATCGCCATCACCGGCGTGCTGGCCACGGTGGTGGCGCAGTTCATCGTGCCGCCGGTGCAGGCCTACCTGGCCGTGAAGGCGCGCGGCACGCTGGTCGACCACGCCGACCTCGCGCTGCGCCGCATCGGCCGCGACCTGCGCGGCGCGCTGCCGCACAGCGTGCGCGTGTCCAGCGACGGGCTGGCGCTGGAGCTCATCCCCGCCACCAGCGCCGCACGCTACGCCACCAGCGGCAGCGGTGCGCTGAACTTCGGCGAGGCCGACACCAGCTTCGACATCGTCGGCCCGCCCCTGGTGCTGGGCGCAGCGCAGCAGCTCGTCTTCTACAACCTGGGCCCGGGCGTGGATGGCGCCGATGCCTATGCGCCCAACGGCAGCGCGCTGGAACAGGCCGGCGCCAACCGCCGCCTGGCCACGAATGCCGCCGGCAACGCCAGCACGGTGACGCTCAGCTCGCTGGCGGGGCTGCCGGTGGGCAACTTCGCCCCGCCCTACCGCGTGTACGCGGTCGACAGCCCCGTGAGCTACCGCTGCAACCTGGGCACCGGGCAGTTGCTGCGCCACCAGGGTTACGGCTTCCAGGCCGCACAGCCGCTGCCGCCCACCGGGGGCAGCACCGCGGTGCTGGCCACCGGCGTGAGCGCCTGCCAGTTCAGCGCCGACGGCACGCTGGTGGCCGCCAGGGCGGCGCTGGTGGGGCTGCGGCTGTCGCTGAGCACGCTGACTTCGGCCGGCAGCGAAACCGTCACGCTGCACCACGCCGTGCACGTGGCCAACCTGCCCTGAAGCCATGGCCCGCGGCTTCACCCTGATCTCGGTCGTCTTCATCCTGGTGGTGCTGACGGCGCTGGCCGCGGCGCTGGCCACACTCAGCCAGCGCCAGCACCTGGGCTCGGCCGGCGAGCTGGAAGCCGCGCGCGCGCTGCAGGCAGCCCGCGCCGGGCTGGAATGGGCGGCCTTCCAGGTGCTGCGCAACCCGGCCCCGCCGGCGGCAGCACCCGCCTGCCCGGCCACCACCAGCTTCGTGCCGGCCGGCCTGGGCAACCTCACGGTCACGGTGCGCTGCACCCGCAGCACAGCCAGCGACGGCCCCACCACGCTGGACTTCTACGAACTGCAGGCCAACGCCTGCAACGCGCCCAGCGCCGGGGCCTGCCCCAGCACCGCCACCCCGGCGGCGCTGTACGTGGAGCGCCAGCTCAGCTGGCGGGTGGTGCGATGAGGGCGCTGCAGCGCTGGCGCCACCGGCTGGCGCGGCTGGCCTTGATGGCCCTGCTGTTGCTGGCGGCCGCCCCGGCCGCCGCGGTGGATTACGTCTTCCCCGGCACGCTGCCGCCAGGCTGCACCGGCAGCGGCCCCAACTACACCTGCGGCAGCCTCTCGCTGGGCTGGAACGACACCATCACCATCAACAACCCGCGGCCCGCGCGCATCACCATCAACGGCAACTTCAGCACCAACAACGCCGTCATCAACGGCGCCGGCAACGCCAACAACCTGATCATCACCGTCAATGGCACGGTGACGCTGGGCTACCGGACGGTGATGCGCGGCCACCTGATTGCCAACGCCATCGACGGCAGCAACGCCAGCGAGGTGAACCACACGGGGTCGATGACGGCGCTGGTGGGCAACCTCAGCCTGGGCTTCGACACCACGGTGACGGGCACGCTGCGCACGGTGACGGGGCAGATCAGCACGGCAACCAGCGTCACGGTCGACGGCGCCGTCACCAGCAACACCGGCGCGGTGACGCTGGGCTTCCAGACCGAGGTGACAGGCCAGATCACGACCGGCGGCGCCATCACCACGGCCAGCGAAGTGAGCCTGGACGGCCAAGTGAACGGCGCTGCGGGCGCCGTGAGCCTGGGCTTCGACAGCCGCGCGCAAGGCATCACCACCACCAGCGGGACCATCGCTCTCGGCCAGCAAACGGAAGCCGCGGCCTGCGTGCGAAGCACCAACGCCGCCAGCATCACCCTGCCCTTTCAGGCCAGCGCCCACAGCGTGTGCTGCGGTGCCAACTGCGGCACGGCTTGCGTCGTGAACAACAGCAGCCTGCCCATGCCGCCGGCCTGCAGCCGCAGCATCGTGCACCTGGGCACGCGCAGCGCCTACAACAACAACCCCGACAACGAGCGCCTGCTCATCAACGTGCCCACCGGCGTGCAGGAAGGCGACCTGCTGCTGGCCTGGGTGAGCCAGCGCACCACCGCCTTGCCCCTGGGCAGCAACATGCGGACGGTGCCGACCGGTTGGACGCTGGTGCTGACGCGCAGCGGCAGCGGCGGCAACAACTTCGGCATGTCGGTGTACATGCGCGTGGCCAACGATTCCGAGCGTGGCGACTACACCTGGGAGTTCAGCCTGCCCGGGCTCTCGGCCGGGGGCATGGCGGCCTTCCGCGGCGTGGACAGCAGCAACCCCATCACGGTCAGCGATTCGCGCGCGAACACCGCCTCGACCAGCTACACCACACCGGCCATCAGCACCGCTCTGGACAACAGCATGCTCGTGGCGATGCTGGCCGCACCGGCCGGCGACCTGCCGGTGGCCGTGGTCTCGGGCATGTCGCCAGGCCCGGTGGCCAACAGCACGGGCGGCACGGGCGGCATCACCACCGGCATGGCCTTCGCACTGCAGGCCAACGCAGGCAACAGCGGTTCGAAAAGCTCGGCAGGCAACCTCTCGGCATTGAGCGTGGGGGCGTTGGTCGCGCTCAACCCGGTGGCGACGAGCACACCGGCCACGCTGCCGCTGTTCCTGCGCGCCACTGGGGTGCCCGAAGGCAGTCTGACCACGGCCGCACCGACCGCCACCACCTTGGCCAACCACGACCCCGGCCGCGACAGCTTCCCCGGCCTGCTGATAGCCAAGGGAGGCAGCGGCGCCGCCGAGACCGACGCCACCAAGTACCAGCGCTGGCTGGGTGCGACGGGCGGCATTGTCTTGAACGGGCCGCTGGAACTGCGTATCTGGACCGCGATGAAGGACTTCGATACCTCCATGGCGGGCCGGCTGAACGCCTACCTGCGGTCCTGCAGCAGCACGGGCACCGATTGCCAATCCTTCGCCAGCGCCTCGCTGACCCAGGGCCCCTGGAGCGCCGGTGGCAACTGGACGCAGAAGACCCTGTCCTTCGGCACCGTGAGTGCCACGCTCGCCAGCAACCGCCGGCTGGAGCTGAAGCTCATCGTCCCGGATGCAAGCGACGACGATCTCTGGCTGGCCTACGACAGCACGGCCTACGCCAGCGCCTTGGGCCCGCCGGTGGCCACGGTCTCCGTCAACCACTACCAGGTGCAGCTGCCGTCGACCAGCATCAGCTGCGCGGCGAGCACCGTGACCGTCACCGCCTGTGCCGATGCCAGCAGCCCCTGCACCAGCCCCGCCACCACCGTGAACGGGCAGACCGCCACGCTGGCCACCAGCGCCGGCACGCTGAGCAGCACCAGCCTCGTATTCAACAGCACGGGCGTGGCCACGGCCACGCTCAGCCACCCCGCAGCGGCCGATGGCAGCAGCGTGAGCGTCACGCTCTCGGGCGAAAGCACGGCGGCTTCGCAGCCGCGCCGCTGCTGCCCCGACGGCGCCAGCTGCAGCGCCGCCAACAGCTGCGCCACCACCTTCCGCACCGCCGGCTTCATCTTTGCCGCCACCAGCAACGGCGCCGGCACCACCTTGCCGGCGCAGACCGCGGGCACGGCCTCGGCCACCTACTTCCTGCGCGCCGTGCGCACGGGCACCACCACGCAGGCCTGCGAGGCCGCGCTCACGGGCGCGCAGAACGTGGACTGGGGCTACGAATGCCTGAACCCCGGCACCTGCGCCACGAGCAACCTGCTGCAGGTGAACGGCGGCACGGCCACCACGGTGTCGCGCAACAACAGCGGCAGCAGCAGCAGCCGCATCGCGGTGGCGATGACTTTCGACAGCGCCGGCAGCGCACCCTTCACCTTCACGCACGCCGATGTCGGGCAGCTGCGCCTGCACGCCAGCCGCGCCGTGGGCGGCGCCACGCTCAGCGGCAGCAGCAACAGCCTGGTCGTGAGGCCGGCGCGCTTCGCGCTCAGCAACATCCGCCAGACGGCCAGCCCCAACACCGCCAACCCCGGCGCCAGCAACGCTGCGGGCGCGCGCTTCATCGCCGCGGGCGAAGCCTTCAGCGCCACCGTGACCGCACAGACCAGCACCGGCGCCACCGCGCCCAGCTTCGGCCGCGAAAGCCCGGCTGAAGGCGTGGTGCTGAGTGCCACGCTGGTGCAGCCCAGCGGCGGCACCGCAGGCACGCTGAGCAACGCCACCATCGCCGGTGCCAGCTTCAGCAGCGGCGTGGCCACCGCCACGGCCCTGGCCTACAGCGAGGTGGGCATCGTCACGCTGACCCCGGCCGTGGCCGATGGCGACTACCTCGGCGCCGGCGCCGTCAGCGGCACGGCCAGTGGCAACGTGGGGCGTTTCGTGCCGGCGCGCTTTGCCGTCAGCGGCGGCAGCGTCACGCACCGCAGCGCTCTGGCCTGCAGCCCGGCTTCCAGCTTCAGCCACCTGGGCGAGAACTTCCGCCTCGGCCTCACGCTGACGGCACAGAACACCAGCGGCGCCACCACCACCAACTACCAGGGCGACTTCGCCAGGTTCGCGCCCGGCACCGCCTCAGGCTGGCGCCTGGCCGGCATCAGCAGCGGCAACGCCTTCACGGTGGACAACGCGCGGCTCTCGCTGGGCAGCAGCAGCGGCAGCTGGGCCGCGGGCGTGCTGGCGGCCACGCTCACGGCCCAGGTCACGCGGCCCGGCACGCCCGAGGGGCCGCACGACGCCAGCTTCGGCGTGGCCCCGGTCGACAGCGACGGCGTGGCCACCATCGGCCTGAACCTGGCCACCACCGCGCCCTTTGCCATCAGCGACCGCGCCAGCGTGGCCACCGTGGCGCTGCGCCAAGGCCGCCTGCGCCTGGCCAGCGCCATCGGCCCGGCCGACCGCCCGCTGGCCCTGCCGCTGGCGGCGCAGTTCTGGAACGGCAGCGCCTGGGCCCCGAACACGCTGGACAGCTGCACCGCCGTGCCCGCCAGCGCGCTGAACTTCGGTGGCCTCAGCGGCACGCTCACCACCGCCGACACCGCGGCCCTGGGCGCCGTCACGCTGAACGAGGGCCGTGCCTCGCTGCGCCTGGCCGCCCCGGGCGGCGGCCGGCGCGGTTCCTACAGCGTGGCGCTGAGCCTGGGCACCACCGCGGCCGACAACTCCTGCCTGCAGCCCTGGAGCCCCGCGACCGGCGACGCCGCCACGGCCGGCGCACAGCTCGGCTTCCTGCGCGGCGCCTGGTGCGGCAGCGGCAGCGACCACGACCCCGCCGCGCGCGCCAGCTTCGGCCGCGCCAGCGGCGACGGCCACCTCGTCTTCCGTCAGGAGAACCCATGAAACCCTGGCCCTGGCGCCGCCGTTCCACGCCGCAAGGCACCCTGGCCTGCGCCATCGACGGCGACACCCTGGCCTGGGTGCAGGCCGAGGGCCCACCGGGCCGCCCGGGGCGCGTGCTGGCGGCCGGCCTGGAGCCCCTGGCCGCGAACAGCAGCCAGGGCAGCTGGCGCAGCCGCCCGGCTGGCGCGCTGATTGCCGTGGTGCCTCTGCACGCCAGCCAGCTGCTGCAGGTGGAAGCGCCGCCGGTGCCGCCCGAGGAACTGCGCGCGGCCGCGCGCTGGCGCATCAAAGACCTGGTGGACGGCGCGCTGGACGACTACACCATCGACGTCATGCCCGTGGGCAGCGGCCCCGCGCGCGCGGCGCGCGCCCTCTTCGTGGCCGCCGCGCGCAATGCCGAGGTGCGGCGCGTCGTCGAATGGGCCGAAGCGGCCGGCCGGCCGCTGAACGCGGTGGACGTGGCGGAGACCACGCAACGCAACCTGCAGACCGCCGCGGCCGCGGCCGAAGGCCTGCGCGGCCGCGCCACCGCCGCGCTGCTGCGACACGGTGCCCAGTGCCTGCTGACGCTGTGCGTGGACGGCGAACTGCACGACACCCGCCGCCTGGCCGCCGAACTGCTGGACGAAGCCGGTGCCGGCGCCGGCACCGGCCCCAGCCCGCTGCTGGACGACCCGGGCGCGCCCCTGCCGCCCGACTGGGACTACGTGGACTACGGCGCCCTGCCCGAAGCCGGCGCGGCCGCACCTTCCAGCGAGCGCCTGCTGGCCGAACTGCAGCGCTCCTTCGACGTCTGGGAACGCAGCCACCCGCAGCTGCCGCTGGCCGCGCTGTGGCTGGGCACCGGTGCGGGCGACCCCGCGCTCTGCGCCGCGCTGGCCCCCGCCCTGGGCCTGCGCGTGCTGCCGCTGAACCCGCCTGCGCTGCTGCCGGGCCTGGAAGAGGCCGCGCCCGGCGCCGAACTGCAGACCCGGCTGCTGCCGCTGCTGGGCGCGCTGCTGCGCGACGACAGCCCGAGCCTCTGAGCCGCCCGCAGCCCCCACCCCGCACGCCGCGCAAACCACGCAAGCACCGCCCACCATGCCGCACCAGGTCAACCTCTACAGCCCCATCCTGCTGGCGCCGCGCCGGCACTTCTCGGCACGGGCCATGGCGCGGGCGCTGGCCGTGCTGCTGCTGGGCGTGGGCCTGCTCTGCGGCTGGCTGCTGTGGCGGGGCGAGCAGCAGCGCACCGAGCTGCAGGCCAGCGCTGCCTTCGCAGCCGCCGAGCGCCAACGCCTGAACACCTTGCTCGCAGGCCAGCGCGCACTGCCGCAGGACGGCGCGGCGCTGCAGCAGGAACTGGCCCGCGAAGAAGCCCTGCTGGCCGAAGCCCGCCAGCGCCACCAGGCCACGCGGCGCGGCCTGGTGCGCGAAGGCCGCAGCCCGGCAGCCCTGCTGCAGCTGCTGGCCCGCACACTGCCGGCGCCGGTGTGGCTGGCGCGCGTGCAGGTGGACGACGGCGAACTGCGCTTCAGCGGCCACACGCTGCAACCCGAGGCGCTGCGGCCCTGGCTGGCGCAGCTGGGCGGCCACCCGCTCACCTCGGCGCAGCGGCTGGGCGTGGTCAGCGTGGAAAAAGAGTCGGCCGCCGAGGCCCGGGCCGGCACCGAGCGCTGGCAGTTCACCGTGGCCCCGGCCGGCGCCCGGCGCGAGGAGACAAGGCCATGAAGCCCACCCTGCAAGCCCTGGCGCACCGCATCGACGCGCTCTCGCTGCGCGAGCGCGTGTTCCTGTTCTTCTCCGTCGCCGTGGTGGTGGTGGCGCTGGCCGACACCCTGGTCATCTCGCCCCAGTTGCAGCAGCAGCGCGAACGCGCCCAGCAGCTGGCGCGCCAGAACAGCGAACTGGCGCAGCTGCGCAGCCAGCTCACGGCCACCACCGCGCCGCCGGCCAGCGACAGCCCCACCGGCCGGCTGCAAGCCGCCCTGCGCGCGGCCCAGCAGGAACGCGAGCGCCTGGCCGCCGAGATGCAGGCGCCCGGCAGCGCCGGCCCGGCGGGCATGCAGGCCACCGCCGGCCCGCCGCGCCTGGCCGACCTGCTGGCCCGCGTGCTGCGCCGCCACGAACGCCTGAGCCTGGTGCGCCTGGCCGTGGCCGCGCCGGCCCGGGAATCGGCCACGGCGCCCAGCAACAGCCCCAGCACCGCGCCCGCTGGCCTGCAGGAGGTGGACCTCGCCTTGTCGGGCAGCTACCTCGCGCTGGCGGCCTACCTGGCCGAGATCGAAGCCGCCCTGCCCGGCCTGCGCTGGGGCCCGATGCAGGTGGAAGGCCCGCCAGAAGGCAGCGAGGCGGGCGCCCTGTTGACGCTGCGCGTCTGGCTACCGGCCGAAGTGAGTTGACATGGAACACTCCCGCTTCCACCTCGCGCGCAGCGCGCCCCTGCTGGGCCTGGGCCTGGCGCTGAGCACCCCGCTGGCCTGGGCCCAGGCACCCCTGCGCGACCTCACGCGCGACCCCATGCAGCCCCCGCCCGAAGCGCGCGCGCCCGGCCCGGCCGGCGCCGACGGCAGTGGCGGCACGGCCGCCCCCACCGCGCCCACC
>LJHT01000071.1 GCA_001295905.1 beta proteobacterium AAP51 | reverse complement strand
GGTCAACCTGACCCGCTACGGCAGGCGCTGTAAGCCCGGCCTGAGCCAGCAGTACTATTGTCTCAGTCCGGGCTTACAGCACCTGCCTCCGCGGGCAGGTTACCTCGAACGTTAGGCCTCACGATTAGTTTGTATAGGCGCCAAGGTTCTGTATGGAAATACTGCTACTGGCTGGCGCGTTGCTGTTTGCCGCGGTTGTCATTCGGATCGCTCAAGTGTCGGCTCGCCACAGGCGTTTACACAGCGACAGCCGCAAAGCGTTCGACAAAATCTATGGCGTCAGAGAGCACGCTCCATCCCTTACCGTTGAGCTTGACCATCATGGCCGTCCAGGTTTCGGGATCCGCTTCTCATCCAGCGCTTTGCTGGAGGAAGCGGAGGCGTCTGGCAAGAACGACGCGCTCCGCTCTCGTCTTGCTCTAGTTTGGGTTGAATCGCGGCTAGGAAGTCGCCCTCTTGATGCGGAACACTCAATTCTGTTCTGGTCCCCAGAAGATGAGGAGCGCTCGCGCGCTGACACTGAACGTCAACTAGCCGAACATCGGGCGTACGACGCTAAGTGGAATGCTTACTCGCAGGCTGAACCCAGCGCAACCGCCAACGACTGCGTCACGAAGCTGGAGTTGCTTGGCTATAGGGTTCAAGTCTTGTCGGGAACCATCTGGCGAGTTCGTGGCCACGGAATCGACGAGACAGCCTTCGGTGAGAGTCAGTTGCTGTCGATCATGAACGCTCACGCTGGCCGAGCGCAGTGAGGCCTAACCCCTCGCTCAAGCTGACCCGCTACGGCAGGCTTTGTAAGCCCGGCCTGAGGTACTCTGTACATTTTCTCAGTCCGGACTTACAAAGCCTGCCTACGCGGGCAGCTTAGCTCGAACGTTAGGCCTCTCAGTCCAAGTCTCTATGCAAGCTCCGACCGCGATGATCGCAGCACGACTTGCACCCCATTCTCGCGAGCGATGAAAATCACAAAACGCAATGGTCTCTTTGGTTTCGGCGGCCGATACACGGAAGTGCAGTGCGACTCGTGCAAATGCATAACTGCGGACTTCACCGAGTATCGACGCAGCGAGTACTGCTTGGCCTGTGCAGTAGCAACGCATCCTGAATCAACTCACACTTGGGGATGCAACGCTACATACCAAGACTTTTTCGAGGGGCCCATTCCTCCAATCGGCGATGATGAGCTCTTTTGTCTCTCTGTTTGCAACGACTGCGGCGATGCGAGGTTACTGACCAAGTTTTTTGATGGAACTGTGACGGCAAGTTTCTACAGGTCTGGCTCCACAATTCCCGCACCACAGGTTTCAGCATGTACTCAGCGCGGAAGCAGACGAGCTCATAGTCAAAAGCCGACCTGCACGCATACCTATGTAAAGCTTGCATCTGCAGAGCGTGAACCGACACTGGCGCTCATCAACAAGGAACGAGCTCGTCTACGCAAAGGAACATCGCCTGTACTTCGGGCGAGCGGCTATGAACGTACAGAGATTGATATGAACAATGATCTCTACGGCAAGGCAATATGGTGGTGCTCCACTTGCGGGTATCACCGATCGGTAAACAAAATCGCTCCAAAACTTCCTCGGGTGGGAATCGATCCAAATTGGCCTGAGTGCTAGAAAGCGTATGATGCAATGAAGAAGTTCATTAAGGTTGTCGAAACCTCTACCGACCGCACAGTGGCAATTTATCCGGTGGTTATTCTGGACACTGCTGCCGACTTAGGTAACAACGCCTTTGAGCGCGAGGCCTGGCAGGCGGCAATTGAAGACGGCCTTGTCGATCCGCAATCTGCTGATAAATACGCTTTCCGAGAAGTACCGCGTGGAGAGGCCTAACCCCTCGTTGCACCCCGGACCCGCTACGGCAGGCGTTGTAAGCCCGGC
>LJHT01000070.1 GCA_001295905.1 beta proteobacterium AAP51 | reverse complement strand
ACGCCGGGCTTACAACACCTGCCTCCGCGGGCCGGGTGAACTCGAACGTTAGGCCTCATGAAGAACGAATTCCTTCGCCGCTTCGTCCTTTGGCTCATCTCTGGCTTCGGCCTCGCACTCGGCGTTCTGCTGGCCATTTTTGCGTCGGAGCTCATCAAGCCATCCCTTCACCCAGGCCCAGACTACGATGCAAAGAACGAAGGCGAACTCAAGGTGACCCGAGTCGAACCTCTGGGCATCACAACTGTCGCTGGAGCACTGGTCACAATCTCCAACATGGGAACCCGTGGCCCGCTTCGGCCTTCCGACGTCGAACTCGTCTTCAAGCACGAAGGAAAGGTGCTCTTCTGGTGTGCTCAGTATGTTTCACGGGAGGTCGCTCAAGGCACGCAGATCGTCGAGCAAATGCTTTGTGACAAAGTGGAACGCACTCTGCTTCCACAGGGAACGGAGTACGTGGTCAATATCAACAGATTCGAGCACTGGAAGTGAATCCACGTGCTGGCATTTCGCGATGAGGCCTAACCACTCGTTGCACCCCGGACCCACTACGGCAGGCGTTGTAAGCCCAGTCTGTGCCAGCGGTAGCATCGTCACACACTGGGCTTACAACCCCTGCCTCCGCGGCCCGGGTGAACTCGAACGTTAGGCCGCATATGCAGAGAGTCGTCGCGTCTGTCCTGCTTTTACCGTTCTTCGCGCTCATTCTAATGGCCGCTTACGGCGCCGTCACATTAGAGCCTGGTTCCTTCTTGCAGACATTGACAGACGCTCGGTACGTCGCGCTGTGGTATGTCATCGTCTGCTACGCAATAATTGGATTTCTAGCGCTTCCAATGATCCTCATCGCCTTTCGCAAGGGTTGGGTCAGATGGTGGCATTGCTTAGCCGCAGGTGCGGTCGTCGGCGCGATAGTATTTGCTCTCCCAGCCATTCCATCCCTGTTTGACCACAAGCTTCATCTGCACTTTCGGATTCAACAGCTATCGCTTTTATTCCCAGGTGCACTAGTTGGCATGGCACACGCTGCTCTATTTTGGCTTCTAGCACTTTGGCGTAATCCAACCGTAGTCAATCCACGTTCTACTACCGCGGATGCGGCCTAACCCCTCGTTGCACCCCGGACCCGCTACGGCAGGCGTTGTAAGCCCGGC
>LJHT01000007.1 GCA_001295905.1 beta proteobacterium AAP51 | reverse complement strand
GTACCAGCACCAGGGGCCGGGCGGGTGGGGGCGGGGTCGGGGGGGACTGCATGGGTGTGGGGAAGGGCCGCGGGGTGCGCGCTGGGGAAATCGCCGGTTCCGGGCGCGAGTGTGCGTCAATGCGCGCCTGCGTGGGCGGCACCTTCGTCACGGCCATGGCGCTTGCGCGCTGGGCCGGGCCGGCGGGCCTGCGGTGTAGAGTGCTGGGTTTTTCGCCTCGCCGAACGCTGTCTGCATGCACCCCGAGTTGACCCACGCCCTGCCCCGCGCCGAAAGGGCAGGCCGAAAGGAGACGCGCCGAGGAGCAGAAGGCCCGGGCGCAGCGCAGCCTGGAACGGGGGTCCCGACGCTTGACCCAACGATGGGCCCGACGCTTGTGCGAGAGGCTGCCATGGACGACGGCCCCGCCGCGGACACCTGGCCCACCGGCCCGGGCCTGCCGGTTTTGCTGGGGCCCAGGGGCGCAGCGCCCCGGCCTGCGCCGGCGTTCGTCGAAGGCCTGGGGCGCTGGCTGGGGTGGAAGGAGGCCATTGCCTTGTCCACGGTGCTGGCGCAGTCCGCCGCTGCGGGCGTTGCACCTGTTTCGGCCGCCCAGCCGCTCGGCTTGGCGCTGCGCGCGCAAGTGGCCCGCGAGCGGGCGGCGCTGGAAACCGAATTCAGCCGCGTCCATGCCGGCATGCAGCACCGGCTGGCCCAGGCCCTGGACGAGGCCGAGCGCGCCCACGACGGCAGCTTCCTGCCCTGGCGCCGCTGCTGCCACCAGCTGCAGCAGGCCTTCGAAGCCGCCGCCAGCGCGCTGCGCACGCAGGCCCGGGCGGCGCTGCAGCGCCTGGGCCAGGCCACGGCGGGGCCGAACGTGCCCGCGCTGCCCCACCTGGGTGAACTGGCCGCGCTGGACGCCGCCCTGGCCCAGGTGCTGGCCGCGCGCGAACAAGCCCAGCTCGCCTTGCTGACGGTGCTGGTGGAGCCCCATTTCCTTCGACACCTGAGCCACCAGCGCCAGGCCGACGAAACGCCGGCCTTCCGCCACACGCTGCAGCCGCTGCTGCAGGCCGACCTCGAACTGCGCCTGCAGCCTGCACGGGGCCTGCTCGACGCGCTGCGCGAAGCGCACACCCGCGCATGACTTTCCTCACATGACCCGCTTCTTCCATCTCGTGGCCGCCGCCACGGCCACCGCCGGTGCGGCTGCCGTGGCCTGGGTGGCCGCCGGCTACCTCCCGGGCCACCCGCTGGCCCTGGCCGTCACCCTGCTCATCGCCTGCTGTTATGCCGGCGGCCTGCGCGAGCTGTGGCGCTTCCACCAGGCCAGCCTGGGGCTGCAACGTGCGCTGGCGGTGTTGGTTGAAGACCAGGCTCTGCCGTCCACCCTGGCCGAATGGCTGGCCCAGGTGCCCGCCACGCTGCGCCCGGCCGTGCGCCTGCGCGTGCAGGACGAACGCGGCGGCCTGCCCGGGCTGGCGCTCACGCCTTACCTGGCCGGCCTGCTGGTGCTGCTGGGCATGCTGGGCACCTTCCTGGGCATGGTGGTCACGCTGCAGGGCACGGGCGTGGCGCTGCAAAGCGCCACCGACGTGCAGGCCCTGCGCGACAGCCTGGCCGCCCCCGTGCGCGGCCTGGGCCTGGCTTTCGGCACCTCGGTGGCGGGCGTGGCGGCCTCGGCCGCGCTGGGTTTGCTGTCGGCGCTGGCGCGGCGCCACCGCGCCGGCGTGGCGCAGGCGCTGGAGGCCGCCGTCGGCAGCACGCTGCAAGGCCACACGCGCAGCCACCAGCAGCGCGAGGCGCTGGCGCAGCAGCAGGCCCAGCTGGTGGCCCAATTGACGGCCCAATTGACGGCCCAGTTTCTGGCCCACCAGCAGGCCCAGGCCGATCAGCAGGCCAGGCAGGCCGAACAGCAAGCCCGGCAAGCCGAGCTTCAGGCCCAGCAGCTGCCCGCCCTGCTGGCCAGCGTGCAGGCCATGGCCACGCAGGTGGGCCAGAGCCTGCAGCAGCACCTGGCCGAAGGTGCTCGCCAGGCCAGCGACAGCCTGGCCGCGCTGCAGCCCGCCGTACAGGCCACGGTGGAAGGCACGATGGCCGGCATCACGCGTGAAACCGCGGCCTTGCACGGCCACGTCGCCAGCGCCGTGCAGCAGCAGCTGGAAGGCCTGGCGCAGCGCTTCGAGCAGCAGGCCCAGGGCTGGCTGGCCAGCAGCGGCGCGCAGACCCAGGCGCTCACGCAAGCCCACACGCAGGCGCTGCTGCAGGCGCTGGAAACCAGCGTGGCGCGCCAGCAGGCCCAGACCCAGGCCCTGCTGCAGCACCTGGACACCACGCTGGCCCAGCAGCAGGCCCGCCAGGCCGCCGACGAACAGGCCCGCCTGGCGGCCTTCAGCACCGCGATGGCGCAGATGGCCGAACACACCCGCGCCCAGTTCGCCGCCACCGGCCTGCAGCTGCAGGCCGAGGCCCAGGCCCAGGCGCGCCGCACCATCGAGGAAATGGCCCGCCTGGCGGCGAGTGCCGGTGAAGCCCCGCGCGCCGCGGCCGAGGTGGTGACGCAGCTGCGCAGCCAGCTCAGCGCCAGCCTGGCGCAAGACACCGCCCTGCTGGCCGAGCGCCAGCAGCTGCTGGACACCCTGCACACCCTGCTGGGCACGGTGCAGCACACCGCCACGGCGCAGAAGGCCGCGGTGGACGAGCTGGTGGCTTCCAGCGCGCGCTGGCTGCAGGAAGCCGGCACGCGCTTCACCGAGAAGGCCGATGCCGAGACCGCCCGCCTGGAGCAGATGGCCGCCCTGCTGAGCGCCAGCGCGGTGGACGTGGCCAGCCTGGGCGAAGCCTTCGGCGGCGCGGTGGCGCAGTTCGACACCAGCAGCCAGCACTTGTTGGCGCGCCTGCAGCACCTGGACGAAGCCCTGGCCCAGGCCGGGGCGCGCAGCGACGAGCAGCTGGCCTACACCGTGGCCCAGGCGCGCGAGCTCATCGACCTCAGCCTGCTGAGCCAGAAGCAGATCACCGACGAGCTGCAGCAGCTGGCGCAGCGCCTGCCGCAGGCCCCCGCCTTGGCGGACGCGGCATGAGCCTGGGCCTGAACGACGGCATCGACGGCGCTGGCAACGCCGAAGGCGAACACGGCGCCCCGGTGTGGGCGGTGTTCGGCGACCTCATGGCCGGGCTGCTGGGGGCCTTCGTGCTCATCCTCGTGTGTGCCCTGGGCCTGCAGCTGGAACTGAGCCAGCGCCTGGACGCCGAGGTGAAGAAGCGCCAGGCCGAAGAAAGCCGCCGGCAGACCTTGGAGCAGGCGCTGGCCGTGCCGCTGGCCGAAGGGCGCGTCACGCTGCAGGGCGGGCGCATCGGCATCAGCAGCAGCCTGCTGTTCGACTTCAACTCCGACCAGCTGCAGCCCGAGGGCCGGCGCCTGCTGCAAGGCCTGGCCGGCACGCTGAAGGCCTACCTGGCCGCGCGTGACGAGGTGCTGATGGTCAGCGGCTTCACCGACGACCGCCCCGTGCGCGGTGGCAGCCGGCAGTTCGAAGACAACCTCGAGCTCTCGGCCCAGCGCGCCCTGACCGTGACGCGCGCGCTCATCGAAGCCGGCGTGCCGGCCTCTTCGGTGTTCGCCGCCGCCTTCGGCGCCGAGCAGCCGGTGGCGCCCAACAGCGACGCCGAAGGCCGCGCGCTGAACCGGCGCGTGGAGATGACGCCGCTGCCGCGCCCAGCGGCTGCAACGGCCTCGCCCGTGCCTTCGCCCTCTGCCTTGCCTTCCACGCCTTCGCCCGCCGGCCGCTGATGCTGCCGACCGCGCCCAACCTGCGCCAGCGCCACATCGAGGCGCTGCAGCGCCGCGCCGGTCAGCACCAGGGCGCCGTGCGGCGCTTGATCGACGCGCGGCTGCAGGCCTTGCGGGCCGCCGAGGCGGCAGCGGCTGGCGCTGCGCTGCCCGGCCCTGCCCTGCCGGCGGCTGCAGCGCCCCGCCGCGCCAGCCCGCTGGCCGAATTGCTGGCACACATCGAGGCGCAGGCCGGCACGCAGGCTGACGCGCGGGTGGAGGCGCTGTTCGAGCGTGCTGCGCATCCCCGGCCGAATGTCCAGTCGCACGCCCGGCCGCCGGGCCTGAAGGCCCTGCGCGACCATGCCCAGGCCTGGTCGGGGCTGCGCATGCAGCAGCGCGTGCGCCAGGCGCTGGCGGCCGTGCCTCCCCAGGCCGGCCCGCTGAACACGCAGCGCCTGCTGCACGAAACCCTGTGCCGGCTGCAGGCGGCCTCGCCGGCCTACCTGCAGCGCCTGGTGGCGCAGGTGGAAACCTTGCTCTGGCTGGAACAGCAGGCCCAGGGCACGGCCTTGCCCAAGCCCGCCAGGCCGGTACGGGCGCCCCTGGCGGGCAGGGCCGCTGGCAGCCCGGGTTCAGATGCGGATGCAGGCCCCGGTACCCCCGCGCGCTGAAGGCCGCGGGCTCCCCGGCTTGCCTACACTGCAGCGGCTTGCAGGGAGCCTAAAACATGAAGTCACTCGTCCTCGGCTTGCTGGCCTTCGGGCTGGCCAGTGCCGGCGCCTGGGCCCAGCCCGCGCCGGCCGAACGCCCGCCCGCGGCACGCCCGGCGGCCGAACGCCTGTCGGCAGAAGATTACGTGCGCCCGGCGCAGCTGGCCGATGCCACGGTCTCGCCCGGCGGCGGCCACATCGCGATGCTGCTCACCGCCGACACCGGCCGCCGCACCGTGGCCGTGGCGCGCATCGACAAGCCGTCGGAATTCAAGGTCGTGGCCGCCTTCTCCAATGCCAATGTCGACAGCGTGCACTGGGTCAACGACCGCCGCCTCGTCTACACCGGTTCGCAGCCCGGCTACATCGTGCAGGCCGGCGGCGCCGGCATCTTCGCGGTCGACCTGGACGGCAGCAACCAGCGCCAGCTGGTGGCCTGGGTGAACAGCACCTCGCAGATCGGCACGCGCATCCAGAGCCGCGTGCTGCCTTATGGCTGGTTCCTCTACGGCACGCTGGACGACGGCAGCGACGACGTGCTGATGCACCAGCCCATCTTCGCTGCCAGCGGCGAGGTGCAGTCGGGCGCGCTGGTGCGCCTGAACACGAGCACCGGCGTCACGCGCGCACTCAGCGTGGGCGCGCCCGATTTCGCCACCCGTTGGCTGCTGGACGCGCAAGGCGAGCTGCGCGTGGCGCAGGTGGTGCGCGACGGCCGTGAACAGCTGCACTGGCGGGCGCCCGGCACCAACACCTGGCAGCTGGTGGACGAGCGCGCGCTGAACGCCGAAGACGGGCTCGAGCCGCTGGCGCTGGAAGGGCCCGAAGAGCTGCTGGTGGCCACGCGCGTGGCGGGCCGCGACACCGAGGCGCTGCACGTCTACAACCTGCGCAAGCGCCAGCTCGACCCCGAAGCCGTGGCCGCCCTGGCCGGCTTCGACCTCGACCCCGCGCTGGTGATGAACCGCCGCCAGGGCCGCGTGCTGGGCCTGCACACGCGCGCGGCGCAGCCGGCCACGCTGTGGTTCGACGAAGCCCTGGCACGCGTGCAGCGCCAGGTGGATGGCGCCCTGCCCGGCGACCGCCGCAACCGCCTGATGTGCGGCCGCTGCCAGGGCACGCAGCGCTACCTGGTGCACAGCAGCAGCGACCGCGAGGCCGGCGAGCTGCTGGTCTTCGACGCCGCCGCCGCCACGCTCAGCCGCCTGGGCCGCACCCACCCCTGGCTGCCCGAAGACAGCCAGGGCCGGCGCACCTTCCACCGCGTGCCTGCGCGCGACGGCCTGCCCCTGCCCGTGGTGCTGACGCACCCACCGGGGCAGGAAGCCAAGGCCGCGCTGCCGGCGGTGATGCTGGTGCATGGCGGGCCCTGGGTGCGCGGCAGCGACCGCCTGTGGTCGGCCGAGGCGCAGTTCCTCGCCAGCCGCGGCTGGCGTGTCATCGAGGTCGAGTTCCGCGGCAGCACCGGCTTCGGCTGGCGCCACTTCCGTGCCGGCTGGCAGCAGTGGGGCCTGGCGATGCAGGACGACCTGGCCGACGTGATGGCCTGGGCCGCCCGGGAAGGCTGGGCCGATGCCGGCCGGGCCTGCATCTTCGGCAGCAGCTACGGCGGTTATGCCGCGCTGATGGGCCCCATCCGCCACCCCGGGGCCTGGCGTTGTGCAGCCAGCTACGCCGGCGTCACCGACCTCCAGCTGCTCTTCAACGCCACCTGGGGCGACCTCAGCGCCCAGTTCAAGCGCCACGGCCTGCCCGCGCTGGTGGGCGAACCCCAGCGTGATGCCGAACGGCTGGAGCGCAGCTCGCCGCTGCGCCGCGTGGCCGAGATCCAGGTGCCGGTGCTGCTGGGCCAGGGTGTGTACGACCGCCGCGTGCCGCCCGAGCATGCAGACCGCTTCGAGGCCGCCGCGCGCCGTGCCGGCGTGCGCGTGGAGCGCGTGAACTACGACGAAGGCCACAGCTGGGTGGAGACCCGCCACCACGCCGACTTCATGCGCCGGCTGGAAGCCTTCATCGCGCGAGCGGTGGCCGCGCCCTGAGCACCCGCCCACGGCCCTGGGGAAGACCCACCCCTCCCCCATTTCGCTCATTGCCAGGGGTAGGTGCCCCCCAGATACTGGCGGCCCTGTTCCAACGGCACACCGGGCCTCACCATGTCTAACCGTCTTTATGCGCTGCACGTGGGCATCGATGCCTATACCGGGCCGGTGCGCCCGCTGCAGGGCTGCCGCCCTGACGTGGAAAGGCTGCAGGCCTGGCTGCGCGGGCACTTCGACCCCGCCGCGCTGGCGCTGGAAACACTCACCGACGCGCAGGCCACGCGCGCCAACCTCATCGACGCCTTCCGCCGCCACCTCGGGCAGGCCGGGCCGGGCGACGTGGTGCTGTTCCACTTCAGCGGGCATGGCGCGCAATCGGCCTCGGCCGCGGCCTTCAAGCCTTTTTTCCCTGATGGCCTGGACGAAGGCCTGGTCTGTGTGGACAGCCGCCTGCCTGGCGGCCACGACCTCGCCGACAAGGAACTCGCCGCCCTGCTGCAGGAGCTGGCGCCGCGGCAGGCGCACGTGGCGGTGCTGTTCGACTGCTGCCACAGCGGTTCCGGCACGCGCGGGGCCGATGCCATCGGCGGCCTGGTGCCGCGCATGACGGGCGCGGTGCACCAGGAAAGGCCGCTGGAAAGCTACCTCGGTGGCCACTACAGCCAGCTGCTGGCGGCGGGCCAGCCGCTGTCCATACCCAGCAGCCGGCACATCCTGCTGGCGGCCTGCGAAAGGGGCCAGCTGGCGCAGGAACAGCGCGCCGCGCCGGGCGCCGAGCCAGGCGGCGTGTTCACCAGCACCCTGCTCGATGTGCTGCGCGACAGCGGCGGCGAGCTGAGCTATGCCGACCTCTTCGTGCGCTGCCGCGCCCGCGTGCGCCAGCGTGCCCGCGACCAGGACCCGCAGTTCGAAGCCGCCGCGCGTTTCGATGCGCGCGCCGGCTTCCTGGGCCGCAGCATCCGCCGCCAGGGCCGGCGCTTCAGCGTAGCCTTCAGCCAGGGCGCGTGGCAGGCCGCCTGCGGCGCGCTGCACGGCCTGCCTGCCGACAGCGCCCAGCCCGTGGCCCTGACGCTCTTCCCCGAAGGCGAGGCCACGCGCAGCGTGGGCACCGCCACCGCGGTGCAGGTGGGCGCCCAGAGCAGCACGCTGGCGCTGGACTTCGACAGCCCCGACACCGTGCGCTTCGAAGCCGAGCTGCGCAGCCTGCCGGTGGCGCCGCTGCTGCTGGGCTTCCAGGGCAGCCCCGGGCAGCGCGCGGCAGTGCAGCAGGCGCTGGACGCAGACCAGAGCGCCCCGGTGCAGCTGGTGGCCCCCGATGCCGGCGCGGCCTACACGCTGGCGCTGGCGGCCCAGCAGCTGGTGCTGCAGCGGGCTGGCGAGCAGGCCGGTGAACACGCTGGTGCACAGGGCGGTAAACAGGCCACCTCAGGCCTGGCGCCCCTGAACCTGGCCTCGGCCGCCGTGGGCGCCACGGCCAGCGACAGCGCCCTGGGCGAAGCCGCGCAAGACCTGCAGCCCGCGCTGCAGGCCGTGCAGCGCTGGGAACGCCTGCGCACGCTGGCCAACCCGCGCACGCGCATGGACACCTCGCTGGTCGATTTCGAGATCAGCGAACCCCAGCCCGACGGCAGCGCCTACGTGCACACCGGCCGCGAGCTCACGCTCACCAGCGTGCGCGAAGGCGACGACTTCCGGCCCTGCCGCCTGCGCCTGCGCGTGCGCAACCGCAGCCCGCAGCCGCTGCACTTCGTGCTGCTGAACCTGTCGCCGCAGTGGGGCATCCACCGCCTGGCCAACGAGCCGCTGCCCGCCCGCAGCGGCTGGATGACGCTGTTCGGCGAAGCGCCCGAGGAGTACCTCTACGTCGACGACGGGCTCGACGAAGTCATCGAGCGTTTCCAGCTGCTGGTGGCCACCGAGCCCATGGACGACTTCCTGCTCACCCAGGAGAACCTGGAACTGGGCGCCGACCTCACGCGCAGCCGCAGCAAGGGCGTGAACACGGAAGCCACGCGGGGCGTGGGCAGCGTCAAGGCCCGCCAGGTGCACCGCAACGAGTGGTTCACGCTGCCCTGCCAGGTGCGCGTGGTGCGGCAGCTGGGCCACGTGGGCGCGATGGATGCCAGCGTGGCGCAAGGGCAGATCACCATCAAGCGCCACAGCCGCGTGCGTGCCGAGGTGACGCTGGGCGCCGCCCGCACCGGCGCCACGCGCAGCCTGGGGCCGGCCGTTGATTTCTACCAGGCCATCGAGGCGCGCGGCCTCCAGATGCTCGACTTCGCTGGCGGCAGCCGCAGCGACGCCGACCAGAGCGTGCTCACGCTCACCAACCTGACGGGCACCGACAACCTGGCCGACGAACCGCTGGAGATCGTCGTCAACACCCCGCTGGGCGAAGGCGAAGGCCTGCTGCCGCTGGTGTTCGACGGCCGGCACGTGTCGCTGGGCGGTGTGGCCAGCCGGCAGGACGACGGCAGCACGCTGGTCAGCATCCACGAGCTGCCCGAGGATGAAATGCAGGGTCGCAGCCTCGGCGGCGCGCTGAAGATGTACTTCTTCAAGACCGTGCTGCGGCGCGAGAACGTCAACCGCCTGCGCTGGCTCAGCTGGGGCAGCGACGGTCAGCCCGAGCAGCACGACGACGGCGTGGCCGCGAAGGTGGCTGCTGCGCGGCGCGTGCTGCTGCTGGTGCACGGCATCATCGGCGACACCGCCGGCATCGCGGCCGGCCTGCGCGAACTGGGCCTCGACCAGCGCTTCGACCTCGTGCTGAGCTACGACTACGAGAACCTCGACACCCCCATCGAGGAAACCGCGCGCCGCCTCGGGCAGGCGCTGAAGGCGGTGGGCCTGCACCAAGGCGACGACAAGCAGCTCACGCTGCTGGTGCATTCGATGGGCGGCCTGGTCTCGCGCTGGTTCATCGAGCGCGAAGGCGGCGCGAAGGTGGTCGACCACCTGGTGATGTGCGGCACGCCCAATGGCGGTTCACCCTTCGGGCGCATCGACGACGCGCGCAAGGTCTTCAGCGTGCTCACCAGCCTGACGCTGAACTACATGCCCGTGCTCATCCCCTTTGCCAGCGCCACGCTGCTGCTGCTGAACCGCAGCAAGGTGCTGACCAAGACGCTGGAGCAGATGCACCCCAGCTCGCCCTTCATCCAGAGCCTGAACAGCAGCCCCGACCCCGGCGTGCGCTACACCATCGTGGCCGGCGACGTGAACGCCTACGAAGAACCCAGCGACGCGCTCTTCGCCCGCCTGCTGGCCAAGGTGGGGCAGAGCACGGCCTTCGACCTGCTGTTCGCGCGCCAGCCCAACGACATCGCCGTGGGCGTGCCCAGCATCCTGGCGGCCGGCCGCGGGCGCGCGCAGCCGCCGCAGCAGTTCGAGGTGGCCTGCCACCACATGAACTACTTCGTCAGCGCCGCCGGGCAGGCCGCGCTGCGCGCCGTGAACTGGAGCTGATGATGGCCAAGCGCACAACTTCCCCCGCCACCTCGGCCACCACCGTCGCCGCCCCCGTGCCGCGCCTGCGCCTGCCGCGCGCCACCGCGCGCAGCACCGCGTTGCCGGCCTACGACCCGGCGGCACAGTTCGGCAAGCTGCCTGATGAAGGCCCCGAGGCCACCACCCGCGGCCTGGCCACCGCCAGCCGCAGCCTGAACGCCTGGCCCGTGGTGGCGGGCCTGCCGGCCGACTTCTTTGCGGCCCACACGGGCGCGCCGCTCACCGAAGCGGTGTTCCTGCAGGCCGCGCAGGCGCTGGCCTGCGAGCCCGCGGCCGTGAAGGCGGTGGCCGAGGTGGAATCACGCGGCGCGCCCTTCGACCGCCAGAGCCGCCCCACCATCCTGTACGAGCGCCACGTCTTCGCGCGTTGCACGCGGCCCGTGGGCCGCTTCAACGCCAGCCACCCCGACCTCTCGGCCGGCAAGGGCTACGGCCCCGGCGGCTATGGCAACAGCGAAAGGCAGTGGGAGCGCCTGGCCCAGGCCTACGCGCTGGATCCCGAAGCCGCGCTGAAGGCAGCCTCCTGGGGCATGTTCCAGATCCTGGGTGAAAACCACCGCGAATGCGGCCACGCCACGGCGGCTGAATTCGTGCGGGCGATGACGGTCTCGCAGGTAGAGCACCTAGAGGCCTTCGTGCGTTTCGTTGCTTCGCACCGGCTGCGCCTGCAGGCCCTGCGCACGCTGGACTGGCCCACCTTCGCGCGCTACTACAACGGCCCGGACTACGCCAAGTACAACTACGACCGCAAGATGGCCGAAGCCTACGCGCGCCACCGTGCCTGAATCAACGCCAGCCGGCCGGCCCCACGGGGCGTGCCGCTGGCTGCGCTGATAGAGTCCGCGCACCCTTGCGAAAGCCGGCCCGGCAGCCCGGGCGGCCGCGCCCACCTGCACTGCCCGCCTTGCTGCGGGCCCTGCCCAACGGACGGGTTGCCCCTCTCTGTCTGATTGCCCCCTGTTCGATGGCTGAATTCAAGAAGCGCCTGCGTCGCTGGCTGCCCACCGCCCAGACGATGGAGCAGACGCGGGGCTTCGCGTGGCTGGGCCACTACCTGCGCGAGCACCCGCGCCTGTGGGTGCTGCACCGCCGCGGCGTGGCGCTGGGCGTGGCCTTGGGCATCGGCATCGGCGTTTTTCCGGTGCCGCTGCAGATGCCGGCGGCCATGCTGGCGGCCGTGGCCCTGCGCGCCAACGTGGCCGCCGCAGCGGCCGCCACCTGGCTCACCAACCCCTTTACGATGGCGCCGATCTGGGCGCTGGCCGCCTACCTGGGCTCTTTCGTCGTGCCTCACAGCGCGCCGGCCACGCCCACCCCGGCCATGGCCAACTGGGCCTGGAATGCGCCGCACACCTGGCCGGCGGCGCTGTGGGAGCAGGTGACGTCCTGGGGCCCGGCCTTGCTGGCGGGCTTTCCCATTGCCGGCGCCGTGCTGGGGCTCACGGCCTATGCGCTGGTGTACTGGGGCTGGGCCGTGCTCATCAGGCAAGAGCGGCGGCGGCGGCTGAAAAGGCGGCAGGCCGGCTGACTGCGGTGCGCGGCTTCAGCGCCCGCTGCAGCCGATGTAGCCCTGGTGGATGGTGTTGATCTTGCGCGTCTTGCGCGTGAGCCGGAACACGCCGATGCCGTCGCGGCCGCCCTGGTTGCAACGGCAGCGGTCACGCACCGAGCAGGTCACCCCTGCGGGTTCAGGACGCCCAGCGCTGCGAAGTGCACCACCCACTCGTTCCCAAGGGTGACGCCCAGCAGCGCGGCGGCTTCGTCGTCGTAGAAGGCGCCCACGGCGCAGGCGCCCAGGCCCAGGGCCTGTGCCTGCAGGTACAGGCGCTCGCCCAGCAGGCCGGCCTCGATGAAGGCGTGGCGGTAGCCGCGTGCAGCGCCGGCGGGGTCGGCGGCGAAGGCGGCACGGTCGAGGGTGAGCACCAGCACAGCCGCGGCGTCGCCCACCACGTCCTGCCCCAGCGCGGCGGCGCGGGCCTGCGCGCGCGCGGTGCGTGCTGCCAGCGCGTGCGTGTAGAGAAGGCGCCGCGAGCGGGCGTCCCAGCGCCAGGCGGCCGGCGTGTGGCCCTCCACCGTGAGCGTCAACACGTGCACGCGCACGGCCGTGCTCAGCTGCGCCGGTGCAGTGGTCATGGCCACCAGCACCTGTTGCAGCGGCACGGCGCCGAGGGGCTGGCTGCTGAAGCGCCTGTGTGAGCGTCGGGCGGCAATCAGCGGCAGCGGGTCGGGCGCGGCCTGAGCCGTGGCAACGGCGGTGGACGGCGCCGCCGGCACCGTGCTGGCCGTCCAGGCTGTGGCGCCGCGCAAAGAGGTGGCGCGGTGGATGGCCTCGGTGACGCCCAGCGCCGCGGGCCCGGCCTGCACCGGCACCTGCGCCGCCGGCCCCAGCGCTTGAAGTTGCACGGGCGCACCGAACAGCAGCACCTGGGCCAGCACGCCTTCCTGCTGTTCGTCGATGCCCAGCAAGGCTGCCAGCGCGGCTTCATCGAACTGCGGCAGCAGCGTGGCGCTGCCGCGCAGCGCCGCGGCCACCTGGCGGGTGTTTTCCAGCGCGTGGCCCAGGTCGGCCAGCACGTAGCGGTAGCCGCGGTCGCCGTACTTGTGGCCGCTGCGGCGCCACAGCGCGGTGGCTAGCAGCGCGGCCGGGGCGCCAGCGGGCAGCAGCGCCGGGCCGGGTTCACCTGCGCGCAGCAGGGCCAGCGCCTGGTGCTGCGGCTGGTAGTGCCACAGGCCCGGTGCGATGCCGGGGGCCGCGCGCACGGCGAGGTAGAACTCGGCAGCGAAGAGCGCGCCCGAAGAAGGCGCGGTGCGGAACACGATGCCGCCGCGCTCCAGGCTGATGCCGGCGGTGTGCCACAGCAGCGTGGACAGGCCCTGGCGTGTGAGCAGCCCTTCGGCGCGCGCCTTCAACGGCGGCGGCAAGGCCTGCTGCGTGGCCGCGGGCAGGGCCTTGAAGGGTGGGGGCCGGGTGTCCCAGTCGCTGCTGGCGGCGCGGCGGAAGACGCCGCTGCGCGAATGGGAAGAGAACTCGTGGAAGGCTTCCACCACCGCGGCGGCGGCTTGGGCGTTGGCCACGGCATCGGTGGGTGTCGCGCCGCCGCCGGCCACCACACGCAACTCGGTGCGCCCCTGGCGCAGGCCGATCCAGTAGGCCGTGCCCAGCGCCGTGCCCATGCCCAGCAAGGCGAAGGCGCCCAGCCAGGGCCGCCGCGCCACGCCGGCTGCCACGCGGGGCCTGGCAGGGCCTGCGGGCCGCAGAGTGCCGGCACCCGCAGCGCCTGTGCCGGGCGTTTGGCGCCGCTTCAATGTGTGCCACAGCATGCGGAAGTTGAAGGCCAGGTGCACGGCCACCAGCACCAGCATGGCGTAGCCGAAGACGTAGTGCCAGTCGAACACCGGCAGGTGCTGGTGGGCCACCCAGAAGATGCCCAGCCCCGCCGTCACCAGCAGGTACACCAGCAGCAGCAGGCTGAAGGCGGCGTTCAGCACCGTGCGCGAAGGCAGGCGCCCGCGCCAGGCCAGCACGCCCACCACCCCACCGGCCAGCACCAGCGGGGCCAGCACCCACAGCAGCTTGTCCACCCTGGCAGCTTAGGCCGGGTGGGCGGGCGGCGGCACTGCCCCTGCTGCGGCCAGGCGTATGTTGGCTGGGCTGCAGCGTGGCCCGCAGCCCCGGGTTTCAGTCGCGCAGGTCCGGCCAGTGCTTCAGGCCCGTGCTTCAGACCCGCAGTTCAGGCCTTCGCCAGCGCGCCGATCTTGGCCGCGTCGCGCGCCAGTTCCTCGCGCGTGGTGATGCGGCGGAACCACACCGTCACCGCGGCCGCGGTGAGCACGATGAACAGCGAGTACAGCACCGGGATCAGCAGCACCTGCTGCTGCTGTTCACCGCTGAAGGTCAGCAGCACGATCAGCACGGCCAGCGGCCCGTTCTGGATGCCGGTTTCCAGCGCGATGGTGCGTGCGCGGCGGGTGTCCTGCCTCAGCGTGCGTGAGAGCCCGTAGCCCAGCAGGAAACCCGCCAGCCCCAGGCCGACCGATGCGGTGTAGACCGGCAGCCCCGTTTCCAGCAGCAGCGGCCAGTTGCGCGGCACCCAGCTGATGATGAGGAAGAGGATGACCACCACGCCCAGCAGGCCGCCCAGCATCTCGATGACGGCGCCGACGTTGGCGTTCCACTTGCGCAGCGCCACGCCCAGCAGCGTGGGCACCAGCAGCACGAACAGCACCTGGATGACGTTCTCGCGCGGAATCTGCCACTGCCCTTCGATGCCGCTGGAATAGAAGGCCAGCGTCAAGGGCACCATCACGATGGCCACGATGGTCGAGCTGATGGTCATCAGGATCGACAGGCTCAAAGTGCCCTTGCTGAAGTAGGCAAAGATGTTGCTGGTGGTGCCCCCGGGCATGCAGCCCATCAGGATGAGGCCCACGGCATAGGCCGGCGGCAGCGCCAGCGACTTGGCCAGCAAGAAGGCCAGCAGCGGCATGATGCCGTACTGGCACAGCAGCCCGATGGCCACGCCGGCGGGCTTGCGCAGCGCGATGGCGAAGTCCTTGAAGGTGAGGCTCGCGCCCATGCCCAGCATGATGACCATCATCATCACGCCCAGCAGCCTGGTTTCGGTTTCTGAAAGCATGTTCGTTCAGCCCTTGGTCTTCTTGTGTGCGGCCAGCACCTCGGCACGCAGGTCGCGGCGCAGGATCTTGCCCACCGGGGTCTTGGGCAGCTCGTCGCGGAATTCGATGCGCGCCGGCAGCTTGTAGCCCGTCAGCAGCGTGCGGCAGTGGGCCTGCAGGGCCTCGGCGGTGAGGCTGTCGTCGCGCTTGACGACATAGGCGCGAACGGCCTCGCCGGTCTTGTCGTCGGGCACGCCGATGACGGCGGCTTCCAGCACGCCGTCGTGGCGCGAGAGCGCGTCTTCGATCTCGTTCGGGTAGACGTTGAAGCCGCTCACAAGAATCATGTCCTTCTTGCGGTCGACTATTCTGAAGGTGCCGTCGCCGTCCATCACCGCCACGTCGCCGGTGTAGAGCCAGCCGTCCTTCAGCACCTCGGCGCTGGCCTCGGGGCGCTGCCAGTAGCCTTGCATCACCTGCGGGCCGCGCACGATCAGCTCGCCCGGCTGGCCCACGGCCACGGGCTGGCCGTGGTCGTCGACCAGGCACACATCGGTCATGGGCGCGGGGATGCCGATGGTGTCTTTCTGGCGCCGCGCGTTCAGCGGCTGGAAACACACCACGGGCGAGCTTTCGGTCAGGCCATAGCCTTCCACCAGCGGCGCGCCGCTCACCTGCTCGAAACGTTCCACCACCGCGTGGTGCATGGCCGCGCCGCCGCCGCCGGCGGCCTTCAGGTGCTTGGGCGGGTAGGCGGTGAACCACTCTTCGCCCAGCAGCGCGTTGTAGAGGGTGTTCACGCCGGTGATCCAGGTGATCTTGTAGTTCTCGATGGCGCGCTGCAGGTTCTGGATGGGCCGCGGGCTGGGCACCAGGATGTTGCGCGCGCCGGCCTCGAACATGCAGAGGAAGTTCACCGTGAAAGCGAAGATGTGATACAGCGGCAAAGCCGTGAGCACCACCTCCTTGCCTTCGTCGATGTGGCTCGCGCACATCGCACGCATCTGCGCCATGTTCCACAGCAGGTTGCCGTGCGTGAGCATGGCGCCCTTGGCCACGCCCGTGGTGCCGCCGGTGTACTGCAGCAGCGCCAGACTGTCGTGCTTCAGGCCCTGGCTGTAGCTGGCCACATCGCCGCCGGCCGCCGCGCCCTGCGCCAGCGCCGCCGGCAGCGCCGTGGCCTGCACGCCGTGCTTGGGCACGAGCTGGTTCCAGTACTTCATCACCGCATGCACGATGCCGCCCACCAGCGCGGGGAAGAACTCCGGCACGCGGGTGATGACCACGTGCTTCACGTCGGTGCTGGGCAGGGCCTGCTCCAGCTTGTCGGCGAACATGTCGACGACCACCACCACCTTGGCGCCGCTGTCCTTGAACTGGTGCGCCATCTCGCTGGCGGTGTAGAGCGGGTTGGTGTTCACCGCCACGCAGCCGGCCTTCAGCACGCCCAGCAGCACCACGGGGTAGCTCAGGCAGTTGGGCATTTGAATGGCCACGCGGTCGCCGGCGGCCAGGCCCAGCACCTGGCGCAGGTAGCGCGCGAAGTGGTCGCTCTTTTCCTGCACCTGGCCGTAGCTCAGGCTGCCGTACATGCCGTTGGGCATGACGGTGGTGAAGGCGGTCTGCGCCGCGTAGCGCGTGCACGCCGCGCTGGCCATTGCGGCCAGGCTGGGGTGCGCCGGCACGGGCAGCTCGGTGCTGATGTGGCTGCCGTACTGGCCCACCCAGGGGCGGAGGTGGTAGGGGTTGAGAGCGTCCATGGTGTCCCGAACTGAGGGCGTCCACGACGGCCCTGGGGCGCGGACGTTACTCAAGTCGTTTACCCCTGAAAACTGAGCGGTTTGTCAGGCTGTGGCAAGCCGCTCAGCCAGCTGGCGCCGCCGCAGGCCACCACAGCGTGACCGCGCAACCCTGGCCGAGGCTGCTCTGCACGTCGACGCGGCCGCCGTGCAGTTCGACGATCTCCTTCACCAGGCTCATGCCCAGGCCCGTGCCGGGCACGGTGCCCGACTGGTCGGCGCGGTAGAAGCGCTCGAAGACGCGGGCCACCTGCTCGGGGCTCATGCCCATGCCCTGGTCGGTGATGCGCAGGCCCCACGCAGGGGTGCTGCCGTCGGGTGCGCCGGGCGTGCCTTCCGGGGCAGGCAGCGTGCCGGGCAAGGCCTGCAGCGTGATGTCGCCGCCCTGGGGCGAGTACTTGAAGGCGTTCGTCAGCACGTTCAGCAACGCGCGGTGGAAGAGCTTGGCATCCACCTGCAGCGGCGCCTGCGCCGGCAGGGTGCCCACCTGCACGCGCCGGCTGTCGCCCGGCACCGACAGCCCTTGCACCGTGGTGCCCACCAGCAGCGCCAGTTCGTGCCGCGCGGGCGACAGCATGCGCTGGCCGCCCTGTTCCAGCCGCGCCAGGTCGAGCAGCTCGTCCACCAGCGACACCAGCAGCGCCGCCTGGCGGTGGATGATCTGCAGCATCTCGCGCCGCTGTTCTTCCGTGGTGGGCCGGCCCAGCATCAGCTCCGAGAAGCCGAACACGCTGACGATGGGCGTGCGCAGCTCGTGCGCCGCGGTGTTGAGGAACTCGCTCTTCAGGCGCTCGACCTCCGACTCGTGCGTGATGTCGCGCAGGTAGAGCACCGCGCTGCCGTCGGCGCCCTCGTCGGCCGCCGCGTCCTTGTGGCGCAAGGCCCAGGCCAGCACGCGCGGCCGCGGGTGGCTGAGCTGCAGCACGCCGGTGGGCGCGGGGCCGGCGCCAGGCAGGCCCGCGCTGCCGGGCGCGGAGCCGCAGGTGGCCAGCCAGGTGTGCAGGGCGGGCAGGTCCATGGCCTGCAGCTGGGTGGGCGGCAGCTCCAGCAGCGCCGCAGCTCGCGGGTTGCTGTAGGCCACGCGGGCCTGGGCGTCGAAGTAGATGAAGCCGTCGCTGCTGAGCGCGAAGATGTCTTCCAGGCGCGACAAGGCCTCGCGCAGCGCGCGCTTGGCGGCCTCTTTCTGGCTCAGCAGCTCTTGCAGCTGTGCGTGCTGCTCGCAGGCCTGGCAGGCGTTGGCCAGGCGCAGTAGCACCACGCCGATGGCGCCCAGCACGGCGTCCGGCACCGGCTGGCCCAGGCATTCAATGAACAGCCAGCCGCGCGCGCCCACCGGCAGGGCGTGCAGATGGCGTGCGCCCGCCAGTTCGGTGTGCAGCGGGCGCGGCACGGTTTCCTGGGCCACGCTCTCGCGCCAGGCGTGCACCGCGTCGGGCTGGCCGGCCGGGGCCAGGCTGCGTGCCGGGTAGCCCATCCGCTGCCAGGCGCCCTGCGTTTCGCGCCACCACAGCTGGCAGCTCAGGCCGCGAACGAACTGCAGCAGCGGGCGCATGAAGGCGCGCGCCATGGGCTCGAGCTCCAGCGACTCGCCCACGCTCATGGCGAGCTCGAACTTCATCGCCGCCAGCTGGCGCGCCTGGGTGTCAGGCATGGCCGTAGGCGCCGAGCACGAAGGTCTTGTTGTAGAACTCCAGCAGGTAGGTGCCGTTGTTGGCGATTTCGCCCAGGCTCAGCACGCCGAACAGCGGCGCCTGGGCACCGCCGGCCTGCTGCAGGCGCTGGTGCGCGGCCAGCAGCTCTTCGCCAAAGCGCGGGCCCAGGAAGAGCACGCGGCTGATGCAGTCCACCAGCAGGCCGCCGGCCACCGTGCCGCCTTCGGCCTGCAAGGCCTGCACCGCGCCCTCGGTGCCCTGCTGCGCGGCGGCGATGAGTTCTTCCACCTGCCCGCTGAGGATGTAGACCATGCGCTGCATCGGCACCGCGCCCACGCACACCAGGTGCTCGCCCTGCATGACGATGGGGTCGCGCACCAGCAGCGAACCGTCGTAGCGCTCGATGCCGAAGGGGTGGCCCTTGGCGTGTTCGAAGAAGTTCGCGGGCGTGAGCGTCTGGCCGACGAGGGGCTCGATGCACTCGCGGTAGACCTCGGCCGCGGGCCGGTAGTCCAGGCTGGTGATGGTGTTGCCCTCGGCGCCGGTCACCACGAAAGGCCCGGCAATCGACTGCCAGCCGTGGTTCACGCCGATGCCCAGCGCGCTGCGCAGGCCCACCACCACGCCCACGCCGCTGCGCAGGCCGGCGGGTGTGAACACGCAGGGCCGCACCTGGAAGCTGAGCGAGCCCGCGCCGCCGCCCAGGAAGGAAGCACCGCCGCCGATCTGCTCGAACACGGCTTCGACGAAGTGCGCGATGAAGGGCGCCAGCCCATCCACCAGCACCAGCTGGCTGCGGCAGCCGTGCGCCGCGGCGGCGGCCAGCGGGGTGTGGAAGTCGGCGTCGGCGCGGTCCAGGCCTTCCACCACGGTGACCACGGCCTCCTGGCCCAGGGCCGCCACGACGAGGCCGGTTTCGGTGTGCGTGCCGCCGTGCAGCACCTGCGGAAAGACGCCGCCGAACACCGGCACCGGCAGCGCCTGCAGCAGCGGGTTCACGGCCTCGGCCGGCCAGGCCACGCCGTCGCCGGCCAGCACCAGCACCGAACGCGCGCCGGCGTGCACGGCTTCCTGCAGGCGCTGGGCCAGCAGCGCGGGGCTGCCCACGGGGTCGAAGTGCAGTTGCAGAACCTGCATGGCGTGCTCTCTCGGCCCGCGCGGGCCGTGGTTAGGTCGGGACGCTGGGGCCCGCCCGGCATGGGGTGCCGTGCGGGCCGCTCAGACACGGTGCCTGGATCTTAGAGATTCGAGCATTCTGAGCACTTGCATCATTTCACGCATTTTTCTGCGCGCCGTGGAGCGGGCGTGCAGCCCTGCACGAAAGACGGTCACGCGCCCAGGCCCCGGCGCCGCGCCTCTTCGCGCAGGCAGCCCAGCATCAAGGCGGCACCGGGTGAAGGCTGGTGGCCGCGCCGCGTGATCAGGCCGTAGGCGTCCATGCGCAGGCCGAGGTCGAAGTCCAGCACCTGCAGCAGGCCGGCTTCCAGGTAGGGCTGCACCAGCTCGGGCGGCAGCGCCACGACCATGTCGCTTTGCACCAGCAGCTGCGTCACCACTGGCGGGGAGAGCGTTTCCACGGCCTGCTGCGGCTGGTCGAGCCCGGCACTCAGGAACAGCGCCGTCAGGCGGTCGCGCAGGATGCTGCCGGCCGGCGGCAGTATCCAGGCCTGCTGGCTGAGCGTCTTCAGGCTCAGCCCGCGCTGCCCCGCCAGCGGGTGGCCGGCACGCACGATGAGGCTGTGCGGTTCGTCCAGCAAGGGCTCGAAGCTCAGCTGCGCGGCCGAGGCGCTGTCCAGCACGCGACCGATGACGAGGTCGAGCTCGCCGTTCTGCAGCTGCTGCGTGAGCAGCTTGCTGGTGTCCACCGTGATGGCCACCTGCACGCGCGGCTGCAGCGCCTTCAGCGCCACCACCGCCGCCGGCAGCAGCGTGGTGGAAGGCGTGAGCACCGCGCCCACCGCCACGCGCCCTTGCAGGCCCGAGAGCAGCTCCATCACCTCTTGGTGGCCGGCGTCCAACTCGGCCAGCGCGGCCCCGGCGCGGCGGATCATCACCTCGCCATGCGAGGTGGGCGCCACGCCGCGCGGCAGGCGTTCGAAGAGCTTCACGCCCAGCGCGTGTTCCAGCTCGGCCAGCAGCTTGGAAGCCGCCGGCTGCGTGAGGTGCGCGGCCTCGGCCGCGTGCAGGATGGAGCCGTGGCGGCCCAGTTCCACCAGCAGCACCAGCTGCCGGGTCTTCAGGTGGGAACGGACGAAGCGGTCGCTGCGCGGGTTGCTCATGCCGGCATGATGACAGCCGGCCTGCGGCCCCATCACTCGTGGTACAGCTGCGAGCGCCCGCCGTCGATGAGGATGTCGGTGGCGTTGATGAAGCGCGCTTCGTCGCTGGCCAGGAAGAGCGCGGTGTAGGCCACTTCCAGCGGCTCGCCCACGCGCTTGCAGGGCAGCAGGTCGACCTGGCGCTGCGCCTCTTCGGGCGGGATGCTGGCCAGCCACTGCACCACCCGTTCAGACAGGATGAGCCCCGGCGAGATCGAGTTCACGCGCACGTTGCGCGCTGCGTACTGGATGCCCAGCGCCTTGGTCAGCCCGATGAGCGCATGTTTGGCCACCGGGTAGGGAAAGGCATCGGGAATGATGCGGTGCCCGTGCACCGAGGCGATGTTCACGATGCTGCCGCCACCGGCGGCCAGCATGCCGGGCAGCACGGCGCGGCTGCAGTGCAGGGCGCCTTCCAGGTCGACCGCGAAGCAGCGCTGCCATTGCGCCGAGGTCATTTCCAGCGGCTCGGCGAACACGTTCATGCCGGCGTTGTTCACCAGCACCGTGATGGGGCCGAAGCGTTCCGCGCCTTGGGCGGCCATGGCGCGCACGGCGGCTTCGTCGGCGATGTCGGCGGCGATGAAGAGCGCGTTCTCGGGCCCGAGTTCCTCCACCAGCGCAGCGCCGTCGGCATCGGCTGCCAGGCCGTTGACGATGACCCGGGCGCCCTCGGCCACGAACAGCCGCGCCACGGCCTTGCCGATGCCCTGGGTGGAACCGGTGACCAGCGCCACCTTGCCTTGCAGACGTGAGCTCATGGTGCGTATGAAGCTGCGGTGGGGGAAGTGTCAGGCACGCCGCTCGCCCCGGCTTTGCAGCTGGTCCAGCAGCACCGCGGCCAGCAGGATGAGCCCGCGCACCAGGTACTGGTAGAAGGCATCCACGTTCAGCAGGTTCATCACGTTTTCCACCGTGCCCATGATGAGCACGCCGATGACCACGCCGAAGATGCGTGCGCGCCCGCCCATCAGCGACACGCCACCCAGCACGCAGGCCGAGATGACATCGAGCTCGAAGCCCATGGCCGCGTTCGGCTGGCCGCTGGTGATGCGCGAAGCGAGGATGATGCCCGCCAGCGCCGCCACCATGCCCTGCAGCATGAAGATCCACACGCGCAGGCGTTCCACGCGCACGCCGGCCAGGCGCGCGGCCTCGGGGTTGCCGCCGATGGCCAGCGTGTTGCGGCCGAAGACGGTGTGGTTCAGCAGCACGCCGAACACCACAAAACACCCCACCGCCACCCAGATGGGCAGGCGCAGGCCGAACAGCGCCGTGTCGCCCAGCGCGATGAAACTCTCGTTGGAGATGCCCACGGCCTGGCCTTCGCTGGTGATGAAGGCCAGCCCGCGCACCATCAGCATGGTGGCCAGCGTGGCAATCAGCGCGTTCACGCGCAGGTAGGCAATCAGCACGCCGTTGCCGGCGCCGATCAAGGCCCCGGCCAGCAGCCCGCCGCCGATGGCCAGGCCCAGGCTGCCGGTCTGTTCCAGCACGATGGCGCCCAGCACGCCGGCCAGGGCCACGGTGGAGCCGACGCTGAGGTCGAAATCGCGCGAGGCCAGGCACAGCATCATGGTGCAGGCCACCATGCCGATCTGCGCCACCGACAGCAGCAGCCCGGCGATGTTCGCCGCGGAAAAGAAGTTCTCGACGGTGAGCGACAGCACCACGAACAGCAGGGCGTAGCCCAGCGTCATGCTGTGTTCCTTGAGCAGGGCGCGCCAGGGGTGAGAGGTCGGGTTCATGGGCACGGGGCGGGTCGCGGGCAGCGAAGTTGGATGGGTTTCAGGCACAGGCTGCCTCCGCGTGGTCGGGCAGGGCCAGGGCCAGCGCAGCGGTTTCGCTGGCCTGGGCGCGCGGCAGTTCGCCGCTGATGCGGCCGTCGCGCATGACGATGAGGCGGTCGGTGATGCCCAGCACCTCGGGCAATTCGCTCGACACCACGATGACGCAGCAGCCGCTGGCCGCCACGTCGTGAATGATCTTGTAGATCTCGTTCTTGGCGCCCACGTCGATGCCGCGCGTGGGCTCGTCCAGGATCAGCACCTTCAGCCCCGGCTCGGCCAGCCAGCGCGCCAGGATCACCTTCTGCTGGTTGCCGCCCGAGAGCAGCCGTATCTCTTGCCCGCGGTGCGGCGTCTTGATGCGCAGCTTGGCGATGAAGGCCTCGGCGCGTTCGGCCTCGCGGCCGTGGCGCAGGAACAGGCCGCCGGCCAGGTCGTGGCGGCGGCAGCTGATGTTGATGTTCTCGGCCACCGAGGCCTGCGCCAGGATGCCCTGCTCTTTGCGGTCTTCCGGGCACAGCACGATGCCGGCGGCAATGGCGCCGGCCGGGCCTTGCGCCGGCACGGGCTGGCCGTCCAGCAGCACCTGGCCGCCGCGGCGCGGGTCGGCGCCGTACAGCAGGCGCATGAGCTCGCTGCGCCCGGCGCCCACCAGGCCGAAGAAGCCCAGCACCTCGCCGCCGCGCACTTCGAAGCTCAGCGGCTCGGGCAGGCGGGCGCTGTGCAGGCCGCGCGCCTGCAGCCGCACCGGGCCCAGCGGGCGCGGGCGGTAGTCGTAGATGTCCTGCAGCTCGCGGCCCACCATGTCGGCGATGAGCCGTTCGCGCGGCACTTCGGCCATCACGGGGTGGGTGACGATCTGGCGGCCATCGCGGAAGATGGTGCAGGCATCGCACAGCGCATACAGCTCTTCGAGCCGGTGCGAGATGTAGATCAGCGTGCGCCCCTCGGCGCGCAGCCGCCGCACCAGGCGGAACAGGATCTCGGCCTCGCGGTGCGACAGGCTGCTGGTGGGCTCGTCGAAGGCGATGACCTGCGCGTCCTGCATCACGGCCTTGCAGATCTCCACCATCTGCCGCTGCGCGATGGACAGTTCCGACAAGCGCGCACCCGGGTCGAGTTCCACGCCGATGGCGGCCAGCTGCGCTGCCACCTGGCGGCGTGCGGCGGCGTGGTTCACCAGGCCCAGCCGCGTGGGCAGGCGGCCCAGCAGCACGTTCTCGGCCACGGTGAGCTCGGCCACGTACTGCAGCTCCTGGTGGATGATGGCCACGCCTGCGGCAATGGCGTCGCGCGCCGAGCCGAAGTGACGCTCTTGCCCGTGGATGAGCAGCCGCCCGCCGTCGGGCTTGTACTGCCCGCCCAGGATCTTCAGCAAGGTGCTCTTGCCGGCGCCGTTTTCGCCCAGCAGGCCCATCACCTGCCCGGCGCGGGCCTCGAAGCTCACGCCGTCCAGCGCCTTCACGCCGGGAAAGTGCTTGCTGATGCGGTCGAACTGCAGTGCAGACATCACAGGCCCGTGCTCGCCGCCTACAGGCCCATCTGCTTGCGCACGGCGGCCTGGTTCTGGCGCGTCATGAGGGCGCCGCTGGTCAGCGTCAGCAGCGGCGGCACCTTGCCCTGCGTGGCCCACTCGAACACCATCACGGCGGTTTCATAGCCGTGGCGCTTGGGGCTGATGAGCACGGTGCCGAAGAAGCCGGTGGGCGTGGGCTTGGCGAATTCGTTCAGGGCCGTCTGGCTGCCGCCGATGCCCACGCCGATCATCGCGTCCTGCCGGATGCCGCGGCCTTCGGCGGCACGCACCGCGCCCAGCACGGCTTCGTCGTTCATGCCGAAGGCCACCCAGCGCTTGAGGCGCTGGTTTTTCGTGAAGGCGATGTTGGCGGCGTTGAAGGCGCTCTCGGTGTCGGTCTTGGCCTGCGGCGCGTCCACCACGTTGGCGGCAGGAAAGCCGGCCGCCTTCAGCGCGTCCAGCGCGCCTTGCGTGCGTTCGCGCGCGGTGGGCAGCGGGTCGAAGGCCACGCGCAGCGCGCCCACTTCCTCGAACTTCCAGCCGCGGGCCTTCATCTCCCCCACCAGGCCCTGGCCGGCCTGCTTGCCGATTTCGTAGGCCGAGATGCCCATGTGCGGCACGTCGGCCAGCGGCTTGCCGGCGCCGTCGACGAGCTGGTCGTCCACCGACATCATCTTCAGCTGGTGGCGCTGCGCGGCGCGGCGGATGGCCACGCCCAGCTTCACATCAGGGGCGCAGATGACGAAGCCCGCCGCCTTCTGCGCGGCCAGGTTGTCGATGGCCGCCAGCGTTCTTTCGCCGTTGGGGATGCCGATCTTCACCAGCGTGAAGCCCTTGTCCTTGGCCGCCTGTTCGGCAAAGCGCCACTCGTCCTGGAACCAGGGCTCTTCGGGCTGCTTCACCAGGAAGCCGATCTTCACCGGCCCGCTGGCCCAGGCCTGCAGCGGCGCGGCGCCCAGGGCCAGGGCCAGGGCGGTGAGTTGTCGTCTTTGCATGTTCATGGCTGTCTCCTTGTTGTTCAATCTTCGAACAGGGCGTCGGGCACGCCCAGGGCCTGCGGCAGGCGCAGGCCGAACAGGCTGCCCGAGAGCGGCTGCGCCGCCAGGGCTTCGCGCTTCAGGCCCGTGCGTGCGCTGGTGAGCATCAGCTCGCGGCCGTCTTCACCGCCGAAGGCCGGGCAGGTGGTGTGCGCGGCGTCGGCCTTCAGCGCCGTCATCAGGCGGCCCTGGGGGTCGTAGCGGGTGACGCGGCCGGTGCCCCACTGCGCGTTCCACAGGCAGCCTTCGGCATCGACGACGGAACCATCGGGCCAGGCGTCGGCACGGTTCATGGTGGTGAAGAGGCGCACGTTCGCCACCTCGGCACTGGCGGCGTCGTAGTCGCACTGGTGGATGCGCTGGCTGAGCGTGTCGCAGAAGTACATCGTGCGGCCGTCCAGGCTGAAGCAGATGCTGTTGGCGATGGCCACCGCCGGCAGCGCCAGCCGGCGCAGGCCGTGGCGTGAGGAGTACTGGTAGAAGCTGGCGATGGTGGCTACGGGCTGGCGGTCGCGCGCTTCGTTCAGTGTGCCGAAGACGAAGTTGCCGGCGCGGTCGGTGCGGCCGTCGTTGATGCGGGTGCGCGGCTCCATCGCGTCCACCGGTGCGGCGGTGTCCAGCGCCAGCAGTTCGAGCTGGGGGCCCAGCGTGGCGTAGGCCAGGCGCTTGGCCAGGCCCAACAGCACGCGGCCCGAGCGGGCGTGGGCGAAGCTGCCCAGGCGGTCGGGCAGGCGGCACACCTGCACGGCTGCCTCGCCCGGGCGCCAGGCCTGCAGCGTGGCGGCCTCGATGTCGGTCCACCACCAGCGGCCGTGCTGCCATTGCAGGCCCTCGCCCAGCGTGGCCTGCTGTGCCAGCGCCAGCCCGAGGTGGGCCTCGGTGGCGGGCGCGGGGGTGGGTTCCGGCGCCGCCGTGGCGGGGCTGTGCGACGGGGGGTGTGGGGTGCTGTGCAGGGCGGTGTGCATGGGGTTCCCCTCGGGCTGCGATCGGTGTCGGCTGTGGGCTGCGAGCTGGCTGGTTTTCAGGGCGCGATGCTGGCGCGGCGCACCGGCAGCAGGCGCGCGCCGCGCAGCTCGGCCACCTGGCTTTGCCCTTCGGCAAAACGCGGGCGGTGCGGCGCTTCAATGTAGATGGGCGCATCGGCGCGCAAGGGCAGCACGTTGAGCTTGAGCGACTGCCCGGCCTTCACGCCCAGCGCGCCCAGCCCCATCTGCCAGAGCTGGCCGTTGTAGTACCAGTCGTCGACCATGCGCGTGCCCTCGAAAACGCGGCCGATGTCGCCGACGAAGTCGAGTTCCAGCAGCACGTCTTCCACGCCACGCGGCCAGGCGGCGGGCAGCTGCAGCGCCCAGCTGGCGGCCACCGCGAAGGCCTCGGGAATGGGCTGCACGGCCGCGCCGGCCACGCCGCCGATCAACAGCCGCGGCGCGGTGCCGGCGCTGCGCGTGGCGCTCACCTGCAGCGGCAGTTCCGCCGTCAGGGCGGGCAGGCTCAGGCGCTGCAGCACGCCGTCCTGGCGGGCTTGCAAGCCGGCGGCACGGGGTTGCGGCAGCGTGGGGAACACGGCCGCCTGCAGCGGCTGCGTGGCCAGGCCGCGCAGCTGCAGCTGGCCGCGGTCCACCCAGGCCTGCTGGGCGCTGAAGACCAGCCGGCGCTGGCCCGCCAGCTCCAGCACCTGCAGCTGCGCCGCTTGTTCGGGCGAAAGCAGCATCACGCTGACCGGGCGCGCGCCGCCGGCGCTGGTGGCCGCCGTCTGCCCGATGCGCTGCAGCTGCCCGGTGCCGGGTTCCAGCGTCTTCAGGCCCTCGGGCAGCGCGAACTCGGCCGCCATGCCGGGCGTCTGCTTGAACACGTGCACGATGCCCAGCGGCCCGGCGTCCACCCGGGTGACGGGCATGGCCGTGGCGTGGCGCAGGGGCACGCCGTCCAGGTCGAGGTTGAAGGGCCACATGAAGTAGCTGCCGGTGGCGATGTCCACCGGCCGGCTGGGCAGCGTGAGGCTGCCGCCGGGCAGCTGCACCTCGAACTGCACGCCCTTCAGTGCCGGCATGGGGTGCAGCCGCACGTGGTTGTTGAAGAACAGGAAGCCGCTGTCGCCACGGCTGCGCACCGACCAGCGCGGCGTCTGCAGCTCGGTGTGCGCGCTGGGTGTGACGGCCGGGCGGCGCGGTGTCATCAAGGCCAGGCGCGGGCCGTGCTCGGCCAGGAAGTAGTGCCAGGGGCGCATCTGCGTCAGCACCGGGCGCTGCTGGCCATCCGGGCCCAGCGGGGCCTGGAAGTCGTAGCTGATGCGCGGCGTGTCGTTGTGGCCGCCGCTCAGGGTGCTTTCCTCCAGCGCCGGGCCGCCCACGCGCACCGGGTTGCGGCCGCCGTGGAACATGTAGTAGCCCAGCAGGTTCACGCCCGAGCCCACCTGCACCGGCAGCATGGCCGTGATGTCGTCGGGCGAAACCAGCGGCCGGCGGCGGTACATGGCCGGCAGGCCGCCGCCGTACTCGGCGCCGAAGAAGGGCACCTTGTCGATGTCGGTCTCGGCCGTGCCACGGCGCGTGGCGCGTGTCTGCGCGCCCAGGTCGCCCGTGACGCGGCTGCCGAAGCGGAAGGCATAGGTCTCGCGCGGCGGCATTTCGGTGGTGTGGTTGGCCCAGGGCGCGTCGGCGTAGCCGCCGAGCACCGGCACCACCTCGCCGCTGGGGTAGATGGCGCCGTCCCAGCCCGTCACGGTGTAGAGCGGCACGTCCATGCCGGCCTTCAGCGCCAGGCTCTTGAGCGTGCTGATGTGGGCCTCGCCCTGGCCGGGGCCGGTGAGGTTGTATTCGTTCTCCAGCTGCACGCCGACGATGGGGCCGCCGTCCTTCCAGTACAGGCCCTGGATTTGCTGGCCGATGCGGTTGTAGAAGCGCTCGACATAGCGCAGGTACTCGGGGTCGTTGCGGCGCGTGGGCATGGCGTCCACCACCCAGTCGGGGATGCCCCCGTAGCGCGCCTCGCCGTGGAACCAGGGGCCGATGCGCACCACCACCTTCAGGCCGGCGGCCTGCGCCATCTGCACGAAGCGGCGCAGGTCGCGGCGGTCGCTCCAGTCGAAACGGCCGTCCTGCTCTTCGTGGTGGTTCCAGAACACATAGCTGGCCACGATGTCGATGCCCGATGCCTTCAGCAAGTGCAGCTGCGCCTGCCACTGCGACACCGGCGCACGCGCGTAGTGGTACTCGGCCATCACCGGCAGCCAGGGCTGGCCGTTTTTCAGCAGGTACTGGTTGTTGGCGCCCAGCGTCTGGCCCTGGGGCGTGCGTGCGCTGCCCATCTGGATGTGGCCACTCTGTGGTGCCGGCACGTCGGCGCGGGCGTCCAGCTTCAGCAGCGTCTGGGCTGTGGCCGGTGGGGCCAGCAAGGCGGCCAGCAGCGCGCCGCTGGCCAGGAGGGGGTGCTTCATCGCGAAGAAGTTCATCCAGAGACTTTCACAAACGTTGCCAGGCCTGCACGAAGGCGCGCGCGCGCGCGCCCACCTCGGCAGCAGTGAGGCCGGGGCTGTAGAGCGCCGAGCCCAGGCCGAAGCCGGTGGCGCCGGCGCGCACGTAGGGGGCCATCGTGTCGGGGGTGATGCCGCCCACCGGCAGCAGCTTCAGCGCCGGGGGCAGCACGGCGCGCACGGCCTTCAGCACCGCGGGGGTGACGAGCTCGGCGGGAAACAGCTTCAGCGCATCGGCCCCGGCCTGCAGCGCGGCGAAGGCCTCGGTGGGCGTGGCGGCGCCGGGCACGCAGCACAGGCCGCGCCGCTTGGCTTCACGGATGACGGCGGCGTCGGCATGCGGCATCACGATGAGCCGGCCGCCAGCTGCCTGCACATCGGCCACGGCCTGCACGCTGAGCACGGTGCCTGCGCCCACCACCGTGCCCGCCGGCAGGCGGCGCGCCAGCCGCGCGATGGACTGCAGCGCGTCGGGTGAATTCAGCGGCACTTCGATGAGCCGGAAGCCTTCGGCATGCAGCGCGTCGCCGATGGCTTCCACCTCTTCGGGCTTCACGCCGCGAAGGATGGCCACCAGTGGCAAGGCCTGCAGTGCAGCGAGGAAGGCGGCGTTGACGGCGGCGTGGAAGGCCGCAGGCAGCGCGCCGTCGGCGCTGGGGGCGAGGGTGGGGTGGGTGTCGGTGTTGGGGTTCATCTCAGGCCGCCTGTGCCGTGGCCAGCAGCCCGGCTTGCTGCGCCAGCAGCCACAGGCCGGCCGGTGCGGTGTGGGGCAGCTGCAGCGGCGCGGGCTGGCCGAAGCAGGCCAGGGCCTGCGCATAGCGTGCGCACAAGGCGGGCTCGCCCACCAGGGCCCGCTGCGCGGGCGTGCCCGTGCGCAGCTCGCTGGCGATTTCATGGCCGATGAGCAGGCCCGAGAGGTAGTCGGCCAGCGCCTCGGGGGCGAGCTGCCGGAACAGGCCCAGCGTGCGCACGGCAAAGAGCTGGTGTGCCAGGCCGCCTTCCTGCCGCGCCGCCTGCACGCCGCGTTCGAAGGCCTGGGCCGCGGCGGGCGCTGCTGCTGAAGCTGCTGAATCACCCTCGGGCGGCATCAACCGCGCCAGCACCGAATGCTGGCGCAGCAGCGCATACAGCTCGCCCGTCATGTGCGTCGCAAAGCCGGTGATGCGCCCGCCCTGCACCCGCGCCCATTTCGAATGGGTGCCCGGCAGCACCAGGCAGGCCGAAGCGGCCAGCTCGGGGTGCTGTGCCAGCGCGCCGACGATCTGCGTTTCTTCGCCGCGCATCACGTCGGGCTGCGTGCCTTCGTGGCGCAGGCCGGGCACGATGTGCAGGCCGGCCTCCAGCGCCAGGGTGTGGCGCGCCAGCGCCTGGGTATCGGCCGGGCAGGCCACATAGGGCGCTTCGCGCCAGCCGTGCTGGCTGCCCACCATGCCGCTGGCCAGCAGCGGCAGGCCCGGCTGCGCGGCGCGCCAGCCGCCCACCAGCGCGGCCAGCGCGGCCGCAAAGGCAGCCTCGCCGCGCAGCACCGACGCGCCAGCCTCGGAGTGCTGCGTGGCCAGCACCGCGCCGCCCGCGCCCAGCAGGTAGGCGCGCAGCCGGGTGCTGCCCCAGTCCAGCGCAATCAGCTGTGCCGGGCCGGGTGCGCTGTCCTGGCTTTGGGACTGCATCACCACTCGGCCACGCTGCCGTCGGCATGGCGCCAGACGGGGTTGTGCCAGTCGGGTGCGTTTTTGCTGGCTTCGATGACGCGCTCTTCGTCGATCTGCACGCCCAGCCCCGGCCCGGGCAGGGGGCGGATGCAGCCGTTTTCGATGTGGAAGTCGTCGCGGTTCTTCACGTAGTCCAGCAGCTCGGCGCCCTGGTTGTAGTGAATGCCCATGCTCTGCTCTTGCAGCACGGCGTTGTGCGAGACGAAGTCCACCGCCAGGCAGGCGGCCAGCGCCACCGGCCCCAGCGGGCAGTGCGGGGCGAAGGCCACGTCGTGCGCCTCGGCCATGGCGGCGATCTTCACGCACTCGGTGATGCCGCCAGCGTGCGAGAGATCGGGCTGCACGATGGCCAGGCCGCCGCCGGCAAACACGCGCTTGAAGTCGAAGCGCGAGAACATGCGTTCGCCGGCGGCCAGCGGAATGCTGGTGTGCTCGGCCAGGCGCGCGTACTGCTCGCTGTGTTCGGCCAGCACGGGTTCTTCCACGAACAGCGGGCGGTAGGGTTCCAGCGCGCGCAGCAGCGGCTTGGCCATGGGCACGGCCACGCGGCCATGGAAGTCGATGCCGAACTCGATCTCGTGCCCAAAGGCCGCGCGTATCTCGGCGATGCGCGCCACGGCTTCGTCGATCTTGCGCGCGCTGTCCACGAGGCCCAGCTCTTCGGTGCCGTTCATCTTGAAGGTGTCGAAGCCGCCTTCGCGCAGGCGCTTGATGTCGCGGATGACATCGGCCGGCCGGTCGCCGCCCACCCAGGAATAGACCTTCATGCGGTCGCGCACCAGCCCGCCCAGCAGCTGGTAGACGGGCTGGCCCAGCACCTGGCCCTTGATGTCCCACAGCGCCTGGTCCACCCCGGCGATGGCGCTCATCAGGATGGGGCCGCCGCGGTAGAAGCCGCCGCGGTACATGGCCTGCCACAGGTCGTTGATGCGCGCGGGGTCCTGGCCCACCAGCACGCTGCTCAGCTCGTGCACGGCGGTTTCCACCGTGCGGGCGCGGCCTTCGATGACGGGCTCGCCCCAGCCCACGACGCCTTCGTCGGTTTCGATCTTCAGGAACATCCACCGCGGCGGTACGCGGTAGGTCGTCAGCTTGGTGATGCGCATGGGCTCGGGCCTTGGTCTCAGCGGCGCGCAGCTTAGGCGCCGGGGCCGGGGCCGAGCTATCGCTTATGGCGCGCCAGCTATGCGAAGTTGATATGGCTGAACACCACACCCTTGTTTTGGCCCCTGGCCAGCGCCAGACGCCGCCGCCGGCCACACTGCGCTCCCTGGCGCTGCTTCGACGGCGCCCGCCCCAAGCCCCGGCCCCTTGCTCCCCTGGCCGAACCTCTGCGTGTTGTCGAACCCATGCCCAAGCTCTCGATGAAGGAAACCAGGAACCGGCTCGCCAAGATCTACGGCATCGGCATCCTGGCGTTCGTGGCCGTCTTCGGTTTCCTCACCTTGCTGGCGCTGTTCCTCGCGCGCGTGGACATGGTCTGAAGCTCGCGGCCGGCGGTGCCCCGCCCAGCCCTGGCATGCGCTTTGCGCACGGGTGGTGCATGCCCGCCGCCAACGACCGCCTCACCCTGCTGCTGGAAAGCACCGGCGAGGGCATCTTTGGCATCGACATGGACGGCCGCTGCACGTTCGTGAACCGCGCGGCGGCCGTGGCCCTGGGTTACCGCACCGAAATGGTGCTCGGGCGCAACATGCACGAGCTCATTCATCATTCGCACGCCGACGGCCGGCACTACCCCGAGTGCGACTGCCCCATCTTCAACGCCTTCCGCCGCGGCCTGCCCTGCCGCATCGACGATGAAGTGCTGTGGCGGGCCGACGGCAGCAGCTTCCCGGCCGAATACAGCAGCTACCCGGTGCTGGAGAACGGGCAGGTGCAGGGCGCGGTGGTCACCTTCGTCGACATCACCGAACGCAAGCGCGCGCAAGAGCTGCTGAAGAAGACCAACGACGAGCTCGAGGCCCGCGTGGTCGAGCGCACGCGCGAGCTGCGCGACCTGGCCAACCACCTGGAGACGGTACGCGAGGGCGAGCGAAAACGCATCGCGCGCGAAATCCACGACGAACTCGGCAGCCTGCTGGTGGCGCTGAAGATGGACACGCACTGGCTCGGCAAGCGCGTGGCCGAGCAGCCCGCGGTGCTGGCCAAGTGTGCCGGCATGGGCCGGCTCATCGACACCGCGGTGGACAACGTGGGCCGCATCATCACCGACCTGCGCCCCAGCATCCTCGACCACCAGGGCCTGTGGGCGGCGCTGGAATGGCAGGCGCAGGAGTTCATCGAAAGCAGCGAGCTGCAGGCCACGCTGCAGGTGCACGTGGCCGCGGGCGTGCCGCCGCCCGAGGGCGGGCTGGCGATCGCGGTGTTCCGCATCTTCCAGGAGATGCTCAGCAACGTGGCGCGCCATGCGCGGGCGCGCAGCGTGCAGCTGCGCATCACCGTGGACGACCCGCCCGCCCCCGTGCTCTACATCGACGTGCGCGACGACGGCGTGGGCGCCGCACCCGAGGCGCTGGCCGACCCGCACAGCTTCGGCGTCATCGGCATGCGCGAGCGCGCCTCGCACTTCGGCGGCCGCATCCACATCGACAGCGCGCCCGGCCACGGCACGCGCGTGCGCCTGGTTATGCCGCTGGACGACAGGCCGTCATGATCCGCGTTCTCGTCTGCGACGACCACCTCATCGTGCGCCAGGGCATCAAGCAGATCCTGGCCGATGCGCCCGACATCGAGGTGGGCGCCGAAGCCGCCAGCGGCCCCGAGGCGCTGGCCGTGGTGCGGGCCGGTGGCATTGCAGTGGTGCTGCTCGACATTGCCATGCCGCAGCGCGACGGCCTGGACATCCTGCGCCAGCTGAAGAGCGAAGCGCCCAAGCTGCCGGTGCTGATGCTCAGCACCTACCCCGACCGCCAGTACGCCGTGCGCAGCCTGAAGCTGGGCGCCGCCGGCTACCTGAACAAGAGCGCCGATGCCGAGCAGATGGTGGAGGCCATACGCCGCGTGGCGCGCGGTGGCCTGTTCATCACCGAAAGCGTGGCCGAGCTGCTGGCCGGGGCGCTGGGCGCGCCGGCCTCCACGGCCGCGGAAGACAAGCCTCTGGACGAACAGCTCTCGCACCGCGAGTACCAGGTCTTCCGCCTGCTGGCGGCCGGCCGCAGCGTGGGCGAGATCGCCGAGCAGCTGGTGCTGGCGCCCAACACCGTCAGCACCTACCGCGCCCGCATCCTGGAGAAGACCGGCGTGCGCAACGACGTCGAGCTGGCCTTGCTGGCGGTGCGGCAGGCGCTGCTGTAGCGGCGCGGGCTGCGGCGCCAGTTCAGGCAGGCCGGGGGCTGCCGGCCACCGCCTGCGCGATGCAGGCCAGCAAGGCCGCTTCTTCGTAGGGCTTGCCCAGCACCAGCGTGACGCCGGCTTCGGCAGCGGCGCTCTTGAGGCGGTCGTCGGCGGAGGTGATCATGATGATGGCGATGTGCGCGGCACGCGGATGGCTGCGCACGTGGCGCGTGAGCGCGAAGCCGTCCATGTTCGGCATCTCCACGTCGGTGATGAGCACCAGGGGCACTTCCTGCTCGATGAGCTGGGCGGCCTGCGCGCCGTCTTCGGCCAGCACCACGCGGTAGCGGTGCTGCGCCAGCAGGCGGCTGGTCTTCACGCGCACCACCTTGGAGTCGTCGGCCACCATCACCAGCGTGTCTTCGGGGGCGCGCGGGGCGGCGGGCGGGGGTGGCGCGGGCACTGGGGGGGGCGGCGCCAGCAAGGCCGCTGGTTCCGCGGCTGCAGCGGCGGCCTGCCGGGCGGCTTCGGCTGCGGCGCGGGCTTGCTCTTCTGCGGCGGCTTGGGCTGCGGCCTGCGCTGCGGCCTCGGCGTCGCGCCGGGCCTGCAGCTCGGCTTCCAGCGCAGCCAGGCGTTCCGTGGCGGCGCGGGCTTCGGCGGCCTGGGCCTCGGCCATCGCGGCGGCCCGGCGCTCGGCCTGCTGGCGCGCGGCCTCGGCGGCCTGCCTGGCGACTTGCTCGGCAGCCAGCCGTTCGCCTTCGCGGTAGGCCTGGGCGATGGCTTCGCGGGCCTCGGCGTCAGCCGCTTCCTCGGCTGCGCGGGCCGCGGCTGCGGAGGCTGCTGCGGCTTCCGCCGCTTCGGCCTCCTCCGCCGCACGCGCCGCCTGCTCGGCCTGCGCCGCGGCCTCCCGCGCTTCCTTCGCCGCCTGCACAGCGGCCCGTTCGGCAGCCACCCGCTCCGCTTCCTGTCGGGCCAGCTCCAGCGCCGCCAGCTCGGCCTGGCGGTTGCGTTCGGCGGCGCGGCGGCTGCGCTGCACGGCCAGCCAGGCCGATACCACCAGCACCGCCAGCACGCCGCCGGCAGCCACCCACATCCAGAAGGTCTCGTTCATCGCCCGTCGGCCCGCCAGGGGACGCATGCTGCACCGGCGCACCCCGCGTGCATCGGTGCGCGCAGCTTAAGCCGGGCGGCCGGCGCCAGCTACCGCGGCCGGCCCGCGAACGTGCGGTTTGCCGCCCCCGGCGGCATGGCCGGCCGGTACTTGTAGTGCCAGCCCTACAAGTCTTTCCATCGGGCCTCGATTTTGCAAGCGGTGGTGTCTGCCTAGCATCCTTTCCACTGCCCCAAGGACGAGCCATGACGCAAGACCGCGACCCCTACGGAATCTACGACGCCGACCGCCCCTTGCGCCTGGGCTGCAGCTGCGGTGCCCATGCCAGCAGCGCCGAACATGCGGCGGCCGAGCTGCGCACGCGCAGCGAAAGCAGTTCGTTCGAAGCCGAAAGCAACGCCTTCGTCGAAGCCACGCTGATGAAGGCCTTGTTCCCGCAGGACGCGTTGCGCCGCAGGTTCCTGCGTGCCGTGGGCCGCAACACCGCCATGGCCGCCATCGGCAGCGTGCTGCCCCTGGCTTCGCTGCAGGCCATGGCGCAGGCCAAGGCCGGGCCCATCGAGAAGAAGGACTTGAAGATCGGCTTCATCCCCATCACCTGCGCCACGCCGCTGATCATGGCCAAGCCGCTGGGCTTCTATGAGAAGCAGGGCCTCAACGTCGAGGTGGTGAAGACCGCGGGCTGGGCGCTCATCCGCGACAAGATGATCAACAAGGAGTACGACGCCACGCACTTCCTGAGCCCGATGCCGCTGGCCATCAGCCTGGGTCTGGGCAGCACCGCCACGCCCATGAACGTGGCCACCATCCAGAACACCAACGGCCAGGCCATCACGCTGAGCGTGAAGCACAAGGACAAGCGCGACCCGAAGCAGTGGAAGGGCTTCAAGTTCGCGGTGCCCTTCGAGTTCAGCATGCACAACTTCCTGCTGCGCTACTACGTGGCCGAAGCGGGCCTGAACCCCGACACCGACATCCAGATCCGCGTCGTGCCGCCGCCCGAGATGGTGGCCAACCTGCGCGCCGGCAACATCGACGGCTTCCTCGGGCCCGACCCCTTCAACCAGCGCGCCGTGTTCGAGGAGGTGGGCTTCATCCACCTGCTCACCAAGGAGCTGTGGGACGGCCACCCCTGCTGCGCCTTCGGCACCAGCACCGAGTTCATCCAGAAGAATCCGAACACCTTCATCGCGCTGTACCGCGCCGTGCTCACCGCCGCGGCCATGGCGCGCAAGCCCGACAACCGCGAGCTCATCGCCAAGGTCATCAGCCCGCAGGCCTACCTGAACCAGCCCGAGACCGTGGTGGCGCAGGTGCTCACCGGCAAGTTCGCCGACGGGCTGGGCAGCGTGAAGAACGTGCCCGACCGCGCCGACTTCGACCCCATGCCCTGGCCCAGCATGGCGGTGTGGATGCTCACGCAGATGCAGCGCTGGGGCTACATCAAGGGCGACGTGAACTACAAGCAGATCGCCGAGCGTGTGTTCCTGCTCACCGACGCGAAGAAGCACATGAAGGCGCTGGACATGCCCGTGCCGGCCGGGGCCTACCCGAAGTTCACCATCATGGGCAAGGTCTTCGACCCCGAGAAGGCCGCCGCCTACGCCAACAGCTTCGCCATCAAGAAGAGCTGAAGTGCAAGCCAGCCTGAATCTGCGCGCAGCGCTGCTCTCGCTGCTGCTGCTGGGCGTCATCCTGGGCGCGTGGCATGTGGCCACGCTGCCCAAGGCGGCGCCGGCGCCGGTGGCGGTGCAGACGCTCACGCCCGAGCAGATCGAATATGCCAAGCTGATGGGCAAGGACCCCACGGCCCCGGCCGGTGGCGACGCCACGCCCACGCAGAAGGCCGGCTTCCCCACGCTGGCGCAGATGGGCAGCACGGTGGTGCACCACCTCTCCAGCCCCTTCTACGACAACGGGCCCAACGACAAGGGCATCGGCGTGCAGCTGGGCCACTCGCTGGCCCGCGTGGCACTGGGATACCTGCTGGCCGCGCTGGTGGCCATCCCGCTGGGCTTCGTCATCGGCATGAGCCCGCTGATCTACCGCGCCCTCGACCCCTTCATCCAGGTGCTGAAGCCGATCTCGCCGCTGGCCTGGATGCCGCTGGCGCTCTACACCATCAAGGACAGCGCCGTCAGCGGCATCTTCGTCATCTTCATCTGCAGCATCTGGCCGATGCTCATCAACACCGCCTTCGGCGTGGCCAGCGTGCGCAAGGAATGGCTGAACGTGGCGCGCACGCTGGAGGTGAGCCCGCTGCGCAAGGCCTTCGAGGTGATCCTGCCCGCCGCGGCGCCCACCATCCTGACGGGCATGCGCATCAGCATGGGCATCGCGTGGCTGGTGATCGTGGCCGCCGAGATGCTGGTGGGCGGCACGGGCATCGGCTACTTCGTCTGGAACGAGTGGAACAACCTGAGCCTGCCCAACGTGATCTTCGCCATCCTGATGATCGGCATCGTGGGCATGCTGCTCGACCTGATGTTCGCCAAGCTGCAGAAGGCGGTGACCTATGCCGACTGAAATGAAGCCCCCAAGCTCGCTGGCGCTCGCTACCCCCCGGGGGGGCCGTCCGCCAGCGGCCCGGCAAAGCCGGTTCCGCGGCGGGAAGCTTGGGACGGACATGCGATGAGCAGCGCTGAGTTTCTGAAGGTCCAGGGCCTGGGCAAGACCTACCCCGGCGCCACCGAGCCCGTCTTCGACGGCGTGAACTTCGACATCGCCCAGGGCGAGTTCGTCTGCATCATCGGCCACAGCGGCTGCGGCAAGACCACCATCCTGAACGTGCTGGCCGGCCTGGAAACCGCCACCACCGGGCACGTGTTCATGGACCGCCGCGAGGTGGCCGGCCCGAGTCTCGAGCGCGGCGTGGTCTTCCAGGGCCATGCGCTGATGCCCTGGCTGAGCGTGCGCAAGAACATCGCCTTCGCCGTGCGCAGCAAGTGGCCCGAGTGGAAGGCCGCGCAGGTGAACGAGCACGTCGAGAAGTACGTGGCGCTGGTGGGCCTGAGCAGCGCCATCGACAAGAAGCCCAGCGCCCTGAGCGGCGGCATGAAACAGCGCGTGGGCATCGCGCGGGCCTTTGCCATCCAGCCGCGCATGCTGTTGCTGGACGAGCCCTTCGGCGCGCTCGACGCACTCACGCGCGGCACCATCCAGGACGAACTGCTGCGCATCTGCGCCGAGACGCGGCAGACGGTGTTCATGATCACGCACGACGTCGACGAAGCGATTCTTCTCGCCGACCGCATCCTGCTGATGAGCAACGGCCCGCAGGCCCGCGTGGCCGAGATCGTGAAGAACACCATGAGCCGTGAACGCCAGCGCGCCACGCTGCACCACGACCCGCAGTACTACCGCATCCGCAACCACCTGGTCGACTTTCTGGTGGCGCGCAGCAAGGAGCTGTCGCACGGCCGCGCGCCGGCGCAGCCACTGGAAGTGAGCCCGGGTCTGGACGCTTACGCCGAACCGCCCGAACCGACCGAACCCCGACCCCAAGTGGTCGAACCCACACCCCTGAGGAGAATTGCATGAGCCGCATCGACGTCACCGAAAAGATCATCACCGCCAAGGTCAGCAAGGGCCTGAAGTGGTGCGACGTGGCCGCCAAGGTGGGCCTGAGCAAGGAGTGGGTCACCGCCGCCTGCCTGGGCCAGATGACGCTGAGCGCCGAACAGGCCGGCGTGGTGGCCGAGATCTTCGGTCTGAGCGAAGAAGACAAGAAGTGGCTGATGGTCACGCCCTACAAGGGCAGCCTGCCCACCAGCGTGCCCACCGACCCGCTGATCTACCGCTTCTACGAGCTGGTGAACGTCTACGGCACCACCTTCAAGGAACTCATCCACGAAGAGTTCGGCGACGGGATCATGAGCGCCATCGACTTCAAGATGGACCTTCAGCGCGAAGCCAACCCCATGGGCGACCGCGTCTCCATCGTGATGAGCGGCAAGTTCCTGCCCTACAAGACCTACTGAGCGGTGCCTCGCTCTCCACCTCTTTCTCGCCCCTTCCAAACCCTTCCTTCACTCGGAGTTGCCATGACCCGTTCTTCGACACTGGCGCGCCGCACGGCGCTGAAGGCCGGCCTCGCGGCCGGCGCGCTGGGCGCGCCCGCGCTGGCCTCGGCCCAGGGCAACTTCAACTGGAAGATGACCTCGGCCTACCCCAAGGGCTCGCCCTTCTACATGGACGGCCCGGGCTCGGCCACCGACCTGGCCAAGCGCATCCGCGAGATGTCGGGCGGGCGGCTGAACATCCAGGTCTTCGGTGCCGGTGAACTCATCCCCGCCTTCGAGGGCTTCGACGCCGTGCGCGCCGGCACCGTGGAGATGAACCACGCCAACGCCTACTTCTGGACGGGCAAGACCTTCGCCGCGCAGTACTTCACCGCCGTGCCCTTCGGCATGAACTTCCAGGGCATGAACGGCTGGTTCTACGACGGTGGCGGCATCGACCTGTGGAACGAGGTCTACGCGCCCTTCGGCATGGTGGCCATGCCTTGCGGCAACACCGGCGTGCAGATGACAGGCTGGTTCAAGAAAGAGATCAAGACCGTGGCCGACCTGAAGGGCCTGAAGATGCGCATTCCGGGCCTGGCCGGCCGCGTGTACGCCAACCTGGGCGTGGACGTGAAGGTGCTGCCGGGCGGCGAGATCTTCCCCGCGCTGGAGCGCGGCGTCATCGACGCGGCCGAGTTCGTCGGGCCTTTCCAGGACCGGCGCCTGGGGCTGCAGAAGGCGGCCAAGTTCTACTACACCACTGGCTGGCACGAGCCCGCCACCGTCTCCGAACTGCTCATCAACAAGGCCGCCTGGGGCCGGCTGCCGAAAGAGCTGCAGAGCATCGTGGAGAACGCGGCCGCGGCCTGCAACGTCATCGGCGAAGGCTGGTGCCAGAAGGCCAACAGCGACGCGATGGAAGACCTGGTGAAGAACCAGGGCGTGATCGCGCGTCCGCTGCCCGACGCCGTGATCGCCGCCCTGCGTGCCGAGACCAACAAGGTGCTGGCCGAGGCCGTGGCCAAGGACCCGATGACGAAGAAGGTGCACGACAGCTACATGGCCTTCAAGGCCAAGTACGACCGCTGGAGCGAGGTCAGCGAAGAGGCCTACCAGCTCAAGGTGCGCGGCTGACGGCGGGGCGGCGGATATGGGGAACGCACTGTCCGCCGCACAAAGGCAAACCGAGCGCTTCATCGACTTCATCGGGCAACTCACGCTCTGGCTCACGCTGGGCATGATCCTGCTGGTGGCCACCAACGTGCTGTTGCGCTATGCCTTCAGCTTCGGCTCGGTGTGGGCGCAAGAGCTGGAATGGCACCTGCTGGCGGCCATCATCCTGCTGGGCATGAGCTACTCGCTGCAGCGCAGCGAGCCGGTGCGGGTGGACGTGTTCTATGCCAGCTACGGCCCGCGCATGAAATTCGCGGTGGACCTGTTCGCGCTGCTGCTGCAGCTGGGGCTGGCAGTGCTGTTCATCCAGCTGTCCTGGGGCTACGTGATGCAGTCCTACGCCATCAACGAGACCTCGGCCGACCCCGGCGGCATTCCCTACCGCTGGGCGGTGAAGGGGCTCATCCCCCTGGGTTTCGGGCTGGTGCTGCTGCAGACCCTGGCGGCCTTGCTGCGCCTGGTGCTGCAGGAAGAGGCGCGCCGCGCCGGGGCCGCGCATGCTTGAGCCGCAAATGCTCAGCCTGCTGATGCTGGCGGGCTTCTTCCTGCTGCTGATGCTGGGCGTGCCGGTGGCGCTGTCGCTGGCGGCGGTGGGCTTCGGTTTCGGCTGGCTGGGTTTCGGCAGCGGCCTCTTCAACCTCTTGCCGGCCCGCCTGTACGGCGTGGCCGCGGGCTACCAGTGGATGGCCATTCCGCTGTTCGTCTTCATGGGCGTGATGCTGGAGAAATCACGCCTGGCCGACGACCTGCTCGACGTGATGGGCCACCTGGCCGGCCGCGTGCGCGGCGGCATGGGCGTGGGCATCGTGCTGTTCGGCGTGCTGATGGGCGCCACCACCGGCATCGTGGGCGCGACCATCGTCACCCTGGGCCTGTTGACGCTGCCCACGCTGCTCAAGCGCGGCTACAACAAGTCCATCGCCTGCGGCACCATCTGCGCCAGCGGCACGCTGGGGCAGATCATCCCGCCCAGCCTCATCCTCATCCTGCTGAGCGACATCATGCAGCTCAGCGTGGGCACGCTGTTCGCTGCGGCCGTGGGCCCGGGCCTGCTGCTGGCGGCGATGTACATCATCTTCCTGCTGGTGCTGGGCATGCTCAAGCCCGAGCTGATGCCGCCCCTGTCGCAGGACGAACGCGACGCCGTCAGCCGCCGCCAGCTCTGGCTGCGCTGCCTGAAGGTGGTGGTGCCGCCCATCCTGCTGGTGGTGGCGGTGCTGGGCAGCATCGTGGGCGGCGTGGCCGCGCCCACCGAGGCCGCTTCCATGGGCGCGGTAGGCGCCATCCTCATCACCGCGGGCGCGGGCCGCTTCAAGTGGCAGGTGCTGAAGGACGTGGCGCTGGAAACCGCCAAGATCACCGCGGTGATGATGTTCATCCTGCTCATGGCGCAGGTGTTCGCGCTGGCCTTCCGCGGGCTGCAGGGCGAAGAGCTCATCGTGAAGATGTTCGAGTGGCTGCCCGGCGGCTTGAACAGCGACATCTGGTTCATGATGGCCCTGATCTTCGTGCTGGGCTTCTTCCTCGAGTGGATCGAGATCAGCTACATCGCCGTGCCGCTGTTCCTGCCGGTGCTCATCAGCCAGGGCGTCGACCCGGTGTGGCTGGCCATGCTGATCACCGTGAACCTGCAGAGCAGCTTCCTCACGCCACCCTTCGGCTGGGCGCTGTTCTATCTGAAGGGCGTGGCGCCGCCCGAGGTGGGCATCAAGGACATCTACAAGGGCGTGGCCCCCTTCATCGTGCTGCAGGGGTGCGCGCTGGCGCTGGTGTTCTTCTACCCGCAGATCGCGCTGTGGCTGCCCAAGGCCATCGGCTGGTGAACGGGGCCGCGCAGCTGCCATGACCGAACAACGCCCGCCCCTGCCGCCCTTCACCGAAGCCACCGCACGGCAGAAGGTGCGCGGCGCCGAAGACGCCTGGAACACGCGCGACCCCGAGGTCTGCGCACGTGTCTACACGCCCGACACGCGCTGGCGCAACCGCGCCGAATTCCTGGCCGGCCGCGAGGAGGTGAAGGCCTTCCTGCGCCGCAAGTGGGTGCGTGAACTCGACTACCGCCTCATCAAGGAGCTGTGGGCCTGCAGCGGCGCCGTCATCGCGGTGCGTTTCGCCTACGAGTGGCACGACGACAGCGGCCAGTGGTTCCGCAGCTACGGCAACGAGAACTGGGCCTTCGACGAGGCCGGTTTCATGACCCACCGCCACGCCAGCATCAACGACCTGCCCATCACCGCGGCCGAGCGCAAGTTCTTCTGGCCGCTGGGCCGCCGCCCCGACGACCATCCGGGGCTGAGCGAACTCGGGCTCTAGGCGCCCGCGCGGTCTTCAGCCCGCGACCACGCGCGCGGGGTCGATCTCGCGCAGCCGGTGGTCGACGTAGTAGCCGCCGAACTCGGTGTACTGCAGGAAGCCGCGGCCGCAGGCGGCGCAGGCCCAGACCTCGCAGCGGTTGTAGGGAAAGAAGGCCGGCGCGATGGGCGCGTGCGCGCTCTCGTAGCGCGAGCCGTCCTGGTGGAACTCGGCCACCGTGGGCTCGGCCACCTCGGGGTCGCGCAGCGTGCCCAGAGAGCGCAGCAGCGGCGCGCCGATGGGGCCGGTGACGCTCTCCCAGCCCGGGGCCCGCAGCGCGGCGCAGGCGCAGCCGGGCGGCGTGGCGGCCGTGCCGGGCAGCCGCCGCAGATCGCCGGCATCCAGTCGCTTCACGGTGGCCCGGCCCAGCGGACGCCGCAGAACCGGCTTTGCCGGGCCGCTGGCGTCGCCCCCTGGAGGGCGAGGCGCCGCAGGCGCTTCGGGGGTGGGCCCATCAATCGGCCTTGATGTTGTTGGCCTTCACCACGCGGGCCCAGACGTCGATCTGGCCCTCGACGAAGGCCTGGCCGGCCGCCGGCGTGCCCAGGTTCACCACGATGCCCTGCGCCGCCAGCTTGGCCGCCACATCGGGCTGCTGCAGTGCCTTGTTGATCTCGGCGTTCATGCGCGCCACGATCTCGGGCGGTGTCTTGCCCGGGGCCAGCACGGCCCACCACGCGGGCGCGTTGAAGCCGGCGTAGCCGCTTTCGGCCAGCGTGGGCACATTGGGCAGCTGCGTGCTGCGCTGGTTGGTGGTGACCACCAGCGGCCGCAGCCGGCCGCTGTCGATGTGCGGCTTGGTCACGAAGATCGAGCCGATGGCCAGCGGCACATGGCCGGCGATGGCGTCCTGCATCAGCGGGCCGCCGCCGCGGTAGGGCACGTGGGTGAGGTCGAAGTCGTTGCCCTTGGCCAGCAGCGTCATCGCCAGGTGGCCCAGGCTGCCGTTGCCGATGGTGCCGTAGCTGACGTTCTTGCCCGCCTTCACGGCGGCCACCACGTCGGCGAAGGTCTTGTAGGGCGTGTCGGCATGCGTGGCCAGCACCATGGGGCTGGTGCCCAGCATGGCCACGGTGGTGAGGTCCTTGCGGCTGTCGAAAGGCAGGTTGGGCTGCAGCGCCGGGTTCACGGCATGGCTGTCGAAGACCACCGCGAAGGTGTAGCCATCGGGCGCGGCGGCAGCCACCTGCCCGGCGCCGATGCTGCCCGAAGCGCCGCCCTTGTTCTCGACGATGACGGTCTGGCCCAGCTGCTGCTGCAGCACGGGCGCGAGGATGCGCGAGACCTGGTCCACCGAGCCGCCGGGCGGGAACACCGCCACCAGCTTGATCGGCCCCTTGCTGGGCCAGGCTTGGGCCTGGGCCGCCAGCGGTGCGGCCAGGCCGGCCAGCACGGCGCAGGCCGCCAGGGTGGTCTTCAGCAGTTGCGGGACGAAGCGGCGGCGGTGGGTCGTCATGGGTCGGGTGCTGAAGGTGGTGGGGGCCGATGCAGTGTGGTGCCAGCGCGGAGGGCCGGGCGCCGTGGAAAACACGTAGCCGACCTACGAACGAAACACGCATGCCACACGAACGACACAGGCACGAAACGCGCACGACACGGCGCCGTCATCAGCCCCGCCCAGCATGCGCTGCTGTCTTCCCCGCACCTTCAACACCCGGAGTACCGCCATGGGCCGCCCCAGCAAACTCAAGCTTCCCCGCCCGCCGGCCGGCACCAGCCGCCGCGGTTTCTTCCAGCGTTCGGGCGCCGCCGTGGCGCTGGCCTCGGCCGCCGCGCTGCCGCTGGCGGCCGTGGCCGGCCGCGGCAAGGACAGCCGCCAAGGCGCCAGCGTGTTCCAGCACGGCGTGGCCAGCGGCGACCCGCTGCAGGACCGCGTGATCCTGTGGACGCGCGTGACGCCCGCCAACCCCGCCGCCGTGGTGCCGGTGCAGTTCGAGCTGGCGCTGGACCCCGGCTTCGCGAACACCGTGGCGCGCGGCAGCACGCGCACCGACGCCAGCCGCGACTTCACCGTGAAGGTGGACCCGGCCCGCCTGCGCCCCGGCACCACTTACTACTACCGCTTCTTCGTCGGCAGCGAGGCTTCGCCCATCGGCCGCACGCGCACGCTGCCGGCCGGCGCCACGCAGCGCCTGCGCATGGCCGTGGCCAGCTGCTCGAACCACGCCGCCGGCTACTTCAACGCCTACCGCCGCATCGCCGAGCGCGCCGACCTCGACCTCGTCGTGCACCTGGGCGACTACCTCTACGAATACGGCCCCAACGTCTACGGCAGCGTGCGCACGCCCGAGCCGCCCAACGAGATGGTGACGCTCAGCGACTACCGCCTGCGCCACGCCCAGTACAAGCGCGACGCCGACTCCCAGGCCCTGCACCGCCAGCACCCCGTGGTGTGCATCTGGGACGACCACGAGATCACCAACGACGCCTGGGTGGGCGGCGCCGAGAACCACACCGAGGGCGCCGAAGGCACGTGGTCCGAGCGCGTCTCGCTGGGCCTGCAGGCCTACTACGAGTGGATGCCGATACGCCCGCGCGACGTGCGCCCCGCCGTCGGCGACCCGCGTCGCAACGAGCGCGCCTTCCGCATCGGCGACCTGGTGGAACTGGTGATGCTGGAGCAGCGCCTCAGCGCGCGTTCGCAGCAGCTGCCGGCCACGGTGCCCACGCCCTTCGGCCAAGGCTTCGTGCAGACCGGCGAGTTCCTGAACCCCGCGCGCACGCTGCTGGGCGCCGAGCAGGAAGCCTGGCTGGCCACGCGCCTGCGCACGAGCCCGGCGCGCTGGAAGTTCATCGGCCAGGCCGTGATGTTCGCGCAGCTGAAGCTGCAGGGCGCGCCGCTGGCCGCCGGCGGCGGTGTGTTCGTGAACACCGACCAGTGGGACGGCTACCAGCCCGCGCGCGACCGCGTGTACGACATGCTGAAAGGCGGCAACGGGCAGCCCCCGGTGGACAACGTGGTGGTGCTCACCGGCGACATCCACAGCAGCTGGGCTGCCGACCTGACGCAGGACCCGAACAACCCGAACGTGGCCACCGGCGGCTACAACGGCGCCACGGGCGAAGGTTCACGCGCGGTGGAATTCGTGGGCACCTCCATCACCAGCCCGGGCCTGAACGACCCCGCCGGCAACACCGCAGCCTTCCTGCGCAGTGTGAACCCGCACTTCAAGTACATCGAGCTGAACCAGCGCGGCTACATGCTGCTGGACGTGACGCGCGAGCGCACCGTGTGCGAGTGGTGGTATGTCGACACCGTGGCCGCGCCCAGCAATGTGCAGACCTTCGGCACGGCTTTCGAGGTGCAGCACGGCAGCAACCGGCTGCAGCCTTCGGCGATGACCACGCCGCCGGCCAACCCGCCGGCCCTGGCGCCCTGAAGCCGAGCTCCGCCCAGGCTCAGGTGCGTGGCTTCTGAGGGGGCTTGTTCGGGGCTGAACCGGGGGCCGCGGCCGCCGCACCGCTGCCTGCCGGACGGGTGCGCTCGCCGGCCGGCAGCGGGGCCCGTGGGGCATCGCGGCGTGGGCCGCGGTGGTCGCGGCCGTCCCGCGGGCCGCTGAATTCGCGGCCGCCACCGCCGCCACCGCCACCGCCACCACGGGCGCGCTCACCTTCACTCGGCGGGCCGCCTTCGGCGCGGTGCGCACCGCCCGCAGGGCGTTCATCGCGGCGTTCGGCCTGGCGCGGGTCGGGGCCGCGGGCTTCGCGTTCCTGGCGGGCCTGCACGAGGCGGGCTTCCAACTCGGCCTCGGGAATGCGCTTGAGCACGCAGAAGTTCGCGCGCGTGAGCGTGGAGGTTTCGTAGGCGCGCAGCAAAGCCGCTCGCTCGCGGCGCGCTTCGAGTTCGGCAGGGCTGAGCTGCGGGCCGCGGTTGCCGGGCTCGCGGTGTTCACGCGCTTCCCGGGGCTGGCGGGGCTGGCCGCGTTCATGGGCCTCGCTCGCAGGCTGCGCGTCGGCGGTGGGGGCGGTAGTGGGGGCGATTTCGGGGGCGATGGCAGGCGCGCCTTCGGCGGCTGCCGGCCTGTCGGCGCGCGG
>LJHT01000069.1 GCA_001295905.1 beta proteobacterium AAP51 | reverse complement strand
CCTCAGCCCAGGCTTACGCTGCCTGCCGTAGCGGGTCGGCTTGAACGAGGGGTTAGGCCTCAACGAGGTGCGCACGGTTCGGGAGCAAGTACTGGGTGAACTCACGCTCAAGAACGGGCCGCTTGTCCTTGCTTGGGCTCTTGCCCGGGTCGGTGTACATGTAAAGGTGAAGACGGCCGCCAGACTTCTGCTGGGCGCTTGCCACGACCTCTGGGTGCGTGAATAGCCAAACTCTCAGTTCGGAAAGATCAACGAGCGCGATAAGCTCGGCTGGATTGTTCTCGGGCAGCCACCAGTCAAGCGCAAGCTTTCCTTTCCCCCCGCTTGGCTTAGGTCGGTCATTTGTCTTCACCTGAATCGTTGCTGCTCGCTTGGACTTTGGGTAGTAAGCGACAAGATCGATGCCAGCATCTGTTGTCATGTGCGAGGAGTCGACTCCCAACTGCAGCAGTCGAAGCTGAACCAGGAGCTCGCCGGCCTTCCCGATTTGCGCAGTGGTGAGAGTAGGCATGGTGCTGGATTTGAGGCCTAACGTGTTTTAGGCGTCAAAGACGCCTGGGTGCATATGGCAGGTTGTGGGTGCATGCGCCCGGATACTGCCATAGGCACCAATGAGGGTCTACCCTGGTGAAGGTGCACGATACTTCAGGAGGCGGAGGCCCTTGGCGACCATATGGGGAAGTAGCCAGACCCGGTTCTTGGCATCCCAGGTTGCGCCGCAGGCGAGCAGCAGAGACCGCGTTGTCTTGGCTGTTGCTGGCAACCGGAGCGCGATCATGGTTCTTTGCCTCGTGGCGATTGGTGTCGTCTCAGCGAGAAGTTCCACAGTCGTGAAGCGGGTCAAGCCGTCCTCAGAGACCCGGTGTCTCACGCAGACAAGCTGATCTCCATACCGGCGAGCAAAGCGCTTGGCGCCGTCTTGCTGCGGACCGTACTTTTTGGCCACGCGCATGCGCTCAAGAGGCTGTTCTGTCTTGTTCACGCTTCGAGCACCACTGATGTGTTTGGTGAGGCCTAACGTTGGAGCTAAGCGGCTGCCGACGGTGTGACGCCAGGCCCGC
>LJHT01000068.1 GCA_001295905.1 beta proteobacterium AAP51 | reverse complement strand
CCACGGCGCCCGGCGCGGCGGGTGCAGCAGGGGGCGGTGCCGGGGGTGCAGCGCTGGGCGGAGCGGCCGGTACGGGCGGTGCGACAGAACGGGGCGGCTGCGCACAGCCCGCCAGGGCCGCCAAGGCCACCACGCCCAGGCGCAGCGTCTGCCTTCGCGAGGGCGGAAGCCCGGGTGCGGCAGCCGCCAACGGCGGTTCGCCTTCAGTGAAGCGCACGGTAGATCTCCTCTGCCAATTCCTTCGAGATGCCTTCCACGCTGGCCAGGTCTTCCACGCCGGCCGAGGCCACGCCGCGCAGGCCGCCAAAGCGCTGCAAGAGCCGTGCGCGCTTGCGCGGCCCGACGCCGGGGATGTCTTCCAGCTTGCTGCCCCCGGTGCGCACGCTGGCGCGCTTGGCACGCATGCCGGTGATGGCAAATCGGTGGGCTTCGTCGCGGATCTGCGCCACCAGCATCAGCGCTGCCGAGTCGTGCCCCAGGTAGACCTTGTCTCGGCCGTCGGCGAACACCAGTTCTTCGAGGCCGACCTTGCGGCCTTCGCCCTTCTCGACGCCCACGATCAGGCCGAGGTCCAGCCCGAGTTCCTGGAAGACCTCGCGCGCCATGCTCACCTGGCCGCGGCCGCCGTCCACCAGCACCAGGTCGGGCAGGCGTGCAGCACCGCGCGGAGCGCGTGCCGACCTGGCCTTGGGTGCGGCGGCAGGTGCGTCTTCGGCTGCCGGCTCGGCCTCACCCTCGGCCGGCACGGCTTCGGCCTTGCCTGCGGCCACCGCTTCGGCCAGGCGCGCATAGCGCCGCGTCAGCACCTGGCGCATGGCGGCGTAGTCGTCGCCACCGGTGATGCCTTCGATGTTGAAGCGACGGTACTGCGCGCTCTGCATGGCATGCGCTTCGTACACCACGCAGCTCGCCTGCGTGGCTTCGCCCGCGGTGTGGCTGATGTCGAAACACTCCACGCGCAGCGTGGCCGGGTCTTCGATGTCGAGATCCAGCGCCTCGATGAGTGCGCGCGTGCGCTGCTGCGCCGAACCCTCTTCGGCCAGCAGCCGCGCCAGCGACAACTCGGCGCCCTTGGCCGCCATCTCCAGCCAGATGCGGCGCTGCTCGCGCGGCTGGTGCGTGCTGCGGATCCTCAGGCCGGCGGTCTCGGACAGGGCTTCGATCAGCGCCGGGTCCACCGGGTGGCTGGTGACGAGCACCGGCGGCACGGGCTGGCCGATGTAGTGCTGGGCGATGAAGGCTTCCAGCACGGCGCACTCGGGCGCGGTGAGCATCGCCCGTGCGTTCTCGGGGCCGGCCAGCTCGTCTTCGAAACGCGCCTCGGCCTCGTCGGCACTGAGCGCGGCGCCGTCGTCCACGTGCTGCGGGAAGTAGGCGCGGTCGCCGAGATGCCGGCTGCCGCGCACCATGGCCAGGTTCACGCAGGCACGGCCGCCAGCCACCTTCACGGCGAGGATGTCGACGTCCTTGTCGGAAGCCGAGAGGCTGCTGGCGTCCATGCTCTGCTGGTGCAGCACCTTCGAGAGCGAGCCGATGCGGTCGCGCAGCGCGGCGGCCTTCTCGAACTCCAGCGCCTCGGCGTGGGCCATCATCTTCGCCTGCAGGTCGTCGATGACCTCCTGCGTGTCGCCCAGCAGGAAACGCTCGGCATCACGCACGTCACGTCCGTAATCGGCAGGCGTGATGAAGCCGACGCAGGGCGCCGTGCAGCGCTGGATCTGGTACAGCAGGCAGGGCCGGCTGCGGTGGTTGTAGACGGTGTCTTCGCAGGTGCGCAGCCTGAACACCTTCTGCATCAGCTGGATGGTCTGTTTCACGGCCCAGGCGTTGGGGTAAGGGCCGAAGTAGCGGTGCTTCTTGTCCACGGCGCCGCGGAAGTAGGCCATGCGCGGGAAGGGGTGCGACACCAGCTTCAGGTAGGGGTAGCTCTTGTCGTCCCGGAACAGGATGTTGAACTTGGGGTCCAGCGTCTTGATCAGGTTGTTCTCGAGCAGCAGCGCCTCGGCCTCGCTGCGCACGACGGTGGTTTCCAGCCGCGCGATGCGGCTGACCATGTGGCCGATGCGCGTGCCGTCGTGGTCTTTCTGGAGGTAGCTGCTTACGCGCTTCTTCAGGTTGCGCGCCTTGCCGACGTAAAGCAGGCCGCCGGCGGCGTCGAACCAGCGGTAGACGCCCGGCAGCCCAGGCAGCGCCGCCACCTCGGCCAGCAGCTTTTCGCGGCCGGGGTGGGTTTCGCGCTCGGCGGGCGTCGCGGGCGCGGCCGGGGCAGTGGGCGCGGAAGGTTCGGCCGCTGGCGGCCGGGTGCGGCGTTCACTCATCGGTCGCGATTCTCTCCGCTTCGAAGCGGCGGTCCGGACCAGGCCCGAAGTGGCCCTGCGGCTGCCGCGAAGCGGCCCCGAAGCTACCCCAGGCGGGCTTCGATAATGAAGGCATGCCGGGCTTGACATGGGATGTGTACTGCCGCGTCGTCGACAACCTCGGCGATGCCGGCGTGTGCTGGCGGCTGGCCGTGAACCTGGCGCAGCGCAGCCAGCGCGTGCGGCTGGTCATCGACGACCCGGCGCCGCTGGCCTTCATGGCTCCCGAAGGCGCAGCGGCCGTGCAGGTGCTGCCCTGGCCAGGCCCCACCGAGGCCGGCGACGTGGTGGTCGAAGCCTTCGGCTGCGAACTGCCCGCAGCCACGGTGGCCGGCATGGCAGCCACCGCGCAGGGCGCTCTGGCGCCGGTGTGGTTGAACCTGGAATACCTCAGCGCCGAGGCCTATGTCGAACGTTCGCACGGCCTGCCTTCGCCCCAGCCCAGCGGCTTGCGCAAATGGTTCTTCTACCCCGGCTTCACGCGGCGCACGGGCGGCCTGCTGCGTGAAGAAGGCCTGCTCGCCAGGCGCGCCGCCTTCGACCGCAGCGCCTGGCTGCACGCCCAGGGCTTGGAGTTGCAGCCCGGCGAACGGGTGGTGACGCTCTTCTGCTACGACAACCCCGCGCTGCCCGCCTTGATGCGCAGCCTGGCCGAAGAGCCCACGCTGCTGTTGCTCACCCCCGGCTGGGCGCAAGCGCTGGTGCAGCAGGCCCTGGCCGCGGGCGGTGCGCTGCCTGGGCCGCCCCCGCCCGGCCTGCGCCTGCACCGCCTACCCTGGCTGAGCCAGGACGACTTCGACCACCTGCTGTGGGCCGGCGACCTGAACTTCGTGCGTGGTGAAGATTCGCCGGTGCGTGCGCTGTGGGCCGGCGCGCCTTTCGTCTGGCAAGCCTACCCGCAGCACGACGGCGCCCATGCGGCCAAGGTGCAGGCCCTGCTGCAGGGCCTGCAACTGCCGACCGACGTGCAAGCCCTGTGGTGGGCCTGGAATGGCCTGGCCAGCGCCACAGCGCCCTTCCCCGGCCTGCCTGCGCTGGGCGCGGGCTGGCAGCAGGCCCAGCAGCAAGCCAGCCTGGCCCTGACCGCCCAGCCCGACCTGGCCAGCCAGCTGCTCGCTTTCGTGGCACTCCAGCGCCAAGCCACCTGCTAGAATCAGGGGCTTTGCTTTTTGCGGGCGGGCTGCCGACCCCTTCTGGATCCTCCAGCGGAACGTCAGCCACGTGCTGGCCCTTCCCGCCGCTGCGGGCGCACCGCACGCCCTGCAGCCACTGCGACACCCCGCGCGACAGCCGCGCGTCCACCACGGAAATTGCTATGAAGATCGCTCAAGAAATCCGCGCCGGCAACGTCATCATGCAGGGCAAGGACCCCATGGTGGTGCTGAAGACCGAATACAGCCGCGGCGGCCGCAACGCCGCCACCGTGCGCATGAAGATGAAGAACCTGCTCAACGGTTCCGGCGCTGAAGTCGTCTTCAAGGCCGACGACAAGATGGACCAGATCGTTCTGGACAAGAAAGAGTGCACCTACACCTACTTCGCGGACCCGATGTACGTGTTCATGGACGCTGAGTACAACCAGTTCGAGGTGGAAGCCGAGAACATGGGTGACGCCATCAGCTACCTCGAAGACAACATGAGCGTGGAAGTGGTGTTCTACGACGGCAAGGCCATCAGCGTGGAACTGCCCACCACCGTGGTGCGCGAGATCGAAACCGAGCCGGCCGTCAAGGGCGACACCTCGGGCAAGGTGATGAAGCCGGCCAAGATCGTGGGCACGGGCTTCGAGCTCAGCGTGCCGCTGTTCGTGGAGAACGGCGACAAGATCGAAATCGACACCCGCACGCACGAGTACAAGAAGCGCGTCTGAGCGCAGACAGGCCCCGCCGGTCTGCCGGCGCTCGCCCCACAGGCACCCCACGGGGTGCCTTTTTCATGGCACGGCCCGGCATGTGCTCTCATTCGCGCGTGGCTCTCTGCCGCCAACCCGCCCACCGATGGACGCCATGAGCACCGACCCGCGTTTCGACTTCACCGCTGCCGTCACCGCCCCCTTCCGCATGCAGCCCGGCCTGCGGCGCTTGCCGGCCGGCAGCCCGCAGCTCACGCCGCTGGGGCCAGGCTCGCGCCACCAGCGCGAGAAGCTGGCGGTGCTCACGGCCTTCTGGCCGCAGGCCCTGGGCGTGCAGCCCGGCTTCGACGCCACACCGGCCCTGCACGCGCTCTTCGCGCATGCCGCGGCCGAGCACCCCGCCGCCTGGGCCTGGAACGGCGAGTGCGCCGAAGCCCTGGCGCTGGCCACGGCCGTGGCGGCCGACGGGCAGGTGCTGCAACGCCAGCCCGGGCGCTTCGGCCTGGGCGACGAGGTGGCGCGCTGCCTGCAGGGCTTGCCGCCCGCGTGGCGCCAGGCGGGCCTGGCCTGCCTGGCCTTCGCCGAAGACTTCGCCGTGGTGGACGGCGCCAGCGGCTGCATCCCCTGGCTGGCGGTATGCCTGCCCAGCCACTGGGCCCCGGAAGAGAAGCTGGGCCGCCACTTCACCGAGGTGCACGCGCCCGTGGCCGACAACACCCTGCTGCTGAAGGCCACCGAAGGCCTGATGCGCGTGGTGACCGGCCCCGAGCGCTGGGAACGTTTCGTCTGGAACGTCAGCGACCACCCACGCCTGCATGCGCACCCGGCGCGCGTGCACCCGCAGCGCTGGCAGCACACGCCCGTGCCGCAGGCCTGGTTCCGCAGCGAGCGGCAAACCTTCATCCCCTTGCGGGGGGCCGGCGGCACGCCGCAGGCCGTCTTCACCATCCACGTGCAGGTGCAGCCCCTGGTGCAGGCGCTGGCGACCGCCAGCCACGCGCACACGCTGCACGAAGCCGTAGCCAGCATGAGCCCCGCCGTGCTGGCCTACCGCAGCCTGGGCGGCGTGCGCGACGAACTGCTGGCCTGGCTGGCCGCGCGCGCTGCGCAGCCGGCTTGAGCGGCAAGCGCGGCACCGCCCTGCCTTGAAGACCACGCCCGTCACGCCGGCCGGCGGCCCGCCGCCTGAGCACCAAGCCGCAGCCCGGGCGCTGCCAGAAGCCATGCTGGCCGCACACGGCCTGCCCACCCGCTGGGCGGGGCGCGAGCACTTCGTGGTGCTGGAACTGGGCTTCGGCCTGGGCCACGGCTTCCTGGCCTGCTGGCAATCCTGGCGGCAAGACCCGGCGCGTTGCGGCCGGCTGTTCTACGTCTCGGTGGAACCTCATCCCCCCAGCCGGGAGGCGCTGGCCCAGGCACACGCGGCAGTGGCCCCGCATGAATCGCTACACGCACCCGTCCAGGCCATGCTGCAGGCCTGGCCGCCGCTCACGCCCAACCTGCACCGGCTGTGTTTCGAAGACGGCCGGGTGCAATTGCTGCTGGCCCTGGGCGAAGTGGCCGACGTGTTACCTGCGCTTCAACTGCAAGCCGATGCCCTTTGCCTGATGGGCAGCAGCCCGTCGCTGCAGGCCGCGCAGGCCGAAAAGCGGGTGCTGAAGGCCCTGGCCGCACGCGCCGCCCTTGGCGCCACGTTGAGCGCCTGGCGTATGCCCGCGGACGGGCAAGCGCAGCTGGCCAGCACGGGCTTCGTCCTTGATCCGACGACTCCAGCAGCTCCGGTTCACGCTGGCAACGGTGAAGATTCGATATCCGCCGAAGACTCCCCGCCCCCGCTCACGCAGGCACGCTGGGCGCCACGCGCCACGCAAGCCACCACCCCGCGGCGGTACCGCAGCGCCGCCCCCGCCAAGCGCCAGGCCGTGGTGGTGGGCGCGGGCCTGGCCGGGGCTGCGGCCGCGCAGGCGCTGGTGCAGGCGGGCTGGCAAGTGACGGTGCTGGAACGCCACGCAGCAGCGGCGCAAGAGGCCTCGGGCAACCCTGCCGGCCTCTTCCACGGCACGGTGAACGCCGACGATGGGCCCTACGCCCGCCTCTTCCGCGCGGCGGCCTTGCAGGCCACGGCCACCTACGCCCAGGCCGTCGCTCAGGGTGTGCCGGGCGCGGCGCAGGGCCTGCTGCGGCTGGATGCGCGCAGCGGCGGCCTGCCGGCACTGCAAACGCTCTGGCAACGCGCGGGCCTGCCGGCCGGCTACGTGCAGGTACTGGGCGCCGAGGCGGCCTCGGCCCTGGCGGGCCTGGCCTTGCCGGCACCGGCCTGGTTCTACCCCGGCGGCGGCTGGATGGACCCGGCGGCCTGGGTGCGGCACACGCTGCAGCAGCCGGGCATCACCTTGAGAACCGGGGCGGAAGTGGCCAGCCTGGCGCGCCATGACGGCGTCTGGGCCTTGCTGGATGCCGCTGGCGCCGTGCAGGCGCAGGCCCACACCGTGGTGCTGGCCAACGCCGCTTCAGCGCAGCGCCTGCTGGCCGGGTTGGGGCACCCGCCCTGGCCGCTGCGGCACACGCGCGGGCAGGTCACGCAGCTGGAAGGACCCCACCCGCTGCGGCTGCCCGTGGCGGGCGACGGCTATGCCATCCCGCTGCCGGGCGGCGTGCTCTGCGGCGCCACGCGCGAGGCTGGCGAGCCCGGCGTGCCCACGTTGCGGCTGAAAGACCACCTCCACAACCTGCAGCGCTTGCAGCGCCTGACCGGCATGAACAGCGGGCACGGCCTGGATGACGGGGCTCGCACTTCGGCCGAACACGAAGGGCCCCCGCCCACCTGGCCCGGCCGCACCGGCTGGCGCCTGCACAGCGACGACCGCCTGCCCATCGCCGGTGCCGTACCCCTGGCAGAAATGCCAACACACCAGCGCCTCGACCAGCCCCGCCTGCTGCCCCGCGAAGAAGGCCTGTTCGTGTTGACGGCCCTGGGCGCGCGCGGCCTGACCTTGGCGCCGCTGCTGGCGCAGCTGGTGGCCGCGCAGGCCACGGGCACGCCCTGGCCGCTGGAACACGACCTGGCCGACGCTGTCGACCCCGGCCGCTGGCAAGTGCGCGCGGCGCGGCATGCCGCCTCCTCGACAGGCTGAAGCCACGGTCGGCCCGCCCGCTCACCGGGTAGCGCACCCACCGGGCAGCAGCGTAACGTGGGCTTGCGGCGAGGGCAGGCGCTCCGCTATAAGCCCCGAGCCCGGCGAACAAGGCGAACGAGGCGATCGCGCGAACACGGCGCATGCCCGCAGGCAAGGACGCGGATGACAGCGCGCCTTGCGGCACGGGCAGCGGCGGGGCCCAGCAGCGCTTCGCCTCCCACCCCGCGCAGCAACGTCAACGCCCCCCTAGGCGCTCTCTTCCCACAAAGCTCCCTCAGGCCGCCATGCTGCTGGAACGACAGACCGAGTACGACTGCCTCGCCAGCGCTGTCGAAGCACTGCGCGGCGCGGCACCGCGCGGTTCCGTGAGCGTGGTGCTGGGCGAGGCGGGCATCGGCAAGACCAGCCTGCTGCGCAAGGTGCGCGAGAGCTCATCGTCCGATGTGCAATGGCTGTGGGGAAGCTGCGAACACGCGCTGCGGGCCGCACCACTGACGCCTCTGCTCGACTGGCTGCCGGGCATGCCGGCCGAGCTGGCGGCCGCCGTGCAGCAAGGCAGGCCGATGGCGCAGATGCTGTCGCCGGTGCTGCAGTGGCTGCGCACCCGGTCTCGGCCGCTGGTGCTGGTCATCGACGACGCGCAATGGGCCGACAGTGCCACGACCGACCTGCTGCGCTACATGGCGCGCCGCCTGGAAGGCACCCGGGTGCTGTTGTTGCTGGCGGCACGCGAAGAAGCACTGGCGCCGGGTGCGCCACTGAACGAGCTGCTGGGTCAGCTGGGCGGCACACCCGCCGAACGCCTGACCCTGGCCCCGCTGTCGCGCGAAGCCGTGGGCGAGCTGGCACGCCGCGCCGGCCGCGCGGCCCGCGGGCTGCACCGCATCACCGCCGGCAACCCCTTCTTCGTCACCGAATGCCTCGCCGGGCCGGTGGGGCTGCTGCCGGCCTCGGTGCGCGATGCCGTGCGTTCGCGCCTGGCAGGTCTGCCTTCAGACTGCATCGACCTGCTGGAGCTGGTGGCCGCCGCCCCGGGTGGGCTGGAACTGGAACTGGCCAGTGCCATCCTTGAGGCGCCGGAGCTGGTGGCCGATGCCGCCATTGCCGCCGGGTTGCTGGCGCGCGAGGGCGCCGTCCTGCGCTTTCGTCATGAGGTGGCGCGTCAGGCCGTGGAATCGGGCTGCGGGCCCGGCCGCATCGCGGCACTGCACGGTGCGCTGTTCGACGTGCTGCAGCTGCGCCAGGCGCCGCCGGCGCGGCGTCTGCACCATGCCGAATGCGCCGGCCTGGGTGATGCGGTGCAGCAGCTGGCGCCCCTGGCCGCAGAGCAGGCGCAAGCCGCCGGCGCCTTTGCCGAGGCCGCGGGCCTGTATGCGCTGGCGCTGCGCCACGGCCAGGGTCTGGCCCCCGGCGAGCGCGCCGCGCTGCACCATGCACGCGCCCAGTGCTGCCTGCTCCGGGGCGACGCTGACGGCGCCATCCAGGCCTTGCACGAGGCGCTGGCGCTGCAGCGGGCACTGGAAGAGCCCCTGGCCGAGGGCATCTCGCTGCGCCTGCTGGCGCGCTCGCACTGGCTGCGGGGCGAGGTGGCCGCCGGGTGCGCCCAGGCCGAACGCTCCATCGCCTGCCTGGAAGCCGCCAGCGCGCCGGCGCAGGAGCTGGCCCTGTCCTATGCCGTGATGGCCCACATGCACGTGATGTCGCCGACGCTCGCAACAGCCGTCACGTGGGGCGAGCGCGCCTTGCAGATGCTGGGCGAAGAAGGCATGGCCGAGGGCCGTGCCTACGCCATGAACACAGTGGCTTCGTCGCGCCTGCGCACCCGCGACGACGCGCAGGCCTGGGCACAGCTGCAGCAGAGCATCGAGCTCGCGCGCCAGCACGGCCTGGGTGAGCAGGTCACGCGCGGCTACGTCAACCTGTTGTCGCTCCAACTGGCGCACCGCCGCCTGCCCCAGGCGCTGGCCGACAGCGAGGCGGGCATCGCCTACTGCCAGGCGCGCGACATCGACCTCTACGTGGCGCGCCTGCACACGCGCCGCGCCTGGGCCTTGATGGAGCTGGGCCGCTGGACCGAGGCTGCCGCCGGCCTGCAGGCGGCAGCCGACGCACGGGCCCTGGGGCCCGTGGAAGCCGAGCAGCTGCGCCACCTGCAGGCGCTGCTGGCCCTGCGACAAGGGCGCACCGACGCCGCCTTGGAAAGCTACTGGCTGCAACTGGCCCAGGCGCTGGCCGCTCGGCGCGAAGGGCTGCGCGCAGAACCCTGGTTCGCCCCACAGGCCGTGGCTGCGGCCGAAGCCGCGTGGTTGCTAGGCCACGACGCGCTGGCGCACGCAGTGGCCAGCGCCGCACTGCAGGCCGCACTGGCGGTGGGCGAACCTTGGCGCGTAGGGCAACTGGCCTGCTGGGTGCAGCGCTGCGGGAGTGCTGCGGCCATGTCGAACCATGCGGCCGCAGACGCCGCCGCAGAAAGGGTCACAGAAGCAGGCGCAGACATCGCACAACCGGCCCTGGCAGGGGCGACTGCAGGCCCAGCCCTTGAGGCCCGACCATGCGCACTGGAACTGCAAGGCGAAACCGAGGCCGCAGTCACGGCCTGGCACGGCCTGGGCTGCCCCTACGAAGCGGCCTTGCTGCTCGGTACCCGACCCCATGCGCCCGAAGCCTGGCGCGAAGCGCTGCGGCGGGCAGAAACGCTGGGCGCTGCGGCACTCGCGCAGCGCTTGCGCAAGCAACTGCGCGCGCAAGGTGTACGCACACGCAGCACGGGGCCGAACCGGGCCACGCGCGCAGACGCACTGGGGCTCACCCCGCGTGAAAACGAAGTGCTGGCGGCCATTGCCGCCGGCTTGAGCAACCGTGAGATCGCCGAACGCATGCGCCGGTCCACGCGCACGGTCGACCACCATGTCGCTGCACTGCTGGCCAAACTGGGAGCGGGCGGGCGCGCCGAGGCCGTGGCGAAGGCCCGGCTCCTGCGGGCAGGGGAGCTTGGGGAGCAAAACCCTACAGAGCTGGGCATGCCTGGGCAGAAAAACGAGTAAGGCCTGCCGATGCCGCCGCGCGGCCTGGGCGCGAAGCTGGCGCCAGCCTTCGGCAGCGCCCCTCGCGCACTGAAGGTGGACAGACCCCAACCCTCAATCCAGGAGCAGTTCCATGAACTCACGCATGTTCACCAGCGCCACCAGCGGCTCGCCGCATCGCCTTCCGGCCCAGCGCATCGGGGCCGCCGGCCGCGCCTGCCGCGTTGCCCGCACCCATCGCAGGCTCGGTATCGCCCTGGCCGCAGCCAGCCTGATGTGCGCCCACCTCGGCGTGAGCGCACAGACGGTGCTGGCGGAAAGCAGCTTCTTCGCCACGAACCAGGGCTGGCAGCTCGGCATCACCCCCAACGCGACACCGGCGCCCCATGTGGCGCCGATCTTCGGCGCCCCGCAGGGAGGCTACATCTACAACCCGTCGAGCTCGGGCGTTGATTCATTCACCTCGAACGCCAGTTTTCTGGGCAACCAGTCTGCGGCGCTCGGCGGCGTGCTGCGTTTCAGCTTGCAGGAAGGCAACAACTTCCTGTCGCCCAGTGGCTCGGTGGCGCTGTACGGCAACGGCCTGGTGCTGGGCTACGAGGTGAACGTCGCCGCCATCGAGTGGACGCAGGTGGTGGTGCCCCTGCAGCCCGATGGCTGGGTGACCCTGAACCCCAGCACCGGCATCACGACCACCACCACCTGGCAAGACATGTCGGGCGTGCTGGGCAACCTGGCGGCCCTGCAGATCGCAGCCTTCACGCTGTTTCCGGACTCCAGCGTCGACCTCGACAACGTGGCCTTGCTGACCCCGGTGCCTGAGCCCGGCGCTGCGGCCATGCTGGCCCTGGGCCTGGGCGTGCTGGCCTGGCGCCGCAGGGGCTGGGCCGAGACGGGGCGCTGAAGGGCGGCGCCCGGGCGCCGCCCGCCTGCCTGGGGTTTCAGGCCCCGGCGGGCGGGGTGGTGCCGGAAGGCGCGGCTTCCCCGTCGTCCGCATCGCCCTCTTCAGGCTCGTCCGCCATCGGCGGCAGCCCCGCAGCCTTGCGGGCGGCCTTTTCCTTTTCCTTCTCTTCCTTCTTCTTCTTCTTGGCGAGCTCGCGTTGGCGCTTCTCGAACGAATAGTTGGGTTTGGCCAAAGCGGGTCCTTGGAATGGAGAAAAAAGTGCGGTGATTAGAACACCAGCGTCTGCACCCCGGCCGGTGTGCCGAGCAGGCAGACGCTGGCGCGGTGGCGGGCAAACAGGCCCACGCTCACGACACCGGGCCACTGGTTGATCTCGGTTTCCAGCGCCAGGGGGTCGGTGATCTGCAGGCCGCGCACGTCCAGCAGCGGGTGGCCGTTGTCGGTGATGAGGGGCTGGCCGTCGGCCTTCAGGCGCAGCGCGGCGGTGCCGCCCAGGGCCTGGAAACGGCGCACCAGTTGGGCCGCGGCCATCTCGATCACCTCCACCGGCAGCGGGAAGGCGCCCAGCACCTCCACGCGCTTGCTGGCGTCGGCAATGCAGACAAAACGCTCGGCCAGGTCGGCCACGATCTTCTCGCGCGTGAGCGCGGCGCCGCCGCCCTTGATCATGAAGCCCTGGTGGTCGATCTCATCGGCACCGTCCACGTACACCGGCAGGCCCTGCACCTCGGTGGCTTCCAGCACGCGGATGCCATGCGCCAGCAGCCGCGCCGTGCTGGCCTGGCTGCTGCTGACGCAGCCGGCGATACGGTCTTTCATCGGGGCCAGGGCGTCGATGAAGTGGTTCACGGTGCTGCCCGTGCCCACGCCCACCAGTTCGCCGGGCACCACGTGCGCCAGCGCTGCCTGCCCGACCAGGGCCTTGAGTTCGTCTTGAGTCATGCCGCAGGATTATCTGCGGGGTGCCTGAGACAATCCGCCTCCATGTCGCTGCTGCCCTACGCCCTCACCCGCCCCTTCCTCTTCGGCCTGGACCCCGAGGCCGCCCACGACCTCACGATGGCCAGCCTGGCCCGCCTGCAGAACACGCCGGCCATGTGCCTGTGGCGCCAGCCGCGTGTGGCCGACCCCGTGACGGTGGCCGGGCTGCGTTTCCCCAACCGCGTGGGCCTGGCAGCCGGGCTGGACAAGAACGGCCAGGCCATCGACGGCCTGGGCGCGATGGGCTTCGGCTTCATCGAGGTGGGCACGGTCACGCCGCTGGCGCAGCCGGGCAACCCCAAGCCGCGCATGTTCCGCATTACCGAGAAGCAGGCCCTCATCAACCGGCTGGGCTTCAACAACCAGGGGCTGGCGGCCTTCCTGGCCAACGTGCAGCGCGCGCGCAGCTCCCGCGATGGTTTTCTCGCCGGGGGCGGGCTGCTGGGCCTGAACATCGGCAAGAACGCCGCCACGCCCATCGAGCGCGCGGTGGACGACTACCTGCTGGGCCTGGACGGCGTCTACGCCCATGCCGACTACATCACCGTGAACATCAGCAGCCCCAACACGCAGAACCTGCGCGCGCTGCAAAGCGACGCCGCGCTGGACGCGCTGCTCTCGGCGCTGCAGGCGCGGCGCGAGCAGCTGGCGCAGCAGCACGGCAAGCGCGTGCCGATGTTCGTGAAGATCGCGCCCGACCTCGACGAAACCCAGGTGGGCGTGATCGCCGCCACGCTGCAGAAGAACGGCATCGACGGCGTGATCGCCACCAACACCACCATCGCGCGCGACGCCGTGCAGGGCCTGCCCCATGCCAGCGAGGCCGGTGGCCTGAGCGGCGGCCCGGTGCTGCAGGCCAGCAACCGCGTCATCGCGCAGCTGCGTGCAGCGCTCGGCCCGGGCTACCCCATCATCGGCGTGGGCGGGGTGATGAGCGGGGCCGATGCGCGCAGCAAACGCGAGGCCGGGGCCGATCTCGTGCAGATCTACACCGGCCTCATCTACCGCGGGCCCGAGTTGGTGAAGGAAGCGGCGCTGGCCCTGAAAACACGCTGAGGCACCACGCTCAGGCACCCCGCTGAGGCTGCCGCGGCCGCGGCCGCTCAATCGCCCAGCACGATGCCCTCGCGCCGCGGGTCGGCGGCGCCGAACCAGCCGCCCGGCGTGCGCTGCACGGCCTGCAGGCCGCTGGTGAGTTCGATCTCGTTCACGGTGTGGCCACGCGCGCGCAGGGCCTGCACCGTGGCCGGCGGGAAGCGGCCCTTCTCCAGCCACACCGGCCCGCCGGTGCTGCCGAAATGTGGCAGGTCGATGGCCTGCTGCGCGTTCAGCCCCCAGGCCAGCGTGCCCAGCAGCGTGCGGCCGGTGAAATGGATGATGAAGCTGCCGCCGGGCGAGCCCAGCGTCATCAGCAGCTCGCCGCTCTTCGCATCGAACACCAGCGTGGGGCTCATGCTGGAGCGCGGGCGCTTGCCGGGCTGGATGCGGTTGGCCACCGGGCGGCCTTGGGCGTCGGTGGGCGCGAGCGCGAAATCGGTGAGATGGTTGTTGAGCAGGAAGCCGCCGGGCAGGCCGGTGCCGCCGTCGCTCATCACGCGCGCGCCGAAGGCCGATTCCACGCTGCTGGTCAGCGCCACCGCGCGGCCCTGGGCGTCGACCACGCTGATGTGGCTGGTGCCGGTTTCGGGCTGCGCGGGCATGGGCGCCAGGGCCTGCCCCAGCGGCACGGCACCGGGCGGCTGGCCTGCTTCCACCACCGCCGCACGCTGCGGCGTGATGAGCGCGGCGCGCTGCGCCAGGTAGGCGGGCTGCAGCAGGCTGGCCCAGTCGCCCGCCGGTGCGACGGCGTAGGCGGGGTCGGCCACGTAGAGCGCGCGGTCGGCATAGGCCAGGCGCGTGGCCTCGATGTAGCGGTGCAGCCATTCGACATCGGGCACGCCCTGGGCCAGCCGCGCCGGCGGGCCGGCTTCCATCATGCCCAGCACCTGCAGCATGGCCAGGTGGCCTGATGAGGGCGGCGGGAAACCGCAGACGCGGTAGACGGTGCGCCACAGCGTGCACAGCGGTTCGCGCTGAAGGGGCTTGTAGCCGGCCAGGTCGGCCGCGGCCAGGCGGCCGGGCACGGGGTGCTGCTGCACGCGGGCCAGCACATCGGCCGCTACCGGGCCCGTGTGCAGGCCGGCGCTGCCCTGGGTGGCGATGGTGCGCAGCACCGCCGCCAGCGCCGGGTTGCGCAGCACATGGCCCACGGGCAGCGCGCTGCCGTCGGCGGCGTAGTAGTGCTTGCGCGCCAGCGGGTCGCGGCGCAGCAGGCGGTCGGGCTGCAGCAGGCTGTGCAGGCGCGGGCTGACGGCGAAGCCCTGCTCGGCCAGCGTGATGGCGGGTTCGAACAGGCGCGCCCAGGGCAGGCGGCCATGCTGGCGGTGCGCGGCCTCCAGCATCTTCACCACGCCCGGCGTGGCCACGGCGCGGCCGCCGAACACGGCCTCGGCGTAGGCCGGCGCGCGACCGTCGGCCCCCAGGAACAAACGCTCGTCGGCGGCGGCGGGCGCGGTCTCGCGGCCATCCCAGGCCTCGGTGCGGCGGCCGTCGAAATGCATCAGCAGCGCGCCGCCGCCGATGCCGCTGCTTTGCGGCTCCACCAGCGTCAGCACCATCTGCGCGGCGATGGCCGCGTCCAGCGCCGAACCGCCGGCGCGCAGCATCTGGTGGCCGGCCTCGGTGGCCAGCGGGTTGGCGGCGGCCACCATCTGGCGGCGTGCCGTCCAGCCGGGTTTGTTCACCCAGCCCGAGGGGCGCTCGGGCTGCATGTCGGCCAAGGCCGCCGTGGCTTGCGCCGAAGGCGGCGGAAGCGGTGGCGCGGGCGCCGCAGCCGATGCGCCCGGCACCGTTGGCAGCCCGCAGCCAGCCAGGGCCCCGGCGAGGATGAACGCCGCCGCAGGGGCAGCCGCAGCGCGTGCGGTCACGCGCAAGGCGCGCTCACGGCCCGAAGGCTCACAGCAGCGGCACGCCGGTCTTGGCCTGCAGTTCCTCGCGCGTGACGCCGGGCGCCATCTCCACCAGCTTCAGGCCCTGCGGGGTGACGTCCATCACCGCCAGGTCGGTGATGATGCGGTTGACCACGCCCACGCCCGTCAGCGGCAGCGTGCATTGCGGCAGGATCTTCAATTCGAAGCCGATGCCATCCTTCTTGCGCGCCACGTGCTCCATCAGCACCAGCACGCGCGCCACGCCGGCCACCAGGTCCATGGCGCCGCCCATGCCCTTGACCATCTTGCCGGGGATCATCCAGTTGGCCAGGTCGCCTTTCGCGCTGACCTGCATGGCACCCAGGATGCTGAGGTTGATCTTGCCGCCGCGGATCATCGCGAAGCTGTCGTGGCTGCCGAAGATGCTGCTGCCGGCGATGGTGGTGACGGTCTGCTTGCCGGCGTTGATGAGGTCGGCGTCGACCTCGTCTTCGGTAGGGAAGGGGCCGATGCCCAGCATGCCGTTCTCGCTTTGCAGCCACACCTCGATGTCGGCGCGCACGAAGTTCGCCACCAGCGTGGGCAGGCCGATGCCCAGGTTGACGTAGTAGCCGTCCTGCAGTTCGTGGGCCGCGCGGGCGGCCATCTGGTCGTGTGTCCAGGCCATGATCAGACTCCGCTCTTCTCGGTGATGGTGCGCTTTTCGATGTGCTTCGGGCCATCGGGCACGTGCACGATGCGGTGCACGTAGATGCCGGGCAGGTGGATTTCGTCGGGCGCCAGGCTGCCGGTGGGCACGAGGTGCTCCACTTCCACCACGGTGATCTTGCCCGCCATCGCCACCGCCGGGTTGAAGTTGCGGGCCGTCAGGCGGAAGACGAGGTTGCCGGCGTGGTCGGCCTTCCAGGCGTGCACGAAGCTCACGTCGGGCACCAGCGAACGTTCCATGATGTAGGTGTGGCCATCGAATTCGCGCGTTTCCTTGCCTTCGGCCACTAGCGTGCCCACGCCGGTGCGCGTGAAGAAGGCGGGGATGCCGGCACCCCCGGCCCGCAGCTTCTCGGCCAGCGTGCCCTGGGGGGTGAACTCGAGCTCCAGTTCTCCGGCCAGGTACTGGCGCTCGAACTCCTTGTTCTCGCCGACGTAGCTGCTGATCATCTTCTTGATCTGCCGCGTGAGCAGCAGCTTGCCCAGGCCCACGCCGTCGGTGCCGGCGTTGTTGCTGATGGCGGTGATGTTCTTCACCCCGGTGGCGCAGAGGGCGTCGGTCAGCGTGTCGGGAATGCCGCAGAGGCCGAAGCCGCCCACGGCGATGAGCATGCCGTCGTGGGTGATGCCTTCCAGGGCGGCGGCGGCGCTGGGGTAGATCTTGTTCATGCGCGCAGGTCTTTCAGCGAAGGCTTTGACAGGGGCGCCTAGCGTACTACGCAGGCCCCGGCGCAGGGGCTACGTACAATTGACTAAGGCCTTCCACCCCGGCCCCGCCACCCCTCGCCACACGCCCGCGGCACCCACCGCAGCGGCGAACAGGAAACCGCCGATGTCGCCTACCGACCCGCACACCTCGTTCGCGTCTTTCGCCGACACCGAGATGCTCACCAGCGCCCTGGGCCATGTCTTCGCGCCCTGGGTGCGTGAGCTCGACCTGCGCGTGCTGGACGCACGCGCCGGCGAAGTGACGCTGGCCCTGCCCGTGACCGACAAGCACGTGCATGAAGGCGGCGTGCTCTGCGGCCAGACCATGATGGCCGCCTGCGACACCGCCATGGTGCTGGCCGTGATGACCAAGCTGGGCGGCTTCAAGCCCATGACCACGGTGCAGCTGCAAACCAGCTTCCTGCGCCCGGTGTCGGGCGGCACGGGCGCGGTGCGCGTGGTGGCGCGCGTGCTGCGCATGGGCCGCAACCTGGTCTTCGGCGAGATGCAGGTCATCACCGCCGCCGACGAACTGGCCGCCCACGCCACCACCACCTACACGCTGCTGTGAAGGCCCCCGCGCAGGCGGTGGCCGCAGCGGCTGTCGATTACCGCGCCGCCTTCGAGCTGGCCCCGCTGGGCCTGGTGCTTTCGCGCCAGCGCCAGGTGGTGGACTGCAACGCCGAACTGCTGGCGATGTTCCGCGCCACGCGCGAACAGCTCATCGGCCAGAGCTTCGAAATCCTCTATCCCACGCCCGACGAGTTCCACCGCACCGGCAGCCGCATCAGCGCGCAGCTGGACGCGCAAGGCCGCTACGCCGACGAACGCGTGATGAAGCGCCTGGGCGGCGCCGGCACAGGCTCAGGCGCAGGCACGGCCGGCGAGCTGTTCTGGTGCCATGTCAGCGGCCGCGCGCTGCAACCTGGCGACCCCCATGCCGCCGGCATCTGGGCCTTCGAAGACCTCTCGGCGCGGCGCGTGCTGAAGCTGGAGCTCACGGCGCGCGAGCGCGAGATCGCAGCACTGCTGATCGACGGCCTGACCAGCAAGCTCATCGGCAAGCGCCTGGGCCTCAGCCCGCGCACGGTGGACGTGTATCGCGCGCGCCTGATGCGCAAGACCGGCGCGGCCACCACGCCCGACCTCGTGAACCGGCTGCTGCAGGGCCAGCCCGGGCCCGGCGGGCATTGATGGGCCCCGCGCGCCGCCACGTTCTGCTGGCCGCCGGCAGCGCCGTCGCGCTGACCGGCTGCGGCAACTTCGGCAGCCGCCTGGCCGACCGCCTGGGCCTGAGTGGCGTGCTGCAGCGCCTGGGCCTGGCCCCGGCGCCAGCGCCAGCGCTCACGCCCGCGCAGCAGCAGACCCTGAACGCGCTGTACCAGCGCGGCGCGCAGGCGCTGCTGGCCAACGACATCGACGGCACCGTGGCCGCCTGGCGCCAGTTCGTGCAGCTGGCCCCGCCCACGCTGGCCCAGGCGCGGCTGGTGCGCGGCCACCTCACCTTGCTGGACCGCGAAGCCGCGCGGCGCTTCGTGCAGCGTGTGGCAGCGGCCGAGCGGCAAGGCCCGGCGCTGCCCGCCGGCCGGCTGCACGTGGCGGTGCTGCCGTTCAGCAGCAGTGCACCGCCCGCACCCAGCACAGCGGCAGCCGCAGGCGGCGCCACGGCCGCCGCTGCCGCCCCCGTGCCACCTCCCAGCCCACCGCCCAGCCCACCACCCAACCCACCCGCCTTCAACCGCGCCGTGGCGGCCATGATCATGGTCGACCTGGCCAAGGTGCCCGCGCTCACGCTGCTGGAACGCGACAAGGTCGAGCTGCTCGCGCAAGAGCTGAAGCTGGGCGCCAGCGCGCTGGTCGACCCCGCCACCGCCGCGCGCCCCGGGCGCCTGCTGGGCGCGGGCACGGTGGTGGCCGGCGGTGTCTACAACGAACCCGGGCCCAGCGGCCCGGGCAGTGGCCGCTACCGGCTGAACACCGCCATCAGCGACGTGGCGCGCAGCCGCCTCGTGGGCCAGAACGAGGTGGAAGGCAAGCAGGCCGACTTCTTCGTGCTGCAAAAGCGCATCGTGCACGCCATCCTGGACACCCTGGACGTGCCCGGCCGCCCGGCATCCGTCGACCACATACACACCCGCAACTGGGAGGCGTATGTGCGCTTCTCGCGCGGCTTGCAGATGCTGGCCGAGAACCGGTTCGCCGAGGCGCGCGCCGCCTTCCTGGGCGCGCTGGAAGTCGACCCCGCCTTCACGATGGCCGAGGTGGCCTTTCTCGACACCCCCGAACGTGCCACCACGCTGCAGGACGTTCGCAACGAAGCCGCGCAGGCGGCCAGGCTAGGCTCATGATCACCGTACACCACCTCGAAAACTCGCGCTCGCAACGGCTGCTGTGGCTGCTGGAGGAACTGGGCACGCCCTATACCGTGCAGCGCTACGCGCGCGACCGCAAGACACTGCTGGCCCCGCCCGAACTCAAGCAGGTGCACCCGCTGGGCAAGAGCCCCGTCATCACCGACGGCGCCATCACCGTGGCCGAATCGGGCGCCATCATCGAGTACCTGCTGGATGCCCATGCCCAGGCCCAAGGCCACGGCGCGCTGCGCCCGCCGCCGGGCACGGCCGAGCGGCGGCAGTTCACCTACTGGCTGCACTTCGCCGAAGGCAGCGCCATGCCGTTTCTGGTGATGAAGCTGGTCTTCGACAAGGTGCGCAGCGCGCCGGTGCCGTTTTTCATCAAGCCCATCCTCAAGGGCGTGGCCGATGAAGTGGGCAAAACCTTCCTCATGCCCAACATCACGCAGCAGTTGGCCTTCATCGAAAGCACGCTGGCGGCACAGCCCTGGTTTGCGGGCGCCGAGTTCAGCGCCGCCGACGTGCAGATGAGCTACCCGCTGGAAGCCGCCGCCGAACGCGTGGGCCTGGGCAGCAGCCACCCGCACATCAGCGCCTGGCTGCAGCGCATCCACGCGCGGCCGGCCTACCAGCGTGCGCTGGCCCAGGGCGGGCCCTACAGCGCCGTGCCGGGCTGAGCCGGCGCGGGTTCAGCCCGAAGGCGCGAGTTCGCCGCCCAGCCGCCAGGCGCCCTGCAGCGCCTGCGGCCAGCAGCCGTGTTCGATGAGTTCGGCCACGGCACGCGCTTCCGCGCCGCAGGCCAGGCCGTTGGCGGCGAGCCAGGCTTCGTCGTGGTAGCTGTGGGCATACAGCTCACCGCGGTCGCACAGCAGGGTGACGATAGCGCCTTGCTCACCCGCAGCCTGCATCGCACGCGCGCAGGCCAGTGCGGCCACGAGGTTGGTGCCCGTGCTGCCGCCCACGCGCCGGCCCAGGCGCGCGCTGAGTGCGTGCATGGCGGCCAGGCTCCAGAGGTCGGGCACCTGCACCATCGCATCCAGCACGCCGGGCACGAACGAGGCCTCCACACGCGGCCGGCCTATGCCTTCGATGCGTGAACCCTCGGCCCGCGTGAGCGTGGCGTCGCCGCTGAGGTAGTGGTCGAAGAACACGCTGCGTTCGGCATCGGCCCCGCACACGCGCGTGGCGTGGCGGCAGTGCTGCACGTAGCGGCCAATGGTGGCCAGCGTGCCGCCGGTGCCGGCGCTGGCCACGATCCACGCCGGGCAGGGGTGGGGCTCGCGCGCCATCTGCGTGAAGATGCTCTCGGCGATGTTGTTGTTGGCGCGCCAGTCGGTGGCCCGTTCGGCGTAGGTGAACTGGTCCATGAAGTGGCCGCCGCGCTCTTGCGCCAGGCGCGCGCTTTCGCTGTAGATGGCGCGCGGGTCGTCCACCAGGTGGCACTGGCCGCCGTGGAACTGGATGGCCGCGATCTTCTGCGGGCTGGTGTGCCGCGGCATCACGGCGATGAAGGGCAGGCCCAGCAGGCGCGCGAAGTAGGCCTCGCTCACGGCCGTGCTGCCGCTGCTGGCTTCAACCACCGTGCTGCCTGCGTGCAGCCAGCCGTTGCACAGCGCGAAGAGGAAGAGGCTGCGCGCCAGGCGGTGCTTCAGGCTGCCGGTGGGGTGGCTGCTTTCGTCCTTCAGGTAGAGCTGGATGCCGGCGAAGCCGGGCAGCGCCACGGGGATGAGGTGCGTGTCGGCCGAACGCTGGTAGTCGGCTTCGATGCGGCGTATGGCTTCGTGCACCCAGGCACGGCGGGCGGGCAGCGGCATGGGGCGGTGCGGGCTTTCAGACGAGCCGGGCGCGGAACCAGTCGGGCATGGGCGCCGACTTCTTGGCCGCATAGTCGGTCCACACCGTGCGTGCGCCGCCTTCGGCGTAGACCACGCCGGGCTCGTCGGTGCGCTCGATGGTGTGGTAGGTCTCGAAGCTGCTTCGGCCGGGCTGGGCCACGTGCATGGTCACGCGGATGTCGCCCGGATATTCGAGCTGGCGCAGGAAGTTGCAGAAGGCGTTGATGATCACCGGGCCCTCGCCTTCCAGCCGCATGCTGACGCCCTGCTTGAAGATCCAGTCGAGCCGGCACACTTCCATGTAGCGGAAGTAGAGCGTGTTGTTGATGTGGCCCATGGCGTCCATGTCGCCCCAGCGCAAGGGCATCTGCAGCTCGTGCACGAGCTTCTTCTCGGCGGGCAGTTCAAAGCGCATGGCGACCCTTCTTGTGCGCCCCGCTATTCAACGCCCAGTTCGCGGGCCAGCCGCTGCACCAGGGCCTTCAGCTCGGCCACTTCGGCCGCCAGGCGCGTCTGTTCGGCGCGCAGCGCCGAAAGCTCGCCGGCAGTGACACCGCCACTGAAGCCGCCCGCGTCGCGCAGCGCCGCTTCGTCGTCGGCACCGCGCGCCAAGCTGCCGGCCGGCTGCGCCACCTCGCCGCACAGCAGATGCGCCCAGCGCGCTTCGCGTTCACCCGGCGCGCGGTTCAGTTTGACGGCCAGCGGCACGGGCTTGGCGGCCAGCTCTTCGAGGAAACCTTCCACCGAAGAGATGTCGGCAAACCGGTGCAGGCGCTCGGTGTTCAGGCGCAGCTCGGCCGCGGTTTGCGGGCCGCGCAGCATCAGCACCGCGAGCAAGGCCGCCGCAGCGCCAGGCACCTGCAGCACGCGCGCAGTGTTGTGCTCGAACTTAACCACGCGGCTGCCGCTGCCTTCGAACACCAGGCTCAGGCTCTTCAGCCCTTCGAGGGCCACCAGCACCTCGGCCTCGGTGGCTTCGATGACGGGGCTGCGCGCCGTCTTCTGGTTGCAGCCGGCCACCAGCGCGTTCAGGCTCAGCGGGTAGGTGTCGGGCACGGTGGCCTGCTTTTCCACCAGCACGCCCAGCACGCGCGCTTCAAGAGGTGAAAGTGTTCTCACGGCTGTTGATCAATTTTCCCGCCGCGGAACCGGCTTTGCCGGGCCGCTGGCGGACGGCCCCCTCGGGGGGTAG
>LJHT01000067.1 GCA_001295905.1 beta proteobacterium AAP51 | reverse complement strand
GTAAGCGGTCAATTGACCACGCCCTTGCGCCCACCGGCGCTCGCTGGTCAGGCCGGATCGAGCGCCATGCGCCACGGCAGCAGCGCCTCGTAGTCCTCGACGGTCTCGGCCCGTGGCAGCGCGACGAGCAAGGCCTTCAGGTAGCGGTAGCCGTCGATGCCGTTGACCACGCAGGTCTGCAGCAACGAGTACAGGTTGGCACTGGCGTTGGCGCCGGCCACTGTGTCGGCGAACAGCCAGTTGCGGCGTCCGACGACGAACGGACGGATCGCGTTCTCGCAGGCGTTGTTGTCCAGCGGGTAGCGGCCGTCGTCGACGAAGCGCACGAGCTTGGGCCACTGGGAGGCCAGGTAATGCTGCGCCTTGCCCAGCAGGCTGGAGGGCAGCACCGCGTGGATGTGTGCCGTCAGCAGTGCCTCGATCTCGGCCAGCACCGGCGCGCTGTGTTCCTGCCGGCAGTGCTCAAGCGCGTTGGCATCCAGCCCTGCGCGCCTTGCCTCGGCTTCGACGTGGTACATCCGGCCGATCAGCTCGATGAAGCGAGCAGGCAACTGCTCAGGCCCGCGCTTGTCCTTGGGCAAGGCCTGCAGCGCCTCATGGAAGCCGCGGCGCGCGTGCGCCCAGCACCCGAGGTGCACCATGCCGTGCTCTTGCGCGATCGCCTCGTAGGGCTTGTAGCCGTCGCTCATCAGCACGCTGCCGCGGCGCATGCCGGCATACAGTGTCCTGGCCGCCTCGGTGCTGCGGCTGGGGGAGTAGGCGAACAGCCGGATCGGCGGCCCGGTGCCGTGTGCTCCTGAGGCCTCGGTCATCTGCGCCCACAGGTAGCTCTTGGCCTGCGCCTTGCGCCCAGGTTCCTTGAGCACCTGCAGTTCGGTCTCGTCGCCGTGGACGATGGGCGCAGCCAGCATCTCGTCGCGCAGCAGGTTGATCAGGGGCTGCACTGCCAGGCCTGCCTTCACGACACCGGCGGCCAGCGTGTTGCGCGACCAGTCGGTGCCGCCGAATCGACCAAGCAGCGCCGCTTGGCGGTACAGCGGCAACCCATCGAGGTACTTGGCCGTGATGACCCAGGCCTGCGCCGCCTCGGTCAGCAGGCCCTTGGGGATGACCTGCGGCGGCCGCGCTGCCAGCCGGATCGCACCGTCGCAGCAGCGGCAGGCGTACTTCACCCGTTCGTGGCGGATCACGCGCACCTGCTGCGGGATGATGTCCAACTGCTCGCTGACTTCAACGCCGATCTCGCTGAGGGCCGAGCCATCGTGCGGGCACACGCGCTCGTCCTCGGGCAGTTCGTGGCGCACGACCTCGCGCGGCAGCGCGGGATCCAGCGGCTTGCGCCCACGCTTGGCGCGCTTGTGCGCCGGCACATCGACTGGGTCGTCGCCAGGCTCGTTCTCGCCCGGCTCCTCGGCCGCCGGCTGCGTCTTCGCACCCTCGGCCTCGGCCTCGTTGAAGAACATGTCCTTCTGCTGGACGCTGGCGGCCGCTTCGCTCTTGGCGTCGAAGAGCTTGCGCAGGAACTGGTTCAGCCGCTCCTTGAGCAGGTCGCGCTCGGTGCGCAGCACGCGAAGCTCACCTTGCGCCAGTGCCAGCGCCTTCCTCAGCGCTTCGATCTCTTGGGCGTCGGGCATCTGGGCCATCGGCGCGCATTCTCAGCATGGTGCTTGGCCGACGGGGCCGTGATCATCGCATCAGCCCGTAACAACGCGGACCCGACGCAACCAAGTCATCCAGTAGTGCTGTCTTCAGGCCACCCGCTCGTAAAGCCGACGCGGGTGCCGCTGCACGACGGCGATGTCGATGCCCTCGAGCAACCAGTGCAGTTGCTCGACTGTCAGTGCCGGCATCGCCTCGGCGCTCGGCCAGATGAAGCGGTCGTGCTCCAGGCGCTTGAGCAGCAGCCAGAAGCCGTTGCGGTCCCAGCCGAGGATCTTCACCCGGGTGCGCCGGCGGTTGCTGAAGACGTAGACGGCCGCAGCGAACGGATCCAGGCCCAGCGCCTTCTCCACGAGCAGGGCCAGGCCGTTCATGTTCAGCCGGAAGTCGATGGGCTCGCGGTGCAGGTACACCTTCAGGGCTTCGTCGAGGCGGAACACCGCAGCCTCTCGAGCGCGTCGATCACTTCGCAGGCCTGGTGCAGGTCGCACTCCCTGAGGTCGACGACCACGCCGTTGGGCAGTCGGGCCTGCAGGCCCAGCCGCAGCTCCCCTGGCGCGTCCACGGATGCCGCCGGCACTGGCGGCACCGCCTCGATCGGAACCGCCACGAACGCCGGGCTTGTCGCCGGCGGCACGGTCAACGAACGCTGCAGACGCTGGCCGTGCTCGCGAACCCAGCGGCCGAGCTGGTTGGCGTTGACCCCGCACTCGCGCGCCAGCCGCGACACCGACGCGCCAGGCTTGCCGCATGCAGCCACCAACTCGGCCTTGGCCGCCTCGTCGTAGACGCTGCGGCCGTCGCGCTTGCGCCCGACAACAAGCCGCCGCGCCAAATCTTCAATTACGTCTGACATCACGTTCCCACGTTCAACTACGTGGGAACGTAGGCTGTCAGACCGCATTTACCGCCGCAAGGGCGTGGTCTATTGCGCGCTTAC
>LJHT01000066.1 GCA_001295905.1 beta proteobacterium AAP51 | reverse complement strand
GGCTGCCCGGTGTGACGCTGGCCGTGGTGTTGCCGTCGTAGACCTTGGTGGCCACGGTGGGCGCAGCGATGGTCAACGGCTTGGGCGTGAGGTCGCCCGTGACAGTCTGCGAGGTCGTGGCCAGGCTGTAGTTGCCCGCGTCGGCACCCGACAGCACCAGGCCCACGTTCACCGTCTTGCCGGTGCCGGCGTTCGGCGTGTCGAAGCTGCCAGTGGCCGTTACCAGCAGCGAATCACCCGAGACGTCACCGCTCAGGCTGCCGGGCGTCAGGCTGGCCGCTGTCGTGCCGTCATAGGCCTTGTTCGTCACCACCGACGGCGCCACGGACAAGGGCCTCGCGGTGATGGTGCCGATGGCGCCAGAGGCCGAGGTGTTGGCCAGCGCATAGCCGTAGACCGGGATCGAGCCGTTCGTGGCCGTGACGGCAAAGCCGTTGGCGGTGACGGTCTTGCCCGTGCCGACGTTGCGCGTGTCGAAGTCCGCCGTGCCCACGGTGATGGCCAGGGTGTCGCCGTCGATGGCGCCGCCCAGCCCGTGGTGGCTGGCGTCCAGCGTAGCCGTCACCGTGCCGTCGTAGACCTTGCTCGTCGTGCCCGTGAGCGACACCGTCACCGTGGGGGCCGTGCTGTAGAGGAAGCCGTTGCCGGTGCCCAGCACGGTGCTGGCCGTCGTCGCTGCGTATTGCTTGAAGTCGGGGGCCAGTGCGCCGCGCGTGTCGTCGGCCGGGTTCGCGGAGTAGACGCGCCAGGTGCCGTTGACGGCCGCCAGGGCCGAGGCGCCTGCGTTGTTCACGAAGCGCCCCGGTGTGGCCAGCAGCAGGGCCACGCCCGAGCCACCGGCCGCCACCGCCTGTTGCAGCGTGAGGTGGCTGCTGGCACCCGTCAGGCGCAGGTCCAGCGTGTTCGTGGCGCCCACGCCGTTGATGCCGTCCACGGTGCCGATGGCCAGCGCCCGCCCGTTGACGAAGCTCAGGTCGCGCACGGTGGCAGCCAGGGTGTCCACCTGGTGGGTCGCAGTCAGGTTCACCGTGCCACCGGGCGCGCGGACGGCCAGGGTGCCGGCGCTCAGCCTGCCGTTACCCGTGATGCCGTGCGTGCCCGTGGTCTCCAGCACCAGCCGCGAGGCGGCCGAGAGGTTGGCGTCGATCAGCAGCGCGCCGTCGGCGGCTGCCACCTTCAGGTTGCCCGCGGTCGTGGCCAGCGTGTTCGTGCCGCTCAGGCCCGTCAGGGTGAGGCCCTGCACCGTGAAGGTGTTGCCCACCGCCAGGCTCACGGCGCCACCGGCCGTGAGCTCGGTGGTCGCGCTGCCGAGCTCGATGAAGCCGGTGCCGCCGAAGGCCGCCATCGAGGCCGCGCTGACGTTGTCGCCGGCGCCGCCGAAGGCCCAGGCCCCCGCGCCGATGCGGTCGAAGCTCACCGTGGCGTTGCCGCGGTTGCTCACCGTCGCGCCGCTGCTGGTGATGGCCGGCGCGCGCAGGTTCAACCGCGCCGCCGTGTTGGCGAAGTTGATCGCCGCGTCGGCGCTCAGCGCCGTGCTGGCCTGCAGCGTGATCACGGGTGCGCTGCCGCTCTGCACCTGCAGGCCGGCCAAGCCGTCCACCGTGCCCAGGCCCCAGCTGGCGGCGCTGCTGGTGATGCTCGTGGTTTGCGAGCCGCTGCCGCCCAGGCTGGCGGCCAGCGTGGTGAAGTCGAAGGTGCTGTCGCTGATGACCGCACCCGTGCCGGCCGTGACGGCCAGGTTGCTGGCCGAGACACCGCCGGCAACGCCCAGCACGCGGCTGCCGCTGAGCAGGTGCACGCTGGTGGCCGTGGTGCTGATGTCGCTGTCGAAGACGAGGTCGCCGCCGTCGGCGCGGCCCACGGCCAGCGTCGCGGCACTGATGTTGCCGATGGACGCATTGGTCAGCCCGCCGCCGAGGTTGAGGCTGTTGCTCACTGTCTGCTGGCGCAGCGTCACCTTGCCGGTGCCGCCGTTGGCGCTGACGCTCTGGCCGATGTTGATGGTGTCGGCCGTGATCGTGACGTTGCCGCTGGTGTTGACCAGCGAGCCGCCGCTGATCGTGACGGTGTTGTTGACGACCTCGAGCGTGCCGTTGGCGTTGAACGAGAAACCGCCCGAAGGCACGGTGATCGTGCCCGTGCCGTCGGCGCGCCCGATCGTGAGGTTGCGGATGCCGGGCAGCGAGGCCAGCGTGCCGGCCGAGGCAAAGCCCGAGGCGTCGCCCAGCACCATGTTGATGGCCGGGTCGGCCGGCTCCAGCCGCATCGACGCGGTGCTGAGGTTCTGCAGCGTGGCGCCGGTGAAGTCGATGGCCGAGCCGCGCAGCGTGAGCGCGCCTGCGCCAGTGTTGAGGTTGACGGTGCTCGACAGCCGGATCACGCCGTCGGTGAGGATGCTCGCCCCGGCGTTCATCTGGAACGCGGTGTCGACGTTCACGTCGCCGCTGGCCGAGAGCACACCGCCCAGCTGGCGGGCACCGTTGGACCAGGTGCCATCGGCCCGAAAGAACACGCGCCCCGTGCCCAGCGTCATGTTGCCGTTCATGACGATGGGGCTGCTGCCGGTGGAAAGGTGCAGGTGGCCGCCGTTGGTGGTGATGGGCGAGGACAGCGTCAGCCCGCCGCCGCCCATGTTGTCGGAGTCACCCCAGATGCGCACATAGCCGCCCTGGGTGCTGATGGAGCCGCTGACCGTGATGCCGTCGGCACCGTACAGCGTGACCGAGCCCGCCGACGGCGTGCCGTTGCCCACCACGGTGACGTTGTGCGTGGGCAGCGAGCCCGGGTTCGTGCCCGTGCCGCTGGCCACCAGGTTGCCGATGCTGAGCAGTTGCCCACTGCCCGTGCGGCCGGCCACGAACATGAGGCTGCCCGTGCCCGACACCTCGATGGTGTTGGCCGGGTTGGCGAAGCTGAGGCTGCCGCTGCCATCGGTGCCGGCCTCGATGCGCAGGCTGACGTTGGGCGCCATCGTCAGGCGACCGTCGCCGCCGTTGGCCGAGAGGTCGCCCACGGTGGCGTTGTCGGTGGCTTCCAGCAGCACGTTGGCGTTCTGCGCCTCGAGGTCGGCCACCGTCACGGTGCTGCCGCTGATGCTGCCCGTGGCCGTCCCCACCACGATGTTGATCGTGGCCGGGTCGAGCAGCAGATCGCCGGTGCGGCCCAGCGGTGCCAGCGCATCGGCCCGGCCGCTGTACTGCAGCACCTGCTTGCCCGAGACCTCCATCTGCCCGCCGTCGCCGCCGGCTGCGCCGCCGCGCGCCGTGACGCGGCCCGCGAAGCGCGTGGTGTCGTCGGCCCAGAAGACGATCTCGCCACCGTTGCCGCGCGTGCGCGCGCTCACGCTGGCCGAGCTGCCGGCGTCGGCATCCACCGTGGTGGCGTTGAACAGGGCCGGATCGGCACCCTGCCAGCCGCCGCCCACGCGCACGCGGCCACCGCCGGTGTCGCCATCGGCGTTGAGCGTGGCCCCGCGCAGCTGCAGGTGCTGGCCGGTGACCTGGATGTCGCCGCCACGGCCCGCCGCGGCGCTGGCGTCCAGCGTGCCGGCCACCTGCACGGTGCCCAGCTCGCCGCCGTCGAGCACGATGCGCCCGCCGCGCTCGCCCAGGCCTTGCGCCTGCAGCAGCCCGTCGGTGTTGATGACGCTGGCGCGCAGTGCGCTGGCGGCGTGCGCGCTCAGCTGCACCAGGCCGCCGTCGGCGCTCAGCGTGCCGGCCTGTTCGATGTGGGCGTCCAGGGCGGCGCGCTCCACGCTCAGCTGCACCAGGCCGTCGCCGGCGAAGTCCAGGGTCACGCGCTCGCCCGCGCCGAGCAGCGCGCTGCCGCCCGGGGCCTGCACCTCGCCCCGCTGCACCACCTGCGGCGCCACGAGCGCGATGACGCCCCCACGCGCGGCCGTCAGGCGGCCCTCGTTGCGCACCGCGCCGGCCTGCGCACCGGCCTGCAGGCGCAGCCGGCCGGCCATGAAGTCGTCGTCGCTGATCGCCAGCGAGCTGGCCACCAGGCCGCCGACGTCGACCTGCGCCGAGCGCCCGAAGACCACGCCACCCGGGTTGAGCAGCCACACCTGGCCGTTGGCCTCGAGCCGGCCCAGGATGAGGCTGGCCTCGCCGCCGCGCACGCGGTTCAGCGCCACGCTGGCTGCGTCGGGCTGCACGAAGCGCACCTGGGCCTCGGCGCCGATGTTGAACTGCGTCCAGTCGAGCACCGCGCGGGCCGAGGCCTGCTGCACCAGCAGCTGCGTGCCCTGCTGCGACAGCGTGGCCTGCCCGGCGGCGACACGGCCGCCCGTGGGCAGGGCCCCCGGGTCCAGCGCCAGGGCCGGCCCGGCCATGCCCGCCAGCAGCACCGCGGCAAGCAGCGCGCGCGCCCGGCCGCTGCGCTTGCCGCGGCCGCGGGCGGTTTCGGGCACGGCCACCCAGGCCTGTTGGTGGTCGTTCCAGACCAGGCGGAAGGTGTGGTTCAGCGACGAGGAGGTCTTCATGGTGTGGGGGTCTTGTTCGTGTCGTTGTCGGGGTCGCGGGCTCAGAAGCTGGCGGTCACCTGCAGCCAGGCGCGGCTGCGTTCGCGGCGGCCGTCGGCGTTGCGGCCGTCGGGCTGCAGCGCCGCCTTGTCGTCGACGCCGCGTGCCACGGCGGCGCGCAGCTGCCAGCGGCCGGCCACGGCGTTGAAGCCCAGGCCGATGCCCGAAAGCGCCACCTGGTTGCCGCGGCCGGCGGCCAGCGCGCCGGCCCAGGGCCGGCGGTGCGTGCCCACGGCGCCGGTGTCCACGAAGGCCAGCGCCTGCGTCTGACTGCCGGGCACGCCGGGCAGCCCGCCTAGCTCGTGGCGCAGCTCGGCGGTGATCAGCCAGCCGTTGTCGCCCGCGCCTTCGCCCACGGGGTGGGCGCGCACGCCGCTGGGCCCGCCGAGCACGAACTTCTCCGACGAGTCCAGGTTGCCGCTGGCGTACTGGGCGCTGAGCGATCCGAACAGCGCCCAGCGGCCGCGGGCGTCGAGCACCTGCAGCCGCGAGGCCTGCAGGGCCAGCTTGCCGTAGCCGCCCTCGGTGCCGGCGGTGCGCCCGTCCTGGGCGGCGTCGGCGGCGTTGCGGCCCAGGTCCACCTGGCCCAGGCCCAGCGTCAAGGAGCCGCTCGTGCCGCCGCCGTAACCCCACTCGTCCCAGGCCGAGCCGTAGGCGCCGAGCTGCAGGCGCTGCACGCGGCGGTTGCGCAGGTTGCCGGCTGCGCTGTCGTCGCGCAGCGCCTTGTGCTCGACGTCGGCCACCAGCCACAGGCTGGCCTCGCGCGTGCGCAGCCAGGGCAGGCTGAGGCCGAGGTTCAGCGTCTGGGCGCGCCCCTTCAGGCCCAGCGGCTCGAGGTCCTGCCCGATCTCGTAGCGCAGCGCCGAGGCGCCCGCCACGAGGCGCAGGCCGGTCGGCGCCAGCGGCAGGGCGTAGCCCAGCTGCGCGGCCTGGTTGCCCGAGCTGGCGTTGGCCGACAGCGACAGGCTGTCGCCGCGCTGCAGCGGGTTGGCCCACTGCACACGGGCCGATGCGCGCAGCTGCCCGGTGTAGCGGTTGACGAAGTTGTCGAGGCCGGCCTCGCCCCGCACGGCGGCCGTGGGCTCGGCGTTGACGACGAGGCGGCTGGTGCCCGCGGCCTGGCCGCGCTCCAGGCGTGCGCGCGCGCTCACGCCTGCGAGGTCGTTCATGAGCAGCACCGCGCGCTCGAGGTCGGCGCTGCGCAGCGCGTCGCCGGCCAGCGCGGCGTCGGCCACGGCCTGCAGCTGCGCCGTGGGCACGGCGCTGCGGTTGACGATCTGCACGCCGCGGCCCTCGCCGTCGAGGCGGCCCCGCAACACCGCGATCTCGAGCTCGCCGCTGCTCAGGTCCTGGCGCGGCAGGTAGGCCAGGGCCAGCGGATGGCCCAGGCGCTGCAGCAGCGCGGTCACGCGGCCGGCCAGGGCCTGCAGGTCGGCGTGCGACAGCCGCTGGCCGATGGCGCCGGCCACGGCGGCCTGCAGCTCGGCGTCGCTGGCCAGGCCCTGGGCGCCGGTGACGCGCACGCTGCGGATCAGCGCCTTGAACACGGCGCCCTCGTCGGCCTGGGCGGGCTTGCCGGGCTCGTCGGCCGCGGGGCGGGACGGTGGCGGGGGCGGCCCCTGGCGCTGCTGCTGGTTCAGCAGCTGGCCGGCGTCGGGTTGGGCCAGGGTGGGCGGGCTGGCCAGGAGGCTCAGGGCCCCAAGGACAGGTGCCAGGGCGTGTGGACGTTGAAGGGACATGCCGGTCTCGGGTGGTGGGAGGGGGGCGATGTCCCGAAACCTCATGTGTATCGGGTCGCCAAGCGGATGATCGTCATCATATTTATCAAAACGATGCTTAAGTCAGAAGATATTTTCATTTTTGTCAAAAACGCCTGCAATATCACGCCCGATTAGCACTTCGAGATGCGAGAAGTTGTTCGGCAGCGTGCACGTCTTCCTGCCGACCAAGCTGTTTGTAGCGTTTCCTGCGGCGGCGCAGGAAGCGCAAGAGCCGGGTGCAGCGGATCGGCTCTGGGCGTGACGGGCTGCATCGAAGCCGCCGTGCCGTGAACTCTCGGCGTGTCAGGGGAGCGCACTCGCGCTGCAGCATTCGCCTGCGCCGAGCGGCTGGTCAGACCCGCCAAGCCGACACCCGGGCCGCTTCGCTGTCTTCGGGCCTGCGGAAAGGCCGCTCGCTCGCCGCATGACGGGCTCGGATCAAACCAGTCCGGGTCGTCGACGCGTCTGTCAGCGGACCGGACCTGCAGGCCTCGGGCCTTGATCGCCGAGTGCGCACGACATTGCCGCAGCCAGACAAGCCGCCAGGGGCCGTGGCGAGGCGGTCCGAACGGGCCCGGCTGTCACGAGCGAGCCGGCGCGCAAGCCGGCTGCTGCAGGCACCGCCCGCCGAGGTTGTGGCGTGAGCACAAACCCGACTGCATAGGGGGCCGGCTGACGCACAGCATCATGCCGCCCGCCGACTCCACCCCCGAGGAGACCCCCATGGCACGCTTGACCGTGCATGGCCAGGTGCACCAGCACCAGGCCGAACCCGAGACGCGGCGGCTGCCCCGTGCGGCCGAGGCGGCGCTGCGTATCGCCGCTGCCGCCGGCCTGCTGCTGGCCACCGGTGCGGCACTGTCACAGCAGATTCCACGTTACCCCCCGAACCCAAGCGGCCCTCCCGCCTTCGAGGCCGACAACCCCGAGGGTCTGATCTTCGCCGGCCGCCGCACCGACGGCCGGCACGCCTGGAAGCGCAAGGTGCACTGGCGCAGCAGCACCGACACGCCCGCGCCCAGCAGCCCCTTGGTGCCGCGCGCCAGCGCGGCCGAGCTGCAGGCCATGGCGCGCACGCTCGATGCGCTGGTGGGCGTCTTCAAGGCCACACCCAGCGGCTCGAAAGGCGAGGGTTTCTGGGTCAACGACTCGCGGCGGGTCGGCTTCGTCAACCTTCACACCACCCCGCCCGGAGCGCCACCCGGCCGCTGGCCGATGCAGTTCGCCAGCGGCCTGTTTCCGTTCTATCACGAGGACGATCTGCGCGGCGGCACCTGGCGCCTGAGCATCAAGGGCGAAACGGAGGCCACCTACTTCAGCTTCAACCAGATGCCGGGTGCCGTCGGTCAGACGCCCATCGCGCAGGAGCCCGCGACCGGCCCCGACCGCCTGCCGGTGGAGCTGTTCCTGCGCCCGCGCGTCACCGACACCTTCTTCGGGCTGCCGATCTACGAGCGCAACCTGCTGTTGATCGCACGACCCGGGCGCGACCCCTGGGCCGCGGTCACCCTGGGGCGCGCGCTCCGCGCGACCCTGCCACTGTTCGAGAAGGACCGCGAGAACGCAGAGCAACGCCTGGCCCGGCTGCGCGAGGAGAACGACAAGCTGCAGTCCCCGGCCTGGGAGCAAGCGCAGCGCGACGAGTTCGAGAAGAACAACGGCGCGCTGCGCGAGACCCGACCTTCGAACTACGCGGTCCGCCTCGCCAACATGGAGCGCTACATCGGCGTGACGCGGGCCGAGGCTGCAGCCAAGGCCAACCCACAACGCGACGCCGCCGGCGCTTGGTACTGGAACCCGGTGGACGCCCACGCGGCGGCGCGGCGCCAGGCGGCCGAGCTGACGCCCGCCCAGGCCGCCGCGCCCGCTTGCTGGGTGGAAGCGCCGAGCCAGCCCGGCGCCGACGGCATCAAGCCCTCGGAAGGCCGCTACGCCATGCGCGGCGATCTGGTGGCGGTGGGCAGTGCGGCCGACTGCCGCGAGCTCGTCGTCACCAACCCGAGCTACTTCGACCTCAACCTGCCCCGCACGGCACCGCAGATCATGACGCTCGACGTCGGACGCTGCCATCTGGGCCTGCGCGACGGCCTCTTCATCGTGCCGACACCCGGCCGCTGGGACTCTCCGCCCCACGGTTGCCACCGGCACCGGACGATGTGGAACGAGGCCGACTGGAAGGCGATCGCGGCGCTGATCGCGCCCTGAAGCCGGGGGCGAAGCAAAGTGTGAAGCAGGCCGGCAGGCCGGATGCTGGGCAGTCACCACCACCGCTTCACGCCGTCTACCGCGCCAGGAAGGTCCCGAGCGACACGACATCAACGGCGCAATGACCACCGTACAGCGGGTGCCAGTCGGTCGGTACGCCGCGTTGCGCGGCACGATGCGCCAGTCGCTCGGTGCCCTCGTAGAGGCCGTAACGGTCGTAGAGGCCTGCCGACAGGTACAGGCTGAAACGCGTCTGCTGGACACGTGCGCTCTCTATCAACGCCAGCGGCGAGAAGCGGCTCCACTCTTCGGCATTGGCCACGTATTGCCGTGACAGCTGCCAGATGCCGAAGACGATGCGGGGGTCTGCGCCCGTGCGCGCGATCCCTTCAAGCACCTGGCTCAGCGGCGTGAACGGAGACTCTGTGTAAACGGCTGGGCACAGGGCCGCCACCTTGTCGAAACGCTGCGGCTGGCTCAGCCCCAGCACCAGGCTGTTCAAGCCGCCCATCGATTCGCCCATCAGCAGGCGGCGCTTGGGTGGGCCCACGCGGGCTTCGATGGCGCTGATGTCGCGCCATATCGTGTCCAGCAGGCCGCTGCTTCTGGCCTGCCCCTTCGATGCCAGAAGCCAAACCGGGCCGTAGGACAGCGAAATCACCGTCGGCGGCAACAGGCCCGCGTTCTGCCAGTACGCCTGCAGCAGGGCCGTGAAGTACGTAGGGTCGTTCCAGACTTCGGCTTCCAGGTTGCGACCGTGAAGGTGGTAGACCACGTCCCCGTTCACGCCGCCTGCAGCGCGGTGCACGCAGTAGCGAAGCTGTCCCTCTTGGCCACACGCTTGCCCGGCTGGCTTGAAGCTCACAGCCTGGGCGCCCCATGGGCGGCTGACCTGCTCCCAGGCCCACCAGGCGGCACCCGTCAGCGCAAGCAGCGTCAGTGCAAGTACAGCCTTCATGCGAGTCAGTTTCACGATCATCACGTGCGGGGTTCCTGTTGAGTTGTGGGCATGCAGCAGCTGCCACCCCGCAGTGCGGGTGGTGCTGCGAGGGGCGAGGACTCAGGTCAGCCCTGAGCGGCGCCAGGGTGGTGGGGCCTGGCGATCGGGAGCTGCAGCGGGCCGATGCGCTGCGCCAGGGTGCACCTGGGTGTCGTTGCGCAGGAACATCAGGCTCAGCACATAAGCCCAGATGAAGCTGCCGGCGAAGCCGACCAGGGGCGAGGGCAGCCAGCCGGGCAACGACAAGACCACGAGCAGCCCCCACACCAGACCGTGCTGACGAGCTTGGCGGTGATGCAGGGCCAGCCACGGCGGCATCACTTGCGCGAGCAGGAGCCCCAGGCCCACGAGTTCGCTCCGGTTGAAGCCGAGATGGATGACCTGATCGACAAACACCAGGGCCTGCGGTGCCTGCCAGGATGGCGTGACGCAAGCCGCCATGGCTGACGCCGCCAAGGCCAGCAACGCCGCGGCGATGTCCCTTTGGCGCCAGGCACGCACGGCAAGCACAGCCGCAACCAGGCCCAGCAGCACCGGGTCTGCCTGAAGAACGAGCGCGCTGCAGGCCATCAGCAGGCCGCCCATGGCCCATGAACGGGCGGCGGACTGCGGCCGCACGTCCGAGGCCAGCAGCAACGCAGGCAACAACAGCCAGGGCAGGTTCAAGGTCACAGGCCCGATTCGCAGCCACGCAGAGGTCTCGGTGGGTGCCAAACCCAACCCAGCGATGAGCATCAGTGCACCCAGTGCGAAGGCCCACTGGGCGCGCAGCCTTTCGTCGGCTTGCAGGCGCCGATGCGGCAACAGGTAGAACGTGGCGACCGCGAAAAGCATGGACCCCAGGTTCATCCACACGTAGTGGCCGGGCGCGCCAGCGCTGTGCATGAAGGCGCAGCCTGCCAACACGGCGACCGCGCAACTCAGTACACCGACGTGATGGACCTGTGCCAAGCCGCCGCGGGCGCCGGCGAACGCGTGGTGCAGCGCTGCCCACAGGCAGCCCCAGGCAAAGCTCAACGCTTCACGTTCGCTGCCGGCAGCGGCCACTTCGGCCTGCATCGCATGGGCCCACTCCGACTGCTGCGCGCCCAAGAGCCGGCGGGCCATCAGCATCAGCAAGCGGCGGGCGAACACCAAGGCCCACGATGAAGCGCGCTGTCTCATGTACGGCCCTTCGCACTTCGCAACGCTGCGGCCGGGGTTCGCAGCGGTGCCAGAGAGTCGGCCAGAGAGACCACCCAGTCGCGCCCGGCAGGCGTCAGCTTGTAGACGTGCCGAGGCGGCCGCCCAGGCTCGGGCGAATCGACCCAGCGCGCCTGCAGCATGCCTTGGGCTTCCAGCCGCATCAGCAACGGGTACAGCGTGCCGGACTTCACCCCGGCTTGCGCCATCAGGTCGTAGCCGTGACGCCACTCGTGGGAGTCGGCCAGGGCCGCCACGACAGCCAGAGCTTGCGGAGAGAGTGCGCGAGATCGGCTCATGCATCAAATCTACATATGTAGAGTTACGACGTCAAGGCGTTGATGCTTGCAATGGAACTCGCTCTCCACTCGCCGGAATGGCGTCAGCTCGTCCAGGGCACCGACCGCGGCCCCTCGATCTGCAGAGGTCGAACCCGCACAATGAAAGAGCTTGGGCATGCAGCCTTGGAGAGCCTGTTGTTTCACCGCAGCGATGTCGTCGCAACCCCCTTGCCGGGCGTGTTTGTCACGCTGACGGACAGCACCCACAGCTTCCCTCGCCACTGGCATGGCAACTACGGCCTTGGCGTTGTCGACCGGGGGGCGCAGCGGTCTGCCAGTGGGCGTGGTGCGGTCGAAGCTTTCGCGGGGCAGTGCATCACCCACAACCCGGGCGAGGTGCACGATGGCACGCCCATCGGGGGCACCGCCCGGCGCTGGCGCATGTTTCACATCGAGCCAGCCGCCATGGCTGGCCTCTTCGGCCTTGCTTCCTCGGCCGACCTCGAGTGGCATGCACCTGTCGTGGATGACGCAGCGCTGCGCGCCGTGCTCGACCGCGCCTTCGCCGCATCGAAGGCGACGGGGTCTGACCCGCAGCGCTCTGACTCGGCTGACTCGGCACTGCTGGAAGAAGCGCTCCTCCTGGCCGTGGGTCAGGCCGCCCCGCAAGCTCGTTCCTCTCAGGCTGGCCAGCCAGGTGGCGCGACCCTGGCCGTTGTTGTCGAGCGCCTTGCCGACGACGTCAAGCGGGCGCCGACCCTGGACGAGCTGGCTGCCCTGGCGGGCACGAGCCGATACACGCTCGTGCGGCAGTTCGG
>LJHT01000065.1 GCA_001295905.1 beta proteobacterium AAP51 | reverse complement strand
GGCACCGGCCCCGCCGCCACCGCCTGCAGCACCCAGCCCGCCTGCGCCGCCGCCCGCAGCGCCCTCGCCTCCGCCAGCGCCGCCTTCACCACCGCCTGCACCCCCGGCGGCGCCCGCGCCGGCCCCGCCCGTGGCCACCCCGGCCCCCGCTGCACCCCCGGCCACGCCGGCGGCTGGTGGTTCTGGCGGGTGCTCGGTAGCCTGGCCGGGTCAGGCGCCCGACCCCTTGTTGCCCGCACTGGTGGTGCTGGCGTGGCTGGCCCTGGGCGCGCGTTCGTGGTCGACCTGGCCTCGCGGGTTTGTCACGCGAGTTTCATCAACGGTCCCTAACGTCAAGGAGTGACATTTTTCACCTTTGCCTGAGGACTGCATGAACGCTCGCGTTGATATCCAAACCGAATTCGTCGACCCCGACGACCTGGACAACAACCGCACTGCCAACCCCCATTTCCATGACGTGCTCGACGCGGGCATGCAACGCCGCGGCCTGCTGCGCGGCGGCGTGGCCGGTGCGCTGGGCGCCATCTTCGCCCCCGTGGCCTTGACCGCCTGCGGTGGTGGTGACGACGACGTGGTGGTGTCTGCACCGCCCCCGCCGCCGGCCGCCCCGGCGCCCACCATCCTGGGCTTCTCGGCCGTGGCCAAGACCAACGCCGACCGCAACACGGTACCCGCCGGCTACACCGCGCGCGTGCTGTTCGCCCTGGGCGACCCCATGGCCGCTGGCGTGCCGGCTTTCAAGAACGACGGCACGGACACGAACTACGACCAGCGCTGTGGCGACAACCACGACGGCATCCAGTACTTCGGCCTCAACGCCGCCGGTGCGCGGGACGACAACAGCAACAGCCGTGCACTGCTGGCGATGAACCACGAGTACATCAACCAGACCTTCCTGCACGTCAACGGGCCCTCGGCGCGCCCGCGCCCGGCCAGCGAGACCGACATCGAAGTGGCCTGCCACGGCGTCAGCGTGGTCGAAGTGGCCAAGGGCAGCAACGGCCAGTTCGCCTACGTGCAGGCCTCGCCCTTCAACCGCCGCATCACGGGCACCACCGAGATCGAGCTCTCGGGCCCGGCCCGCGGCAATGCCCAGTTCATCACCCGCTTCTCGCCCGACGGCACCAAGACGCGCGGCACCATGAACAACTGCGGCAACGGCAAGACGCCCTGGGGCACGCTGCTCACCACCGAAGAGAACTGGAGCGGCTACTACTTCCGCGCGGCCGGCGACCAGGCCCGCCGCACCGCGAAGGAAAACGCCTCGTTCGCACGCTACGGCCGCAACGTCACCGCCACCACCGCCGCCAACAGCCGCTACGGCTGGGAAACCTCGGGCGCCGACGACAAGTACGTGCGCTTCAACACCAGCGTGGTGGGCACCAGCACCAACGGCAGCGACGACTACCGCAACGAGTGGTTCTGCCAGGGCTTCATGGTCGAGATCGACCCCTACAACGCCACCTCGGTGGTGAAGAAGCGCACCGGTCTGGGCCGCTTCGCGCATGAGAACGGCGCCTTCGGCCTGCCCGTGGTGGGCAAGCCGCTGGCGGTGTACATGGGCTGCGATTCGCAGAACGAGTACGTCTACAAGTGGGTCAGCACCGCCGTCTGGGCGGCCGCCGATGCCACGCGCACCGACCGCATGGCCGTGGGCGACAAGTACCTCGACGACGGCAAGCTCTACGTGGCCCGCTTCAACGAAGACGGCACCGGTCAGTGGGTGGAACTGAACATCGCCAACGCGTCCATCGCAGGGGCGGCCTTCGGTTTCAGCAACCAGGCCGAGATCTACATCCACACCCGCATCGCCGCCGATGCCGTGGGCGCCACCCGCATGGACCGCCCGGAGTGGGTGGACGTGCACCCGACTACCGGGGAGATCTACGTGACGATGACGAACAACTCGTCCCGTCGCGTGGTGCCCACCGGCACCCAGACCCGCGTGGACGCCGCCAACCCGCGTGCCTACGCCGACGTGCGCGGCGCAGTGACCACGCAGAACGGCAACGTCAACGGGCACATCGTGCGCTTCAAGGACGCTGCCCCTGAAAGCACCAGCTTCACGTGGGACGTCTACCTCTTCGGTGCCGAGGCCTCGGCCAACCCGCAGCTCATCAACCTCTCCGGGTTGACCGAAGACCAGGACTTCTCCAGCCCCGACGGCCTGGCCTTCACCAAGAGCACCGGCCTGTGCTGGATCCAGACCGACGACGGTGCCTTCACCGATGTCACCAACTGCATGCTGCTGGCCGCCGTGCCGGGCGTGGTGGGTGACGGCGCCGCGATGACGCTGAACTACGGCGGCGGCAACACCGTCACCACGCGCATGGGCCGCAAGCCCACCGCCACGACGCTGAAGCGCTTCTACGTCGGCCCCTTCGACTGCGAGGTGACGGGCCTGTGCGAAACGCCGGACGGCCGCACGATGTTCATCAACATCCAGCACCCCGGTGAAGACACGGCGGTCGCCAACCTGGCCGACCCCACCCGCTACACCAGCCAGTGGCCTGCGAACGAGGGCTATGGCGCGGGGCGCCGTCCGCGTTCTGCCACGGTGGTCATCACCAAGAACGACGGCGGACAGGTCGGTTTCGGCTGAAGCGGCGCAGGCCTCTTGGCCATGAACGAGAAGGGCACCTTGCGGTGCCCTTTTTTCATGCCTGCCCGTCGGCCTCCAAGGGCGGGGGCTGCGGCGCGCCGCCGCCGAAGCTGTCATTGAAGGTGAACAGCACCGAGAGGTAGAACACCGCCGAGAACACCAGCCCGCCCGGCACGGCCAGCACGCCGGCCAGCTGCGGCAGGCCCAGCAGGGCGAACACCAGCGCCGCCAGCAGGCCGAAGAGCATGACCACGCCCACCCAGGCCAGCATGAAGGCGATGAACGCGCCCTTGCTGCGCCACACCGCCACCGTGCTGCTGAACAGCGCTTGCTGCACGCCCTGGCCGCCCCAGTGCACCAGCGCCGGCGCGTGCCAGAACGGCACCGAGACCAGCGCGCCCAGGCCCAGGCCCAGGAACAAGGCCGTGGTGACGCCGGGCTCGGCCATCAGCGCGTCGATCTGCGGCTGCGCGGCCTCGCCCTGCGACAGCAGTTGCTGGAAGCGGCTCCAGGCGCTGTTCGACACCGCGTCGGCCAGCATCAGGATGCAAAGCGCCAGCAGGCCGTAGACGATGCACAGCGTGAGCAGGGCGCGGCGCTTGAGCGGGTCGCCCATCAGCGGCTCGATGAACTGGCGCGGGTGCACCGGGCCGTTCAACAGGGCCGACTGCCCCGCCACCATGAAACCCAGCGAGAGCAGCGGCAGCGCCATCATCTGCGCCAGCCCGCCCAGCAGCGGCACCAGCGACACCACCATGGCCGCGAAAAAGAACACCGCAAAGAGCGCGGTGAAGGCCAGCGGCTTGCGCGCGAACAGGCGGAAGGCGTCGCCGATCCAGCGCGGGCCGCGCGAGGCGGGAACGGGTTTCAGCAACAGGGGCATGGTGGGGGCAGGAAGGAGAGCGGGCCGCTTCAGCGCGGCGGGTGCCAGGGGTTCTGCAGGCGGTGCCGCAGCACACGTTCGAAGAAGGCGGGGTCTTTCGGGCTCAGCAGCGCGGCGCTGCGCGGCAGGTGCCAGTCCCACAGGCGGCTGATCCAGAAGCGCAGGGCCGCGGCACGCATCAGCGCCGGCAGGGCGCGCACCTCGCCGTGCGTCAGGGCACGTTCGCTTTCATAGGCGCGCATGAAGGCGCTGGCGCGGTGCTCGATGAGTTCGCCGCTGTGCGCGTCGCTGCACCAATCGTTCAGGCACACCGCCACGTCGAAGAGCCAGGTGTCGGTGCCGGCGAAGTAGAAGTCGAAGAAGCCGCAGAGCGTGTCGGGCCCGGCGGTGTCGTCGAACATGACGTTGTCGCGGAACAGGTCGGCGTGGATGGGGCCGCTGGGCAGGGCCTGGCCCGCCGGCGAGGCGGCCAGCGCCTGCTGGAAGGCGAGTTCTTCACGCAGCAGCGTGGCCTGCTCGGCTTGCAGGTAGGGCAGCACCACGGGCACGGTTTCCTGCCACCAGGCCAGGCCGCGCAGGTGGGGCTGGTGGCCGGGGAAATCAGCCCCCGCGAGATGCATGCGGGCCAGCATGGCCCCCACCTGCGCGCAGTGCGCGGCATCGGGGCGCAGGCGGTGGCTGCCGGGCAGGCGTGTCACCACGCTGGCGGGCTTGCCAGCCACGCGGTGCACCAGGCTGCCGTCGGGCCCGGGCTGCGGGGCCGGCACCGGGATGCCGCGCGCCGCCAGGTGCTGCATCAGCTGCAGGTAGTAGGGCAGCTGCTCGGTGCCCAGGCGTTCGAACAGCGTCAGCACCCACTGGCCGCGCACGGTGGTGGCGTAGTAGTTGGTGTTCTCGATGCCGGAGTGAATGCCGCGCAGCTCGGTCAGCGCGCCCAGCCCCAGGCGCTGGCACAGGGCGTCGGCTTCGTCGTGGCCGACCTCGGTATAGACGGCCATGCGCAGCGGTCCCGGAAAATTCGTTGGAGGGGGTGCCTGGCGGCTAGAAGTCGAACAGCGACCAGGCGCGCTGGCCGCTGGCCCCGCGCGCCTGCGAGGGGTCTTGGCCGCCGGGCCCGACGATGATCTCGTAAGGCCGCGTGCCGGCTGTCTTGCTGCGCACGGTGATGCGCTGCAACTGGCCGCGCTGGCCGCGAGACTCTTCGATGCGCACTTCGTCGTCTTCGATCACGCGCACGTTCGAGGGCACGGCCGAGGCCGCGCGCGCCGGGCTGCGTGCTGCGGCGGGCGCAGCCGGTGCCGCGGTGGCAGAGGGCTGGGCCGCCTGCGATAGCGCCGAGGCTGCTGCCGCAGGCACGGCCTCGGCCAGCCTCGGCGGCGGTGGCACCGCGGCCGAGGGCTGCGCCAGCGCGCCCGTGCACCCCAGGGCCAGGACAGAAGAAACCAGCAGGGGCAGAACAGCACGCATGGCTTTCATTCTACGCAGCGCCCGCCCCAGGCCCACGCCGCGGCGGGGCGCCGCGCCACAATGCCGGGCATGAGTGAAAAGTTGATGCTTCTGGTGGATGGCTCGAGCTATCTGTACCGCGCCTACCACGCCATGCCCGACCTGCGCGGCCCGGCCGGCGTGCCCACGGGGGCCATCCACGGCTTCGTGGCCATGATGAACTGGCTGCGCGACCGTTTCCCCGCCGAGCATGCCGTGTGCGTGTTCGACGCCAAGGGCAAGACCTTCCGCGACGACTGGTACCCCGAATACAAGGCCCAGCGCTCGCCCATGCCCGAGCCGCTGCGCGAGCAGATCGAGCCCATCCACGAGGTGGTGCGGCTGCTCGGCTGGCCCGTGTTGGAAGTGCCCGGCATCGAGGCCGATGACGCCATCGGCACGCTCGCGCGCGTGGCGGCGGCCAGCGGCCACCAGGTGCTCATCAGCACCGGCGACAAGGACCTGGCGCAGCTGGTGAACGAGCGCGTGACGCTGATGAACACCATGGCCAAGCCGCCCGAGCGGCTGGACATCGAAGGCGTGAAGGCCAAGTTCGGCGTGCCGCCCGAGCGCATCATCGACTACCTCACGCTCATCGGCGACACGGTGGACAACGTGCCCGGCGTCGAGAAGGTGGGCCCGAAGACCGCGGCGAAGTGGATCGCCGATTTCGGCAGCCTGGACGGCGTGGTGGCCGCAGCCGACAGCATCAAGGGCGTGGCCGGCGAGAACCTGCGCAAGGCGCTGGACTGGCTGCCCACCGGGCGCAAGCTCATCACCGTGGTGACCGATTGTGACCTGGCCGCGCACGTGCAGGGCTGGCCCGGGCTGGACGCGCTGGCGCTGCGCGAGGTGAACCGCGAAGGCCTGCGCGATTTCTACCAGCGCTACGGCTTTCGCACCTGGCTGCGGGAGATCGAGGCCGACTCTGCGGCCCCGGCGGGCCCGGCGGGGGCTGCCGAAGGTGGCGGCGATGCAGCGGCGTCCACCGGCGCCACACCGCCTGCGGCGGAACTGCCGCGCGAGTACGAAACCCTCACCACCTGGGAGCGCCTGGACGCGTGGCTGGCGCAGTTGCAGGCCGCGCCGCTGGCCGCCATCGACACCGAAACCGACAGCCTGGACGGCCTGCGCGCGCGCATCGTGGGCATCAGCTTCGCCACCGAACCCGGGCGCGCGGCCTACATCCCGCTGGCGCACAACTATGCCGACGCGCCCGAGCAGCTGCCCATGGCCGAGGTGCTGGACAAGCTGCGCCCCTGGCTGGAAGACGCCAGCCGCCCCAAGGTGGGCCAGAACATCAAGTACGACCTGCATGTGTTCGCCAACGCCGGCATCACGGTGCAGGGTTACCTGCACGACACCATGCTGCAAAGCTATGTACTGGAAGCGCACAAGCCGCACGGCCTGGAGAGCCTGGCCGACCGCCACCTGGGCCGCCGTGGCCTGAGCTACGAAGACGTCTGCGGCAAGGGCGTGAACCAGATTCCCTTCGCCCAGGTGGACGTGGCGCGCGCCACCACCTATTCCGGCGAAGACAGCGAGATGACGCTACAGGTGCACCAGCGGCTGTGGCCCGCACTCGAGGCCGAGGAAAAGCTGCGCGAGGTTTACGAGCGCATCGAAATGCCCGTGAGCGTGGTGCTGGAGCGCGTGGAACGCCACGGTGTGCTGATCGACGCCGCCGTGCTGGCGCGCCAGAGCCACGAACTCGGCGAACGCCTGCTGGCGCTGGAGCAGCAGGCCTACGACATTGCCGGCCAGCCCTTCAACATGGGCAGCCCGAAACAGATCGGCGAGATTCTCTTCAACCGGCTGGGCCTGCCGGTGAAGAAGAAAACCGCCACCGGCGCGCCGTCCACCGACGAAGAGGTGCTGCAGGAACTGGCGGCCGACTATCCGCTGCCGGCGAAGATCCTGGAACACCGCAGCCTGGCCAAGCTGAAGGGCACCTACACCGACAAGCTGCCGCAGATGGTGAACCCGGCCACCGGCCGCGTGCACACGAATTACGCGCAGGCGGTGGCCGTGACGGGGCGGCTTTCCAGCAACGACCCCAACTTGCAGAACATTCCCATCCGCACGCCCGAGGGCCGGCGTGTGCGCGAGGCCTTCATCGCCCCGCCCGGCCATGTGCTGATGAGCGCCGACTACAGCCAGATCGAGCTGCGCATCATGGCCCACATCTCGGAAGACCCGGCGCTGCTGCGCGCCTTCGCCGAGGGGCTGGACGTGCACCGCGCCACCGCGGCCGAGGTGTTCAGCGTGCCCGTGGCCGAGGTCAGTTCAGAGCAGCGGCGTTATGCCAAGGTCATCAACTTCGGGCTCATCTACGGCATGGGCGCCTTCGGCCTGGCCAGCAACCTGGGCATCGAGCAGAAGGCCGCCAAGGACTACATTGACCGCTACTTCGCGCGCTTTGCTGGCGTCAAGCGCTACATGGACAGCACGCGCGCCGGGGCGGCGCAGCGGGGTTATGTGGAAACGCTGTTCGGCCGCCGCATCTACCTGCCCGAGATCATGGGCGGCAACGGCCCGCGCAAGGCCGGCGCCGAGCGCCAGGCCATCAACGCACCCATGCAGGGCACGGCGGCCGATCTCATCAAGCTGGCGATGATTGCCGTGCAGCAGGCGCTGGACGCCGAGGGCCGCGCCACGCGCATGGTGATGCAGGTGCACGACGAACTGGTGCTGGAAGTGCCCGAGGCCGAACTGGCCTGGGCCCAGGAAGCCGTGCCGCGCCTGATGGCCGGCGTGGCGCAGTTGAAGGTGCCGCTGCTGGCCGAAGTGGGCGTGGGGCCTAACTGGGACCAGGCACATTGAATGTGGACCCCCAGGCTCACTGCGTTCGCCACCCCAGGGCCTGCAAGGGTCCTGCGGACCCGGGGGCTCTTGCTGCGGCCTGGCAGAGCCAGTTCCGCGCAAGGGCTTGATCACCGTTTCGAGGTCGCCGCGCGCGGCCCGTAGCGCCACCAGGGCAGGGCTCGCTTGAGCGACAGCACCTCGCCCGCCTGCTGCGGCCGGTAGCCCGGCAGGCCTTGCAGGCAACTGGCCCAGGCCGGGCTGGCCAGGGCCTGGCGCAGCGACAGCAGGGCCGGTGTGTCCAGCGCGGCTTTCAGGCAGACGAGGTAATACTCCTCCTCGGCCAGGGGCACGAAGGCCAGGCCGAACTCGTGCGCGGCGGCCTGCACGCCCAGGCCCAACTCAGCCTTGCCGGCGGCCACGGCGGCGGCCACGGCCACGTGGGTGTCTTCCACCTGGGTGTCGAAGCCGCGAATGCCGGCCGTGCCCAGGCCCTGTTCGGCCAGCAGGTGCTGCAGCAGCAGGCGGGTGCCAGAGCCCGGCTGCCGGTTCACGTAGCGGTACTGCCCGGCAGCCAGCGCGCGCAGCAGCGCCGGGCCGTCCAGGCCCTCGGCCGCGCGGTGCTGCGCCAGCGCCGGGCCGAGCATCAGGCCCTGGCAGCGCGTGTGGCTGCCCATCAGCTTGTGCAGGCCCGGCCGCAGCAAGGGCCGCAGCTCGCGCGCGAACACCGAATGCCGGCCCGCACCGCGCGGCACATGGAAGCCGGCCACGCTGCAGCGCCCGGCCATCAGGCAGCGCAGCGCCTCCTGGCTGCCGGCAAAGCGCAGGCTCAGGTGCAGCCCGTGCTGGCTTTCGGCCATCTGCTGCAGCCGCGGCAGGCCCAGGTCGTGGCTGGCAAACACTTCCAGCAGCTGCAGCGCGGCGTCGTCGGCCAATGCGAAGACGCGGCTCAGCTCGGCGCGCAGCGCTTCCACGTGCGGGCGCATGCGGGCGCGGGCCTGGCGTTCGGCCCACACCAGGCGTTCGGCGAACGGCGTCAGCCGCGCCGGCTGGCCCTTGGCCCACACCACCAGCTCGCTGCCCAGCACCTCTTCCCAGTGTTTCAGCGAGCCCCACACATGCCGGTAGCTCTGCCCCAGCTGCGCCGCGGCATGGCTGATGGAGCCGGCCTGCTGCAGCGCCGAGAGCAGCTCGAACAGCGGGTTCTCGATCTGCGCGCCGCTCTGCCCCAGGCTTTCGAAGCGGTACTGCAGGTGCACGCCGCGTGTCTTCATGCGCGGGGCCGGGGCGGTGCGCCGTCAGGCCGGCGTGTAGGCCAGGCGCACGTAGATGGGGGCGAAGGCCTCGGCCTGCGTCACTTCCAGCAGGCTTTCCTTGGCCAGCTCCAGCATGGCGATGAAGGTCACCACCAGCACCGGCACGCCGCGCGTGGTGTCGAAGAGGTCTTCGAACTCGACGAAACGCCGGCCCTGCAGCTTGCGCAGCACGATGCTCATGTGCTCGCGCACGCTGAGCTGCTCGCGGCTGATGGTGTGGTGCTGGTTCAGGCGCGCGCGCTGCAGGATGTCGCGCCAGGCGGCGCGCAGGTCGTCGGGGTTCACGTCGGGCCAGCGGGGTGCCAGGCTCTGCTCGATGTGCACCTGCGCGCGCAGGAAGTCGCGGCCCAGCTGGGGCAGGGCGTCGAGCTTGGCGGCGCCCAGCTTGATCTGCTCGTACTCCACCAGGCGGCGCACCAGCTCGGCCCGCGGGTCTTCGGGCTCGGCGCCGTCGGCCGTCTTCTTCGGCGGCAGGAGCATGCGGCTCTTGATCTCGATGAGCATGGCCGCCATCAGCAGGTATTCGCTGGCCAGTTCCAGGTTGTGGCGGCGGATCTGGTCCACGTACTCCAGGTACTGGCGCGTCACACTGGCCAGCGGAATGTCGAGGATGTTGAAGTTCTGCCTGCGGATGAGGTAGAGCAGCAGGTCCAGCGGGCCTTCGAAGGCCTCCAGGAACACTTCCAGCGCATCCGGCGGGATGTACAGGTCGTGCGGCATGCGGAAGAGCGGCTCGCCATACAGGCGAGCCACCGCCACCTGGTCCACCACCTGCGGCATGGCGGCCTGCTCGGGCCCGGCTTCCAGCCCGGGCGCGTCTTCGGGGGCCAAGGCCTTCAGGTCTTGGTCTGGTAGACGTAAGGCTGCTGCGGCACCGCCGCCTCGCGCCATTCGCTCTGCTGGCTGCGGTCGAGCGTGCGGTCCCACAGCAGGGCACGGCCGGCGCGCTGCTCGGCTTCCAGCGTGGGCTTCCTGGCCTTCAGTTCCTCGATGAAGTTCGTCACTTCCGACTTGTAAGGCTTCCAGAACAGGGGCATGTCTCGGCTCTCGGGGGCAGGCTTGCAGGCAGACCCGCAGTTTAAGCCCCGGGGCACTAAGGGAAAGACCTAGCCGTGCCTTCCCGCGGATGCCGCGCTTTCGTCAGAAATGAGTAAGGCGCTCCGCCAAAAGTCCCCTTGTCCCTGACGAACCCGGGTATTCCGTGCTCCTTTTCCTTTCTTCCGTGAAGCTGGTCTGCGAGATCGCGTTGATGGCGCTCATCGGCCAAGGCTTTCTGGCACTGCTGGCCGGCGACAAGCGGGACACGAACTTTTTCTACCAGTTGCTGAAGATCCTGACGCGCCCTTTCATCGCCGTGGCTCGCTTCATCGCGCCCCGGCAGGTGGGCGACCACCAGGTCGGCTTCGTGGCCTTCTTCCTCACGGCCGTGGTCTGGCTGATCGTCACCTTCGAGAAGATCAACTACTGCGTCAACAACAAGATGGTGGGTTGCCAATGAAGCAAGTCGACTTCTACCTCGCCAAGTGGAAAGCCGTGGTGCTGCTGGTGCTGGGACGGCAGGCCGCGGCGCTGGCCGTCTTCAACCAGATGCAGGCGCGCTGGCCGCAAGACGCCTACGTGCTGGCCAGCCGGGCCCACCTGCTGATGGAAAGCGGGCAGAAACAGGACGCGCTGGCCGACTCCGAGGCCCTGGTGGGCCTGCAGCCCGACAACGCCGGCGCCTGGTTCAACCACGGCTACATGCTCGAAGACCTGGGCCGCTTCGACGAAGCCGAAGTCGCCTTCCGCCGTGCCACCGAACTCAGCCCCAAGCTCGACCGCGCCTGGTACGGCCTGGGCCTGGTGCTCATCCGCCAGCAGCGCTACGACGAAGCCGTGGCGGCGCTGAAGAAGAACACCGAATTGCAGCCCATGTCGCCTTACGGCTGGTACCAGCTGGCGCGCGTGCATGTCGATCGCCAGCAGCCCGAAGAGGCCGTGAAGATCATCCGCCACCTCAAGGGCTTCGAGCCCAAGGTGGCGGCGCAGCTGGAACGCGAGACGGGCCTGCTCGTCGGCAAGGTTTCCTGAAGAAGCCCGTCACGGGCGCATTTGCAACCGAAGTACTACCAACCGAGAGGTGACAACGATGAAGGTGAGCGAGAACCACCAGGCGTACTGGAGGAAGAACCTCAGGATCACATCGATCCTGCTGGCCATATGGTTTGTGGTGACCTATGTCGTGGCGTACTTCGCCCGCGAACTGAGCTTCACGATGGCTGGCTGGCCTTTCAGCTTCTGGATGGGTGCGCAGGGCGCGCTGGTGATTTACGTCGCCATCATTGCCTACTACGCCCACTACATGAACAAGCTCGACATCGAGCACGGCGTCGCCGAGGAGGAATGACATGGCAGGCTTGAGCTTCGAACCCCAGCAAGGGGTTTCCAACAAGGAGGCCAACGCGGCCTTCAAGAAAGGTCTGAACAAGATCTATGGCTGGTACACCGGGGGCTTCATCGCCTTCGTGATCGTGCTGGCCATCGCCGAGCAGATGGGGCTGTCGCGCGGCGCCATCGGCCTGGTCTTCCTGGGTGCCACCGTGGCGCTGTATGCCGGCATCGGCATCATGAGCCGCACGAACGACGCGGCCGAGTACTACGTGGCCGGCCGCCGCGTGCCGGCCGTCTACAACGGCATGGCCACGGGTGCTGACTGGATGTCGGCCGCTTCCTTCATCGGCATGGCCGGCACGCTGTACCTCAGCGGCTACGGCGGCCTGGCCTTCATCATGGGCTGGACCGGCGGCTACTGCCTGGTGGCGCTGTTCCTCGCGCCCTACCTGCGCAAGTTCGGCCAGTTCACGATTCCCGACTTCCTGGGCGCACGCTATGAAGGCAACGCGGCCCGCTTCGTCGGCATCCTGATCGCCATCCTGGTGTCCTTCGTTTACGTGGTGGCGCAGATCTACGGCGTGGGCCTGATCACCGCGCGCCTGTCCGGCCTGGCCTTCGAGGTGGGCGTGTTCGTCGGCCTGGCCGGCATCCTGGTGTGCTCGTTCATGGGTGGCATGCGCGCCGTGACGTGGACGCAGGTGGCCCAGTACATCATCCTGATCGTGGCCTACATGATCCCGGTGGTGTGGCTGAGCGTGAAGCAGACCGGCGTGCCCGTGCCGCAGGCCATCTATGGCATGCAGCTGGAAAAGGTCACGGCCAAGGAAGCGCAGCTGATCGCCGACCCCAAGGAACAGGAAGTCATCGCGATCTTCAAGGCGCAGTCCGACGCCCTGGCCGCCAAGCTGAAGGACGTGCCGGCCGCCCTGGCTGCCGACACCGCCGCCGCCCAGGCCAAGGTGACCGAGCTGAAGGCTGCAGGGGCCGCCCCTGACGCCATCGCCGCGGCCGAGAAGGCCCTGGCCGCGGTGCCCAAGGACGTGGAAGCGGCCAAGAAGGCCTGGACGGCGGCCAAGGCTGCCGCCGACGGCCGCGCCCGCAACCTGGCCGGCATGCCGCGCCACGCGCAGGCCTACGCCGGCGACCCGAACGGGGACGAGAAGGCCCAGAAGACCTTCAACGAAAGCCGCCGCAACTTCCTGGCCCTGGTGTTCTGCCTGATGGTGGGCACGGCTGCGCTGCCGCACATCCTGATGCGCTACTACACCACCCCGTCGGTGAAGGAAGCCCGTCAGTCGGTGACCTGGTCGCTGTTCTTCATCTTCCTGCTGTACTTCACGGCCCCGGCCCTGGCGGTGCTGGTGAAGTACGAGGTCTTCAACGTGATGGTGGGCACACCCTTCGACCAGCTGCCGGCATGGGTGGCATCGTGGGCCAAGGTCGACCCCACGCTGCTGGCCGTGAGCGACATCAACAAGGACGGCATCTTCCAGCTGGGTGAAATGCGCATCGGCGGCGACATCATCGTGCTGGCCACGCCGGAGATCGCCGGTCTGCCGTACGTCATCTCGGGCATGGTGGCTGCCGGCGGCCTGGCTGCCGCGCTGTCCACCGCCGACGGCCTGCTGCTGACCATCGCCAACGCGCTGAGCCACGACCTCTACTACAAGATGATCGACCCGAACGCACCGACCGCTCGCCGCGTGATGGTGTCCAAGGCGCTGCTCTTGGTGGTGGCCATTGCCGCAGCCTACGTGGCCTCGCTGAAGATCGCCGACATCCTGTTCCTGGTGTCTGCGGCCTTCTCGCTGGCAGCGGCGGGCTTCTTCCCGGCGCTGGTGCTCGGCATCTTCTGGAAACGCGCCAGCAAGTGGGGTGCGGTGCTGGGCATGCTGGCCGGTGTGTCCATCACGTTCTACTACATGGCCACCACCCAGGTGTGGATGCGCGGCCTGTTCGGCGTGACGGGTCCGGTGGCCGACTACACCTGGTTCGGCATCCTGCCGATCTCGGCCGGCATCTTCGGCGTGCCGCTGGGCTTCGCGGTGATCATCATCGTGAGCCTGCTGACGCCCGCGCCGAAGCAGGAAATCCAGGAACTGGTGGAGCACGTGCGCTACCCGAACCTGAACACCAGCCGCGCCTGATGCGGTGCCTGAGCGCCTGAACCCCAGGCGTTCCTGACCAGGGCCGTGTCCGCAAGGACACGGCCTTTTTCTTTGGGGTTCGTTTGGGGCTCCTTGGGGGCTCCCTCGGGGCTCCTTTGGGGGTCCGTGCCCGTTCCCCCGCGTGGCTGGCAGGCCTAAGATGAAGCATGGCCGCGCCTGCCACCCCTTCATCCAGCCTGCTGGCGGCGCTGGCCGCCGAGGTGGCGCGCCACGCGCCGTTTTCGCAGATGGCGCCCGAGCACGTGGCGCTGTTCGTCGCCGGCTGCAAGCAGCAGTACCACGCGCCGGGCGAGGTGGTGCTGGGCCCGCACAGCGGCCCGGTGCAGGCCTTGATGCTGGTGCGCCAGGGCAGCGTGACCGGCCGCCCCGGCAGCGCCCAGGCGGCGCAGGGCGGCGGCACCGGCAACGTTGAAGGCGCAGGCGAAGGCGATCGCGACAGCGCCTTCGAACTGCTGGCCGGCGACCTGTTCCCCGTGGGCGCCGTGCTGGCCGGCCGCGCCGTCACCAGCACCTACACCGCGCAGGCCGACACCTTCAGCCTGGCGCTGCCGCTGGCCCAGGTGCAGCAGCTGCTGGCCCTGAGCCCGCCCTTTGCCGGCTTCCTGCAGCGGCGCGTGGCGCACTACATCGAGCTTTCGCGCCAGGCCGTGCAGAAGGCCTGGGCCTCGCAGACGCTGGCCGCGCAGTCGCTGGAAGCGCGGCTGGGCAGCCTGCCGCGCAAGCAGCCGCTGGCCTGCAGCCCGGCCACGCCGCTGGCCGAGGCCTTGGCACAGATGCACGCGCGGCGCGTGGGTTCGGTGCTGGTGGTGGACGAGGCCCTGGCGCCGCTGGGCATCCTCACGCGCCACGACATCCTGGGCCGCGTGACGCTGCCGCAGCTGCCGCTGCAAACGCCGCTGGCGCAGGTGATGAGCGCGCCGGTGCACAGCCTGGACATCGAACACACCCTGCAAGATGCCGCGCTGCTGATGACACGCCACGGCATCCGCCATGTGCCGGTGACGGAAGGCGGGCGCGTGGTGAACATCGTCAGCGAGCGCGACCTGTTCGCGCTGCAACGGCTTTCGCTGAAGCAGCTCAGCACGCAGATCCGCGCCGCTGCCGACGAGGCCACGCTGCGCGTGCTGGCTGCACAGATACGCCAGTTCGCACGCCACCTGCTGGGCCAGGGCGTGCAGGCGCGCCAGCTCACCGAACTGGTGAGCCACCTCAACGACGTGCTCACCGAACGGCTGGTGCAGCTGGTGGCCGCGCGCCGCGGGCTCGACCTCGCGCAGGCCTGCTGGCTGGCTTTCGGCTCCGAGGGGCGGGGCGAGCAGACCGTGGCCACCGACCAGGACAACGGCCTCGTCTTCAGCAGCACCCAGCCCGAAGCCGACCGTGCGCTATGGCGGGCCTTCGGCCAGGAAGTGAACGAGGCGCTGGACGCCGCCGGCTACCCGCTGTGCAAGGGCGGCATCATGGCCGGCCAGCCGGCGTGCTGCCTGTCGGTGGACGAATGGCAGCAGCGCTTCATGCAGTGGATGCGCCAGGGCGAACCCGAAGACCTGCTCAATGCCAGCATCTTCTTCGACCTGCGCCCGCTGTGCGGCCACACCGCCCTGGCCGAGGAACTGGTGGCCCTGCCCGCGCAGCAGGCCCTGCACGCGCCGCGCTTCCTGCGCCTGATGGTGGACAACGCGTTGCGCCGTGCCGCGCCGCTGAACTGGCGCGGCGCGCTGGCCACGCACGACGAAGACGGCCACCAGTGGTTCGACCTCAAGCTGCAGGGCACCGCCATCTTCGTGGACGCGGCGCGCCTGTTCACGCTGGCCCAGGGCCTGCCGGTGCTGGGCACGCGGGCCCGGCTGGAGGCGGCCGCGCCTGGGCTGCGCGTGGCCGCGCAGGAAGCCGAGGCCTGGGTAGGCGCCTTCGAGTTCCTGCAGATGCTGCGCCTGCGCGTGCAACTGGCGCCCGCCGCTGCGCCACCCGACCCGAAGAACGCCAACCGCGTGGACGTGGCCACGCTCAACGACATCGACCGCCGCATGTTGAAGGAAGCCGTGCGCGTGGCGCGGCGCCTGCAGCAGCGGCTGGAGATGGACTTCCTGCGCTGAATGTTCGAGACCCTGCGCGACTGGATGGGCTCAGGCCGTGCCGGGGCGGCGCAGCGCTGGCTGGTGCTGGACTGCGAGAGCAGCGGGCTGGACCCCGAGCGCGACCGATTGCTCTCCATCGCCGCCGTGGCCTTGCACGTGGAGGGCGCGGCCCTGCGCCTGGTGCCCGCCGACAGCTTCGAGGCCGTGCTGCAGCAGCCCGCCAGCCCTCACGCGCCCGACAAGACCAACATCCTCATCCACGGCATCGGCGTGGGCGCGCAGGAGGGCGGCGTGGCGCCGGCGCAGGCGCTGCAAGACTTCAGCACCTTTGCGGCGGGCGCGCCCCTGATCGGCTACCACGTCAGCTTCGACCGCCGGCTCATCGAACGTACCGAACGCGGGCTGGGGCTGCGCACGCCGCCGCGGCGCTGGCTCGACCTGGCCGAACTGGCGCCGGTGCTCAAGCGCGACGTGCCGGGCAAGGCGCTGGACGACTGGCTGCAGGCCTTCGGCATCCAGTGCCTGGTGCGCCACCAGGCGGCCTCTGACGCGCTGGCCACGGCGGAGCTGCTGCAGTGCCTGTGGCCGCTGGCGCGGCGGCGGCCTGAAGAGGCCCCCGACTTCCGCGCGCTGCTGACGCTGGCCGAGGCGCGCCGCTGGCTGGGCGCCTGAACGAGCGCCTGAACGAGCGCCTGAACGAGTGCCTGAAGCGCCGGGCCAGCGAATTCGGCGCCACAGCGCTAGCATGCAACGCAGCCATCCCCGCCATGCCCATCCCGCAGTCCATCCAGCGCCACGGTTTCCGCAAGTGGTACGAGCGTGAACTGCTCGCCGGCCACTCGCACCTGGTGCTGGTGCTGCTGTGCGGCCTGGCGGCGGCCGGCGCCATCGAGGCCTTCTGGAGCGCCTCGGGCGACGGGCGCGTGCTCATGGTGGCCAGCGTGCTGGCCACGGTGGCCATCGGCAACTGGGCCCTGCGGCGCTACCTGTACCTGTTGATGCGGGCCGAGTTCATCGCCGACCAAGCCGTGTGTTCGGCCTGCGAGACCTACGGCCGCTGGACGGTGGAGAGCCAGGCGCCGGCCGATGAAAGCGCCGGGCGCACGGCGCAGATGCAGGTGTGCTGCCGCAAGTGCCAGGCGCGCTGGACCATCAACTGCTGAGCGCGGCCTGCACGGTGGGCACGATGCGCGCCGCGCCCAGGGCTTGTTCGAAACCGGCGCGGCGCATCATCGCCAGGGGCTGTTCGTTCACCTGCGCCAGCCAGAGGGCGGTGCCTTGGCGCTGCAGCGTGCGGTGCATCTGCTCCAGCGCGTCCAGGCCCGAGCTGTCCATCAGCACCAGGCGCTGCATGTCCAGCACCACGGTGTGCGTGCCCGGGGCCAGGGTGTCGGGCAGGGCCTCGATCTTGCCCACCGCGCCGAAGAACAGCGAGCCGTAGAGCTCGAACACCGCCACGCCGACAGGCAGCGCGGCGGTGCCGTCGTCGGCCCGGGGCTTCACGCTGAACAGCGTGCCCATGCGCCAGATGAAGAACACGCAGCTCAGCACCAGGCCCACCTGCACGGCTACGGTGAGGTCGAAGACGATGGTCAGCACGAAGGTGCCCACCATCAGCAGCCGGTAGCCGGCCGAGAACTGGCGCAGGCGCGCGAATTGGTGGCCCTCGAACATGTTCCAGGCCACGAACATCAGGATGCCGGCCAGCGCAGCCAGCGGCACCAGGCTGGCCAGCGGCGCAGCCACCAGCAGGATGAGCAGCAGCGTGAACGCATGCACGATGCCCGAGACCGGGCTGGTGGCCCCGGCCCGCACGTTGGTGACGGTGCGCGCGATGGTGCCCGTGGCCGGTATGCCGCCGAAGAAGGGCACCACCGCGTTGGCCACGCCCTGGGCCATCAGTTCCTGGTTGGGGTCGTGGCGCTTGAAGGGGCGCTTGGCATCGGCCATGCCGTCGGCCACGCGCGCACACAGCAGGCTTTCGACGGCGCCCAGCAAGGCGATGGTGATGGTGGGAATGACGAGCTGCTGCGCGCTGGCCCAGGTGATGGGCGGCAGGTCGAAATGGGGAAGGCCGCGCGGCAATTCGCCAAAGCGCGAGCCGATGGTTTCCACCGGCAGCTGCCACCACCACGCCGCGGCGGTGAGCGTGACCAGCGCGACGATGGGCGCCGGCATGCGCGCGGCAAAGCGCAGCGGCAGGTATTCCAGCGTGCGCGGCGGCAAGGGGCTGCCCTTGGCGAACAGCCGCGGCCACACGGCCAGGCCGGCCACGCACACCAGGCCCACGGCCAGCGCGTGCGGGTTCAGGCTGCCGATGTTGGCCGCCAGGGTTTGCAGCTGCGCGAAGAACTCGCCGGGCATCTTCTCCACCTGCAGGCCGAGCAGGTCGCGCAGCTGTGAGAGGGCAATGAGCACCGCGATGCCGTTGGTGAAGCCGATGACGATGCTCACCGGGATGTAGCGGATGAGCGCCCCCAGCTTGAACAGCCCCAGCAGGAACATCAGCATGCCCGCCAGCGCCGTACTGATGAGCAGGTTGGTGAAGCCGTAGCGTTCGATGATGCCGTAGACGATGACGATGAAGGCGCCCGCCGGCCCGCCGATCTGCACCTGGCTGCCGCCCAGGGCGCTGATGAGAAAACCCGCGACGATGGCGGTGATGAGCCCTTGCTCGGGCTTCACGCCACTGGCAATGCCGAAGGCCAGGGCCAGCGGCAGCGCGACGATGCCCACCGTGATGCCGGCGCCCAGGTCGGTGGTGAAGCGCTGCCGGTTGTAGCCCTGCAGCGCGTCCAGCAGGCGCGGGCGGAAGGGGTGCAGGGGCGTGGGCAGCACGGGGCATTGTCGCCCCGGCGGGCTGGCGGCAGGCTGACGGCCGCCAGCCTGCCTGCTTGCGATTTCAGCGCACGCGCATGCCTGGCTGCGCGCCGGGGAAGGGCTCCAGCACGAAGACGCCCGGCTGCGCCTTCTCGTCGGCATGGCTGGCGGCCAGCACCATGCCTTCGCTCACGCCGAACTTCATCTTGCGCGGCGCGAGGTTGGCCACCATCACCGTGAGCTTGCCGGTCAGCTGCTCGGGCTCGTAGTTCGCGGCGATGCCGCTGAAGACATTGCGCGTCTTCCCTTCACCGACGTCCAGCGTCAGCCGCAGCAGCTTGGTGCTGCCTTCCACGGCCTCGGCCTTCACGATCCGGGCGATGCGCAGGTCGACCTTGGTGAAGTCGGCGATGCCGATTTCATCGGCAAGCGCCTCGCCGCCCGGCAGCGGGGCCGCTGCGGCTGCCGGGGCAGGCGGCTCGAACAGCGCATCGAGCTGCTTCGGGTCGACACGCTGCATCAGGTGCTGGTACGGGCCGATGACGTGCGCGCCCAGCGAGCGCTGCGCATCGGCCCACTGCAGCGGGGGCACGTGCAGGAAGCTTTCCACCTGCGCGGCCAGCGCCGGCAGCACCGGCTTGAGGTAGATGGTGAGGATGCGGAAGGCCTCGATGCAGACGCTGCACACGTCGTGCAGCGCGGCGTCCATGCCGGGTTGCTTGGCCAGTTCCCAAGGCTTGTGGGCGTCGACGTACTCGTTCACGCGGTCGGCCAGCAGCATCACCTCGCGCAGCGCCTTGCCGTACTCGCGTTCGTCGAAGTGGGTGAAGACGGTGTCGCTGTGCGCGCGCAGGCCGTCCAGCAGCAAGCGGCCTTCCACCCCCACGTCGGCGCTGAGCTTGCCGCCGAAGCGCTTGTGCAGGAAGCCTGCGGCGCGGCTGGCGATGTTGATGTACTTGCCCACGAGGTCGCTGTTCACGCGGGCGGCGAAGTCTTCGGGGTTGAAGTCGAGGTCTTCCACGCGCGCGTTCAGCTTGGCCGCGATGTAGTAGCGCAGCCATTCCGGGTTCAGCCCCAGTTCCAGGTACTTCAGCGGGCTGATGCCGGTGCCGCGGCTCTTGCTCATCTTCTCGCCGCTGACGGTCAGGTGGCCGTGCACGTAGATGCGGTCGGGCACCTTGCGGCCACTGAACTTCAGCATCGCCGGCCAGAACAGCGTGTGGAAGGTGACGATGTCCTTGCCGATGAAGTGCACCTGCTCGACGGCGGGGTCGGCCAGGTAGGTGTCCATGTCGATGCCGAGCTTGCCGAAGAGGTGCTTCAGCGAAGCCAGGTAGCCCACCGGCGCATCGAGCCAGACGTAGAAGTACTTGCCCGGGGCATCGGGGATCTGGATGCCGAAATAGGGTGCGTCGCGGCTGATGTCCCAATCGCCCAGGCCGGCACGGCCTTCTTCATCGCGCTTGAACCATTCGCGGACCTTGTTGGCCACCTCGGGCTGCAGGCGGCCGTCCTGCGTCCAGCTTTCCAGGAACTCGACGCAGCGCGGGTCGCTCAAGCGGAAGAAGAAGTGTTCGCTGCTGCGCAGCACGGGCGTGGCGCCCGTCAGCGCCGAGCGCGGGTGCTTCAGTTCGGTGGGCGCGTAGACGGCGCCGCAGACCTCGCAGTTGTCGCCATACTGGTCTTGCGCGCCGCACTTCGGGCATTCGCCCTTGATGAAGCGGTCGGGCAGGAACATGCCCTTCTCGGGGTCGAAAAACTGCTCGACCTCGCGCACCTCGATCAGCTCGTTCTTGCGCAGCGCCAGGTAGATGGACTGGGCGAGTTCGTGGTTCTCGGGCGCGTCGGTGCTGTGCCAGTGGTCGAAGGCGATGTGGAAGCCGTCCAGGTACTTCTGGCGCCCTGCGGCGATGCCGGCCACGAAGGCCTGCGGCGACAGGCCGGCCTTCTCGGCGGCGATCATGATGGGCGCGCCGTGGGCGTCGTCGGCGCAGACGAAATGCACCTCGTGGCCCCGCATCCGCTGCAGCCGCACCCAGGTGTCGGCCTGGATGTATTCCATCATGTGGCCGATGTGGAAGGCCGCGTTGGCGTAGGGCAGGGCGGTGGTGACGAAGAGCTTGCGGGTCATGGTTCGATTCTAGGTTTGCAGCGGGCGCCGGCTGGCGCTGCAGCGGGCTCAGCAGCGTGCTCAGCAGCGGCCGGAACGTCGGCTGCGCGGCTGCAGCTTGTCGAGTTCGGCGATCTGCTGCTTCAGCAGGATGAGCAGCGTGCGCGCGTGTTCCACCGGCACGCGCAGGCAGCTGGTGGCGGCCTGGTCGTCGCGCTGCGGCCGCGTCTGCACGAGGGCGTCGACGTTGATCTCGAGCATGCCCTTGTCGTGCTTCATGGACTTCAGCCGCTGCACTTCGATGTCATAGGGTTTCAAGCGGGTCTCCTCGGGTGGTGCCGGGCCTGATTGTCGGCGCCGGCGCAGGCATCATGCGCACCATGACAACGCCTGCTGTTTTTCGTCTCGGTCCCGCGGCCTGCGGCGCGCTCTTGTGCGTCCTCTGCCTTCACGGCCCCACTGCGCTGGCCGATGAAGCCGGCGCGCTGCAACGCTGCCGCGCCATCGGCGACGCGCAGGCGCGCCTGGCCTGCTATGACGCACTGCCGTTGCGCGCGCCGGTGTCGGCGGTGCCCGCACCGTCGGCAGCGCCTGCCACCGCTGCAACCCGCGCGGCCGTGACTGCCCCCGCGGCTGCGGCCACCGCGGCGCCCGCACCAGTGCCCGCCCCTGCAGCGCAACGCTTCGGGCAGGAAAGCCGCGACGAACCCCAGGCCCTGGTGAGCCGCATTCCCGGCGTCTTCGAGGGCTGGGGCCCGCGCAGCCGCATCACCCTGGCCAATGGGCAGGTGTGGCAGGTCATCGACGGCAGCGAAGGGGTGTACCTGCTGCAGAACCCCCAGGTGACGGTGCGCAGGGGTGTGCTGGGCGGTTTCGTGCTCGAGATCGAGGGCGCCAACCGCGCGCCGCGCGTGCGCCGGGTGGACTGAAGCCGGCCTGCGATGGCCCCTGCGGCCGATGGCCGCAGGGCAGGCACTAGACTTCCCGCCCTCTGGCTCGATGCCACCCACCCCTGCCTGCCGCCATGCCCACCCCCGTCACCGAAAGCGCGCTGCTCGACGCGCTGAAGACCGTCACCGACCCCCACACGGCCAAAGACTTCGTCAGCAGCAAGGCGCTGAAGAACCTGCGCATCGAAGAAGGCGACGTGGCCTTCCAGGTGGAGCTGGGCTACCCGGCGAAGAGCCAGCACCCGGCGCTGCGCAAGGCCTTGATCGCCGCGGCGCGCACCGTGCCCGGCGTGCAGAACGTCAGCGTGGAGATCACCACGCGCATCGTCAGCCACGCCGTGCAGCGCGGCGTGCAACTGCTGCCGCGCGTGAAGAACGTGGTGGCCGTGGCCTCGGGCAAGGGCGGTGTGGGCAAGAGCACCACCACCGTGAACCTGGCGCTGGCGCTGGCCGCCGAAGGCGCCAGCGTGGGCATCCTCGACGCCGACATCTACGGCCCCAGCCAGCCCATGATGATGGGCATCAGCGGCCGCCCCGAAAGCGAAGACGGCAAGCGCATCGAACCGCTGGAGAACTACGGCGTGCAGGTGATGAGCATCGGCTTCCTCATCGAACCCGACCAGGCCATGATCTGGCGCGGCCCCATGGCCACGCAGGCGCTGGACCAGCTGCTGAACCAGACCAACTGGCGCGAGCTCGACTACCTGCTCATCGACATGCCCCCGGGCACTGGCGACATCGCGCTCACCCTCAGCCAGCGCGTGCCGCTCACCGGCGCCATCATCGTGACGACGCCGCAGGACATCGCGCTGCTCGACGCCAAGAAGGGCCTGAAGATGTTCGAGAAGGTGGGCGTGCCCATCCTGGGCATCGTCGAGAACATGGCCGTGTACTGCTGCCCCAACTGCGGCCACACGGAGCACATCTTCGGCGCCGATGGCGGCAAGAAGATGGCCGCCGAATACGGCGTGGGCTACCTGGGCGCCTTGCCCTTGAACCTGCAGATTCGCGAGCAGGCCGACGCCGGCCGCCCCACCGTGGTGGCCGACCCCGACAGCGAGGTGGCCGGGCTTTACAAGAGCGTGGCCCGCCAGGTGGCGGTGAAGATCGCCGCCAAGGCCAAGGACTTTTCGGCCAAGTTCCCCACCATCACGGTGAGCAAGGGCACCTGAGGCGAGGGCGCCCGGGTCCCCGCAGCGCCTCCGGGGCCCCTCGCGGGCCTCATTTCTCGCCTGGCCGATAGCCTGAAGCCATCAGGGGCATGGCATCAATCAATCTCTGCAATATGGGTAATCCCGCAGAATCCTGGCTGTCGCAAGATTCTTCGGTCTCTCTTTCCTTCCACAACCCTGACGGAGTCACTCCATGTCGCTGATCAACACGCAAGTCCAGCCCTTCAAGACCCAGGCCTTCCACAACGGCAAGTTCATCGAAGTCACCGAGCAAAGCCTGAAGGGCCAGTGGTCGGTGCTGATCTTCATGCCCGCCGCCTTCACCTTCAACTGCCCCACCGAGATCGAAGACGCGGCCGAGCACTACGCCGAGTTCCAGAAGCTGAAGACCGAGGTCTACATCGTCACCACCGACACGCACTTCTCGCACAAGGTGTGGCACGAAACCAGCCCGGCCGTGGGCAAGGCCAAGTTCCCGCTGGTGGGCGACCCCACCCACACGCTGACCAACGCCTTCGGCGTGCATATTCCCGCAGAGGGCCTGGCGCTGCGCGGCACCTTCGTCATCAACCCTGATGGCGTGATCAAGACGGCCGAAATCCACAGCAACGAGATCGCTCGTGACGTGAAGGAAACCGTGCGCAAGCTGAAGGCCGCCCAGTACACCGCCGCCAACCCCGGCCAGGTGTGCCCGGCCAAGTGGAACGAAGGCGCCAAGACCCTGACGCCTTCGCTGGACCTCGTCGGAAAAATCTGACCCCCAGGCTCGCTAGCGCTCGCCACCCCCCGAGGGGGCTCTTGCAGCGGCCCGGCAGAGCCGGTTCCGCGCAAGGCACTTAATCGGGTGGTGAGCCTTGTTCCTGCCCATGCTCCGCCGGCCCTGCCGGGCCGGCGGAGCCGTTTCTGAACCACCTATTTCTCAGGACGCCACCATGCTCGACAGCAACATCCAAGCCCAGCTCAAGGCCTACCTCGAACGGCTGCAGCATCCTATCGAGCTGGTGGCAAGCCTCGACGACCGCCCGGCCTCGGCCGAAATGCGCGAGCTGATCACCGAGATCGCGGCGCTGAACGACAAGGTCACCGCACGCTTCGACGGCACGGACGCCCGTCGGCCTTCGTTCCAGATCACCCGCCAGGGTGCCGATATGGGCGTGCGCTTCGCGGCCATCCCCATGGGCCACGAGTTCACCTCGCTGGTGCTGGCGCTGCTGCAGGCCGGCGGCCACCCGCCCAAGGTGGAGGCCGACGTCATCGAGCAGATCAAGTCCCTCGAAGGCGACTTCGTCTTCGAGACCTACATGAGCCTGACCTGCCACAACTGCCCCGACGTGGTTCAGGCCCTCAACCTGATGGCCGTGCTGAACCCCCGCGTGCGGCATGTGGCGGTGGACGGCGGCCTGTTCCAGGACGAGGTGGAAGCGCGCCAGATCATGGCCGTGCCCAGCGTCTTCCTGAACGGCCAGCCCTTCGGCAACGGCCGCATGGAGATTGCCGAGATCCTGAAGAAGGTGGACACCGGCAGCGCCGCGCGCGATGCCGCCAAGCTTTCGAAGAAAGACACCTTCGACGTGCTCATCGTCGGCGGCGGCCCCGCCGGTGCGGCCGCGGCCGTGTATGCCGCGCGCAAGGGCATCAAGACCGGCATCGTGGCCGAACGCTTCGGCGGCCAGACGCTCGACACCCTGGGCATCGAGAATTACATCTCGGTGCTGGAAACCCAAGGCCCGAAGTTCGCCGCGGCGCTGGAAGCCCACGCCAAGGCCTATGACGTGGACATCATGAACGGCCAGCGCGTGGCACAGCTCGAGCCCGCCACGCAGCCCGGCGGCACCATCAGCGTCACGCTGGACAACGGCGCGGTGCTGAAGGGCCGCAGCGTCATCCTGAGCACCGGCGCGCGCTGGAAGAACGTCAACGTGCCTGGCGAAGCCGAGTACCGCAACAAGGGCGTGGCCTACTGCCCGCACTGCGACGGCCCGCTGTTCAAGGGCAAGAAGGTCGCCGTCATCGGCGGCGGCAACTCGGGCGTGGAAGCCGCCATCGACCTGGCCGGCGTGGTGGAACACGTGACCGTGGTCGAGTTCGCTGACCAGCTGAAGGCCGATGCCGTGCTGGTCAACAAGCTCAAGAGCCTGCCCAACGTGGAGATCTACACCAACGCGCAGACCACCGAGATCACCGGCGACGGCCAGAAGGTCGACGGCCTGGTGTTCAAGAACCGCGTCGATGGCAGCGAACACCGCCTGCCGCTGGCCGGCGTGTTCGTGCAGATCGGCCTGGTGCCCAACACCGAATTCCTGAAGGGCGTGGTGGAGCTGTCGCGCTACGGCGAGATCATCGTCGACGCCAAGGGCGCCACCAACGTGCCGGGCGTCTACGCGGCGGGGGATGCGACCACCGTGCCCTTCAAGCAGATCATCATCGCCGCGGGCGAAGGCGCGAAGGCCGCGTTGAGCGCGTTCGACCACCTCATCCGCACGCCCGCCGCGGCCTGAACGCGGCCGGCTTGTAGCGTGCGCTGATCAGGCCTCGGCCCTCAGCCGCACGGTGAACACTGCGCCCCCCGGGGCGCCGTTGTCCTGGGGCGGTGCGTTCGCGGCCTCCAGCGCGCCGCCGTAGCGTTCCACGATCTGGCGGCTGATCCACAGGCCCAGGCCCGTGCCTTCCTTGCGCCGCGTGACGAAGGGCTGGAACAGCTGGCCCAGCAGTTCGGGCGCCAGGCCCGGCCCGCTGTCCTGCACGGTGATGGCCACGGCCGCTTCCTCGCCTTCGCCCACATCGGCCGTGCGCAGCGTCAGCGTGCCGCCGCCCGGCATGGCGTGCAGCGCGTTCACCAGCAGGTTCACCAGCACCTGCTGCAGTTCCTGCGGGTTCAGCGCGGGCTGGCGCGTGGCGCTGAAGTGCCGCTGCACCTGCACCCCGGCGCGTGTGATCTGGTGGCCGGCCAGCACCAGGCAGTCTTCCAGCATGCGCTGCGGGTCCACCGGCTGCACGTAGCCGGCGAACTCGGCCGGCCGCGCGAACTGCAGCAGCCGCGTAACGATGAGGCGCATGCGCTCGATCTGCGCATCCACCAGCTTCAGCTCGGGTGCCACGCGTGCCGCGCCTTCGGGGCCCAGCAGTTCACGCAGCAGGTCGAGGTTGCCCTGTATCACCGCGATGGGGTTGTTCACCTCGTGCGCGATGCTGGCCGTCAGCTGCCCCACGGTGGCCAGTTTCTCGGCCTGCACCAGCTGGCGCTGCGCGTCCTGCAGCTCTTGCGTGCGTTCGGCCACCTTGGCGTCGAGCTCGGCGTTCCAGTGCGTGAGCTGCTTCGTCTTGCTGTCGATGGTGGCCAGCAGTTCGTCCAGGTGCTGTGCGAGGCGGCCGATTTCGTCGGTGCTGGCCACCTCGCCCACGCGCGCGGCCAGGTCGCCGCCTTCCACGCACTGCATCGTGGCTTCCATGCGTTCCAGCGGGTGGAAGATGGCGCGCGCCCAGCGCAGGCTGAGCACGGCGGCCAGGATCATCACGCCGAAGAACAGCACGCCGATGCTGGCGAGTGCGGCCCACTTCAGCAGCACGAAGGGCCGCTCGAGCACGCCCACGTAGAGCATGCCCACGCGCCGGCCCTGGCTGTCGGCCAGGGGCTGGTAGGCCGAGACGTACCAGTCCTGCACGACGAAGGCGCGGTCCAGCCAGGTCTGTCCGCTGCCCAGCACGGCGTTGCGCACGCTCTGCGACACGCGCGTGCCGATGGCGCGTTCTTCGGCCTCGCCGCCGAAGAGCCGCACGTTGGTGCTGATGCGCACGTCGTCGAGGAAGAGCGTGGCCGTGCCCTTGCTGCCCCATTCGGCCAGCGGCAGCGAACCCTCGGGGTAGACGATCTGGTTGATGTGGTCGATGAAGGGCAGGTTGCGGTTGAGCAGCACGCCGCCCTGCACGTGGCCCACCAGTTGGCCGGTGGCGTCGCGCACGGCGCGTGTGGCCAGCAGCACCATGGCGCGGTCTTCCACGGCGCGCTCGGTGGGCGCGGCATTGCGCGTGGCCAGCAGCGGCACGGCCACGCGCTCGCGCAGCGCCGGGCCCAGCAGGCCCTGCTGGGCGGGCGCCAGCACTTCCACGCTGGTGCCATCGGGCAAGGCGGGGTCGGGCGGCAGCACGCGCAGGAAGTCCAGCCGCTCGCGGCGCTCGTAGCGCTGCAGCAGCGGCTGCAGGTCGGCCCCGGCCTGCAGCGCGCGCGCCAGGCTGTGCGATTCGGCCACCCCGGCCACGCTGCCGCCCACCTCGGCCAGCACACGTTCGAAGTAGCCGTGGGCCACCGCCAGGTCGGCGCGCACCTTGGTGCGCAGCAGGCCATCCAGTGCGGTGTCGGTCCACCACAGCAGCCCCGCGCCCAGCAGCGGCAGCACGCCCAGCAGCGGCAGCAGGGTCAGCGCCAGCAGCTTGCTGCGCACGGGCAGCCGGGCAAACCATCCCGGTCTGGCGCTGCCTGCCGCGGCAGGCGTGCCCACCGTGCTCAAGGCAGGGCCCAGTCGGCGCAGCGGCGTTCCAGCGTGCGGCGCGAAATGCCCAGCAGCTGGGCGGCGCGCGTCTTGTCGCCTTCCACGCTGTCCAGCACGGCCAGGATGTGGCGTTTTTCCAGCGTGTGCAGGTCGGTCACGCCGTCCAGCACGGCGCGCGCCGGCTCGGGCTGGGCGCGGGCCAGGCCCTGGTACAGCGCCGAGACGTTGAGCGCACCCACGATCAGCGAGCGTTCAATCAGGTTGCGCAGCTCGCGCACATTGCCCGGCCAGGCGTACTGCTGCAGGTAGTGCATCTCATCGTCGCTCACCTCGATGGGCGGCACGCCCAGGCGCGGCGCCAGGGTTTCGTTGAAGTGCGCCACCAGGTCGGGAATGTCTTCCTTGTGCGCCGCCAGCGGCGGCAGCGTGATTTCCACCACCTGCAGCCGGTAGTAGAGGTCGTCGCGGAAGCGGCCGGCTTCCACCTCGCCGCGCAGCGGGCGGTTGGTGGCGGCCACGATGCGCAGCTGGACCGGAATCTCCTGCTCGCTGCCCACGGGGCGGATGCGCCGGTTCTCCAGCGCGCGCAGCAGCTTGGCCTGCAGTGGCAGCGGCAGCTCGGCAATCTCGTCCAGGAACAGCGTGCCACCCTGCGCATAGACGAAGAGGCCGTCGCGCCCCGGTGCGCCGAAGAGTTCTTCCTCGATCTTCAGCGGCGAGATGGCCGCGCAGTTCACCGGCACGAAAGGCGCGGCGGCATGCGGGCTCAGGCGGTGCAGCGCCTGGGCCGCGAGCTCCTTGCCCGTGCCCGAGGCGCCGGTGAGCAGCACCGTGCTGTCCACGCCGGCCACGCGCTGCAGCGCCGCCTGCAGGCCCTTGATGACGATGCTGCGCCCCACCAGGCCGCTGGCCGGCGGCGTGCGCTGGTGCAACGTGCGCCGCAGCACCCAGTTCTCGCGCTTCAGGCGGGCGCGCTCCAGGCCCTGGCGGCAGGCGCCCAGCACCTGGGCCACGCGGAAGGGCTTGAGAAGGAAGTCGCCCGCGCCGGCGCGCAGCGCTTCGATGGCGGTGTCGAGGTCGGCGAAGGCCGTGATCAGCACCACCTCGCAGGGCTCGCCCTGGGCGCGCATTTCCTTCAGCAGCGTGAGCCCGCTCTTGCCGGGCAGCGTGATGTCCAGGATGACGAGGTCGAAGCGGTGCTTCTGCAGCAGCGCCTCGGCCTCTTCGGCCGAGGCCGCGCCCAGCACCAGGGCCGCGCGCGGGGCCAGGGTCTTGAGCAGGAAGTTGCGCATGCCGGGTTCGTCATCCACCACCAGCACGGTGGCGTTGGGCCAGTGTTCGGCCGGGTCGGGGCGGACTTCCATGGCGCGCGATTCTAGGCAGCGGTGGCTGGTCTAATGCGCGGGCCGTGAACCTCTTCGATGCCTACCGCTACCTCGCCGCGCTGGAGCAGCACCGCCACTTCGGCCGCGCCGCCACGGCCTGCCACATCACGCAGCCGGCGCTGAGCAATGCGCTGCGCTCGCTGGAGGCGCACTTCGGCGTTTCCATCGTGCGCCGCGGCCGCCAGTACGAAGGCCTCACGGCCGAAGGCGAGCAGGTGCTGGCTACGGCGCGGCGCGTGCTGCACGAGCAAGAGCGCCTGGCGCAGGAACTCGCGGGCAGCGCCGCGCAGCCGCGCGGGCGGCTCGTCATCGGCACCGTGCCCACGGCCGAGCCCATTGCCGCGCGTTTCGCGGCGCGGCTGATCGAACGCCACCCGGGCCTGGTGCCGCAGCTGCGCTCGTTGTCATCGCAAGAGCTTGAATCGGGCCTGGAGCGGCTGACGCTGGACCTCGCGCTCGGCTACACCGACCGCCTGGCCGACCTGCCGGGTGATCGCCTGCAGGCCTGGCCCCAGGTGCTGGAGCACTACCACCTGCTGCAGCGTGCGGCGGCCGGCGAAACATTGGGCCCGGGCCTGCGTTTCGGCGCGCCCATCACCTGGCCCGAGGCCGCGGCGCGCCCGCTGGCGCTGCTGGGCCCGGAGATGCACAACCGCGTGATCCTGGAGCAGGTGTTCCGCAGCCAGGGCCTGGCGGTGGCGCCCGCGCTCGAAACCAATTCGGTGATGGCCTTGCTGGTGGCCGTGCACAGCGGCCCGCTGGCCGCGGTGCTGCCGGGTGCGCTGGTGGACACGCTGGCGGCGCACGCGGGGTTGGAAGCGCGGCCGCTCACGGCGCCGGTGCTGCGCACGCCCATCGGCTTCATGACGGCACGCGGCCAGCCGGCTTCGCGTGCGTTGCAGGCGGCGCTGGCCTTGGCCTCAGACGCCGCTTGGTTGGCTGAAGCGGCGGCGCACACAGGGCCGCTGGCTTCGGGGCTGGCGGCGGGCTGATGGCGCGTTAAGGGGCCATCGATCAGCGCCGTGAATGGCGCGGTTCACCAAAGCCATTGGACAGCCGGCTGCGGCGTCGGAATGATCCGCCGCAGACCATGAATGCCGTCGTCATTCCCATCGTGCCGGTGCCTGCCTCCGGGGCCGAAGTCTCCAGCGAGGCGCAACGCCAGCGCCGCCGCCAGGCGCCCAAGGGCCGCGGCGTCGACCCGCAGCACCGTGACGCGGTGGCCGCGCTCATCGGCCCCGGGCCGCACCGGCGCGAGCTGCTCATCGAACACCTGCACACGCTGCAAGACCACTACGGCCAACTGGCCACGCCGCACCTGGCGGCGCTGGCGGCGCTGATGCGGCTGTCGCAGGCCGAGGTCTACGAGGTCGCGAGCTTCTACCACCACTTCGACATCGTGCGCGAAGACGCCGAGGGCCGCGTGCCGACGGCGCCCGCGCTCACGGTACGCGTGTGCGACAGCCTCGCGTGTGAGATGGCCGGCGCGCGCGATCTGCTGCAGCGCCTGCCGGCCCTGCTGGGCCCCGAGGTCCGCGTGATCCCCGCGCCTTGCGTGGGCCGCTGCGACACCGCGCCCGTGGCTGTGGTGCACCACCGGCCCGTGCCGCAGGCCACGGCCGAAGCCGTGCAGGCCACCACGCAAGCCGCGCTGCAGGACGGCCAACGCCATGACGACTTCAGCGCGCAGCAAGACTTCACCGCCTACCGCGCCCGTGGTGGCTACGCGCTGTGGGCCGGCTGCGTGGCCGGCGAGCGCCAGCCCGAGGACGTGATCACGCTGCTGGAGAACGGCGGCCTGCGCGGCCTGGGCGGCGCGGGTTTCCCGGCCGGGCGCAAGTGGCGCCTGGTGCGCGCGCAGCCCGCGCCGCGGCTGATGGCGGTGAACCTGGACGAAGGCGAGCCCGGCACTTTCAAAGACCGCTGCATGCTCGAGAACGAGCCGCACCGCTTTCTGGAAGGCCTGCTCATCGCCGCCTGGGCCGTGGGCGTGGCCGGCGTCACGGTCTACTTGCGCGATGAGTACCACGGCCTGCGCGCCATGCTGCAGCGGGAACTGGCCGCACTGCAGGGCGCCAGCGCGGCTGGCCAATTGCCGCCGCTGCCGCCCATCGAACTGCGCCGCGGCGCTGGCGCCTACATCTGCGGCGAAGAGTCGGCGATGCTCGAATCCATCGAAGGCCGGCGCGGCCTGCCGCGCCTGCGCCCGCCCTACGTGGCCGAGCGCGGGCTCTTCGGCCGGCCGACGCTGGTGCACAACGGCGAGACGCTGTATTGGGTGGCACGGCTGTTGGCTGAGGGCCCCGAGGCCTACACCGCCTACGGCCGCCATGGGCGGCGTGGGCTGCGCAGCTTCTCGGTCAGTGGCCGCGTGCGTGAACCCGGGGTGAAGCTGGCGCCGGCCGGCATCACGCTGCGCGAGTTGATCGACGAATACTGCGGCGGCATGGCCGAAGGCCACAGGCTCTACGGCTACTTGCCGGGCGGAGCCAGCGGCGGCATCCTGCCCGCGGCGCTGGCCGACGTGCCGCTGGACTTCGACACCCTGCAGCCGCACGGCGCCTTCATCGGCAGTGCCGCCGTCATCGTGCTGGGCCACACCGACCGCGCCGTGGACGCCGCGCGCAACGTGATGCGTTTCTTCGAACACGAAAGCTGCGGCCAGTGCACGCCTTGCCGCGCCGGCACCACGCAGGCCAGCCGCCTGATGGCCGGCGAGGCCTGGCCCGCCGAAGTGCTGGCCGAACTGGGCGGCGTGATGCGCGAAGCCAGCATCTGCGGCCTGGGCCAGGCCGCGCCGAATGCGTTTGACAGCGTGCTGCGCCACTTCCCGCAGGAGCTGAAGCCATGAACGCACTGACCAGAGAGGAAGGCGAAGCACTGGGTGCCCCGGCCGTGCCGCTGCAGATCGACGGCCAGCAGGTCTTGGCCCGCCCCGGGCAGACGCTGTGGGCGCTGGCAAAAGAACTCGGCATTGCGGTGCCGCGCCTGTGCCACCGCGAAGGCCAGGCGCCCGAGGGCAACTGCCGCGCCTGCGTGGTGGAAGTGCAGGGCGAGCGCACGCTGGCTGCTTCTTGCTGCCGCGCGGCCACGCCGGGCCTGGTGGTGCAGACCGCCAGCCCGCGCGCGCAGAGCGCGCAGCGCCTGGTGCTGGAACTGCTGCTGGCTGATGCGCCCGCGGCCCAGCACAAGGCCGACAACGAACTGCAGGCCTGGGCGCAGAAGCTCGGCGTGGCGGGTTCGCGCTTCACGCCCACGCCGCCGGCCGAACGCCCGCAGAGCGACACCAGCCACCCGGCCATCACGGTGAACCTGGATGCCTGCATCCAGTGCACACGCTGCGTGCGCGCCTGCCGCGACGAGCAGGTCAACGAGGTCATCGGCCTGGCCCACCGCGGCGCGGCGGCGCAGATCGTCTTCGACATGGGCGACGCCCTGGGCAGCAGCAGCTGCGTGGGCTGCGGTGAATGCGTGCAGGCCTGCCCCACCGGCGCGCTGGCGCCGGCCGGCGGCGTGGCGCTGCAGGCGGCCGACCAAGTGGTGGACAGCCTCTGCCCCTATTGCGGCGTGGGCTGCCAGGTGAGCTACCACGTCAAGGACGACCAGATCCTGCACGTGGAAGGCCGCAGCGGCCCAGCGAACGAAGGCCGGCTGTGTGTGAAGGGCCGCTACGGCTTCGACTACGCGCGCCACCCGCAGCGCCTGACGGTGCCGCTCATCCGCCGCGCCGACGCGCCCAAAGACCCGCATGTCGCCACCGACCCCGCCACGGCCCGCGCGCAGTTCCGCGAAGCCAGCTGGGAAGAAGCGCTGGCCCTGGCCGGCGGCACGCTGCGCCGGTTGCGTGACGAGCACGGCCCGCGCGCGCTGGCCGGCTTCGGCAGTGCCAAGGGCAGCAACGAAGAGGCCTACCTCTTCCAGAAGCTGGTGCGCCTGGGCTTTGGCAGCAACAACGTCGACCACTGCACTCGCCTGTGCCACGCCAGCAGCGTGGCGGCGCTGCTGGAGGGCCTAGGCTCGGGTGCCGTCAGCAACCCGGTGATGGACGTGATGAAGGCCGAGGTGGTCATCGTCATCGGCGCCAACCCGGTGGTGAACCACCCGGTGGCGGCCACGTGGATCAAGAACGCGGTGAAGCAAGGCACGCAGCTGGTGGTGATGGACCCGCGCCGCAGCGAGCTGTGCCGCCACGCCGCCCACCACCTGGCCTTCAGGCCCGACACCGACGTGGCGCTGCTGAACTCGCTGATGCACGTCATCGTCGAAGAGGGCCTGACGGATGTGCGCTTCATCGCCGAACGCACCGAGGGCTTCGAGGCCTTCGCCGAGAACCTGCGCGGCTTCAGCCCGGAGGCCATGGCGGCCGTCACCGGCATCGCGGCCGAGACCGTGCGCACCGTGGCGCGCCTCTACGCCCGAAGCCGAGGCAGCATGATCCTGTGGGGCATGGGCGTCAGCCAGCACGTGCACGGCACCGACAACGCGCGCTGCCTCATCGCGCTGGCCTTGATGACGGGGCAGATCGGCCGCCCCGGCACCGGCCTGCACCCGCTGCGCGGGCAGAACAACGTGCAGGGCGCGAGCGACGCGGGCTTGATCCCCATGATGTACGCCGACTACCACCCCGTGGGCGACCCCGCCGCGCGCGCCGCCGCCGCCGCCCTGTGGGGCGTGGCCCCCGAGGCGCTGGACGCCGAGAAGGGCCTGACGGTGGTGGAAGTGATGCAGGCCGCCGCCGCGGGCCGGCTCAAGGGCCTGTACGTGATGGGCGAGAACCCGGCCATGAGCGACCCCGACGCCACCCACGCCCGCGAGGCGATGGCCCAGTTGGAGATGCTGGTGGTGCAGGACATCTTCCTCACCGAAACGGCGTGTCTTGCCGACGTGGTGCTGCCGGCCAGCGCCTTTGCCGAGAAGACCGGCAGCTTCACCAACACCGACCGCCTGGTGCAGTTGGGCCGCCGCGCGCTGGGCCTGCCGGGGCAGGCGCGGCAGGACCTGTGGATCCTCACCGCGATGGCCGATCAGCTGGGGCTGGACTGGCGCGCCTATGGCGCCACGCCCACCGACTGCGATGTCGCCGCCGGCCGCGTGTTCGACGAGATGCGCCAGCTCATGCCCACGCTGCAGGGCCTGAACTGGGCGCGGCTGCAGCGAGAAGGCGCCGTCACCTACCCCTGCACCGACACACAAGCGCCGGGCGAGCGCGTAGTCTTCACCGATCACTTCCCGCGCCCCGGCGGCAAGGGCCTGTTCGTGCCGGCGCAGCTGATTCCGGCCGACGAGCGGCCCGATGCCGACTACCCGCACGTGCTCATCACCGGCCGGCAACTGGAGCACTGGCACACCGGCAGCATGACGCGGCGCAGCGGCGTGCTCGACGCGCTGGAGCCCGACCCCGTGGCGTTGCTGCACCCGCAGGAACTGGCGGCGCTGGGCGTGGCGCCGGGCGGCTTGCTGACGCTGCGATCGCGCCGCGGCGAGGTCAGCCTCTACGCCCGCGCCGACGAAGGCACGCCGCCGGGCGCGGTGTTCGTGGCCTTCTGCTGGTTCGAGGCGGCCATCAACCGCCTCACCAACCCGGCGCTGGACCCGGTGGCCAAGATCCCGGAGTTCAAGTACTGCGCGGTGCGCCTGCACGCAGGCGGCACATCACCGGCGCAGGGCGGTTTCAGGGGCGTGGTTCAAGCACGCGCCAGCTTGAACACGGCCACGGCCTGAACCAGCTGCTGCGCCTGCTGGCGCAGCGTCTCGGCCGAGGCCGCGCTCTGTTCCACCAGCGCCGCGTTCTGCTGCGTGGCCTGGTCCATCAGTGTCACCGCCTGGCCCACCTGTTGGACGCCCGAGCTCTGCTCGGCGCTGGCGGCGCTGATCTCGCCCATGATGTCGGTCACGCGCTGGATGGCGGCGACCACCTCCTCCATGGTGCTGCCGGCACGCTCCACCAGCGAGTTGCCGCGCTCCACCTGCTCGACGCTGGCGTTGATCAGCCCCTTGATCTCGCGCGCCGCCTCGGCGCTGCGCTGCGCCAGGGTGCGCACCTCGCCAGCCACCACGGCGAAGCCGCGGCCTTGCTCGCCGGCCCGCGCGGCCTCCACCGCGGCGTTCAGCGCCAGGATGTTGGTCTGGAAGGCGATGCCGTCGATGGTGCCGATGATGTCGGCGATGCGCCGGCTGCTCTCGTGGATGCCCTTCATGGTGCCCACGACCTCGGCCACCACGGCACCGCCGTCGCGGGCCACGCGCGAAGCGCCCTGGGCCAGCTGGTTGGCCTGGCCGGCGTTGTCGGCGTTCTGGCGAACCGTGCCGCCCAGCTGCTCCATGGAGGCGGCCGTCTGCTGCAGGCTGCTGGCCTGCTGCTCGGTGCGGTGGCTCAGGTCCTGGTTGCCGCTGCTGATCTCGGTACTGGCCGTGGCCACGCCGTCGGCGCCCTGGCGCACCTTGCCCACCACGCGCGCCAGGCCGTCCTGCATCTGCTGCAAGGCCTGCAGCAGCGGGCTGAACTCGTCGCGCGCCGTGTCGAGCACGGGCTGCGTGAGGTCACCATCGCGCACGCGGTCGGCAACACCGCGGCTGGCCGCGATGCGGCTGTTCAGCCGTGCGGCGAAGTGCCAGGCGAACAGCAGCAGGCCGACCTTCGCAGAAACCACCAGCGCCAGCAACAGGTGCAGCGTCGACGAGCCCTCGCGGCTGACGCTGGCCAGTTCGCTGTCGAGCATGTCGTTCTGGTACTTGACCATGGCCGCGGCCTGCTCGAGCACGGCGTTGCGGGCCGGGATGGTGTTGGTCACCAGGAACTCGAAGGCCTCGGCCTGCTGGCCGTCCTGGACCAGCTTGAGGTTGGCGCCGCCCACCGCCCAGAAGTTGGCAATCGCCGGCACCAGCCGTTCGTAATACTCGCGGCCCTTCTGGGTGGTGATGGAGCGGTCGTAGTCGGCCATCAGCTGATCGAGGGTGCGGCGCTTGTTGCCGATGTCGCCGAGCGTGGCGGCCAGTTCCTCGGGTGAACGTGCCAGCATCGCGTGGCGCACCTGCAACGACACGCGCGTGATGTTGAGCTCGATGGCGGCGATGCGCCCGAGCTGCGGCACGCGCACCTCGGCGGTGTCGGCGGCGGCGGCGGCCACCGCACCCAGCTTGATCCAGGCGACGGTGGCCACGCCGGCCAGCGCCAGCACGAGCACCGCCACCACGGCATAGAGGCGGCCGGCGAGGCCGAAGGTGAGCCCAGTCTTCATTCAGTCACTCCGAATCGAGGCGGTTCGCGAACATCCGAAGACCGCCGGTGACTTCTTTTCGGTGTGAGACGAGGAGACTTGAGGAAAATTAGAAAAAATGATGCAAGCGCGCCGGCTGTATCATTTGTCTTGGACAACGGCCGCAGCACCCCGCTGCTGCCGTTGGTGGCGAGGTGGCGCTGGGCGCAGGCGAGTTGGGCCGTCAGGCCTGCAGCCGCGCCAGTTCCTGCGCCGTGTTGGCGTTGGCGAAAGCCGCCGTGTCACCGAACACCACGGTGGCGCAGCGGTGCTGCGCGGTCCAGCGGTCGATCTTGGCCTGGCCGGCATGCAGGTAGGCCACCAGGCTTTCCATCAGGCCGGTCTTGAGCAGGCAGAACACTGGCTGCAGCTGCACCTGGCCGTCTTCGAGGGTGGCGGCCATCGCGATGTCGGCGTCTTCGGCCCGCAGCGCGGCGGCGAGCTTTTCCACCAGGTCGGCGGGGAAGTGGGGTGTGTCGCAGGGCACGGTCACGAGGTAGGGCGTTTCGCAGCGCTCCAGCCCGGCCAGCCAGCCGGCCAGCGGGCCGGCGAAATCGCCGATGGGGTCGGGCCACACCGGCACGCCCATCGACTCATAGGCTGCCAGGTTGCGGTTGGCATTGATCATCACGTGGCCGGTCTGCAGGCCCAGGCGCAGCAGCGCGTGCATGGCCAGCGGCACGCCCTTGAAGTTCTGCAGGCCCTTGTCGGCACCGCCCATGCGGCTGCCTCGGCCGCCGCACAGGATGAGGCCGGTGATGTCTTCGGGCGCGATGGCGGGCGGGGGCGGGGCAGCGGTGTTCATCAGGCTTCCAGCATGTCGAAGGCCTGGGTTTCCACGGCCATGAACTCGCGCGTGAAGACGGCCAGCGCGGCCCAGGTCTGGGCGCGCGGGTGCGCGATGACGGCTTCGCAGAATTCGCCCACCCAGGTTTGCAGGTGCTGGCGGAAGAAGCGGCGCTGCTGCTCCAGGTTGCACACGGCCACGTCGTCGCCGGCGATCAGGTAGCGCATCACCTCCAGGCCGTAGGCGATGTGGTCTTCGGTCTCCAGCGCGTTGGCGTCGCGCGTCAGGCCCAGCGCGGCCAGGTCGTGCCGCAGGGCAGCCAGCGGCTTTTCGTTCAGCGCGCCCGCCAGGTAGTAGGAGCCGTAGGCGAAGACCTCGGGCTTGCCCACGCCGTGGAAGAGTGCGTCGTGTTCTGCGGCGGCGGCCTCGGGCGTGGTGGCGCGCAGGGTGCCCACCAGCGCCTGCCAGGGGCCTTCGAGGAAGGCGCCGCTTTCCGGCGCCTGCGTCACCGCCACGCGGAACTGCTGCAGCATGGCCTCGTCGGGCGGCGCCAGCCACAGGCGGGCGAGCAGGCCGTAGAGCTCGGCGCGTTCGAGTTCCTCGGTGTCGCCGGCAGGGGCGAAGTGGACAGGGGCGGTGCTCATCGTTCGGCTCGGGCTGGTGGTGGGCATCACAGGTCGGTGATGCGCACCTCGTTGGGGTGGCTGTACATGTCGACCACGCGGCAGTCGCTGCACATCTTCAGGCGTTCAGCGGCCGCGCCCTGGAAGGCGCTGTGGCCCGCCAGCTTGCTGAGCATGTTCTCGATGGCGCGCACGGTGCCGAAGGGCTTGCTGCACTTCACGCACAGCCAGGGCTGGGCCTGGGCGATGACACGCGCGTTCTTGCGCGCCTTGCCGCCATCGGCCAGCCACAGGCGCGGCTGCAGCGTGATGGCGTCTTCAGGGCAGGTGGTGGCGCACAGGCCGCACTGCACGCAGTTCTTCTCGATGAAACGCAATTGCGGGGCCTCGGGGTTGTCGGCCAGCGCGGCTTCGGGGCAGGCGCTCACGCAGCTCAGGCACAGCGTGCACTTGTCGGCGTTCACCACCAGCGTGCCGAAGGGCGAGCCGGCGGCCGGCAGCGGCACTTCGTCGGCGGGCGTGGGGGCCAGGGCCAGCAGGTGGTCGACGGCCAGCTCCAGCGTGGCGCGCTTGTCGGCCTGCGCGGCATAGGCCGCGGGGCGCTTCACGGTGGCGGCGGGGGGCTGGCGCAGCGCGACGTCCAGCGTGGGCAGGTCGGCCGCTTCCAGCAGCGCGAAGTGCGCTCCGGCGTACCCCAGGCCCGTCAGCAGGGCCTGGGCCACGTCCATCTGCTCGCGCAGGGCCTGGCGATATTCGGGCGCTTCTTCTTCGGTGAGCAGCACCCACACCTGGCTGGCGCCCTGGGCGATGGCGGTGAGCCACAGGTCCAGGCCCACGCTGGCGGTGTGCCACACAGGTAGCGGCAGCACCCGGGCCGGCAGGCCCTTCAGTGCCCCTGCAGGCGGGCCCTTCTGGCCGGGCGAAGCGCTGCCCTTGGGCGCGAGGCTGCCGCGGCTGCTGCGCGTGGCACGGCCCAGGGCGTCCAGCGCGCGGCTGCCGGCTTCTTCGCTGTGGATGAGCAGCGCGGCCTCCTTGCCGCCGGCATGGGCGTAGGTGTTCAGCAAGGTGCGGATGCGCCGGCCCTGGTCTGCCGTGCCCGGGTAGGCGAAGGCCATCGCGCCGCTGGGGCACACGGTGCTGCAGGCGCCGCAGCCCACGCACAGGTGGGGCTCGACGACCACGCCGCCGGCCAGTTCGCCCTTGGTCTTGCCCTTGCGGCTGGCGTCGCTGCGGATGGCCTTCGTGCTGCACACGTCGATGCAGGCGGTGCAGCCCGTCTGCTCGTTACGGCTGTGGGCGCAGAGCTTGTGCGTGTACTTGAAGAACTTGGGCTTCTCGAATTCGCCAGTGAGCTCGCGCAGCTTCAGCACGGCGGCATTCAGGGCGCGCAGGTCGCTGCCGCCGGCGACAAAGGCGTAGCCCTGCGGCGGCTGGTGCTGGCTGAAGCCGGGCTCGGGGCGCAGGTCGAGCACGAGGTCGAAGTCTTCCTCGTGCGTGAGCGGCTCGCGCTGGAAGCTGATGGCGCCGGCGGCCTCGCACACACGCACGCAGTCGCGGTGGCTCTTGCAGGCGTCCAGGTTCACCTGGTAATCGAAGCCGATGGCGCCTTCGGGGCAGGCCTGCACGCAGGCGTTGCAGCGCGTGCAGACGTCCAGGTCGATGGGGTTGCCGCTCTCCCAGGCCACGTGGAAGCTGCCCAGCCAGCCGCGCAACTGCGTCACGCGGCCGTGGTGCGTGGCGCGGGCATGGCGCTGGCCCAGGCTGCCCCCAGGCTGGCTGACGAGCACGCTGACATCCAGCTTGTCTTCCAGCAGCGCGGCGGCTTCCTCGGCCACATCGGCCGCGCCGATGACCAGGCAGCGGCCCTGCGAGCGGTAGCTGACGGTGGCCACGGGCTCGGGCGGCGGCAGTTGCGCCGCAGCGATGAGTGCAGCGATCTTGGCGGTGGCCTGGCCGCCCTCGGCACCCCAGCCGGCGGTTTCGCGGATGTTCACGAAATGGATGGGGCGCTCGGTGACGCGTGCCGCGCCTTCGGTCTCGTCGTTCAGTTCCAGGAAGAGGCGGCTTTCCTGGGTGCAGGCCACGAGCAGTTCGTCGCCGCTGGCGCCGGTTTCCTTGGCCGCACGCTGGAAGGCGCCGGCCTCGCGCCGGCACAGCAGCGTGTGAACCGTCTCCAGGCCCTCAGTGCTGGCGCCGGGCGTCTTCGCCAGCGCCCGGCTCAGGGCAGGCGCGTCCAGCGTCATCGTCTGGTTGCAGTTGCACAGCAGTGTCTTCATCGCAGGGCGTCGGGTGGGGGTGGTCGGTGTCGGCCACGGGCAGGGCCGGGGCGGGAAGGGCGTCGTCGCAAGGGCTGGCCTCAGCGAGCGCTGCCGTCTCGGCATCGTCAGGCTGCGCGTGGGCGGGCCGTGCGGGCAAGCTGTCGGCTGCAGGCGGGGCGAGCAGTTTCTGTTTCGCCGCTTCGGCTTCGGCCTCGTCTTCGTCGGCGAACAGGCGCAGCGCCTGCGACTGCACCATCTGGCGCAGCATGCCGGCGGGCAAGGGGTCGGGCTTGCCGTAGTCGTCGATGTAGATGTCCAGCCCGTCCATCACGTTGAACTGCGGGTCGGTGAACAGCTTCTTCAGTGCGGCGTTCTTCACCTCGGGCGCGACATCACGCGCCACGAAGCGGGTGTAGTCGGACTGCGTGGTGAGCCGGGCCACGTCGGCCAGCGTGGGGGCGGGCGGCGGGGGCGGAGGGGCTGG
>LJHT01000064.1 GCA_001295905.1 beta proteobacterium AAP51 | reverse complement strand
ATCCGGCCTGACCAGCGAGCGCCGGTGGGCGCAAGGGCGTGGTCAATTGACCGCTTACCAACGAAGGGCTCAGATTCGTTGCCGCAAACCTGTCGTTCGTAGGCGCTCGTGGACACGACCTGAGGGCGCGTCGGGAGGGGCCGGTTGTGGCTGAACTGAGCCCATCGGGCGTGCGCTCCAGAGCGGTCACTCACGCTCCGATACTTGTGGCTATTTGACCGCTTGCTGGCTACACCGCGACTGGCTCAGACCGGCCACAAGCGGTCTTTCCCGGCTGGCTCTATATCTCGTCTGGGCGGAGCTCCGAAGGCCACGTTTCCGGCGATGAGTCTGGCCCGCTCGTTGGCTTAAGCCGGCCAGAAGACGACATTTGATCGTTACCCTGCATGCAGTCGTTCGGATCTGGTCGGTGGCGCCCTGGGGTTTTCATGCGCCTGGCTGGCTCTAAGCGTTGCACAAGCCGAAGACGAATCCGATGGCAGGTGACTGGAGTCGCCGCCGCTGACGCTATGCTGCTCTTCTGAACCGCAGGAGCGCGACGTGAAGACCATCTCAGTGTTCAACAACAAGGGAGGCGTAGGCAAGACCACCTTGACTTTCCATCTCGCACACGCCCTCGCAGAGCTAGGCCACCGCGCGCTTCTGATCGACCTCGACCCGCAGTGCAACCTGACCATCTACGGTATGGACCAGGACGCGTTGCATGACGTCTGGAGGGAAGAAGACGCCTTTGTGGCCGACTTCAAGTCGGCCCAGCACAAGCTGACCGCGAGTGATTTCAACAAGCTTATCGGTCAGACACGTTCCATCCACTTCCTGCTCAAACCTGTCGAGGATGGCATCGATGACCTTCCCAGCCCTCCTCCGCCTCGCAAGCTGGCGAACAACCTGGACTTGATTCCAGGGCGGCTGACCATGCACCTTTATGAGGACGCCGTCGCCCGTCGCTGGAGTGAGGTCTACCAAGGTGACCCCCTGGCGGTCAGAACAGCCAGGCGCTCGTCCAGTACCGTCGCATCTGGAGGCCACTCTCTTCGCGCGTGTACCGGTAGATCGCGCGCTGCCCCGCGGGGCACTGGTACTCGTCATCGCTGGCGATGTACACGAAGTCCGCCCTGTCGAACCGGCCTTCTGCCTTGGCGTTTGAGGTGGTCGGCTTGGGAACATAGGGGTCGATGCCTGCATCGCTGCACGCCTTGATCTGCGTGCTGCTGAAGTACCCCCGGTCGGCGATCGCCTTCAGGCGCTTCGTCCCCATCGCTTCGCGAGCGGCATGGGCCATCTTGCTGAGTTGGGCCCTGTCGCTGCCAGTGTTGGTCACCTCATGAGCCACGATCAGATGGTGCTTGGCGTCGACTGCGACCTGCACGTTGTAGCCGACCATGGCCGTGCCGGTATTGCTGTGCGTGGTCATGACACGTGCATCGGGGTCCGTCAGCGAGACCTGAACGTCCGGTGCAGCTTGAACCCGCTCGCGCATGACGTGTAGCGCCTTCATCTTCTGTCGGAGTTCGTCGAGCTTGATGCTCAGCCGCGCCGTCTTCTCCAGCCAGTCGCTGGGCGCTGTTCGATCGTTCGTGTCCAGCGCATCCAGGTAGCGCTGGATATTCGCTTCTATCTCGCGCTCACGCCTGGCGATCTTGCCTTCAGAGTAGTTGCGCTCCCGACTGTTGACCGCCTTGAACTTGCTGCCGTCGATCGCGACCATGGCCTGAGAGAACAGCTTCAGTTCGCGGCACAGCTCAACGAAGCGCCGGCACACGTTGCGGATGCCCTTGCCGTTGTCGCGCCTGAAGTCGGCGATCGTCTTGAAGTCCGGGGCAAGCCGCCCGGTCAGCCACATCAACTCGAGGTTCCGCTGGCATTCGCGCTCAAGACGCCGGCTCGACTGGATGCGGTTGAGGTAGCCGTAGATGTAGATCTTGAGCAGCACCGCCGGGTGGTAGGCCGGCCGGCCGGTGCACGCGGGCCGAACGCCGTCGAAGCCGAGGTCCTGAAGGTCCAGTTCCTCGACGAAAGCATCGACCACGCGGACCGAGTTGTCCTCAGCAACGAAGTCGTCGAGGCACTCCGGCAGCAAGGTGACCTGCGTTCGGTCCTCAGCCTCGATGAATCGCTTCATGTGGCACCTCTCAACGAGTTGCCACAACTTACCCGAGACGCCTCAAGCGTTAAACTCGTTTTCACACAGCCTCGCTGCGAAGCAGCTGTTCGAATCTACAACTCCACGCGTACACCGCCAGCCAGCGCGGAGGGATAGCGACACGTGTAGCCGTACTGGGCCTGCCGCACAGGGTGGTTCCACGAGAGGTTCTGCTTCGTGGCGTAGTTGAACCAGATCGTCGGCTGGTTCCCCGCGCAGATGACGCGTGCGAGCGCCTCGGCGTCGGGATGCCCGAACTGCGCGTTGTTCGTGCTCACAACGTAGTGCTTCGCTCGCACGACATTGAGCAACTCGGTCGTCACGTTGGCCCGGCTGCCATGGTGCGGCAGCTTGAAGACGTCCACGTTCCAGGGCAGCTTCACCTGGCGGCTGTCTGCCAGCGCGCGCAGTTCTTCGACCAGAAGATCGGGATGCGCGTCGGCCGCGAGCAGCACGGACTTCTTCTTGTACTCGACGAGCAGCGCGATGCTGGAGCCGTTGGGCAGTGCCTTGTCGACTGCAGTCTTGGATGCGGCAAGGTCTTCCAACGAAGGCCTGCCTCGCAGCAGAGGAACAGGTTCCACGACTTCGCGCGTCTTGGCACGCAGCTTCGCGAGTTCCTTGTCCCACCGGGCGAAGAGCGCCTTGAGCTTCTTAAGCGACGGCGAGACCACCGTCACTTTGAGGCCTCGACGCGGATCGATGCGTGGGCACCGCTGCTCAGGCGACGAGCACAGCCACTGGCCGCCCATCGCCACGTTCCAGGGCAAGTCGCGCGACGTCGCTACCAAGAGCTCGGCCAGGCGCTGCCCTTCGGCCACGCCGCGGAGCTTGGGGCCGGCGGGGACGGGTGCGTTGAACCAGATGTCGCCGAGCTCCAGATCGAGCGAAGCGTCGTTGAGCAGCAGTGCTGCGCCACCGATGTGGTCGTGGTCGATGTGCGAGACCACGAAGGTGTCGATGATTCGCTTGCCCTGCGCGCCTAGCGGGAGCGTGCGTAGGTGAGCCTGCAGCGTCTTGTAGCTCTCGTCCGGGCCTGTATCAACCAGCAGTCGCCACGGGCGAGACGGCGTATGGCAGGTCAGCAGCAGGCAGTCCCCAAAAGATGCGGGCAGTACGTCCAGCGACATGACGGGGGCAGCCATGCGGTCATCGTACGACCGCCCCGGCCGCGCGTCACAGTCTTCGCACAGCGCGACCTGGGGAGGCGGGCGGGTAGGACCCCTACAGGCTGTACTGCACCGCGCCCGTGTCGTTGATCGCGATCTTGCCGGCGGCCATCATGTCGTTGAGGGTCTTCTGGATGATCGGATCGTCGTCCTTGGCCACCAGCAGCGACTTGATCATGGCCAGCAGGGCGGCCTGGCGCGCGGGCTTGCTCTGCGTCTTCTTGAGGCTGGCGACGACGTGTTCCAGGCCTCGGGTCTTCTTCGTGGGAGCGGTGGCCTTCTTGGCGGCCGCTTGAGGCTTCGGGGCGGCTGCTGGTTGCGTAGTCGTCCTCTTGGCCGCCGTCTTCGCGGCGGTCTTCGCCGGCGTCTTCTTCGCAGCTGCCTTCTTGGCTGGAGCCTTGGCTGGGGCCTTCGCTGCTGCCTTCTTGGCTGCAGGCTTGGGTGTTGTGGCGCTGGCTGCCTTCGCAGCCGTGGCCGTCTTCGCCGCCGCCTTCTTCGCAGCAGGCGGGGCTGGCTTCGCGGCCGGGGTCGGGGTGGGCGCCAGCGAGAACATCGGGCCCCCGTTGGCCTTGGCCTTGGACGTACCGAAGGCGGCCTGCCTCGCCGAGAACCCCAGCTCCGCGGCGTGCTCCAGCATCGGCCCATAGCCCTTGTCGTTGGACACCACCACGAAGCGCGCATCCGGGTGCCGCGAAGCGATGTAGCCCATGTAGAAGGACAGGTGGAAGTCCAGCGCGTTCTTCCCCGAGCGCGCGATCTTCACTGGCGTGACCCTGGACCCGAAGGACCCATAGCTTTCCGGATCCACCTTCTGGTTCGGCCCGTGGAAGATCCACACATCCGTGACGTCGGGGACGAGGGCGCGCAGGTCGCCCTCCCTGGGCTGCACGTTCTCCCAGTCCACGAGCACGTGGGTCTCCACCGTTGAGGTGGCGGCCGTGCCGGCCGGCAGCCCGGTGCGTAGCGGCGGGTGCTTCTTCGCGTTCTTGACGAGTTTGCGCCCGACGGCGCGCTTGAGGTCGACCTGGGTGTGGTCGGCGATCTGGATGAGATAGAGCAGGACGTCAGCGACCTCGTCAGAGATCTGCTCGCGCACCACGGCATCGTTGTGCGCGGTGGCCGACTGCTCGGGCGTCATCCACTGGAAGATCTCGGCCAGTTCTGCCGCCTCCACGATGAGCGCGGTGCTGAGGTTCTTGGGGGTGTGGAAGGGTTGCCAGTCGCGCTCGGCGGCGAAGGTGCGCAGGGTGGTCTGCAGGGCTTCGATGTCCACTTCTCGTTGTCCTTCCCTGTATTCGGTCAGGACCGCAATCTCTCACGAAACCAGGTGCCCGTCGTTTCGCCGGCTAGGCTGAGTTTCAGGGGGAGGGCAGGGCGCGCGCTCCCTCGGGATTCGAACCCGAGTGGACATAAGACCACTCGAGGCTCATGGCGCGCGCCGCCCTCGCGGGCGCGATGCGGGCGTCTCAGGTGGCAATACAGAGAGGATCTCCACGACAGACACGCTGCCGGTCGCCCACGCGAAACTGATCTTGACCTTCATACGAACTCTCCTGTGTGCGTCCATGCAGGACACCATCGTCAGCAGATCGTCGGCGGGCAGCGCACCCTTGCGCTTGGCCTTCAGGCTCGCCGGCAGCTTCAGTACCCGTTCATGCGCATCCCACAGGGTGCCTTGAGCATTGGCGACGGCGTAGGCGCTTTCGAGGACCGCGTGCTTCGGAGGCAGATCGGCAACGACTGCAGAGATGACGACGACTTCAGCTTCCGGCATGTGCCGGGGCTGAGGGGGCAGCTCAATCTCGCGGTCCCCTGACGGCGAGGGGAGGCTGACCTTGCGGGCACGACGTCCGAAGAGGCGACGCAGCGTGACATCCACTCCCTGTACAGGCTCTTCGCCACGAACCTGTGCTGCGGAGAGCAGAGGGCTGCTGGCCAAGGTGAGCCGATGCGCGATGTTCTTGCATTCCACAATCACACGCTCGACGTCGCGCTGGAAGAGATCGGCACCGGTCGGATCTGGTCTGTTCAGACCGTCCAACGGCAAAGTGGCGCTGCCAGGTCGTTCGACCAGACTGAAGTGGAGATCAGCACCCTGGTGCGTATGCTTTCGAATCGTCATCAGCTCGCTCCCCTCGAGTCGACCAGCGCTGGGGACTGCCTTGATGAACTCATGGCGCAGTTGGGCCTGACGCACTGACTCCGCCTCCTCCGTCATCTCCACGTTCACGGCGACGAGCCGGCGGTGCCCTATCCGATGGATCCTTGGTTCGGTCATGCTCACCTCCACGCGCCCAGGCTGGGTCTTGCCCAGACCGCGAGCGTGAACATCAGGGCGTCGAAGCCCGCGTTCGACTTGCCAGCCGCGCCGACTTCAGGGCCGCTGGTCCAAAGGAGGTACGCCGATGCCCGCCCAGGGCGTGCAACACTCAATGGCTCCACCTGGATGCGCTGGTTGAAGACACTGAAACTCACCAGGTCGGCAGCGGCCCTGTATCGCTCCACGCCCTGCGGATCCTGCGCTTCAGGCTCCCGGCACAGCAGCAGGTTCTCTGGTGGAACACCGGCCTGTTGGAGCAGCTTGAGCAGGGGAATGAGCGACATGGGCTCGGTCGCGCAGATTTCCCCGTCCCACCAGAGGTCCGTCCAAGCACATGCAGCCGCCTGCAGCAGAACTGGATCCTGAGGAAGAGATGCGAAGTCCATGAAGCTCTGGTATCTGGGCTGCTCCGTGCGCTCAACGTCGAGATTCAGCAACGCAAAAGCGGTGGCGACGGAGTTGCAGTCCGCTGGCGGCAGCTTCCGGCGCTTCGCGTAGATCTCCGCCACGACCTCCAGCGCCGCGTTGACCAGTTGGCCTTGCCCTTCACCGTCGAGTCCGTGGCGATGCTCGATGAGTGTGGCGCTCGTGTGTTTGGCCATGGCCTCCAGCGCAACCAGACAGCGCTTGACGGTGAAGGCACGCGCGACCGGGCCTGTAAAGATCGGAGGCTTCGGGTCTGTCCAGGTCATGCCCTCCGCTACATCAGGCAGGCGAACGGTGATCTGCTGCGCGCGCCTCGTGGCGACATCCCAGATGTGAGTCGCCAATTCCACATCGGACCGGCGTGCGGCCTGCGTCAGTGTGTTGGCCTTGATCCCGAGGATGCATTCACCATCCGCGTTCGTGAGCTCCAGCAGCTTGAGTTCGCGGTCGATGGCTTGGCGCAGCGGGGACTCGATGCGGTGGGCATAGTGTTCGAAAGAAGTGGCGGCCACGACATGACCGGCCGGGTCGGCCATGGCGGCAAAGCGATTCACGAAGCCGGGCTCGTTGAGGAGGAGGATCGCCTCGACCTCGTTGGTGATGACGGTGTGCCGCAGGCTGTGGAACGTCACTTCCGCGTCGCCCGTGGCGCGCTTCAGGATCTCGAGCAGCAGGGTGTGTACCGCGTGCGGGCGGTACAGCTTCTCATCCTGATCGGGTTCGCCAAAGACATAGGCTGAGGCTGGGGCGCCCTCATCGATGCGCTTGGTCACCCACGCACGCAGCGCCTCGCACGCTGCGCCCTCGGCGATCGAGATCCTGCGGGTCGCAGCGTCGGTCTTCAGAGGGTTGTGCCCCGCGAGTGGCGTGATCTCGACCTCCACACCACCAACGTCTGGAAAGTGGATATTGCCGATGCGCGTCCACCTCAATTCCGAGATCCTGAACGGCTTGATGCTGGCCAACTGCAGCATGACCGATGCGATGGCAAGAAGCCGCGGGTCACCCTTGTCAGCCGCTGTGAGCCACCCGATGGCGCGCGCCACCGCAGTCGGCGCAACCCACTTGGCACGAGGCTTCGAGTCGGGGATCAGCTCGTGCAGACCGGCCACCGAGACCTCGACGCCGAACTCCTCCTCCAGGTACTGCACGAACGAAGAGATCGCTGCACCGAGGCCCTTCTTGTCCTTGCATGCGGGATCCAGCATCGCCGACGTGAGACCCGCACGAACGAGTGCCGGGGTCCAGTCTTCGAGCTGGGTTGGCAGGTTTGCCACCACTCTCCAGAGCGGCCTGTTGGCAACGCGAACGTATCGGGCCCGCGTTGCAAGCGCGGCGTCCGGTTCTGTCGACGTTCCATTCATGACCACTAAGTAGTTCCAGCCCACCACAACGGCGCTGGCGGCATCGGCCGTCTCGATGTGCGGACGCAGGCCGAGCAGGGCCTTGCCCCAGTCGCGCAGGGTCTCTGGATCAGATTTCCCCGACGCCATCGAGAAGGCCTCCGTGGCCAACTTCACCACGGCGGGCATCGTGTCGCGCTTCGCGCCGTTGCCCACACAGGCGTCGATGAGATCGGCCATCTGGGCCTGCTGCTCCGAGAGGAGCGGGTCCAGTTGGAGTTCCGGCACCTGATCTGCGCGCTCGTTGGCGAGGTCCAGTCTGGGCAGGAGGGTGAAGCGCCTCGCGCTGGCGACGTGTGACCACAGGGCCTTCTGAATCCGCTCTGAAGCCCAGGCGATCCGGTCCAGTTCGAGCTGCTGAAGGATGTCCTTCTTCTTCTGCTTCGAGGATTCGTAGCCGGGGACAGCGGCCGCGATCTCGCGCAGTGCAGCAAGTTCGGCTTCAGCCTCACGCGGGCCGTCCAAACTCAGGACTGTCATCAGGCAGAGCTGGCGACGATCCAGCCACTCTCCGCTCATCCACTCGATGCAGGCCTCGCCACGAAACACGAAGGGCTGGGCGGCGAGCGCGCGTTGGAGGTCGTGAACGCTGACCAGGTCCAGGGCCACCAGACGGCCCGCCAGCACGCCAGGTTTGGCTGATGGCGATGCGAGCAGAGCCCGCTGGAACGCAGTGAACCGGCGGACCCCGGCACGCGTGCCCGAGCCATATCGGGCATGGTCGATCGGGACCTTCTCGTCGGTGTACAGCTTGATGCCAGCCAGGGTGATGTCTTTGTTCTTCACTTGTTCTCCTTGATGGTGCGCAGCCCGTTCAGGGGCGTCTTGTGGATCTCTGTCGACAACCGCTGCAGGTAGGGCGCCAAGCGGCGTGCCCAGTCGGCTTCAGTGCCTTCGGACACCTGTACGTCTTGTTCTTGGCCAAGCACCTCGTGGCGCTGGTGGCGGTCGATGTCTTGCCACCGGGCACCGGCGCGGCGCAGGAAGTTCTCAGCCGCCTTGCGTCCCCAATCGGGCGCCAGGTGCGAGGCCCCGTCGAGTTCGAGCAGGTGCCTCGTCCCGAGAGGTTGGACCTGACGGCGATCGGTGATCTCGCACAGCAGTGGCACGTCGTTGCCCGCGATGACGGCGTCGAGCCAATTGATAACGTCCGCGTGCCGACCGAAGCCGAGCAGGCGCACGCGCAGCGCCTTGCAGTGCTCGAGGTAGGCACCAATGTCACGGCGCATGGCATCGCAGATCACCGCAGGCATGCCGCCGGCCCTGCCCGCGCTCGTCTTCTCCACCAGATCGATCACGAGATCCAGGTTTGCATTCAGGGTTGCGCGTACTGGCAGCACTGTTGCGGCGCGCAGGCTCAACCACACCTCTAGACGTGCGCCCAAGACCCTGACGTACTTGTTGTGGAACGTGACGGGCTTTTCGGCGTCGGTCGTGCGGGTTGGCGGGCGCAAGGCGTTCAACTCCTTGACCCATTGCGTATCGAGGGCAGCGAGCTCAGTAATCGATGTCGTCACCGCGGAGCCGAATCCCAGCTGGATGCCGGCCGGCATCGGTACGGGTTTGCCGAATCCCAACGCCTCATATAGCTTTGCTGCCGCCGCCGCGATTTCTTCTTGCGTCACTTCGCAGTAGTGGAGCTTGCTGCGGGCGGTCGTACCCAGGTCGCCGGTGACCAGCCCTCCGAGCAGGCTGTCAACGCCATTCTGCAGAGCCACTGGCCCTGGCGTGCGTGACCACCGAGCCCACGATGGGCCGAGATCGCCCAACCACGGATAGAGCAGCGTGTAAGACTGAAGGTGCTTCAAGACTGGCATCAGGTCACCTACGGTTCGTGGATCGTCGAGACTGGCGGCGCGCGCAGCCGTGAAGTCGCGCACCTCCTCTGGAACCGGTGTGACGACGCAGTAGCTGGTCGGTACGAAGGTGCCCGGCCTGGCCTTCGCCGACGCAGGCGCCAGGCCCGCGTAGTCACGGAAGAGATGCCCGGCGAGCGGGTCGTAGTGCATGGTCCAGTTCGCAGGGGCGTTCGGTGTGAGCGGAATCTCGGGCACGGTTCCCGCAAACAGGCCGCTCAGGCCGGTGAACCACATCGCAGCCTTCCGTTCCTCTAGCGTCGAGAACGGTGCCGGGCTCCCGTAGCTGATGCTCTCGGCGATCTGAGTCCTGCTGAGACAGGTCTTGTCGTTGATGCCGGCCCGGCGGCGATAGCTGGCGAAGGCTGCCCGGTTGCGTAGTTCGGCGGCCGCACGCTCTTCGAAAGTCTTCGGCGCTGGCGGCTCAGGTGGCGCGCACTCGAACAGTCCTCGAAAGGCCACCAGGGCCTTCTTCCCGTGGGAGACCCACGGGGGCAGCCTGCCCTCCCATTCCATTTCGATGGCTTCGTGCAAGCTCACGCCCTGCCACTCGTCGTTCCCCATCGTGACGCGCGCATCGGTGGCGAAAGCCACGGCGATCCGCTTGTGCTGCACCACGCTCACGCAGAGTTCGACGGCCAGCGCGGCAGCCGCAGGATGTGTAGCGGCACCCTCACGATCACCGGCCTCGACGAGGGCAGTCCAGGCCGGGTGGGATCTCTTGTAGGAGTCGGCTGCCCCGTCGGCGTCAGTCTGGCCAGCCGCCTCGAATCGGGCGATGCACGCAGCCGCCAGTGCCTTGGACTCGGCTTGTAGCGTCAGGAATTCAGGTTTCGGCTGCTTGAGCAGACCACAGGCGATGTCGAACGACGAGGCTACCCCGACGCAGAAGGAGAGAAGCCCGCCGCAGTCCAGCGGCGCCGGCGCTGCCCCCAGCACTCTGTTGAGGATGCCCCGGACGGGTGACTCCGGCGCACGCAACGCTGCTGCGTGGGTGTCCGAGCGCTGGATGTGTGTTGTGTGTTTTCGCTTCATCTGACCTCCGAGAGGGAGGTCTAGGAAGTTATGCGCTCACTCGAAGTCGGTGTTCACGACTTGGCGGTGCAATGAACCCGTATCGATGAACGAGAAGTCATACGGGCGGGTGGCAGAGGGTGGGCGGCCAAACGCCGGGCAACTCGCGCTGCAGTGAGCGCGGCACTCCTTGCGCGGAATAGAAAATTCCAGAAAATGACCGCCTGGAGGGTAGAAGCGAGGAATTTCTATCCGCAACCCGCGCGCACTGGTCTGTGTCTGTGAATCAGCTTGGAATAGAAAAAGCAGCATAATGACCATCTGATGGGATCTTCACCTAGTCTTCTATTCCGCAAAGCGCTGACGTCGCTGCCGCGCGGCACTCCTCTGTCAACGCAACTGTTGGCGGACAGGGGTCTCAGCGCCAAGCAGGTGGCACGACTTGCCGAGGGCGGCTGGCTGCGCAGACTGGGCCGCGGCGTCTACCTGCTGCCGGGAGACGAGCTGAATCGCGACGCAGCACTTGCATGGCTCGGCGTCCAGGTTCCAGGCCTGCACGTCGCCGGCAAGACTGCCCTCGCATGGCGCGGCGTTCGCCACAACCTCGCCTTCAAGGAGCGGCTGGTCCTCTGGGGAGATGCATCGGCCACGCTGCCAGATTGGTTCACCACAGCGTTCACCGCCACCTACCAAGCCACCCACCTGTTCGAAGGCACGTTGCCCCGGGGTGTGGGCCTGGCACCTTTGCCGGGTGGCCGATCGGACCTCCTGGTCTCCGAGCCCGAGCGAGCCGTGCTGGAACTGCTGAGCGACGTCGGCAAGACCCAGGGCCTGGAAGAAGCCCGCCATCTCGTGGAGGGCACTCGCGCCCTGCGCCTGGACGTCATGGACACCCTGCTGGCCCACCTCAAGCGGATCAAGGTGGCCCGGTTGGCCCATTCTTTCGCAGACGAACTGGGCCTTCCCTGGGGGGCGCTTGCGCGCCGCCACAGCGAACGCTTGGGGGGCGGGCTGCGATGGGTGTCGGCCACCAAAACCGGTGAGCGCCTCAACCTGAAGCTGCCGTCTTGAACGCCGACTACGTCCGCACTGTGCAGCTGTTGCTGGCCGTGGCGCCAGCGATCTTCGACACGCCCGCCTTCGCCATGAAGGGTGGCACGGCGCTCAACCTCTTCCTGCAGGACATGCCTCGACTGTCGGTCGATATCGACGTGGTCTTCGTCCCCCACGAACTGCCGCGCGAAGAAGCACTTCGCGCCATCGCAGACGAACTGGCAGCGGCCCAGGCGCGGGTCGAGGCACTGGGATTCTTGGCCACGCTTCGCAAGTCCAAGGAGGGCAACGAGGCCAAGCTGTTCGTGCACGGTGCGGGTGTCGAGGTCAAGGTGGAGGTGAACTTCGTCTTCCGCGGCACCGTACTGCCGCCTGAGCGCCGGGCGTTGACGCCAGCGGCCCAGAAGATGTTCTCGGCCCATGTCGAGATCCCCGTCCTGGCTGTGCCCGAGTTGTATGGGGGGAAGCTGGTTGCGGCGCTCGACCGTCAGCATCCAAGAGACATCTTCGATGTGCAACTGATGCTGGCGCGCGGCGGCTGGAGCGACGATCTGCTGGATTGCTTCGTGGTCTACCTGGCTGGCCACAACCGGCCCGCCCATGAGGTGCTGTTCCCGAACGAGAAGCCACTCGAAGCGGTGTTCGAGAACGAGTTCGTAGGGATGACTTCGGCCCCGGCTGGACTGGACGAGCTGATCGCGACACGGCAACGCTTGATGCATGAACTGCCGCGCGCCTTGCAGCCTCGGCACCGTCAGTTCCTGCTGTCGATGGTGAGTGCAGAGCCACAGTGGCACTTGCTACCCCATGCGCACCTCGCCCGGTTGCCGGCGCTGCAATGGAAGCTCCACAATCTGGCGAAGTTGCAGAAGAACGCTGACAAGTTCAAGCGGCAGCACGACGAACTGGCGGCGCGGCTGGAACGAGCCACCTAGGTGCAGCTCTGGCATGACAGGTTCCAAAGTGGCCGCGAGACCGCACGATGAGCCCGACGTCTGCGCTCGTCCAGCATGAGTTGTTGCGCCGTGATTCGCCGCAGGGCAACACGGGTTCGGCCTGCTGCTCCACGCGCTGCGTGTCTACTCCGTGGCACTCTGGCCGCAGGCCGAAGCCGAGGCGGCAACAACACCTGATGGTGGGCGGCAGTTGTTGGATATGCTGGAGAGTCCGAACCCAGACGCTCTTGCCCGCCTCTCGAGTGATGGTGCCGTGGCGTTTTTGCCCTACGGGTGCAGACAGCGGCTGGCGCCAGTCGGTTTCCTTCGTTCCTGAGCGCAGAAAACCTGGCCGATTCGTTTTTGAGGAATGACAGGGCTGAGCGCCGGCGGTAACGCCTATTGAAGTCTTGTCATTCCGTCAGAACCAGTTTTCCCAGGTAGAACGCCACTTGACGACTGATGGACCACGAACGCCAACACAGGATCAGCGCAGGGCAACGCCGATTGGTGGAGTTCTCATAACCCACAAGCACTTACGAAGCCCGCCAAGTGCGGGCTTCGGCGTTTCTGGGCCCATGTGACGAGGTTTCTGACGAGGTCTGTGTCGTCAGCGGACGATCGGATGAGCCGATCCGACCATTGGGTCATGTAGCGATGGTCGCGCTGCTGGGTTCCGGCCGTTGAATTGCCGACCGCTTCAGTGGACTTCGGCACTCCCACTTCCCCGATGACGCGGTGAACTTCGCAAGCGCCCGCACCGTGGCGCATGAGGCCGCTTGACGCGTTTGTGCCTCACGCGACGGGGCAGCCTGCGCAAAGCACTGGGCGCCATCGACACCGAACTGGCCGCGGGTCAGGCCCGGGTCAATGCCATTGAACTCAAAGCCATCCCGTTCCGGGTCAAAGTAGGCGACTTCGCATCGAGGTTCGCAGAGATGTGCGCATAGGATCAAAAAGATATAGACGCGACAACGGGTTATGGAACAATCCATGTTCGCATGACAACCTCAGTGTACGACCAGCCTCACCAGTTCGAACCGCTGTTGCCTTCAGCTGCGCGCCAAGAGCCGTTGTTGGCCAAGGCGCACGACTTGGCCCTGTCGGCCAGTGGCCTGGCCAGCCAAACGCTCGCAGCCGAGCTCCGCGGCTTGCTGCGCGCCATGAATTCCTACTACTCCAACCGCATCGAAGGGCAGCACACGCGCCCATTGGAGTTAGAGCAGGCGCTGCACAAGGACTTCTCGCAGGACGCCAAGCTGGCGGCGCGCCAGCGCCTGGCCATTGCCCACATCGACGCCGAGATCGAATTGGAAGCGCGGTTCTCAGGTGCGGCCGGGGCGGGTGAGCTGTACTCCGTTCAGGGGGTCAGGAGCATCCACGGCGCGCTGTTTTCCAGGCTGCCGCCGAGCGGCCTGCAGACGGATCAAGGCGTGCCCATCGAGCCCGGCGCGCTGCGAGCCCAGGAAGTGAGCGTGGGGCGGCATGTGGCACCCATGGCCGCCAGCCTGGGCATGTTCCTGGATCGGTGGGCAAGGTTCTATGGCGGCGTTCGCCGGGGCGATGCCGCTTTGGTGGCCATGGCAGCCGCCCACCAGCGCCTTGGATGGATCCACCCGTTCGTCGACGGCAATGGCCGCGTGATGCGCCTGCACACGCACACCCTGCTCAGCGCCCTGGGCTACACCGGCGGCATGTGGTCGCCCCTGCGGGGCTTCGCCCGTTCCGTCGACCGTTACTACGCGCTGTTGGCCGCTGCCGACGAACCGCGGCGAGGCGACCCGGACGGCCGGGGCGACCTCAGCGAATCGGCCTTGGTTGACTGGATCGACTATGTGCTGGATGTCTGCATCGACCAGGTGGCGTTCATGCGCTCGATGCTCAACCTGGGCGCCATCGAGCAGCGCATCGCCGCCTGCCTGAGCTTCGAGCAGGAGTCCATCAAGAGTGGTGTGCGCCTGGAGGCCTTGCGCCCCTTGCACTACCTGTTCGTGACCGGCCTGGAAATCGAGCGCGGCGAGTTCAAGCGAATGACCGGGCTGGGCGACCGCACGGCCGTGAACCTGGTCTCGGCGCTGGTGCGCCGCGGGCTGTTGCGCAGCGACACGGTGCAGGGCAAGGTCCGGTTCGGCTTACCTTTGCATGCGTTGCGCTTCTACTTCCCGGCGCTGTGGCCGGAGGCCGAAGCCGACACGGCTGCGCTGTAGCGGCCAAACGGCCTCCAGCGACGGTTTGGCTATGCGGCCAATCGTGCTGCGGCGCTTTGGACACCTTCGAGGATGTTGTCCGCCACTTCCGCCGGGAAGCCGTGCGGTAACTGCGCGCGCACCGGCGCCAGCGCCTCGGGCGTTCGTGCCACGAGGTCGTCGACGACCGCCTGTGCCGGGCGTCCATCAGCCGTGACGACGCCGTGTCGCGTGCCGAGCTCCAGCCAGTGCCTGCGCAGGATGTCCTTCATCTTCCAGTGCGCGTTCTTCGTCCGCACTGCCATGGCCAGCTTGGCCTTGTGCGGCGAGATCTTCGACGGGCCTTCGCCCAGCACCGGATACGCCGACAGCACGTCGTACAGCGGCGTGAGCTGATATCGCCCCCCAGGCCGGATGAAGAGGCTGAAGTTCTTCGCATGGCCGTCGGTGGCGCACAGCATCCAGAACAGCACCTGCGCCTGGAAGAAGACCCGCCGGTCCTGCTCCCGCGTCATCGAGCCTTCCAGCAACTGGAAGATCGCGTCCATGCCTGGTCCGCCATCGGCCTCGTACTTGGCCGTCGGCGGCAGGCCCTTGGCCTGGCACATGTCTTCCTGAGGCAGGCGCACCAGGCGCTTGTCCCCCTGCGGCGCCACCCACCAGGCGCGGTCGAATCGTTCGACGGCCAGCACCTTCATGTCGTCGAAGACCAGTGGCTCGCAGGCGGCGACGGGCAGCCCGTAGGCGGCCAGGATCTGGGCACACAGCCACTCGTTCTCGACCGAGTGGCGCATGTCGAGCTTCATGCCCCCGATCAGGCCCAGCGGCAGCTTCAGGATGTGCGTGGTGGGCGTTGCGCCGTGCGGCAGGTACCACCGGCCATTCCTCTGCAGCAGCGCCGTCTTCTCCTGGGCGCCGGCGATCGAGATGCGCAGGTCGGCGTCGTCGCCCGCGAGGCCCAGCACTTGTGGCGTGGTGGTGGCACGCAGCAGGGCGGCCACTTGCGCCTCGGTCAGGGGATCCGCTTCCAGCGGCGCCACGCCGGACGAGGCCGTGCCCCTTTTCTGGTCGGGCAGGATCTGCAGCGCGCCGGCGCAGTCGCGGCCGGCTTCAGCCAGCAGATCGAAGGCATCGGTGGAATCGGCACGGTAGCGGCGCGCCATGCGCTCGCGAATGTCCTTACTGTCGGGCAACAGGTTCTCGAACCATGCCCGGACGTGTGGGCCGCGGTGTGGAAGGTTGCCCGGCATGAAGGGCAGCGACAGCGACAACGGGCGGCCCTGCTCCGAGCGCGTCCAGTCGGGGTCGTACTGCAGGGTGTCGGGCGCATTCGCCCCAAGGCTCCAGGTGCCGACGTAGGCCCCGTTCATCCACAGTCCTAGAGTCTGGCTAGTCCGGTTCAAGCGGATCGTCGAGCGGCGTTCCATGATGGTCACCAGGCCGGCTTGTCGCCCGCGTCGGGCTGAGTCTCGCCGGTCGGTGAATCAGCCAAGCTTGCGGGCTTGCTCAGAACCAGTTCGACGCCGAGGATGCCCAGCAACTTCAGGAGCCTGCCGACACCGACGGCTTCCGCGTTGCGCTCCAAGGTCGAGTACGTTTGCTGGGTGACGCCCAGGCGCAGGGCGACTTCGCTCTGGGTCAGGCCCGACTCCTTGCGGAAGGCTTGGAGCAGGACGGATAACTGCTCGGCCGTTCGCAGGGGGTACTCGCTCATACAGCCTCCAGGATGTGAACGCGATCAACAGATCATAGACTGTTTTGCATCCAAACAGTCTTAAGGCTGTATCGACTGTCGACAGGTCTGGGTATGTGGCGTTGGCTGCGGCGTCCCAATGCCAAGACGGCGCACCGTCTGGCAGGCAGGAGCCTCCACATTCGACCTGCGCTGTTGATGCGAGTGCAAATCCAGAGATGCAGTCGGTCTCGCGTGCACATTCGCGCGACTGCCAGCCGGAACATGCGAAGACTCACACGCGCGCGAGTCTGAACAGTTCGGCGCCTACCCGGCTGAACGGAGCCCATGCTTGGCCTTCAGTACGATCTGACTGATAGACCGGGTGCTGGCGAGGGCCGCTGCCAGACCAGAAACTACCCTTCAACACTCGCAGGCTCGGCTGGGGCACATTCGGCGCTAGCTGCACTGCAGGCCTTGCGCATAGGCCGAGCGGGCCCAGCCTGTCGGCCACCAGTTCGACTTCGGCCGCTACGACAACTGCAAGGACAACACCCCATCTGCGTGGCGAACGGGCTCAAGCCCTGCCACGCACCATGTCGAGCAGACGGCCCACGATGCGCTCGCCATCGGCTCGCAGGCCGTTGTGGGCGTACTCGTTGGTGATCCACGCGCGCAGCCCACGCACGCGTCGGGTGGTGTCCTCGGCCAATGACCGGTCCACGTACATGTCGTCGACGTACACCGTCGCAGCAACCGGCACCTCGTTGCGTGCCAACCGGTCGGCGTCGTACAGGCGCGGCCAGGGATGCTCGGCCAGCAACTGCGCTGCGTCACGGTGGGCGTGCAGCCCTGCGTAGTCGCCCCACATCCAGGGGAATACATGCTCCCCGCCGAGCAGATCACCGGTCACCGCGTCTTCGGGGGCCAGGCGGTGTGCCGACCAGCGTGTGGGGCCGCCATCGGCATAGCAGGACTCATGCAGCGTCGCGTAGATCGGATTGCGTTCCCAGGCCGACGCCTGCTGGGCATCCCACAGAAAGGCCGCCGATGCGAAAGGCAACTCGAGCAGGTGATGCAGCCGCTCGAAGCCAGTGCTGTCGCCCAGCCACATCCCGGTCTGGCGAAACCGGCGCGCGGTGAGGCGGTCGCCATTGGGCAGGCGAAGGTCCTCGTCGTCGAGCCGGCGCAGGATGGCGCGCAGACGATCGAGGTCGCCAGGGTAGCGCGCGTGGTAACGCTCATTGGCTTCGCGCGCGCGCGCCCAGGTGGCCGCATAGACCTCGTCGACCGGCCGGCCCGATACCGGCGCCAGTCCGCCGGTGATCAGCACCTCTCGCAGCGTCTCGGGGGCCAGCGACAGGTAGGTGAGCGACGTGAATCCGCCAAAGCTCTGGCCGAGCAGGCTCCAACGCTCGACGCCGAGTTCGGCGCGGATCAGTTCGAGGTCGCGAACGATCGAGTCCGCGCGAAAGTGGGTCAGGTACTCGGCCTGGTCAGCCGGCGTTGCACCGGGGATGACAGGGCCGACCGGCGTGGAGCGCCCGGTGCCGCGCTGGTCCAGCAGCAGCACACGAAAGTCAGCAATGGCACGCACCAGCCAGCCCGAGGGTGGGCTGGTGGGGCGCGTGGCTTCGAAGCCGGGGCCACCTTGCAAGAAAACGAGGTAGGGCCGGTCGCAGCCATCGGGCGCTGCCACCTCGCGGGTGAACACGCTGATCCGGCCGCGCTGCGGCTCGCCGTGAACCAGCGGAACGACGTGCTCACGCTCGGTCAACACGGCGCCGGGAATACGGTAGGTGGTACTCATCACGACACGATACCTGGGGCGCGAGGATTGCCTGGAACTCGGGCTGCGGCGCGCGGCGAGAGCGATCGCCGTCAAGTCGCAAGCAGTCCTGCGAGGCTCGGACTCCCTGGTGACTGCTTTGGTGTTCTGACCGGTCAACCGTGCGACGCCGCAGTCTCTGCGGCAATCGAACGACCGTTGTGATCGGCAGCGAACTGGCACTCCCGACCCCTGAAAGACGTTGGCGAGCCCGACATAGGTGCCCGGAAGCGGCCCATCGATTCCGCGCCCATGGGCTCGAAGGAGCTCCGCAGGAGAAAGCTTGCGTCGACGAGCCGCCGCCAGGTGGTCAGGCGTGAAGCACGGATCGCACCACGCGCCCTCTGTCTGGATCAAGCCGCCGACTGGCCGGTTGGGTTCCAGTGCATGAAGGCGTTCCTGCATGAACACCTGCAGAACCTACTCTGGCTTCACCTACAGAACGTCGCGGGCATCGCGGCCGGCCACCTCGGACGCGGTCTGAAACGCCACACGCACCGTGAAGCGGCCGCTCTCGAACCCCTGCATGAGTACCCAGCCTTGCCGCTCGCAGATGCGTGAAACGATCTGCAGACCGTACCCCGTAGAAGACGAGCTCCGGGGCTGACTCGGCACATCGTTCTCGATCTCGATGCCTCGCGCGTCCGCGCGCACCGCGATCCAGGTGTCGGCGTAGGCGACGGCGTTGCGCAACAAGTTATCGATCAGTACCGGACCCAGGCCAGGAGCGGCGCGCACACGCGCGCCCATATCGAGCTGGCGCTCGATGCGCAGCCCCTTCTGCGCGACCAGCAGGGCGAGCCGATCGAGCAGTTGCTGGACGATCGCCGCGACGTCCAAGGCCTGATCCTCGCGGTGATCCGGAGCTTCAGGGCCGCGACCCAACGCCAGAAATGCGGCAATCAGATCGGCCATGTCGTTGGCGCTCTGAGACATGCGTGCGAGCGCCCGTTCACGCACTGGTGCCTCGTCGGTCGCACGCAACACGGCAAGGCTGCTCTTGAAGACCGCCACAGGCGTGCGCAGCTCATGACTCGCAAAGCGCGTGAACTCGCGTTCGCGCTGAAGGAACTCGCTGAGCCGGGCCACAAGCGCTGCGAAACCGCGGCTGAGGGCGCCCACTTCGTCACCTCGTTGGGCACCCGAAAACGCCACCGGTCCTTCGCGGTGGCCGTTCACCTCCCGCGTCAAGGTGACCAGCGGCATCGCCAACTGGCGAGCGAGCAGGCCGCCGACGACCCCGCTCAGCGCCGTCACCGCCACGCCGATCAGCACAAAGGTGAGCAGCACGTAAGGCTCGAAGTCGTCGGTGTCTAGCACGCCGTCGCCATCGATCACCGCGTAGAGCATGTCGCTGCCGCCCAGGATCGGGACGACGCTGACCATCGCGCCGTCCTCTAGACGGCGATGTGTACCCGGCCCGTACGAGGCCGCCCAGGGCGGCAGGTCCGGCGAGCCGCGCACGAAGACACGCACCACTTCCACGTCGGGCGCGAAGAGTGTGCCCTGCTGCGGCGGCGGTGCGAGTGCCTGGACGCGTTCCAGCACGCTCGGCCCCGCGCCGTCCGAGCGCGGACGCTCAATCTGAGCGACGGTGTGCTCGACCACCGCACCCAGATAGCGGCGCAGCAGCAACTCTTCGGTGCCGAGCGAGACGAGGTAGATCAGGAGGCCATAGAGCAGTGCGGTCGCCCCGGCGAAGCGCATGAACGCCTGGCGCAGGCGCTTCTGGAAGGTGTCATCACCGGACAAAGCGCCACCCCTTGCCGTGGACTGTCTCAATCAACTCGCGCTCCCCGGTGACGGTCAGCGCACTGCGCAGTCGGTAAATGTGGGTCCGCAACGCGTCGCTGTCCGGAACGCTGTCACCCCACAGCTCCTTCTCGAGGACGCCGCGCTCCACGGTAAGCGGTGAACGGGTAGCCAGGAGCTTCAGCACCCGCCACTGCAGCTCGTGAAGCCTGATGCGCCGGCCGTTGCGCAGCACGATGCCTGCCGCGTGGTCGAGGATGACGTCGCCCAGCACCTGGGTCGACACCTGGGGTCGCCGCCCTCTGGCCGTAAGTGCCTGCAGGCGAAGGAGCAGTTCCTCCATCTCGAACGGCTTCACCAGGTAGTCGTCCGCGCCGCGCGCGAAGCCCGCCTTCTTGTCCTGCAGCGTGTCGCGTGCGGTCAGGAAGATCACGGGTGTGTCGTCGCGCATCTGGGTGCGCAGGTGCTCGCAGACGTCCAGCCCGTTGATGCCTGGAACAGCCACGTCGAGAACGTAGGCATCGAATCGCGCCACGTTCACCAGATCGAGGCAAGCCTGTCCATCGAAGGCCAGGTCGACCGTACAGCCCTGCAGCTCCAGGTAGTCCGACACGGCACCCGCCAGTGCCAGGCTGTCTTCGAGCAAGAGGATGCGCATGGCGATATGGCGACGGCGACGGCGACGAGGGCCCGATGGTAGGGCCGCGGTTGGAGTGACAACGCCGTGCCGTGTGACGTTTGGTTCACAGGGCGCATCCTAGGATCAGCCGAACTGTCCAACCCCTCATCGGCACCCATGGCATCGACCAACGCCTTACGCAACTGCGTCAACCGCATGGAGCGAATCCTCGGCCTCTTCGTGGGCCTGCTGATGTTCTGCGCATCGCCTGTCGCGTCGGCACAAGGCGATGGCGGTGGCTTGCGCATCTCGGTCGCCAGCAAGGAGACGCAGCGGCCGCTGGAGGGCGTGACCGTGACCGTTACCGATCGCGCCGGCAGGGTCATCACCCGTCGCACGGAGTCCAACGGAACGGTCGATGTGACGGGTCTGGATGCGGGCCTTTACGCGGTCGCGGCAGACGGCCCTGGACGGATCGCCGTCAGCGAGCCCGACGTGCGCGTGGTGGCCCGCAAAGTGACGCCACTGAACCTGGAAATGCTCGCCCTCCCCGAGACCGCGCAGAAGGTCGTGATCGTGGGCCGCGCGCAGATCGCCGATCCGTACGGCGCAGCGAGCAACACCTTGCTGAACCGGGAGGAACTGCGCAGTGCCCCGGGGACGGGCAGCGATGTGCTGCGGGCGCTCGACGGGCTGCCCGGGCTGATCCCCGACGGCGAGTTCGCCAGCTTCTCGGTGCGCGGCCGTGGCCCGCGCGACAACCTCATCCTGGTCGACGGCCTGCCCCTGGACCGCGTGGTTCACTTCGACCAGACCGTCGGCGAGGAGGAGGACGTTGGTGGCGGTGGGCGCTACTCGATCTTCGCGCCGAACTCCATTGCCAGTGCGGAGTTCTCGCCCGGCGGTTGGAGTGCCGCGTACGGGGGCCGCTCTGGTTCCCTGTTGAAGCTCGGCGTTGCCGGCGGCAGCCCGACGCCGAGCGCAAGCCTGCGGTTGGACATCGCAGGGCTCGAGTTCAGCTACGAGGGGCCCAGCTACATCCACGATCGCACGACGATGTATTTCACCGCGCGCCAGTTCGACTTCGGTCGTGTCTTCAGGACGATCGAGGAGTTGGACATCGGCCAGCCGAAGCTGACCGACATCGTGCTCAAGACGGTGACCTCGCTCGATGCCGACAACAAGATCGAGTTCCTGGGCATCCATGCGCCTGAGCGATACACGCGCAATGTCGAGAACGCGCTCGCCTCGCCCAACTTCGAGGACGTGTCGCTGATCGAAACCCGGCAGGACCTGTCCCTGGTGGGGCTGACCTGGCGCCGCCGCGCCGACGCAGAGAGCCGATGGACCCATCAGGTCTACCGCCGCGCGAGCAAGAAGACCTCAGCGGAAGGTGAGGCCTACCCGGACCTCGTGCCAAAGGGCACCCCGGCGCGGGATGTGCCGGTGCGCGAACGCCTGTTGACCGTTATCGAGAACGAAACCGAAGCTGGCTGGCAAAGCGACTACGTGTTCGGCAATCGACTCGGGCAGGGTTCGGCCGGGCTGCGCGTCTGGCAGACCGACGTCGCGTACTCGACGCGCCTGCGGGAGGATTGGGACCGGTTTGTCTATCGAGCGACCGACCCGCGCCCGGCCGGCCAGAACTACATCACGCTGACGCCGGACCGCGTGAACTCGGTCTACGACGCCAGGAAGACCAGCGCCGCCGTCTACGGCGAGCAGGTCTTCAAGTTCGAGGCCTGGAACCTGAGGGCAGGGCTTCGCTACGACCGCGATGGCTTCTCGGACGAATCTCTGGTGTCCCCCCGGCTGGCGGCGAACTGGCTCCTGGAGTCGGGTACGCGGCTGTCGGCAGCGGCAGGCGTGTTCTACCAGTCGCCCCGTTTCCTCGTCCGCGCCGCCAACCCGCAGAACTTCGGCATCAAGAGCGAGCGCGTCACGCACCTGAGTGTCGGCCTAGAGCAGTTCTTCGACAGGAACTGGTCGCTGCTCGTCGAGCCCTACTACCAGCGGTTGGAGCGTCTGGTCGTCGACCAGGAGCGCACGAGTGGGCGTGTCACCAATGACGGCTCGGGCACCAACCTGGGTCTGGATGTCGTTCTGTCGCGGCGCTACGCGGGGGGCTGGTCCGGGAGTGTCGTGTACGCGTTCAACAAGGCGCGCCTCAACGACAAGGATGGACTCGGTGACTACGACGCCGACTTCAACCGCAAGCACTTCTTCTCTATCGGCGGCAGTTGGCAGTTCAACGAGCGCTGGAAGGTAGGTGCGCGCTGGAAATGGGCGAGCGGGCGGCCGACGGACGACTTCACCATCAACAGCGACGTGCTGGGGCCGGGTCAGCCGCTTCGGTACTCGAAGGAGCTGACGCGTCGCAATGCGCTTCGGCTCGACAATCTTCATGCGCTCAATGTCCGCGTCGACTACCGCCGTAATCTCGGCCCGGTGGACCTGGTCGGGTTCTTGGACGTGATCAACGTCTATGGCGGGCCGAGCGGCGGCTCGCGGGAGTTCGATCCTAGGCGCGGCGTCAACGTCGCAGATGAGGGCGAAGCGCTTCCCATCATCGGTCTCATCCTTGAACGCTCCTGGTGAAAACCTCGACGCACTCGTCAGCTGACGCCCAACGTATCAGCGGTACATGCCGATGACTTCGATATCACTCTGCAATTCCCGAAGGCCGACCGTCACGAACGACAGGAGCTGGCCGATTCGAGCCCTTCGCGATACGCGGTAGAAGCCGTTCGCGGCGCGAGCCAGAGCGGATGTGTCTCCACGGTCAGCCCTAGCTCGAACGCACGACGAGGCTCGAACAGGTCGTCACGGCGCACGGGCGATCACGGCTTCAAGATGCGCGCGGAGGGCTTTGCGTCCAGCGCTGTTGGTTGATCGCCAAGCGGCGAGCGCCAGTTCCATCAGCGCCTTCTCCGCAGCCGTCGGTGAAGTGTTCTCGCGGGCCTCGTCCAACCACCCTGCAGGCTTGCCCTGGTGCTGCTCGATCTGCCTAGCCAGCTTGTCGCCAATCGGTCGCGACGACTTGATCTGGCTCCACATGCTGGGTGAGATCTCCAACGCGGCCGCGAAGGCCTGCTCCAGCCCTTTGGGTGAGGCCCCACGGGCCAGTGCCTGCTCGGCAAAGGCCTGGAAGAGTGTCAGCGCGTTGAGTCTTCGGGTGACGGTGGTGTTGACCACTGTTCTTGTGCCTGATGCAACGATTTCGATTCGTCATTGTCTCAGGGGGTTGACGATGGAGTAAAGACTATTTACAGTCCGCCCCGTCGTACCCCAAGCCGCTCATATCGAGCGTCAAGTTTTTCAAGGACCCCATCGTGAAATCCCGCCACGTCTTCAGAACCACCCGACCCATGCAGGGTTTGGTCGCGTTCGCACGTGCTGCGGCGATGGGATCGCTGGGCGCCTGTGGCGCAGCCACGCACGAGGTCTTCCCGACAAGCTGGCACCAGCTTGATCGGAACGAGGGTCGAGTGCATCCGGGAGAGGGAAGCGCCTAGCTGCGCACCCTCCAAGCTCTGTTCGCAGGGGCCCGGATGCCGAAAGGATCCGGGCCCTTTTCATTTCTGGCTTCAACCGGCCTGCGCATCGGCACAGGCCAGCGATCGATGGATCGCTCCACCGCTTGCGGTGGCCGCTCTTTAACAAGTTGCCGCAAGGCAGCCCCGGTACTGGCCGACGGCATGCCTTGCACCTTTTGCGGATGTAGCTCAATAGGCAGAGCAAGGCCACGCTTGTGGCCAAGACACGGGTTCGAGACCCGTCATTCGCTCCACTTCGGGTGTGTCCTTGCACTCCGTAGCCGCATGACATGGTGTTGGCGGCGCGGGATGTGCGTGGTCATTGATCAGGCCCCGTGCAGCGAGACACCACGTCCGACGGGACGCTCGCGCTCGGGCACAGCCGAAGTGGATCTCTGTCGCGTTCGTCTAGACGGCCGAGGACACCACTCTTTCAAGGTGGGGACGCGGGTTCGAATCCCGCACGCGACGCCAGACAACAGGAACCCCGTGGAGCTCACGCTTCGGGGTGGAAATCGGCCGCAACGATAGGGCGGCGCCGGAACCCGTGACCGGATGGATTTCAGTGGGGGTGTAGCTCAGCACCCGGTAGAGCAGCCGCCTTGCAAGCGGCAGGCTGCAGGTTCGAACCCTGTCACCTCCACCAACGCAACGTCGCTTCGTTAACTCAGTGGTCAGAGTGCCGGCCTGTCTAGCCGGAAGCCGCGGGTTCGACTCCCGCACGAGGCGCCAGTTCAGTTCCCCGATAGCGCAGATGGCAGAGCGCCTGGCTGTTAACCAGGAGGTCCGTGGTTCGAAGCCACGTCGGGGAGCCAGATTCATCTCGGTGTGGCGCAGTAGGCAGCGCGGGTGATTTGGGATCACGAGGGTCATCGGCGGGCGGAGGAGCCGATGACGGTTCGAGACCTGCCACCGAGACCAGGTTCAAGTGTGTGCTTGGGTGTGGCCGTAGCTCAATGGCAGAGCCGTGGGCTGTGAACCCGCTGGTGCCGGTTCGACTCCGGCCGGTCACCCCCAAGCACATGCCCCATTAATGCGTCGCGAACTCGAGCGGCAGAGTACCGGGCTCTTAACCCGGCGTGTCAGGGTTCAAGCCCCTGGCAACGCACCAGCATAACCCCCTCGTGGCGGAACAGGCAGACGCACCGGTCTCAGAAACCGGGGCCCGCAGGGCATGTCCGTTCGACTCGGACCGAGGGGAGTGAACGCCGCGGCTCCATGCCCGCCTGCGCGGGCGTGGACGGCGTAAACGCCTGCCGCGTCCTGCGGCAGGGCAGCAGTCCGGTAGCTCAGCGGTATAGCGGCGCCTTCATAAGGCAAAGGTCGGTGGATCGTGCCCACCCCGGACGACCAGTTCCATCCACAGCACAGGAGGTGCGCCATGAAACCGATCGGTGAAGACGACGTGTGCTTTCGAGGTCACGAGCAAGCGACGCAAGGGCTTCCCGTCTGAGACGGGGGTCAAGCGCGGAGACCGCGTCGTAAGGGGTACCAAAGAGTTGACCGAGAAGCTCGGCCGCAACGATCCATGCCCATGGGGCGCTGCGAGGTTGTTTCAAGCACTGCTGCATGCGAAGAGGTGGCTTTCGACGGCGTGAACCGCCATCACTACCGGCGATGACGCGGCTGTAGAGCTTCACCTTTGGCGCGCACGCCCCAGGCAATCAGATGCGGTGTAGTCGAGTGGCCTCAGACACCAGCCTTTGAAGCTGGGGACCTTGGTTCGCTCAGCCGCGAACGCGGCAGGACGTTGCGCAGCAACGGGCCGAAGGCCGAGCGCAGCGAGCAATCCAAGCGCCGCTGCCATCCTTCATCCAGACGTCCGTAGCTCAGCGGCAAGAGCGCGGCCCTCCGAAGGCCGAGGCCGGTGGTTCGAACCCACCCGGACGTTCCATCCATCCAATTCGCGCCACTGGCCAAGAAAGGAGGCCACCCATGCAACCGCAATCTCACAGCCACGTGCTGCAACTCGACATCCAGGGCACGCCGCAGGCGTGGATCTCGCTCGAGCAGGCGGCCACGCACATGGCCTCGGGTTCGGTGGCGTGGGTGGACGGCGACGGCCCGCTGGCCACGTTGCGGGGCGGCTTCAATGTCGCACGCGGCTGCCAGTCGCTGATCGAGGTGTTTCCCATCGTCGCGCTGAGCGGCGCGCCCAGGGTCAACCTGTTCGACGTGGTGCCTTCGTTCAGCAAGCACAAGCTGTTCCGGCGCGACCGCATGACCTGCGCCTACTGCGGTCAGTGCTTTCCTGAGCGTGAGCTGCAGTGCGAACACATCGTGCCGGAAGCGCGGGGTGGCGGCTGGACCTGGATGAACCTCGTCACGGCCTGCGGTGCGTGCAACGGCCGCAAGGCCTGCCGCACGCCGGAAGAAGCGGGCATGCGGCTGCTGTACCTGCCCTATGTGCCCAGCCGCTTCGAAGACTTCCTGCTGGCAGGCAGGCACATTCGTGCCGACGTGCATGAGTGGCTGGCCGCGCGCCTGCCGAAAGGGTCACGGCTGAACTGAACACCGGCCGTGGAATTTCTCGACGCACGCATGAAGCGGCGTCGAGTGTCGGGGGAGGCTGCATCGGCAGCCTCCCCAGGGCCCGGGCTCACCGGGCAAGGAGAATGAATCATGGACACGAACTACATCCACGAAGACGTCGGCGGCGGTGTGCCGCTGAAGATGTGGACCCGCGGCGTGCCGGTGGAAGACGCCGCCAAGCGCCAGCTGACCAACGCCGCGCGCCTGCCCATCGTGCACCACCACATCGCGGCCATGCCCGATGTGCACTACGGCATCGGCGCCACGGTGGGCTCGGTGATCCCGACGCTCAAGGCCATCATCCCGGCGGCTGTGGGCGTGGACATCGGCTGCGGCATGATGGCCTGCAAGACCACGCTTAAGGCGGAAGACCTGCCCGACAACCTGGCCCCACTGCGTTCAGCCATCGAGCGCGCGGTGCCCCACGGCCGCCAGCCCGGCAGCCGCGACCCCGGCGCGTGGCAGAAAGCCCCGGGCTCGGTGAACACGGCCTGGGCCCAACTGGAGCCTGAGTTCACCGAGCTGTGTCGCAGCTACCCGAAGCTGGAGAAGACCAACCACATCCAGCACCTGGGCACGCTGGGCACGGGCAACCACTTCATCGAGGTCTGCCTGGACGAAGTGGGCTTCGTGTGGTTCATGCTGCACAGCGGCTCGCGCGGTGTGGGCAACTTCATCGGCACGATGTTCATCGAACTGGCCAAACAGGACGCGCTGCGCAACAACGCGAACCTGCCTGACCGCGACCTGGCCTACTTCGAGGAAGGTAGCCGCTACTTCGGTGACTACGTCCGTGCGGTGGGCTGGGCGCAGAAGTTCGCGGCCACCAACCGCGAGGTGATGATGAAGCGCGTGATCGAGGCCGCCAAGGCCGTGATCCACAAGAACTTCCAGAGCCACATCGAGGCGGTGAACTGCCACCACAACTACGTCAGCCGCGAACACCACTTCGGCGAAGACGTGTTCGTCACGCGCAAGGGCGCCGTGAGCGCGAAGGCCGGGCAGCTGGGCATCATTCCCGGCAGCATGGGCGCGCGCAGCTACATCGTGCGGGGCAAGGGCAACCCCGACAGCTTCGAGAGCTGCAGCCATGGTGCGGGCCGCGTGATGAGCCGCACCGAGGCCAAGCGCCGCTTCACGCTGGCCGACCACCGCGCCGCCACCGAAGGCGTCGAGTGCCGCAAGGACAAGGACGTCATCGACGAGACGCCCGCGGCCTACAAGGACATCGACGCCGTGATGGAGGCGCAGCGCGACCTGGTAGAGGTAGTGCACACACTCAAGCAGGTGGTGTGCGTGAAGGGCTGAGTGCCAGTTGGTCTCTTGCGGGGCGCTTGACGGAAGTCGGGCGCCCCGTTTTTCCTTCTTCTGGAATGCCTGCGCGCGCCTATCGGACAGCTCTCAGGGGCTTTGAACCACAGCTGCCAGCCCGAACTTGGGAGGGCTCACGACCCCCTCAGGCCGCCCGGCAGCCCGCCTGCATCACGGCCTGGGCCAGGCATGCGCAGAGCATGTGCGGCGTCAGGCGTTGATCGGCGCGTCTCAGCCAATCCCAGTGACTTTCATCGAGCTGGCGATCCGGTGGCCCGCCCACTCGCAGCAGGCGCCAGGTCACGTCACGGCCGCGATTGGGTGAGTCGTCGGCCAGCCTGGTGCGGATGTTCGCGAGCAGCCCACCGAGGAAGGTGAGATCGGTATCGGTGTTGACCAGCAACGCCACCCGCTCCAGCGGCACCTGGTCGGCTAGCGCCTGCAGTTCCCACTTGCTGCCGTGCCGAGCGGCGCTGAAGCTCGTCAGGTCCATCAGCACGATGTCGGTCCGCGCCAGCAGCAGCCCCACCATCTGCTTCCAGGTGGCGTTCGTGCACTGCGCGGTGAGGAAACGCCATTCGCGCTGCGCTGCACCGAACCAGGCAGCCAATGTCGCCTCCACCTCTTCGGGCGTGTCGACCAGGAAACCCAGCACGTCGCCCCGGGCCAGCGCACGGTCGAGTTGATCGTTGTCGGCGACCGTGTCATCACCCTCGAGCGCAACCACATGGCCCACGCGGTTCCAGTCTCTCATCCAGTGCACGATCTCGCCGTACGCCCCGCTGCCAAATACGCGCAGCATCAGCAGGTGGTGGGGGGCGCTGGCGCGCAGCGCTTGCAGCGGGTCGCCGGGGCCGAGGGTGCGGGCGAGGTCGAGGGCGTGTGTGACGGGGGGGAGCTCAGGCGTGAGCTCTTCCAACGGGGGCTCGGCTGGCGCCGCCGCCTGCAGCACGGCAACGCCAGACAGGCCGGCGGTGGCATCAGCGGCGCCCTCGATCGAATGGTCGAGGTTGGCTGCGACGATGCGGCGCTTGGCCGTGGGGCTGAGCCTGGCGATCTGCCAGGGCTGGGTCAGGTAAACCAAACCCAAGGCCGCGACGGACCCTTGCACCCAGATCTGGTCGTAGGCGAATGCCACGCCGACAAGCACGCCCGCGATGCTGCCTGCCACGACATCCTGCCACCAGCGCGATCGGTTGCGTCCGTTCCTGTCGACGGCACACCAGCTTCCCAGCAGGCCGCCATAGGGCTCTGGCTCGAAATCGAGATAGCCCCGTACATCGAACGCACGGCGCCGGATGCGTGCGAACGTGCCCGAGACCAGGGCCAGCAGCGAACCCGCCACCACGTACCAGACGACCGTGTCGAAGAACCTGGGCGGCACACCTTCGATGTAGAACGCCAGGCCCACGACGGCCCCCGCAAAGGACAACATCAGCAGGCAGCCCGGAGCCCCCGAACGCGAGCCGGTGGACTCATCCACGGGCTTCACGGGGCTGGCTGGGGCATCGAGCTCGCGCACGACGACATGGCCGGGCGTCAGCGCGATGGCTGGCAACTCTTTGTACCTCTCCGGAATCGCCCCGCCATGGGGCAATCCCCGGTACCTGATGGGCACGTGAGCCGCCCCCAGACCTTCGGTCACGGCAGCGATCAACGGCTGCATCAGTCCCCGTGCATTCGCGTCGGCATACATCCGGGCCAGTGCGGCCACAGCTTCTGCGCTCGGGCCGGACAGGGCAGCACCACCTCGCTGGATCGCCCGCGCCTCATCCAGAACGGCGATGATCCGTTCCGCACGGTTGGTCGGCTCGTTGGTCTTGTCGCCCAACCAGTCCGTCACGATCTCATGCACCGCCACCTTGCGGCCCCGCAGCAGCGTGGTCTCCAGCGAGCCGGCGGGGTGCCGCGGCAGGAAGTCTTCGGCCGGCTCCGCGTCAAGCTGGCCGTTGCGCAGAGCCAGCACGATGGCGCCTGCCTCCTCCAGTGCCAGCAAAGCCGTGACCAGGCGCCGCACGGCCGCGTGCGGCCCGGTCGGTTCCGAGGGCGCCTCTGTGAGATTCAGCAGGACACCCCCCAGCACCATGGTGACCATGCCGAGCGCCACTCCGACGACTTCGGACTCCACCCAGACGGTGAGGGCCAGGAGCACGGCGAACATCACCCCGAAGATCGGCCCAGCCATCCACGCAGGCACCTTCGGCTTGACGGAAGGCGCGCGGGGCAGGTCCATGGCTGCGGCCAGTTGCGGATGCCGTCCGACCATCTCGCTCGGCGTCAGTGCGCCTGCCTCGGTCGGGCTTGCCGCCATCGAAACCTGTTCCACCCCAAGCCTCTTCGCAGCACCCCGCTCGCAGGCCGGTGTTCAGTTCGGGACCACGCGCAGCAGCCCCGCGGGGCGCTGCAGGCCGCTCAACTGCTCGAAGCCGATGCGCCAGTCGCCGGCGGCCAACGCCGGCAAGGCCACCACCACTTCGCAGCCCGCGATGCTGCAAGCCTGCTGGCGCACGGTCGTCAGCCTGACGCCAGGCACGGGCTGGCCTTGCGCATCCAGCAGCACGGGCGTCAATTCCGTGCCCAGGTTGGCGCCGGTCAACAGCACCTCGGTCGGTACACCTGCGCGCACCGAGGCCGGCGTGACCTGCAGCACATCGGCAAAGCGGATGTCGACCGTGAAGGGGATCAGCGCGTCGGCCTGCACCGCGCTGGAGATACGCAACTGCAACTCGGGCCGCAGCGACGAAGGCAGACTGGCAGCCTGTGTGCGGTCCAGCGTCACCACCACGTCGAGCTGACGACCGCTGCCGCGCATGGCGGCCGTCAGCCACGGTACCGCCACCGTGGGCGTGGCGGCCGTGGGCGGAATGCCCCAGCACTCCACGCGGATGGACAGACTGGACGTGAGCTCGTTCCAGCGAGGACCCCATTGCACGCCCAGGTCAGGCGGCGTGCCGGGCGTGCTTTCCGGCAAGCGGCAGCCGGGTGGTCGCACCAGCAAACGGAAATCGGTGTTCAGTTCCAGTGGCGCGCTACCGTCTGCGAAAACGTAGCGCGCGCGAAGCCTGGCCGGGTAGTCGCCCAGGGCCAGCGTGTCGGAGCGCGGCGCCGACAAGCGCACGACTCGATCCTGGGCACTGGCGCCGGGCCTGACCTCGGCTTGCAACCAGGTCGAGGGCGCATCGCTGCCCGCGCCCTGCAGCGCCTGTACCTCCAGGGTGCCGGCCTCGGCCGGCAGAGCGACGCTGACGAACTGCTCGGCCAGCGGCAGGCCCTGGCCACCGAAGAAAAGCGAGTCCGGCAACTGCCAGCTCAACCCGCGCTGCACCACCACGCGAACGGGCACGATGCGCCGAAGGCTGTTGGCGGCCGTGCACGGCGCGGTGTTGCAGTAGCGCACTTCGATCTGTGCCCCGTTGGTGGGCACGAAGCCCTGCACCGAGAAGCTCAGCCGCACGCCACCCGCGACCAACTCGGCGCGGGCCTGCACGGGGCCGGTCGTCAGTACGTCCCAGCTGTAGCTGCCCACCACGCCGGCGTTGGACACCAGCACTTGCTGGGTGGCGCTGGTCAGGCCTTCGCGCACCTGCACGTCGACGGCGGCCAAGGTTTCCGTGGCCGGGGTGATGGCCTGGGCCGGCGGGCTGTCTGCGCCGCCTCCGCCGCCTCCGCCGCCGCAGGCGGCCAGCCAAGAAAAGCCCAGCAGGGCCATGGCCCAGCCTGAGTGACGGAAACGAAACGCGCGAAGGGTCATGGGGGTCAGTGACGGGGTGAGGCCGATGCCGAAGGCTGGCGCGGGTCTTCGAGACCCTCTCAGGCCGCCGTCGCAACGACAGCCCGGCCAGCCGCAAAGTCTGCGAGGAATTCGGGGGACCGAACCAACGCATGACGTGATTCTGCCGGCCAGGTTCGCCTCGGTCCGCCGCATGGGCGCCTACCGCACACGGCACGGCCCGGACCGAAATCATGGCCCCGGGCGAGTTAGCCTCTGCAGGTGTCGTCAGGTGACAGGAGGAACGATGTTCGGTTGGACCAAGCTGTTTCGAAAGAAGGAACCAAGCGTCGATGACGTCGCGCTCGCACTGATGCCGCACCTTCGTGCCCTGCGGCCCGATGCCAACTTTGACTTCGATGCCGCCTTGGGGACGATCCGGGTGCGCGATGGCGGCGTCATCAACCTCGCCAATCTGCACGCAGACTACCTGCGAACGCCCGCCGACCAGCGGGAGCACGCGCTGCGCACGTTCGCCATGGGCGTGCTGCCCCCGGAAGTGCCTGCGAGCTTTGCCGACGCCAGGGATGCCCTGCTGCCAGCCCTGCGCTACCTGCCGGGGATAGACCAGTCGCGCATCGTCGCAGAGCACGACTCGCTGGATTCGATCACCGACAGCATGCTGCCGTTCTCGCCGTCGCTGCTGGTCTCGGTCGTTCACGACACCGAGCACGCGATGCAGCAGGTCAGCGCCGATATCCTGAAGGACTGGGGCATGACACCCGCCCAGGCCCTCGAAGTGGCTGTCGACAACCTTCGCCACAAGGCGCCGCCGCGGTTCCATGAAGTCGTGCCGGGTCTGTGGTGCTCCGACTATGGCGACTTCTACGATGCCGCGCGGATCCTCCTGCCCGAGCTGGCCTGGCAGCTCAGGCTCTTCGGCACACCGGTGGCCATGGTGCCCAACCGCGCGTGCCTGTGGATCGCAGGCGACCAGGACGCACAGGCGCTGCTGGCGATGATCGCCAGGGCCAGGGAAGTGCTGACCGCACAGTCTCGACCGCTGGCCAGCGAGATGCTGCGGCTCGAAGAAGGCCGGTGGTTGCCCTGGCAACCCCCCATGCCAGAGGCCGCGGCGGCGCTGGCCCGGCTGCAGACGGAGTTCACGGCCGCGGACTACGCCGCACAGAAGCAGGCGCTCGATGAAATCCATCAGCGGCGCGGGCTGGACGTCTTTGTCGCTTCATGCAGCCTGGTGCAGAGGCCCGATGGCGGGCTGATCAGCTACAGCGTTCTCACCAAGGGGGTCGATACCTGGCTGCCTCGCACCGACCGGGTGGTGCTGCTCGACCCCGACCAACCGAAGGGTGCGAAGAAGATCGTGGAGTGGTCGGCGTTCGAGGCGCAGCTCGGCCCTCTCATCGACGTCCTGGCGTTCGTGCCGCCTCGCTTCCATGTCCGCGAACACCCTTCCGACGAGGCGATTGCCAGCCTGCCTGAAGGCGAGCTCTAGTCCCGCCGTGGCGACGTCGAGCCAGTTCCTCCGCGGCTCAAGCGCGGCGGACGCGCCGGGCCCCCACCACCGCCGCCACCAGCATGCCGGCGCCCAGCAGCGCAAAGCCGCCGCCCAGCACCAGCGGCACCGCATCGCTCGCGGCCAGCGCGTCCAGGTAGGCCGCGCGCGTGCCGCCGAACACCTCCAGCGCACGCACGCGGGCCTGGCCGCCGTCCACCACAGCGGCGCGCACGGTGATCGGGTCGCCCGCCGCAAAGCCCACCGTGCGCGTGCTGCCGGCCACCACGGTGGCGGCCTGTCCGTGCACGCGCGGCGGATCACGCCAGGCAAAGTCGGTGTTGACCAGCGTCACCGGGCCGCTGGCGCTGTCGATGCGCAGCGCTGCGTCCGCAGCGCTGGCCGGCGGCACCGGCTCCCACGCGAAGCGCATCTCGTTGGTGCCCGGCTTGGTCACGCCCACCGCCTGCTGCCGCTGCGCCAGCACGAGCCCGGCCTCGCCTGCGGACGGCCCGCTTGCGACGCGGCCCTCGATCAGCACCGGGGCGCCGACGGCCAAGGCGGCGAGGCCGCGTGCGTCCAGCGCCGGCAGCGCACGCAGCGCAGCGGCTTCGTCTTCGTCTTCGTCTTCGGCGGTGCCGACCACCAGGGCGGCCAGCAGCAGCGCCACGAGGCCGATGCCGGCGTTGGTAAGCGGGCCCTGCCAGCGGGCATCGAGCGCCATGGCGGACTCAGCGTTCCTCGGTGTACCAGTTCATCACGCCGTTGTGGGCGTCCCACAGCGGAAACCAGCGGGGCTGGTTGAACTGGCCGTTGTCCGTCAGGCCCACCGTGATCAGCATGCGGCGCGGGCCCTGCGCGGTGCGCACGACGCCCGCGCCCACGGCCACCTCGCTCGGGTTGTAGCCCAGCGCCGTGTCGGGTGTGAGCGCCACCGTCTGCTGCTGCAGCGCCCAGCGGCCGGTGTGGCGGGACTGCGAAACGCCACCGCCGCCCGCCACCGGGTTGTGGTGGGCGGAAGAAAAGCGCATGAAGTAGCGGCCATCGGCGCCGAGCTGCAGCACACCGCCGGACGACGCGAACAGCATGCCCGCGCCCTGGCCGGTGGCGGCATTCACGTACTGGCCCCCGAAAGCCGCGCTCGATTGTCGCCAGTGGCCGACGACCTCATCGCGCGTGACCAGCGGCCCGGGCGTGCGCTTGTCCGGGTAGCGCAGGCTGTCGAGCAGCGGCGCGACCGCCGGCACGAACTGCGTGAAGGCGTCGTCCAGGTTCATGTTGCCGGTGGACATGCGCATGCGGCCGAGTTGCATGTTCAGCGCCACGGTCTGCGTGCGGCCATCGAGCAGATCGACCATCCACAAGGCCAGGTAGAACTGCGTGTCGGTGCCGTCGATGAGCTTGTAGGTGCGCACGCCCATGTAGTAGGCCAGCGGCCCGCCGGGCAGCAGGCGGCGGAAGTGCGGCACCGCGTCGCCCAGCGGGTGGCCGTCGGCGCCGCCGAAGCGGCCGCGCCACTCGGCCTCGAAGGCGGCTGCCGGCCCCTGCGGCGCGGCCTGCGGCGGAAACAGCATCATCGTGCCGTGGTGCGTGACTTCCGGGTTGCCGGTGAAGGTGCGGCGGAAGATGACGGTGCGGCTGGGGTGCTGCTCCACGGCCCACCCAGGCGGCGCCGTGAACTGCAGGCCGGGCGCGCTCAGCGCGGCCACGGGCAGTGGCGGGCTTGCGCGGTCCACCGCCTGCAGCGTGGGCGGCTGAGGTCCAGACGCGGTCGTCTGCGCCGTGGACAGCGCCGCCAGGCACAGGCCGACCATGCCGACCATGGCGCGCACCAGCCTACCCAGCAGCCGGGCCCCGCGCACCGGGCCCGGCTGCGCTGCGGCACCGTGGTGCCCGCCCGCTGCCACCGCGCCCCATGGCGCGGCGAGGGAAACCGGGAACGGGCGACGGCTCGAACGATGCATGGCGGGGCTCCGGGCGTGCCGCCGGCGCGGCGGCTATGGGCTGAGGTGGGCTGCTGTCCTTTTTTTGGCGGCGCCAATGTAGCGAGGCCAGCGTCATCGAAGCGTTATTCGGCGTTCGTCAGGCGGCCGAAGCCGCTGTCGGCGCTTGTATGCAAGCTTTGCGGAAGCCGCGCTCCCTCGCGGCGCGCGCCAGGCCGCCCCAGGCGGTCACGCCGCGGTCACACCCCGGTGCCGACACTGGCATCCTGTCTCTGCCACCGGACCCACCATGTCGACGAACCCCACCTGCCTGCCCTGCCGTTTCCCTTTGCGCGGGCATCGCCGCGCAGCCCTGGTCCCGATGGCCTGGCGCCCCGTTTGGCGCCCCGTTTGGCGCGCGGCTTGGTGGGTGGCGGCCAGCCTGGGCCTGGCGGCCTGTGCCGGCTTGCCCACCGCCCGCATGGCCTTGCCGGCCAGCCTGGAGGCCGCTGCGCCGAAGCCCTTCGAAGGCCTGGGCGCTGGCCGCAGCGGGCGCTTCACGCTGGACGGGCAGCCCGTCAGCTTCCGGCGCACGGGCGATGCGCTGTCGGTCTTCGACAGGCTGCGGCTCGACCGCGTGTCCGTGGAGTTCGAGCACCCTGACGCCCAGGGGCGCTGCGACGGGCGCGCCACCGCCGTCACGGCGGGCATCGTCGACACCCCGGTCCAGGCGCTGCAGCTGGGTTGCCGCTTCACCGGGCGCGTGGCCGGTGAACTGCGGCTGATGGAACCGCGGCTGGCGGGCGCGGGCACCCGCCAGGCTCGCGAGGGGCGAGCGACCTTCGGCGGCATCGTCATCGACATCCGCTCGGAGCACGCCCTGGCGGGCACGCCCTTGCCGCTGTCGCAGCCCGCCGGCTACCGTTTCATCATCCAGGGGCGCGACGTGGCCGCGCTGGACCTGGCCGGCGGCAAGCCCGTGCTGCGCAGTGCGGCGGGCCTGGAGCCGGAGCTGCGGGCTGCCCTCACGCAGGCGGCGCTGGCACTGGGCCTGTTGTTCGACCCGGCCCTGACGCTGGGTTGAGCGCACGGCAGACGCAAGAGGCAAGCGCATGAAGCGGCTGCAACACAAGGTGGCGCTGGTCACCGGCGCGGCGCGGGGCATAGGCGCGGCCATCGCGCAGGCCTACGTGGCCGAAGGCGCCTTCGTGGTGGTGAGCGACATCGACGAACCGGCGGGCCGCGCCACCGCCGAAAGCCTGGGCGCTGCCTGGCTGAAGCTGGATGTGCGGGAAGAGCTCGGCTGGATCGGTGCCATGGCGCGTGTGCTCGACAGCCATGGCCGGCTGGACGTGCTGGTCAACAACGCCGGCATCAGCGGGCTGGAGCACGGTGCCGCGCACGACCCGGAACACGCCGCGCTGGCCGATTGGCATGCCGTGATGCGCACCAACCTGGATGGCGTGTTCCTGGGCTGCAAGCATGCACTGCGCGCCATGCGGCGCGGCACAAAGGCCGGCAGCATCATCAACATCGCTTCGCGCAGCGGCCGCGTGGGCGTGCCTGCGGCGGCGGCCTATGCGGCCAGCAAGGCCGCTGTCGTGAACCACACGCGCAGCGTGGCGCTGTACTGCGCCGAGCAGCGGCTGCCGGTGCGCTGCAACGCGATACTGCCAGCGGCCGTGCTGACGCCGATGTGGGAACCGATGCTGGGCCAGGGTGCCGAACGCGCCGCCCGGATGGACGCGATGGTGGCCGACACACCCTTGCGCCGTTTCGGCGAGCCGGCCGAAGTGGCCGCACTGGCGGTGCTGCTGGCCAGCGACGAGTGCCTGTACATGACCGGCAGCGAACTGCACGTCGACGGCGGCCTGATGGCCGGCAGTGCCGCCGTGCCGCAGCGTTGAACTGGAGCCCACCATGCCTTTCCTGCCCCGAGATTTCGTGATGCCCGAGCCCCCGGCCACCGACGGATTCATGCTCACGCCGCTGCGCGTCGACCGCCTCGTGCTGGACTGCGGGGCGGTGATGAGCAGCCGCGAAAGGCTGTGGCAACGGTGCGTCTCCCGCGCAGGGTTGGCCACGGCCTGGCCTTTGCAGCGCGCGCCCGGGCCCGGGCGCGACCAAGCCTGGTGAAGCGGGCCGGCCTGGCCGACAGTACCGTGCCGTCTCGAGGACGACGCATGCAGGACCCCAGCCTCGTTTGGACCACCGACCTCATCTTTGCGCGGGCGGCGGGTGAGGTCACCCGTGAAGCCGGCTTCTGGTGCATCCGAACGCCCAGCAACCCCACCTACTGGTGGGGCAACTTCTTGTTGTTCGATGCCGCGCCGGGCCCAGCGGACCCCACTCACTGGGAAGCGCTTTTCGTCCAGCACATCGCCGGCCGCCAGCCGCCATCGAAGCACCGCGCCTTCGGTTGGCTGGGGGCCGAGCCCGGTGACGTGAGCGGCTTCCTCGAGCGCGGCTACGTCCTGGGCCGGTGCGTGGCGCTCTCGGCCGAAGCGCTGGAGCCACGGCCTGCGCCCGCAGGCGTCACGGTGCGCCCGCTGCGCGACGACGAATGGGCCGCCGCGCTGGAGGTGGAGCTGACCGACCGCGACCCCCAGCACAGCGAAGCCGACTACCGCAGCTACCTCGAAGCCAAGTTCGCCAACTACCGCCGCCTGCGCGACGCCGGCCGGGGCGACTGGCACGGGGCTTTCGATGCAGAGCGCCGGCTGATCGCATGCTGCGGCTTGTTCCACGACGGTACCGGGCTCGGGCGCTACCAATCGGTGGTGACGCGCCCCGAATGGCGCCGGCGAGGGGTCGCCAGCGCCCTGGTGAGCCAGGCGGGGGCCCGGGCGCTGGCCGGCACGGTGAAGCAGCTGGTGATCGTTGCCGAGGAGGAAGGGCCGGCCAGGCTCTACGGCCAGCTGGGCTTCACGCCGGTGGACACCCCGGCCTGGTCACTGGAGCGGCCTGGCCAGCCCGCCCCCGCGTGCCCCCTGCTGCCTGAACTGCCGCTGCAGGCCGGCCCGGTGCGCCTGCGGCCGCTGCGCCGCAGCGATCTCGAGCCCTTCCAGGCCTACCGCGGCGACCCCGAAGTGGCCCGCTACCAGGGCTGGGCACGGATGTCGCCGGTGCAGGCCGCGGCCTTCCTCGAAGAGATGGAAGCACTGGCCCAGCGCTCCGTTCGCAGCCCCTGGCCTGAAGGCACGTGGGTGCAGATCGGCATCGCGCGCGCCAAGGACGACCGGTTGGTGGGCGACATCGGCCTGCTGCACGAGGCGCCGGGCCAGGTGCAGCTGGGTTTCACGCTGGCGCGCGAAGCGCAGGGCCGCGGCTGGGCGAAGGCGGCACTGCAGCCGCTGTGCGACCGCCTGCTGGGCCAGCCCGGCTGCCAAGGCCTGCGCGCCATGAGCGACAGCCGCAACGCGGCCAGCCTGCGGCTGCTGGCGCGCCTGGGTTTTGCAGAGGTGGCGCGCGCGGAGGTCGTGTTCGCCGGCGAGGCGTGCACCGATGTCACCCTGGTGCGCACCTGAAGCCCGCAGGCCAGCCCGCCTTGCGCAGCCTGCCTCACTGTGGACTGGCGTTTCTCAGGCGGGCATAGCAGCTTTGCACCAGGCCGCAGGGCCAGTGCCGTGACGCCTGCAGCGTCCAGGCCCGGTCGGCCGGCAGCGGGCCCCACAAGCGGCGGCCCTGGCCCAGCAGCAGCGGCACCGTGGTCACGGTGATGCGGTCGACCAGGTCCTCGAACAGGAAGGACTGGATCAGTTCGCCACCATCCAGGTACAGGCGCCGAACGCCTTGTTGCGCCAGCTGCCGAAGCAGCGCCGCCACCTCGGTGCCGCCGTGCTGTACATGTGGCCTCAGGGTTTCGGGAATCGCCAGGCGCTGCTGGCGCGACATCACCCACACCGGCAACTCGCCGTAGGGCCAGGGGTCGAAGCCCAGCACGGTCTCGAAGGTCTTGCGGCCCATCACCAGCGCATCGACGCCGGCCATGAATTCGGCATAGCCGAAGTCCTCGCCAGCGGGTGCGGTGGCCTGCGCCTGCATCAGCCAGTCCAGGCTGCCGTCAGGGCGTGCGATGAAACCGTCGAGCGAGGTCGCGATGAACACCTCGACTTGCGGGCGGCTCGGTGGGGTCGTGTCGGCGTTGGGCATGGTGAGCGCGGGTTGTGTCGGAAAGGCGTTATGGGCATCGCAGCGGCGGCGGTGTGCAGCCGGCCAGCGTACGGCGTTTCATCGGGCGCCAGCGGCCCGCCCTCAGGGTGCCTTGCAGCTGGCGGGCTGGACCTCGAGCAGGGCCGAGGCAGGCGCCGTGACGCGGTCCTGCGGCGCCAGCGCCACCACGACGCGGCCGTCGGCCGCGCGGATGCGCAGCGCGGCCGTCGCGCCCGGGACGCCGCCCACGTGCCCGAACATCCGGCCGCTGCCATGGCCAGCGACACCGAAGCCGTAGCCCCACCCGCGGGGCAGGCCATCGGCACGGCGGGGCCCCATCTCGTGCTGCAGGCTCGTCATCTGCGTGGCCGTGGCCGGAAGCAGCAAGGTGCCGTCGAGCAGTGCGCGGGCAAACCGGTGCAGGTCTGCCGCGGTGGCGAAGGCGCCGCCCGCCGGGCCCCCGCGCATGCGCCCGATGGCGGGGTGCCGCACCTTGCCGTCGGCGGTGACGACCGTGGGCAGCGCGTCGCCCGGCGCGGGCGCAAAGCCCGTGCTCGTCATCCCGGCGGGGGCGAAGATGCGTTCGCGCACATAGCGCTCGTAGTCCAGCCCCGAGACCGTCTCGACGATGGCGGCGGCCATCGCGAAGCCGGTGTTCGAGTAGCGCCACTGGCCGATGTCGCGCGGCGCCTGCGCGGTCAACAGGGGTAGCAGCGAGCGCGCCGTGGGCAGTGCCTCGACGCGCTCCAGGGCGTGTTCTTCGAGATAGCTGCCCAGCCCTGCGGTGTGCGTCAGGAGTTGCGCCACCGTCAAGGCACGGAACTCGGCCGGTAGCTCGGGCAGATGCCTGCCGACGGGGTCGTCGAAGCGCACGCGGCCGGCATCGACGAGTTGTCCGACAGCCACCGCGGTGAACATCTTGCCCAGCGAGGCGATGTTCAGCCGCGTGTCCGTCGTCAGCGGCGCGCCGCTGGACGGGCCGTCGGCGCGTTGCAAGACGTCGGTGTCGCGCAGGTGCCCCACCAGCAGCACGCCTTCCCAGCCGGGAGGCAACGGTGGCCAGCAGGCGGCTGCAGCACTGGTGGTCGGCGCAGCCGTCGGGGGCGATGCGGCTGCGCCGGCGAAGGCGGGTGAGGACGCCAAGGCGATGGCGCCGAGTGCACAGGCTGCGGCCACACGTGCGGATTTCTGGATGGGTTTCATGGGTTGCTTCCGGGAGATTTCGGTCATTCGGCAGTGGCAGAGCGAGCCCGCAGCGCGGTCAGGTCGATGGGCAGCCGGCGTAAGCGCTCCCAGGTCAGGTCGAAGATGGCGTTGGCCAGCGCGGGCGCGAAGCCCGGCAATGCCGGTTCGCCCGCACCGCCGGGCGGGCTGCTGTCGTCGGTGAGCAGGTGCACCTCGATGGCCGGCAGGTCGGCCAGCCCCGGCAGGGGGTAGGCGTCGAAGTTGCGCGCCACGGCACGCCCGCGCTCGAAGTGCACGGCGTGGTGGACCGCAGCGCCCAGTGCCATGACGATGCTGCCCTCGACCTGCGCCTTGACGCCGTCGGGGCTGGCCGCCAGGCCGCAGTCGATGACGGCCCAGACACGCTCGACCCTGATGCCCCCACCGCCGCCCGGCTGCGGCCCCACCTTCACGACCTGGCCGACCCAGCTCTCGAAGCACCAGGTCAAGGCCACGCCCCAGCCCTGGCCGGGCTTGCGCGTGGCCCAGCCGCTGACGGCCGCCAGCCGTTCCAGCAGGCGCTGGCCGCGCGCGTCCCACAAGGCGTGGCGGCGCAAGGCCACGGGGTCGGTCTGGGCGGCCTGCGCCAACTCGTCGATCAGGCACTCGAAAGCGAAAGCATTGGTCGACGCATACACCGCGCGCCACCACATCACCGGCACGGGCAGGTGCAGGGCCACATCGGCCAGGCGCAGGTGCGGCACGCTGCGCTTGTAGGCCTCGGGCAGGCCTTCTTCCAGGTTGTGCTGGTAGCGGCCGCCATCGGCACCACCCCCGGGGCTGCGGTCCGCGGCCGGGCTCTGCAGGTCGATGTTCTGGCCCGCTGCCAGCACGTCCAGTACGGCCAGCCGTGCCGCGTCGCCGTGGCCGCGAACTGCGCCGCGTGCGCGGTAGGCCATGCCGGGCCGGAAAGGGCCGAGCGTCAGGTCGTCGTCGCGCGTCCACAGCACCTGCACCGGCTCACCGGGCAGGGCGCGTGCCAGTGCTGCCGCTTCGTGCACGTAGTCGGTGAAGGCCTTGCGGCCGAAGGCGCCGCCCAGCAGCGTCATTTGCACCTGCACACGGTCGCGTGGCAGGGCGAAGGCCTGGCTCAGGTGCGACTGCATCCAGTCCGGGCCCTGGATCGGGCCCCACACCTGCAGCGTGCCGCCGTCGGCCGGGTCGAAGAGGGCGGTGCAGTTCAGCGGCTCCAGGCAGGCGTGGGCCTGGTAAGGGGTGCGGTAGGTCGCATCCACGGTGACGTCCGCCGCGGCGCGCGCGCGATCGGGGTTGCCCTTGCTCCAGAAGTGCGTGCCGGGCTGCTGCAGCGCTTCGGTCTGCGCGGCCTCGATGGCAACGCCGTCCAGGCTGTCCAGCCCTGCGTCGTCCCACTGCACGCCGTTCTGCGCCAGCAGGGCCTCGCGCCCCTGCAGCGCCGCCCAGGTGCTGCGCGCCACCACCGCCACGCCTTCGCGGCGGTGGCCGAAGACGTCGCGTCCGACCTTCAGCACGTGCAGCACACCGGGCACGGCCATCGCGGCGCTGGCATCGAAGCCGAGCAGCCGGCCCTCGAAGCGCGGGCAACGGGCCACCACCGCGAAGCACTGCCCGGGGCGCCGGACGTCGATGCCGTAGACGGCCGTGCCGTCCACCTTGGCGGGCAGGTCGCGGCGCAGGCGCGGGCGGCCCAGGACCTGCCAATGCGACCGGGGCTTGAGCGCGGGAAGCGGCTCGGGCGTGAGCTGGCTGGCCGCAGCCACCAGCTGGCCGTAGTGCGCGCGGCGCCCCGATGCCCTGTGGTGCACCACGCCCAGCCGCGCCTGGCATTGCGACAGCGGGACCGCCCAGCGCGCGGCTGCTGCGCGCAGCAGCAGCTGGCGTGCGGCAGCGCCCGTGCGCAGCAGGCCGTCCAGCCCCTGGCGCACGGTGCTGCTGCCGCCGGTCACCTGGTTGCCGTAGCGCGCGCCATCGCCCAGGGCCACCATCACGTCCACCGCGTCGGGGTCCACTTCCAGTTCCTCGGACAGCATCTGTGCCACCACGTCGTAGGCGCCCTGGCCCATCTCGGCGCGGTGCACGGTGAGCGTGACCCGCCCGTCTTGCGCGATGCGCACCCAGGCGGTCAGCGCCTGGCCAGCGGCAGCAGCTTCCGCCGCGTTCAGCACGCGCCCTGCCAGGGCGGCGGGACGCCCGGGCGCGGCCAGGGCCGCCGGGCACCAGCCCAGCGCCAGCGCAGCGCTGGCAGCGCCACCGGCCCGCAGCACGGCACGGCGGCTCGGCCCCGCTGTCTGGTGGCTTCCAGCGTCGACACGGCCGTTCACGGGGCCTCCTGGCGCGCGGGCTGCGCGTTCAATCGCAGCGCGGCATCGGCGATGGCCGCCCGCATGCGGGGCGTGCTGCCGCAGCGGCACAGGTTCGTCAGCGCGGCATCCACCTGCGCTGGCGTCGGCTGCCGATGGCGCTTCAGCAGGTCGGTGGCGGCCATCAGGAAGCCGCCCTGGCAATAGCCGCATTGAGGCACCTGGTGGGCCAGCCAGGCGGCCTGCAGCGCCCGGCCGACGCGGTCTTGCTTCAGCGCCTCGATGGTGGTGATGGCCCGCCCGCGGGTGGCCTGCAGCGGCAAGACGCAGCTGCGTACGGCCACGCCGTCCAGGTGCACGGTGCAGGCACCGCAGAAGCCGGCGCCACAGCCGTACTTGGTGCCGGTGAGCTGCAGCTCGTCGCGCAGCACCCACAGCAGGGGTGTGGCCGGGTCGGCTTCGACCGCGTGGCGATGGCCGTTCAGGGTGAGGGCGGTTCGCATGGGCTCCTTGCTCCATCAAGGGCCTGTGGCGGGCCGGCATCCGTGCCGGGCCCCGGTGTTGCCACAGTGCCGATAACGGAGCTTCGGCCACGCGGCGTGACCGAGCCGTGACCGCGCTGGCGGGCGTGCCTTGCCGCAGGGGCGCTTCAGCCGCGGGCCTGCCTGGGGCGGCCAGCGATCTCAGGACTACCCAGCGCCACCGCGCCGGTGGCATGGCGCGGTCAGGCCCTCGGCCGGCCCTTTCGCACGCTGCGCGCCGCCGCTGCAGGCTGGGGCTCGGCCGTCCCTGTCTCCTCGAACGGACTTCCGGCTTCCGCCGCCCTCTGGTGCACGATCCAATCGCTGCCGCATCGCAGCTTCCGCGCCAGCGGCGAACCGGGCTCCACCACGCGCCAGAAGGGCGCGACCTTGCTGGCCGAGGCCCCCTGCTCGATGTCGTCCCAGGCCGCCTCGCTGACGGTGCGCAGGAAGATCGAGGTCGAGACCGGGCAGGCCGCGTCGGCGCCGTGCACGCGTGCCAGGCGCCGCCGCAGTTCCTGGAGGGCCAGGGTGTCGCCCGGCTGGGTGTGCGTGCGCAGGAAGTCCTCGATCTCCTGCGGGCAAGAGATCAGCAGCCGGGCGCCGGCCGGCACACCGGCGAAGTCCTTGTCGAGCGTGACGGTGTGGGGTGGTTTGGCGGCCATCTTCTGGCGCCAGGTCTTGGGGGTTCGTGGCATCTCGGAACGTGCAGCGGTCAGGTGCCTGGAAATGCTAGGGACAGCGGCCGCTGGAACCCAGGATCCCCGGGGCAACCCTGAACTTTGCGTCCGACCCCGCCGAGCCCGCGCAGGCTCAGTGGTCGCGCAGGGCGCGCGCCGTCATGGCGATGAAGCGGGCCTGGTGCGCAGGGTCCAGCCAGCGTGTCACCACGACGGCCTGCAGTTCGGGCTCGACCCAGACCATGTGGCCGCCAGCGCCCTGCATGAACATGGCGCCCGCAGAGGCGCCCTGGAACAGCCGGCCCTCGGGATTGAGCCACACCAGCCAGCCGTAGAACGGCGCTATCGCGACGGGCTGCCCCATGCGGCGCACCCACCCCGCAGGCAGCAGCGCTCGGCCCTGGTGCAGGCCGTCATCCAGCAGCAATTGCCCCAGCCGGGCCAGGTCGCGGGCACTGACTGTGACGCCGCCACCCCAGTGCGTGCCGCCGGGCACCGAGGGCAGACGCTGGCCGTCCAGCAGGACCCAGGCATCGTCGTAGCCTTCCCAGCGAAAGCTGTCCTGCGCGCCCAGTGGCTGCAGCAGCGCCTCCTGCATCACCTGCTGCAGCGGCTGGCAAAAGAGGTGCAGCAAGGCCAGCGAGAGCTGGTTGATGCGCACGTCGTTGTATTCCCAGTAGCTGCCCGGCGCCTGCAGCGGGCGGCTTCCACCTTTGGGGCCGCCGGCGGGGTTGGGGTCGTGGGCCACCTTGCGCCAGCGGTCCACCTGCTCGGGCAGCCCGAAGCAGCTGCCTTCCCACTCGCTGGTCTGTTCTAGCAGCTGACGCCAGGTGATGGGCGTGTTGTGGGGCGTGTCGAAGCCGATGCCGGGCAGCTGCGAGGCCACCGGTCGGTCCACGTCGGGCAGCAGTCCACGCGCCTCGGCCACGCCGGCCAGCAGGGCCAGACAAGTCTTCGCCACGCTGAACGTCTGGTCGGACCGGCCGGGCTGGCCCCAGTGGGCGATCTCGACACCGTGTCGCCAGACCACACCGCTGCAGGGTCCGCGCTCGTGCACGGGGCCGCGCAGGCGGTTCCAGGGCGGCGGGTCGTCATGGTGCACGCCGAAGCGCTGGGGCTCGCGGAGCGGATCGCGCGTCCAGGGTGTCTCGTGGGCTTCGGCGAAGGCGATCGCCTCGGTCAGGGGGTGTGCATCCAGCGCGGGCATGGGCCGCAGTCTAGAGGTGGCGGTGATATGCGCCTTTCAGGCGGTGGCGGCGTGCGGGGCGAATCGCCGGCATGGTCCGGGTGCTGGCTTCCGCGGGGGCCCCATCGCCTGCCCGGCTTCCCGATTCGGCGAAGATGCTGCGTTGCGCTTCCTGCCCGCCGCTTCAGCCATGTTGCTCCGCTTCGCCTTCGCTGCTTTCGTTGCCCTCGGCTTCACCGCCCCCGCTGCCGCAGACCCCTATGCCTCGCTGAAAGGCCTTGAAGGTGCGGAATTCAAGTGCGCGGTTTCGGCTATCGCAGCGCGTGGCCATCGACCGCTGAGCTACCGGGAACTCTGGGATGTGCTCAAGGAAGCCGACCGGCATCCATCTCGCCCGGGTCACGTGATCGGCCTCTACAGCCGCGCCGCGATTCCGGCGCCATGCACCGAAGGCAAGGCGCCGGCGAGCTGCGAGCAGACGTGGAACCGTGAACACGTCTGGCCCAAGTCGAAGGCGTTTCCCCGCCGCGAGCAGTGGGCTCACACCGACGCGCATCACATCGCTGCCGAACTCGTTCGCTGCAACTCCCTGCGCGGCAACTTCGACCTGGATGTAGGTGGGCGCCTGCACCCCGAGTGCGCCTCGCGCAGGGCTGCGGGCGCAGCGGGAACCTGGGAGCCGAGTGACGCCGCCAAGGGGCAAGTCGCTCGCATGCTGATGTACGTGGCCGTGCGGTACGAAGGCGACGCGGTTCGCGACAAGACACCGAACCTGGAACTCGTCCGCCGCAGCACGCGTGACGGCGAACCCAACCTGGGCAGTCTTTGCGTGCTGCTTCAATGGCACCAGACTTTCCCGGTCACGCAGCAGGAGCGTGACCGCCATGCGGCGGTGGTGCGCTTCCAGGGCAACCGCAACCCGTTCATCGACCGCCCTGAGCTCGCGCAACGCCTCTGGGGCCGGGAGTGCGGTGTGCGCTGATCGGTGCGATGCGCAGAGGCGGCTGAGCGGCATGCCGCCAGGTGCTGTCTTTGCTTCAGCGTGCCGCAGCCCGCAGTCCGCGGTGCTGCGTATCAGCCCCGAAGCCGCCAGCCGCCGTCGCCCACCAGCAACTAGGCGCCCCGCAGGAGTGGCACGCCGGCGTCGAACGCATCGACCGCCAGGTGGTTCAGCGCGACGTCTACAACGCGACCATCTTCGACGACGCGGGCCTGGCTTTGTCGGGAAACATCTACCGACCCGAGGTGGTGCTGCCGCAGCCCGTCGCTGCAGGGGTCGACCGCCCCCCCGCCGACAGCGAGCAATCGACGCTGAACCTGGGGCATGCGGCGACCTTCGGCGCCTGGAGGTCGGTGCTGGGCTTGCGCTGGACGGCGATCGATGCGCCGGGCGATCAGCCGGATGCGCGGCGCCTGCTGCCGCGCTGGACGCTGAGCTGGCAGCAGGGACCCTCGCTCACCTGGTTCGCCAGCGTGGCCCGCGGGCTCGCGTTCGGCTCCGAGGCGCCTGCCACGGCCTCGAACGCGGGAGCGGTTTTGTCGCCGCGGGTGACGCGGCAGGTCGAACTGGGAGGCAGGGGCCGTGTCGGCGAGACCTTCCACTACAGCCTGACGGCGTTCCAGACCGAAAGGCCCTGGGAGTTCGTCGAACCGCAGGGCAGTTCATGGGCCGGCCGGGGCGCCTGGGTGCAGCGCGGTCGGCAGCGACATGCCGGCGTCGAAGGGGGCATCGATTGGACCCTGGAGCCGCACGCCAGGCTGGAAGGACGCTTTTCGTACATCGATGCCCGGGGCAGGGGCTCGGCGTTGGTCGGCTGGGACGGCAGACCGTTGCAGAACATTCCCAAGGCAGCCCTGTACTTCCGCTGGGAACAGCGCCTGCAAGCCGTGTCCGGCCTGAGCTACAGCGCTGCGCTCACGGCGCGTTCGTCCAAGCCTGCGACCGCAGATGGGTCGGTCCGGGTGGGCGGCTACGCTGTGGCCGACCTGGGTCTGACCTGGCGCACGCCTTCTGCAGGCCCGCGCATCACCGTCGATCTCGCAGTGCACAACGCGGCAGACCGCCGCTATTGGCGAGACGCAGGGCAGGCGTACAGCGCCGATCTGCTGTTCCCTGGCGCGGCGCGTGCGGTGTCCGTCGCCCTGAGGTTCGAAGGCTTCCAGTAGCCGTCGCCAGGCTGGATGTGTTCTGCTGACACGTTGAACCCTGCGGGGTGCCGCCGCGGTGCCCATGCGAAGCGCAAGAGGCCCCCGATGACCTGCACTCCGGTCCGTCGCCGAGGCGACGCCGCCCGTTCCTGGCTTGCCTGCCGTGCATGGCCGCGCGCTGCGGCGTGGGCGCCGGCACTCTTGACCGTGTGGTGGCTCCAAGGCTGCCTCACCGTACCCGCTGGCACTGCGAACCCCGCTGCGGGCCCGCTTGGTGGGGCAGCGTTGGAGCGGGCGAAACAGGCCGCCATGGCCGAACGTCGCCAGCTCCTGCAGCAGGCGGATCAACCGTTTCAGGGCCCGCAGCGCTACCAGATCGAGGACGAGGCGCTGGCCGAGGGCTTTCGGCGCTTGCCAGACTACCTGCAGGCTGACGGACGGCCCAGCGCCGCCGCCCGTGCACCCTGGGGCACCCTGAGCCGCTACGTGCTGACGGGCAGCACAACGCAGACCCGTCAGTTGTCCGACAACAAGATGGACGCCGACATCCAGCGCCGGCATGGCGACGTTCCAATAGGCTGGAGCGTCATCCAGATGGTGCACCGCGTGTGCGAGTACCGCCGCGGCCCTGTGGCCGCTGCAGCGGGGCAGCGCGCGCTCGACGAATCGTGGCCGGTGGATGTCAGGTACTGGGCCCCGGGCCAGCGCAAGACCATGACGCCCCACACCGTGAAACTGCTCGCGCATGAGGCTCGACATTGGGGCGCAGGTGGTGCTCGTTACACGATGCCTCTGATCGACGAAGAGCGCGAGCAATGCCCGGCGACGCTGGCTGAGGCCTTGGCGCCGATCGCCTCGCCGAACTTCGCAGCCGCGCTGACGGCCAGCATCGTTGACGATTCGACACGCCGGCTGGCTGCGCAGGCGCAGTTCGATGCCATCGAAGCCGATCGCAAGGCCGCGCAGGCGGCCCGGGAAGCCCGGGGGCAGTTTTTCCTGGACAAGGCGCGCCGCAACGAGGCACCGACCGCTGCCGACGTGGTGGCCGTGATCACGGGGGTGTCGGCCAGCCTGACGGAATCGCAGGTCAGCCGCAACCGCGACCTGCGTGAATCGGTGCGCCAAGACGGGCCGGACACCTACGCCACCATCATCCACCACGCCGGCCAGCAGATCGTCAACAGCCGCCTGACCTTCCGTGTCAGCGACCTGCGCTGCAAGACGGTGGAAATCTGGCAGCGCTGCAGCTACCTGGAAGAGGTGGATTACCGACCGAACGCGCGGGCGTCCTTGGAGAAGGTTTCCAAGACTGTGACTCGCGACTTCCGCTGGACCCGGGACGGCCTGCAGACCTATCCCTTTGCCGAAGGCCAGCCGCCGGTGGTGCACATCGCGCTGGAGACGGTGTCGGTGCGCGACAGCTCGGCAGGGGGCAACGCATCGGGCCTGCGGGAGCGCATGGAGATGCGCGACTACATCCGGCAGCGCTCGCAGGATGAGGCTGCGGAGCGGGCTCGGCGGCGATGAGCGTGGCGCCGCGTCCCGGCGATTCAAGCCAAGCCGCCGGGCGCGACGAACGGGCCGGCACCATCACGGCACCGCTAAGGCAACGGCGGGCCCGAACTCGCTGAAAGGCCGCCCCGGTAGAGCGCCTGCCTGGAGGCTGCCCGCCATCAAGCTCCGCCGGACCTTGGGCCTTCAAGCACCCGGTTCAGCTCCAGCGCCAGCGACTGCAGGTCGTAGGGCTTGTGCAGGCGCCCTTGGAAGCCGTAGGCGCCGGGACGGGCCAGCACATCGTCGTCGGCATAGCCGCTGGCCGCGATGGCCGGCACGCCGGGGTCCAGCGCGCGCAGCTGGGTCAGCACCTGGGCGCCGCCCGCGTGCCCCGGGATCGTGAGGTCGAGGATGAGCGCGGCATAGGGGGTGCCGGCCTGCAAGGACCGACGGTGCAGCGCCTGCGCTTCGTCGCCGTGGGGGCAGGCGTCGGTTTCGAACCCCAGCCGCTCCAGCATCTGGACCAGCACCGCGCAGATGGTGGCGTCATCGTCCATGACGAGCACCCGGCCCCGGTGCCTGCCCCGGCCCGGCGCGGCCTGCGGCCTGGCGCCCGGCCGGGGCTGCGCTTCGGCCGCCGGCAGGTCGATGGTGAATTCGCTGCCGATGCCTGGCGTGGAGCGCACGTGGATGCTGCCGCCATGCCGCGCCACGATGGAGCGGCAGGTCGACAGCCCGAGGCCAGTGCCGGCCGGCTTGGTGGTGAAGAAGGGGTCGAAGATGCGGCCCAAGGTCTCGGGCGCGATGCCGTCGCCGTCGTCGGCCACGGTGATGCGCACGCACGGGCCGCTGGGCATGCCCGGCACCGTTGCCGGCGCGAGCTGCAGGTTGCGGGCGCTGATGCGCACCGTGCCACCCTGGGGCATGGCCTGCACCGCGTTGATCACGAGATTGGAGAAGACCTGGCTGAGCTGTCCGAGGTCTGCGTTGACGGCGGCCAGATCGTGCTCGATGTCGAAAGTGCATTGCGCCTTCGAGCCCCGGGCCACGAACGTCACCGTATCGACCAGCAGCTCGCCGATCGAAACGGCTTCTCGCACCGGCGCGCCGCCCGTGGCATAGGTGAGCAACTGCTTGGTCAGGGCCGAGGCCCTCCCCACGCCGTCTTCGAGCGACTTCATCAGGGTGGCGGAGGACGCGGCCCCCGGCGGCGCAGTGCGCAGCAGCGAAAGGTTGCCGCTGATGGCCATGAGCAGGTTGTTGAAGTCGTGTGCAATGCCGGCTGCCAGCGTGCCGACGGACTCGAGCTTCTGGGCCTCGAACACCTTCTCTTCCAGGCGGCGGCGTTCGGTGATGTCGATCTGCGAGCCCACCATGCGCTGCGGTTGCCCGTCGGGCCCCAGCTGCACGGAAGCCTGCCCGAGGAACCAGCGGTAGCTGCCGTCCTTGTGGCGCAGCCTCAGTGTCACGTCATAGGGCCGATGCGGGTCGGCCAAGGTGGCCTCGGCAGCGGCCAGCGTCGAGGCCAGATCGTCGGGGTGGACCCGCGAACGCCACTCGTCGAACCGGTGGGCGATTTCGTCGGGTTCAAAGCCGAGCTGGCGCTTCCACCCATCGGAGAAACGCACCTCGTTCGTGGCCAGGCTCCAGTCCCAGAGGCCCACCCCGCCGGCCTGGGTGGCCTGGTCGAGGCTGCGCAGCGCATCTTCGAGTTCCTGCTGCCGCTTGCGCTCTTGCGTGATGTCGAACCCGGTGCAGACGAAACCATCGCCCACAGGGATGCTGACCATGCGCAGCGTCGGTGCGAAGCCCGGGAAGGCGGCGTCCCACCGATGCGGCTGGCCGGTCGCCATGATGTGCTGCACCACGGGCAGGAAGGTGCGATGCACATCGGCGCCGGGGAAGATCTCCTCGGGTGTTCTGCCCGCGATCTCGTCGAGTCGGCGGCCCCATGCGGCCAGCGCCGCCGCGTTCGCGTCCACCAGCCGCCACGTCAGGATGTCGCCGGCGGCGTCCCGCACCAGCGACCAGAAGTGCACCTCCATCGGCGCGTGCTCGAAGAGGGCGCGGTACAGGGCCTGCGCCGGCGGGCCGTCCAATGACGGGGCCGCACCTGCGGGCTGCGCTGGAGGAGGCGGGGCGGTCATCGGCGGCTTCTATGAACGCATGCGGTCGGTACGCGTAGCGATGAGGATACGTGCCATCAAGGGCCGCGTCGAAGGATGAGGTTGTATAAGCCCCGAAGGGCGGGCGTCATGCGGTTCGGGGGCCACTGCCCAGGCCATGCAACATCACTGTCACAGGAGCCATCCATGCCGCGCTACATGATCCAAGTTCGCGCCACCGCCATGAGCGAGGCCGGCGTCTTCCCCGATGACCCGACCCTGGTGCAGCGCATGATGGCCTTCCACGACGAGATGGCCAAAGCCGGTGTCTTGCTGGACGGGGCGGGCTTGCAGCCCAGCAGCCAGGGCTTTCGGGTGCACTACGACGCTGCGGGCCAGACACAGCTCTCGAAGGGCCCCTTTGCGGACGTCGAGGGTTTGATCGCTGGCTACACCTTGATCGAGGTCGGCTCCCACGACGAGGCCCTGGCTTGGGCGCAGCGCTTTCCTTCGCCTTTCCCCGGGCAGCCCTGCTCCATCGAAGTGCGCCCGCTGCTCGGCGGCATTGACCTGCCACCGGAAGATGCCGAGCGCATCCTGCGCGAACAGCTGGCCGCCATCAACCAGGCCCGGTGACCGAACGGCGCTGAAACGGTGGCTTTCACGCGTGCGACCCGAACGGTCATCACCACCCGGTCCAGAGCGATTCACCCACTTCGGCCATCAGCGTTTTCCGCGTCCGCCTGGCTGCACGACCGTGTCCCACGGGTTCAGCAATGGCGCCCCCGTGGCGGCAAAGTCATCCACGTTGCGGGTGACCACGGTCATGCTGTGAACCATCGCAGTGGCGGCGATCAGGGCATCACGATCTGATCTCGGGTCGGGCACATGAAGGCCCGCACATCGCTGCGCCACAGCAGTATCCACTGGCAGAACCCGGTCCGCGAACGCGGGCAGCACATGCCGATCCAGCCATGCCCTGAGCAATGCGCCCTGTGCAGGGTCGCGACGTTGCACCAGCAGCACCCCGGTTTCCAGTTCAAGGATGGTGATGACCGAAACATAGAGCGTTTCGGCGGGCACGCTGGAGGCCCACATCGTCACGTTCCGGTCAGCCTTGCCCGCCTTGACCTTGCGCAGTTCAGAGACAACGTTGGTGTCGAGGACAAACATCAGCGCAGATCGGCAGGCCGGGCCATGCGACCCACACGCGGGGGGTCGAACGCGACATCAGCGACGCCGGGCATGGCCAACTGTTCGGCGATGCTGGCTGTCCTCTGAGTGAGCTTCTGGTAGGCCTCGATGGTAAGCAGCACATGCGCCGGGCGCCCGCGATCCGTGATGATGACCGGGCCCTTGCTGGCAGCCCGCTTGGCCCCGCTGGCGTCTTGGTTGAACTCTCGGCTGGAAAGGGTGGTGACAGGCACAGACGGACTCCTGACCTGATCCATCAAATTGTATGTACGTTACTACATTCTGATGGCTGCGACCAGATCAGGGCGTCGTTGGCGGCACGTCACGTGTGAACGGTTCGCGGCAAGTTCGATTCAGCGAACCGCGCCCGGTGGTGCCGTGGCAGCCGGCGGCAGCGCGCGCAGGGCTGCGGGCAGCGGTGTGCGGGGCCCCGCCAGGCGCGCGCCGCGCGCAGCTGCGGCCGCTTCGAGCAAGGCCAACCTTTCCGCCTGTTCGGGGTGGCTGCGCAGCCATGAGGCGCCGGAGTCCGTTTCAGCCTGGGGCAGGGCCGCAAACAGCGCCGCGAGGCCGCCGCCGTGGCCATACAGCGTCAGGCTGGCGGCCAGCGCATCGGCATCGGCCTGGCGTTCCGCCTCGCGTGAATAACCCAGCAGCGCCACCTGCGTGGCGCCTCCCAGCACCGCCTGCGCCGCTTGCGCGCCACCTTCCGGCGACACCACCGTCAGCAGCAGCGAGACCGCCAGCGCATGGCCCATGCCGGCTGCCACGTGGCGGTGCTTCACGTGCGCGATCTCGTGCGCCAGCAGCGCGGCCAGCGCCTCTTCGCTGTCCAGCCTGCGCAGCAGCCCATGGAACACCCGGATCCGGCCGCCGATAGTGGCGTAGGCGTTCACCAGTTCCGAAGGCGGGTCGGTCACCACCACGCGCATGCCGGGCGGCAGTTCCATGGCTGCGGCCACGCGGTCGGCCAGGGCCTGCAGCGCGGCCTGGCGCTCCTGCGCTGCCGCGTCCGTCTCGGGCGCTGCAGCGCCGTCGTCGAACAGGCGCTCGGCCAGGGCCAGTTCGTATTCGAAAGGCAGCTGGGGCGCGGCCCAGCGCGCCACGAAGCCCGTGGCCACCACCAGGGCCAGCAGGGCCGCCAGGCTGGCCGCCAGCAGCCAGGCCAGCTCGCGCAGCGGGTGTTCGTCGCGCTCCAGCAGGTCTTCCGGCGGCAGCCGGTTCTCCAGTCGCGGCGGGCTCATGACCCCGTGTGGAGCGCCGTACCGAAGGCCATGATTTCCACGGACGGCGTGGACGAACCGGCGATGGTGGTGCTCTCGAAGCGGACGCCGATGACGAGGCTGCTGCCGCTGTCGCGTGCCTGCTGCTTGAGGCGCAGCAAGGCCTCGCGCCGCGCGCGCTCCAGCAGGGTCTCGTAGCCGCGGAAGCGGCCGCCGAAGAAGGCACGGAAGCCGGCCACGAAAGTCTTGAAGTAGTCCGACGAGATCACCACGCTGCCGCTGACCAGCTGCGCGCCGGTCGCGGTCACGCCCTCGGGCACGTAGCGCGTGCTCAGCGCCAGCACCTGCTTCAGTGCCTGCTCGCGCACACGGATGTCGCGGTAATGGCGCCGCTCCTGCCAGCGGCCGACGCCGTAGCCCAGCAGCAGCAAGGCCAGCAGGATCCACAGGTTCAGGGTCTCGAGCCAGAAGGTCGCATTCATCGCGCGGCCGCCTTCACACGGGCTCGATGGTCACGGCCGAGCCGTAGGCCAGGATCTCGGCGGCGCCGGCCGTGATGCTGGTGGTGACGAAGCGCACGTTCAGCACCGCATTGGCGCCCACGGCCTGGGCCTCGGCGGTCATGCGCGCCATGGCTTCGGCGCGGGCTTCCTGCATCAGGTCGGTGTAGGCCTTGAGCTCGCCGCCGACGATGTTCTTCAGGCCGGCGAGGATGTCCTTGCCCGCGTGCTTGGCGCGTACCGTGCTGCCCTGCACGATGCCCAGGTGGGCGCTGATGCGGTGCCCGGGCGCGGTTTCGAGATTGCTGACGAGCATGGAATCCAACTCCTTGGGTGTAGGCCGCCATCATGCCCGCTTGGCCTGACCGGGCCGACGCCCATGCCGCACTGCTTGGCGCCTGTGGTCATCAATGGCGCGACAGTGACCCAAAGTATGGGGAGACCCTCCTGCGCGTCACCGCCACAGAAGCCAAGAACCGCTTTGGCAGTCTCTGCGCCCAAGCCAAGTGCGAACCCGTGTTCGTGGAGAAGGCCGACCCACTCGACACCGTGATCCTCTCTGTCGAGCGGTACCAGGCTCTGCAGGTCCACCACGACAAGGCGAGCCGAGCCGCGCGCAAGATTCGCAAGCCAGCGCGCTGGCATCGGCCCTGGAGGCGGTGTTGTCGGGAATCTGGCTCGTACCGATCGGAACGCCCGCTTCGCCGCACCGGAACCGGTGTGGCGACTTCGAGTCTGCGGCTGCGGCCAGTTCAGGCCACCAACTGTAGCGGCGGCGTGAGCTTGAGCGCCTTGGCCCGCTTCGCCAGGCGTTGATCGAAGGTCAAGAACCCTGCAGCACGGGCGCTGCGAGCCAGATGCAGAGCATCTGCAAGGTCCAGCCCTTTATCGAAGGCGTCCAGCGCCGTGAGCACCGCGTCACGGTCTTCGAGCGTGATGTGCTCGATGCCCGCCAAAGCCCGGAGTACGCGGGAAACGTCTTTCGGCGTCAGCTCGTAAAGCCCGCGCAGGACCCACTCCAGTTCGAGCAAGACGGTCACCGCACGAAAGACCGCTCTGCGAGCGCCCTGATTGCCGCGGGCCGCTCCTTGGCGGCCTCGGCGTCATCGGGGTCATCGACGAAGAAGCGCGCCAGGACGTTGGTGTCCAGTGACTTCATGGCTTGCCGCGCAGCGGACGCTTCAGCAGCGCGGCAGGGTCGAATTCCGTCAGACGGCGCGGCACGTGGCGTGTCGGGGCCTTGACCATGCCCGCCAACTGGCCGATGTCGGCCGTCGCCACGGAACGCACGACACGCAGTCTCAAGCCATCCGATTCTTCGAGCACTTCGACCCGGGCTCCTGCACCCATGCCGAGTCGGCGCCGCAACTCGGCGGGCAAAACGATCTGACCTTTCGAGGAGACCAGCAGCGTCGACATTTCGGTGCGCAGAGTTGACGTCAACAGTTCAACGTAACTTGGCTTACGTAGTAGGTCAATAACCCGCTGTCGAGTGCTCATCCCCAACCGCGGTGGTGCGCTCAGGAACGCCCGATGTCACTGATCAAGATCGCGTTTCGGACCTTCGCTTTGCGACCTCGAGTCGGAGGGGGTGAAGTCCACCTCAGGGTCGTGGGGAGCCGGTCGGCTGCCGGCCTTGGGCGGCAGCGACGCGATGGACTGCGACGTTCGTGGGCTCGATGACAGGTCGGGCTCGCATCGCCGCCGCTCGCAATGTCCAGCTGAACTCACAGGGCCGGCTATCAGGAGACACTCGGTCAAAGAGACAGCCGCCGTTCAACAGTTCGGTGAGGGTGCCGCCAAGCCTTGAGTGTATTACCATGCAGTGGATTGGTAATACTCAAGGAGAGCATCCATGGCGACGACGCTGACCAGCAAGGGACAGGTCACGATTCCCAAGCGTATCCGCGATGCGATGCAGTTGGCGCCAGGCACGCAGGTGGAGTTCTCGGTGAACGCGGCTGGCGAAGTGGTGCTCCACCCGGCGCGACCCTCCGGACGTGGGCCCAACCCGACCCGCGACCGTTTCGATGCGGTTCGCGGTCGGGCTGACGTGCCCTGGCGGACTGATGCATTGATGAAGTTGCTGCGCGCCGACGATTGATGCTGCTCGTCGATACCGATGTCCTGGTGGACGTGCTGCAAAACGATCCGCAATGGGCCGACTGGTCCATCGCGCAATTGCGCGCCCAGTCGAAGCTGCATGCCTTGGCCATCAACCCGGTCGTCTACGCCGAGATGTCGCTGTCGTTCTCGACGCTCGAAGCCCTCGACGACGTGGTGCTCACGATGGCCCTTGAATTGCACGAGATCCCTCGGCCAGCCCTCTTCCTGGCAGCAAGGGCCTACGCGCTATACCGCCGGCGCGGCGGCAGCAAGCGGCAGGTGCTGCCCGACTTCTTCATCGGAGCCCACGCCGCCGTCGCGGGTTGGCCATTGCTGACCCGAGACGCCAGCCGCTTCAAGACCTACTTCCCGACGCTCGATGTCATCGCCCCTTGATGGGGTGTCTGAGGCGGCGCATCGTTCATCGACGCGAGTGTCGCCTTTGGAGTCGCAAGTCGAGTGACTCCAATGAGTCCTACCGATCGCCTCGACTGCACCGGTGTCGGGCCCGCTCTGGGAGCGGACCAAGGGCCGAAGCTCGGGTAACCCCTTGACCAGCGGCTCGGACAATGTGCCGACCAGGGATCTCGCTGACCAGGTCGATGGCGCAACCGCCCTGTACCTCCACACCGCGATCCTGCGCTCACAGCTCGCCAGCGTCCAGCACCTGCTTGTCGAGGAAAGTGCCTGCCTCCTCGCCTTGGCATGGGCCCAGCGGGTTGCCTCAGCAACTCCTGCCAAAGCGCGGGTCAGTCGAACCAGCTGCTTCGGCCTTCTTCAGACAACTGTTGCGGGATCGCCGCTCCTTCATAGCTGGCGGCAGGGCGATGCAGTCTCTGGCTCTTCTGCGCCCAACGGCTCCTTCCAAAAGCGCCGGAGGTGCAGCGGTAGCATCGGCCGCAGGGGTGTCCATCGAGCCGGCTTTGCCGGGATGGGTGACAACGGTGCCCAGCCCCTGCCCGCCTCGCAACGCCACCCAGGCCTTTTCCGCCTGCCCCACCATGACCTGCCTTGTCTTCTTCCAGCGTCTGGCGTTGCTTGGGTTGTTGATGGTCGGCACTGCCTCCATGGCCGGCAACCAGGTGGTGAAGTGCGTCATCGACGGCAGGGTGACCTTCCAGAACACCCCGTGCCCCGTGGACAAGCCCACGCGCCGGCCTACCCTGGAAGAACTCAACGCCGAGCGAAAGCAGCGAACGCCGGCCACCAGCCCATCGGCAGCCTCCGAACCCAGGGGCAGCGCGCCCGCGCCCTTGCTTGACGCGCGCACCGGGCCTGCGTTGCCGAGCCGGGCGCCGGCCCAAGACACCGGGTTCCGTTGCGATGGAAGAACCTACTGCACCCAGATGCGTTCTTGCGCCGAGGCCCGGTACTTCCTCGCCCAGTGCCCCGGCGTCAAGATGGACGGCGATCGCGATGGCATACCTTGCGAAGATCAGTGGTGCCTGGGTCCCGAGTCCCGGTCAGGACGGGTGCCCAAGGGCCGCTGAACCAGCCGGCCACCGCAGGTGTCACGCCCTCGGTCCCCCGGCTCACCTCGATTCCACGTAGTGCATCGACAGGCGGCGCATGTCTTGCTGAAGAGAGCGCCCGGCGCCACCACGGCCACCACGGTGACGGTGCCTGCCTTCCTGAGGGCCTGGCGCCCAGAGCCCCCGCCGGACTCAATCCACACCCTGTTGCCGTGCCTCCGTCGCAAGCGCTCGCGCCGACCGGGGGGCGCCCAACACAATCAGCCCCATGAACACCGTGGCCGCCCATCCGCCCCGTTCGCTCCGTCCGCGCTGGCTGAGCGCGCTCTTGCCGCCACCGCGGCTGTTTCGCCTGTACCTGCTGGTTTGGGCACCCATCTTCATCATCCACATGGTCGCGGTGGAAACGGACGGGCAGCTCACCCGCAGCTTCGACCCCCTGACCGGCGTGATTGCCGTGCTGCGCAACCTGGGCGCCCAGTTCTGCCTGTTGCTGCTGCTGTGGCCGCTGACGGGCTGGATGGAGCGCCGCTCCTTCAGCGCCGTGACCCAGGTGCTGGTGCACCTGGTGCTGGCGCTGTGCTTTGCCGTCATCTGCTATGCCAACCTGTGGTTGCTGCTGGTGCTGCAGTACGGCTTTGCTGCCGCCGAGAAGGCCCGTGGCAACTGGTTCATCTGGATGATCCAGTGGGGAAGCATGATGTACGCGGTGGCGGCCGGCGGCTTCACCGCCTGGCGCGCCGTGGAGCGCGCGATGGAGCAGGCCGCCGCCGCCGAGCAGGCGCGCACCCTGCTGGCCCGCACCGAACTGGCGGCGCTGCGCAACAAGCTCAATCCGCACTTCCTCTTCAACACCCTGCACAGCATCCTGGCGCTGGTGCGCAAGGAGCCCAAGCGGGCCGAGTCGGCGCTGTTCATGTTCAGCGACATGTTGCGCTACATCCTGGATACCGAGCGCGAGTCGGGCCGCAGCGGCAGCGACCAGGTGCTGCTGCGCGACGAACTGGCCTTCACCGAACAGTACCTGCAGCTCGAAGCCATGCGGCTGGGCGAGCGCCTGCAACTGGAGTGGCAGGTGGATGAAGCCGCCCTGGCTTGCACGGTGCCCGCGCTGACGGTGCAGCCCCTGGTCGAAAACAGCATCAAGCACGCCTTCAACCCCCACAGCCGCCCCGGGCGCCTTCGCGTGCGCGTGCAGGCGCAGGCCGGGCGTCTGCACATCGAGGTCGGCGACGATGGCCCGGGCTGCAGCCTGAATGCCCAGGGCGAGGTTCCAGAGGGCGGCGGCCTGGGCTTGCGCACGGTGTGGCGGCGCCTGCAGCTGCGCTATGGGGCCGAAGCCGAGCTGAATGTCCACTCACGGCCCGGTGAAGGCTTTGCCGTCCACCTCAACCTGCCCCTGCTCGCCTCATGAGCCACCCGACCCGCGTGCTGATCTGCGAAGACGAGCCCCTGGCCCGCGAGACCTTGCGCGACTTCATCGCCGAGCATGCGCAGCTGCTGCTCGTGGGCGAGGCCAGCGACGGTGCACAGGCCTTGAAGCTCATCCGGGCGCTGCAGCCCGAGCTCGTGTTCATGGACATCCAGATGCCCGAGATCACCGGCCTGGAGGTGGTGCGCCAGCTGGACGTGGTGCCACCGCTGATCTTCACCACCGCCTACGATCAGCATGCCGTCACGGCCTTCGAGCTGAATGCGGTGGACTACCTGCTCAAGCCCTTCACGCCCGAGCGCTTCGGTGCCGCCGTGCGCCGCGCCCTGCAGGAGGCCGCCCCTTCGCAAGACCGCCTGCAGGCGGCGCAGCAGGCCCAGCAGGCGATGAGCGCCGACGCGCCGCTCACGCGCATCCTGGTTCGCGACCGCGGACGCATCTTTCCCGTGGCCGTGGCCGACATCGAGCACCTGCGCAGCGATCTGAAATACACCCAGATCACGGCCAACGGTGCCAGCTACCTGGTCCGCATGGCCCTGGCGGAGCTGGAAGCCAGGCTGGACCCGCAGCGCTTCCTGCGCGTGCACCGCAACGCCATCGTCAACCTCGACTTCGTGCACAGCATGAAGCCCGACGAGCAAAGCCAGCTGAAGATCCTGATGCGCGACGGCACCGAATTGCTGGCCAACCGCGAGGCCAGCAAGCAGCTGCGCGACTGGTCCATTTGACCGGGCGCGTGCGCTGCACCCGCGTGCCGTGCAGCCCGGCTGCCCCGCGGCCCTTTCCCCCCTGTGCTGGCTGCCCGTTCAGGCGTCCCAGGCTGCACTTGGTGGCGGCGTCAGCGTACTGGGCTTGCAGGCAAAGAAAGCGTCGATGGCGCCCGTGAAGTCTCCGTCGTCGTGTCTTTCGCCCACTGCCAGCAACTGCTGCTTGTGCAAGCCGTTGGGCATGTTGGCAGCCAGCTTCGTGGCGCGTTCCTTGGCGTAGCCGGCCCAGTTCTAGTAGGCGCGGCGATCAAAGTAGTCGCAGTCCCAGGGTGCCGGTGCCTTGCGGAACCAGCGGTAGAAGACCACGTGATCCTGCAGCCTGTCCCAGCGTCTGAAGATTTCGCGTATCTCCGAGGTGCACACGGGTACCTTTCGGCGGGTGCTCGAATCCGGGTCCAGGAGGCGGGCATGTTTCTTCACGACTTCGGTCAGGTTCAGGTCATCCAGCACATAGGCGATCTTGCGCTTGCGCTCGATGGCGTCGTAGATCAGGAACTTGCAAGCACGCCGCACACCGAAATTCTTGATCTGGTCGTCGAAGTCGCCACGGGCAATGGTCTCGAGCGCCGGGTTCAGGGCGGGGTTGTCCTTCTTGATGCCCTTGATGAGCTTCGACGTGTAGGCCGGATTCGTCTTGAGTGCGTTCTTTTCGACAGAAGGCAAGGCCATCTTGCTGCCCTGAGCTCGTCGGGCGAAGTCACGCCGCTCGATCTCGCGGTCGAAGCGGCTCGTTCCCTTGGGCCCAAGCCCCGAGACTTCACGCTCTAGGCCGCCTTTGGTGACTTTGCCCTGCGCGTTCCAGTCGAGGTAGGTAGTAGTTGGAGATGAACGGATGGTCGGCCTTGGGCATGGTGGACAAGTCGTTCGACTGCGCGCCCCCGCGTGCGATGAGCAGCAGGTCAAGATAGATGCGCTGTGGCCCGTCGGCCCCGTAGATCATCGGGTCTTGCGGACAAAGCTCCAGGAAATGCCCGGTGGCGGGTTCCTTCTTCTCCAGGATGTCATTGATCAGCTTGACGTTCATGTCAGAAATGTCCATGCGCTCACGCTGCAGCTGTCCATCACACATTGACGCTAGCACCCTTGCCCCAGCCCTGACAAGGCGGTGAATCGCGCTCGCCGCGTGGTGGCCGTGCAGTGAGGATGGACGAAGTCGAGCCAAGTCCCCGTTCGCTCTGGGCAGAGCAGGCTGCGTGGCAGCCCGGTCTTAACATTCGCTTGCCATGAAGAGCCCGCTGCACCTCGGCCAAGGCCGCCCGTTCCGGCCTTTCTGCGCCTGCCCCTTCCACCGACCTTGCCCATGCCCCTGAACGACGAATGGCGCCGCCGCAGCCTGGCGGCGGTGTGGCACCCCTGCACCCAGATGAAGCTGCACGCGCCCGCCGGCGAAGCCGGGGGCGCGGCACAGCCGCTGCGGCCCATCGCGCGGGCCGAAGGGGTGTGGCTGCACGATTTCGAAGGCCAGCGCCTGCTCGACGGCATCAGCTCCTGGTGGGTGAACCTCTTCGGCCACAACCACCCGGCGCTGCGCGCGGCGTTGGTGGAACAGCTGGGCCAGCTGCACCACGTCATGCTGGCCGGCTTCACGCACGCGCCGGTGGTGGAGCTATCGGAACGGCTGGCCGCGCTGACGGGGCTGGGCCACGCCTTCTACGCCAGCGATGGCGCCAGCGCCACCGAGATCGCGCTGAAGATGAGTGCCCACCACTGGCGCAATGCCGGCCGACTGGCCAAGTGCCGCTTCGTGGGCGTGGCCGGCGGCTACCACGGTGAAACCGTGGGCGCGCTGGCCGTCACCGACATCGCGCTCTTCCGCGAAGCCTACGCGCCGCTGCTGCGCCTGGCCGCCACCGTGCCCAGCCCCGACGCACGCCAGGCCGCCCCTGGCGAAAGCGCCGAAGCCGTGGCCGAGCGCGCCGCTGCGGCGCTGGAGGCCTGGCTGGCCGAACACCACGCCGAGACCGCCGCCTTCATCGTCGAACCCCTGGTGCAATGTGCCGCCGGCATGGCCATGCACCACCCGCTGTACCTGCAGCGCGCGCGGGCCCTGTGCAGCCGCTACGAGGTGCACCTGGTGGCGGATGAGATTGCCGTGGGCTTCGGCCGCACGGGCTCGATGTTTGCGCACCAGCAGGCCGGCATCCGGCCCGATTTCATCTGCCTCTCAAAAGGCCTGACGGGGGGCACGCTGCCGCTGTCGGTGGTGCTGTGCACCGACGAGGTCTATGCCGCCTTCTACGACGACGAAGTGGCACGCGGCTTCCTGCATTCCCACAGCTACACCGGCAACGCGCTGGCCTGCCGCGCCGCGCTGGCCACGCTGGACCTTTTCGACGCCACCGACGCCTTGAACACCAATCAACAAACCGCCGCCCGCCTGTCGGCCCAGTTCCAGCCGCTGACGCAGCACCCGCGCGTGCGCCACGCACGCCAGCAGGGCCTGATCTTCGCGTGGGACGTCCCCAGCAGCCTGCCCGATTTCGCGCGCCGCTACGCCCGCCACGCGCTCGCCCAGGGCGTGCTGCTGCGGCCCATCGGCCACACGGTGTATGCCATGCCGCCCTATGTCATCAACCAGGAAGAAGGCGAGCACCTCGCGCGCGGTGCCTTTGCGGCGCTGCAGGCCACGCTGGCCGAAGAAGAGCAGGGCGCAGCCACGCCCGCCGTGCCGGCCGGCCCCGCGGTGATGGACGGGGTTTGAGATGGCCCCCGCTTCGCCGAACTTCCCCACCTTCTTCGTCACCGGCACCGACACCGGCGTCGGCAAGACCCTGGTCACCGCCGCCTTGCTGCACGCGCTGGCACAGCGCCACGCCCGCGTGGTGGGCATGAAGCCCGTCGCCGCCGGCCTGGTGCCGCATGGCGAGGGCTGGGCCAGTGAAGACGCGTTGATGCTGCGCGCCGCGTCCACCGTGCGCGTGCCGCCCGCGCTGGACAACCCCGTGGCGCTGCCCGACCCCCTGTCGCCCCACCTGGCCGCACAACGTGCGGGCCGGCATGTGGGCGTGGCCGAGCTGGTGGCAGCCCAGCAGGCCTTGCAGGCCCATGCCGACGTGGTGCTGGTGGAAGGTGCCGGCGGCTGGCGCGTGCCGCTGAACGACCAGGAAACCCTGGCCGACCTGGCCCGCGCGCTGGCCGCGCCCGTGGTGCTGGTGGTGGGCCTGCGCCTGGGCTGCCTGAACCACGCGCTGCTCACGGCCGAGGCGATTCGCGCCGATGGCTTGCAACTGGCCGGCTGGGTGGCCAACAGCATAGACCCCGAGATGGCCTGCCGCCAGGAAAACATCGACACGCTGCGCCAGCGCCTGCCCGCGCCACTGCTGGGCACCGTGCCCTGGCAGGCGCAGCCCGACCCGCGGGCCATCGCGCTGCAGCTGCCACCCGCCTGGTGAGGCCCGCATGAGCAGCTGGCTCGAAGAGTTCGGCGGCAAGCTGGCCGCCCTGGACGCCCAGACGCTGCGCCGGCAGCGCCGCACCGTGCGCCCGCTGGAAGGCGCGCGCCTGCTGGTGGACGGCCAGCCGCTGCTGGCCTTCTGCCACAACGACTACCTGGGCCTGGCCCAGCACCCCGCGCTGAAGGCCGCCGTGCACGCGGCGGTAGAGGCCTACGGCGTAGGCGCTGGGGCCTCGCCCATGGTCAGCGGGCACAGTGCTGCCAACGCCGCGCTGGAAGCCGAGCTGGCCGCCGCCGTGCAGCTGCCGCGCGCGCTGTACTTCTATGCCGGCTACGCCACCAACGCCAGCATCGTGCCGGCGCTGGTGGGCGCGGGCGATGCGGTGTTCTCCGATGCGCTGAACCACGCCTGCCTCATCGACGGCGCACGCCTGTCGCGTGCCGACATCCACCGCTATGCGCATGGCGATCTGGCGCAGCTGGCCCAGCTTTTGGCGGCCAGCCCCGCACGTCGCAAGCTGGTGTTGAGCGACGCCGTCTTCAGCATGGACGGCACGGTGGCCGACATCCCGGGCCTGCTGGCGCTGTGCGAAGCGCACGATGCGCTGCTGCTGCTGGATGACGCCCACGGCTTCGGCGTGCTGGGCCCGCAGGGGCGCGGCGCGCTGGCGGCCGCCGGCCTGGGGGGCGCGGCCGCCTCGCCACGCGTGCTGTACATGGCCACGCTAGGCAAGGCGCTGGGCGTGGCCGGTGCGTTCGTGGCGGGGCCCGAGGTGCTGCTGGAATGGCTGCTGCAGACCACCCGCAGCTACACCTACGCCACCGCCGCACCGCCGCTGCTGGCCGAGGCGCTGCGCGCCAGCCTGCAGGTGGTGCTGGGTGAAGAAGGCGAGCAGCGCCGCCGGCAGCTGCAGGCGCACGTGGCGCAGCTGCGCGCGGGGCTGGTGCCGGCGGGTGATGAAGCCTGCGCGGCCCTGCATGGGGTCGAGCCTGTGGCCGTGCAGGCAGCCGGCTGGCAGCTGATGCCTTCGGCCACGCCCATACAGCCCCTGGTGGTGGGCAGCAACGCCGCGGCGCTGGCGCTGGCGGCCCGCCTGCGCGAGCAGGGCCTGTGGGTGCCGGCCATCCGCCCTCCCACGGTGCCGGCAGGCACGGCGCGGCTGCGCATCTCGCTCTCGGCCGCGCACACCCGGGCCGATGTGGATGAACTGCTGCAGGCGCTGCACGCTGCAGCCGCCGAACGGGCGCGCCCGGGTGCCCGGCCACGGGGCCCCGCCCCCGATCAGCGAACACTTCCACGTTAAGACCGCAAACGTGCCGCCGCCGGTGCGGGCGGCGCGAGGGTGCGTGCCAGAATTTCGGGTTGGCGACACCGCCCGCTCTGCCCCACGGCCCTCCATGAAAATCCTGCTCACCGGCGCTGCCGGCTTCATCGGCATGACCACCACGCTGCGCCTGCTGGCGCGCGGTGACACGGTGGTGGGCCTGGACAACCTGAACGACTACTACGAAGTCAGCCTCAAGCACGCCCGCCTGGCGCGGCTGAGCTCGCACCCGAACTTCCGCTTCGTGCAGATGAACGTGGAAGACCGCCCCGGCATGGAAGCGCTGTTCGCGCAGGAGCGTTTCGACCGCGTCATCCACCTGGCCGCACAGGCCGGCGTGCGCTATTCGCTGAAGAACCCGCACGCCTACATCGACAGCAACATCGTCGGCTTCATGAACGTGCTGGAAGGCTGCCGCCACAGCGGCGTGCAGCATCTGGTGTACGCCAGCAGCAGCAGCGTCTACGGCGGCAACACCAAGATGCCGTTCAGCGAACACGACAGCGTCGACCACCCGGTGAGCATGTACGCGGCCACCAAGAAGGCCAACGAGCTGATGGCCCACACCTACAGCCACCTCTTCGGCCTGCCCACCACGGGGCTGCGCTTCTTCACGGTGTACGGGCCCTGGGGCCGGCCCGACATGGCGCTCTTCCTCTTCACCAAGGCCATCCTCGAAGGCCGGCCTATCGACGTGTTCAACCACGGCAAGATGCAGCGCGACTTCACCTTCGTGGACGACATCGTCGAAGGTGTCATCCGCGTGATGGACCGCAGCGCCGAGCCCAACCCCGGCTTCATCTCCGACACGCCCGACCCCGGCACCAGCAACGCGCCCTACCGCGTGTTCAACATCGGCAACCACAGCCCGGTTCAACTGCTCGACTACATCGGCTGCATCGAAGACGCGCTGGGCATGAAGGCGCAGAAGAACCTGCTGCCGCTGCAGGACGGCGATGTGCCCGCCACCTATGCCGACGTGGACGCGCTGCGCGACTGGGTGGGCTTCACACCGGCCACCGACATCCGCACGGGCGTGGCGCGCTTTGTAGCCTGGTACCGCGAGTACTACCGGGTCTGAGCCCGCGCGTGCAAGGCCGGAAGGCCTTGCACGGCTGGCGAAGGCCCGAACGCGATTTCACGCGTGAGGGCTGAGCCCGCGCGTGCAAGGCCGGAAGGCCTTGCACGGCTGGCGAAGGCC